>NZ_DASVTH010000021.1:0-28637 GCF_036387615.1 Allosphingosinicella sp.
GCATCCAGCATCCGCCCGGCAAGCTTGGTCGCTTCCGCCAGCGCGATCGGCATAACGCCGCTGGCGAGCGGATCGAGCGTGCCGCCGTGACCGACCTTCACTTTGGGATAGCCACCGTCCCGCAGCGCGCGCTTGACCGCCGAGACGATCTGGGTCGAGCCCGGCCCGACCGACTTGTCGATGATGATCCAGCCGTGCACGGCCTGCGCTTAGCCCGGCCTTAAGAAAATCCAAACCGGGCCGCATTATGCGAAGCTCATGCCGGAGACCCCTGCCCGCCCCGTAATCGTGCTCGAGCTGAACGAGCTCTGCCCGCCCCTGCTCGACCGCTGGATGGTGGACGGGTCGTTGCCCAACTTCAAACGGCTGCACGACGGCTCGGACGTCTTCCAGACGCAGGCCGACGTGACCGAGCCGGACAAGCTAGAGCCCTGGATCCAGTGGTATTCGATCCACACCGGCCTATCCTACGATCAGCACGGTGTTTATCATCTGACCGACGGCGCCCGGGCCGAACACCAGGATATCTGGCGCGCGGCAATCGCCGCCGGCCGCACCGCATGCAGCTTCGCCAGCATGAACGTGCGCCCCTTCGCCGCGCCCGGATCGCTGTTCGTCGGCGATCCGTGGACGGAGAATGGCGACGCCCACCCGCCCGAACTCAACGTCTACAATCGCTTCGTCGGCCATAATGTGCGCGAATATAGCAACAGCGACGCGGGCCTGACCGCGAGCGACTACGCCGCTTTCCTGCGCTTCCTGCTGACGCATGGGCTGTCCGCGGGCACGGCGTGGCGCACCGTCCGGCAACTCGCCGACGAGAAGCTGCGCGACCCGCACCTCTCCTATCGTCGCGTCGCCATCCTCGATGCGCTGCAGTTCGACGTTTTCGCGCATTACTACCGGGTGATGCGGCCGCACCTGGCGACCTTCTTCGTCAACTCGGTCGCGCACCTGCAGCACAGCTATTGGCGCTACATGGAGCCTGACGCCTTCCAGGTGCAGCCTGACGGGAGCGAACGGGCCCGCTACGGCGACGCGATCAAATTCGGTTATGTCGCGATGGATTGGCTGATCGGCCGCGTCCTGAAACTCGCCGACCGGCATGGCACCACCCTGGTGTTCCAGACGGCGCTGAGCCAGCAGCCGTTCCTAAAGTATGAAGCGAAAGGCGGTCAGCGCTTCTTCCGGCTGCGCGACGTGCAGAGCTTTCTGCGCGAGGCGGGGGTCAGCTATCTCGATGTCGATCCCACGATGACCCACCAGTTCATGGCGACATTCGGTAGCGACGAAGCGCGGGCGGAGGCGGAGCGGCGGCTGTCCTGCTTCGAATATGAGGATGGCCGCAAGCTGATCGACTCACCGCCGCACGACACGCCGAACGCGCTCTACTTCGGCGCGCAGGTGCCGAACTCGGGCGATCTCGAGGCCCTCGTTACGGACCAGGCGACCGGCCGCACCTTCCCGGCAAGCGAAGTCGTCTACGAGCTCGACGGAACCAAGAGCGGCTGCCACCACCCAGTGGGCGCGCTCTGGATCCGGCGCGGCACCCATCGCAAGCACGAGGAACTGGTGTCGATCCTCGACACTTTTCCGACAATGCTGGACCTGCTCGGCATCGCGGACGAGAGCTCGGCCCGCACCGGACGATCCCTGTTCGGGCCGGACGCGCAGCGTAGCGCCGCCTGAGCCTCAGAGGCCGGCGAGACCCGTCACGATATCGAGCAGCCAGCGGACCGGCGGCACGACCAGCCGCTCGACCACATCCGCGCTGGGCACGAGGAGCGGCAGGATCAGCAGCAGGAAGATGAGGATGAACAGGCTCAGCCGCCCGAACCGCTGCCAGGCCGGGACGAGCCGGCGCGGGAGCAGTCCCTCGACAACATGACCGCCGTCGAAGGGCGGCACCGGCAGCAGGTTGAACACCCCGAGGAATAGGTTGATCAGCACCAAGTTCTGAAGGTTGGCGAGCAGGAAGTCCGTGCCGAGCCCGGGAGATGGTCCCACCGCCAGCACGCCCGCGAGCGCGAAGGCCGAGACCAGCGCCAGCAGGAAGTTGATCCCCGGCCCGGCCAGCGCGACCAGCATCATGTGCAGGCGCGGATTGCGCAGCCGGGCCGCGATCACCGGCACCGGCTTGGCCCAGCCGAATACCGGCGCGCCGGTCACCGCCAGGATCATCGGCAGAGCGACGGTGCCGACCGGATCGACATGCCGGATCGGGTTGGGGCTCAGCCGCCCCTGCTCGCGCGCAGTCGGATCGCCGAACGCATTCGCCACCCAGCCATGCGCCACTTCATGGAACACGATCGCGATCACCAGCGGGATCAGCCAGGTCGCGATCTCGAAAATGAGATTCTCACTCACGTCCGTGCCACTCGTCCGCGAGGATCGAATAAACTGCGGTATCGCGAACAAACCCCGTCCAGGTGACCCGGTTCTGTCGCAGCGTGCCCTCGCGGACCGCGCCGAGCTTCTCGACGGCCGCCATCGAGCGAGTATTGCGGGTATCGATCTGAAACTGTACTCGCCTGAAGCCCTGGTCGAAGGCTCTATCCAGCATCAGCCGCTTCACGCGTTTGTTGAAATTGGTGCCGCGCATTCGAGGAGATATGTAGGTGCGCCCGATCTCCAGCGCCATGTTGGCGGCATCGACGAAATAGGAGCTCATGCCGACCAACCGCTCGCCGTCGAACAGCGCGAAGGGGAGGATGGAGGCATTGCCGAAGCAGGCCTCGAACGAAGCGTCGAACCGTTCGCCGAGGAAGCTCATCGGGTAGATCGACCACATCTCCGGATCCTCGGCGCAGGCCTGCCGAAGCGGTTCCCTATGCTGCTCCTCCAGCGGCTCGATCCGGACCTCCCGGTCCAGCATCGACTCCCCGAGCCTCACTCCTCCTCGTCTCCGCCAAGGTCGCGGGCGACCTTAGGCGAGCGCAGGATGGCGTCGATGTGGCTGCCTTCGTCGAAGCTCTCGTCGGCGAGGAACTTCAGCTTGGCCGCATATTTGGTGTTCACGCGCGAGGCGACCGAGCGCTGCAGGAAGGCGGTGTTGGTGCGCAAAGCCTTCAGCACCTGCGCCTCATCCGCCCCCAGCAGCGGCTTCACGAACACGGTTGCGTGGCGAAGGTCCGGCGACATGCGCACCTCTGTCACCGACACGGGATGGCTGGCCAGCACATCGTCATGCACTTCGCCGCGCGTGAGGATGTCGGACAAGACATGACGCACCTGCTCGCCGACGCGAAGCAGGCGGACGGAGCGTCCTTCGGGAGATTCGGTGTGACGTGCCATGGAAATGATTTAGCCCCTCCCCCCTCCGCGGGGGAGGGGTTGGGGAGAGGGGGAGGAAGAAGGCAGCTCGATGCCGTCTTCTTCCTGTTAGGCGGTTGTCGCGGCATCGAGCCGCTCCGTCCGCACCCCTCTCTCCAACCTCTCTCCCACAAGGGGAGAGAGGCTTATTCAGAGTGATCTTAAAGCGTGCGCGCGCGCTCCTCGACTTCGAAGACTTCGAGGTGGTCGCCGGCCTTGATATCGTTCGTGTCGGCCAGCAGCACGCCGCATTCCAGTCCAGCGCGCACTTCGGCGACATCGTCCTTGAACCGGCGAAGCGAGGAGATCGACGTCTTGGAAACAATGACGTCCTCGCGCGTGAGGCGGGCATGGAGCCCCTTGCGGATGACGCCTTCGAGCACCAGCAGACCCGCCGCCTTGTCCCGCTTGCCGGCTGGGAAGACTTCCTGAACCCGCGCACGGCCGAGCACCGTTTCGATCATCTCTGGCCCGAGCTCGCCCGCCATCGCCGACTTCACCCAGTCGGTGAGATGGTAGATGACATCGTAATAGCGGAACTCGACCTTGTTGCGCTCGGCGATCTCGCGCGCCTTGGCATTGGGCCGCACGTTGAAGCCGATGATCGGCGCACCGCTCGCCGAGGCGAGGATCACGTCGCTCTCGGTGATGGCGCCGACGCCCGAGTGCAGGATGCGCGCCTTGATGTCCTCGGTGGAAATGCGATTGACCGCATTGACGATCGCCTCAGCGGAACCTTGAACGTCGGCCTTGACGACCAGCGGGAATTCCATGGTCTGGCTGGCGCGCGAGGCAAACATGTTCTCGAGGCTGACCGGCGCGCTTGTGGTGCGCTTGCGATCGAGCAGGCCCTGCCGATACTCGGCGACTTCGCGGGCCCGTGCCTCATTCTCGACGACAGTGAGCGTGTCGCCGGCGGACGGAACGCCCGACAGGCCGAGCACTTCGACCGGCACCGAGGGACCGGCTTCCTTCACCTGCTTGCCCTTGTCGTCGATCATCGCGCGGACCTTGCCCGGCACCGCGCCGACCACGAAGATGTCGCCGACCTTCAGCGTGCCGCGCTGCACGAGCACGGTGGCGAGCGGACCACGACCCTTGTCGAGCTTGGCTTCAACGACCGTGCCCTCGGCGGCACGGGCCGGATTGGCCTTGAGTTCGAGCAGTTCGGCCTGCAGGCTGAGTGCCTCCAGAAGCCCGTCCAAGTTGGTCTTCTTGAGCGCGGAGACTTCCACGTCCTGGACGTCGCCGCCCAAATCCTCGACGACGATCTCGTGCTGCAGCAGCTCCTCGCGGACCCGCTGCGGACGGGCGCCGTCCTTGTCGATCTTGTTGATCGCCACGATCATCGGCACGCCGGCCGCCTTGGTGTGGTTGATCGCCTCGATCGTCTGCGGCTTCAACCCGTCATCGGCGGCGACTACCAGCACGACGATGTCGGTGACGTTGGCGCCGCGCTGGCGCATCTCGGTGAAGGCCTCGTGGCCAGGCGTGTCGAGGAAAGTGATCTTCGACTTGTCGGGCAGCGCGACCTGATAGGCGCCGATATGCTGGGTGATGCCGCCAGCCTCGCCGGAGACCACGTTGGCGCCGCGGATCGCGTCGAGCAACGACGTCTTGCCGTGGTCGACGTGGCCCATGATCGTGACGACCGGCGGGCGCGCTTGCAGCGTCTCGGTCGCGTCGACATCTGCCGCCGCCTGGATGTCCACGTCCGATTCGGAGACGCGGACCATGCGATGGCCGAATTCCTCGATCAGCAGCTCGGCAGTGTCCTGGTCGATCACTTCGTTGATCGTGACGGGCGTGCCCATCTTGAACAAAGCCTTCACGAGGTCTGCGCCTCGCTCGGCCATGCGGTTGGCGAGTTCGCCCACCGTGATCGTCTCCGGCACCACCACGTCGCGCACCTGCTTGGCGGAGGGACCTGATTGACCAAGCGAGCGCTTGCCCTTCTCGCGGGCACGCTTCAGCGCGGCCATTGAGCGAGCGCGAGCGCCATCGTCGTCGCCAAGCGCGCGGGTGACGGTCAGCTTGCCGTCGCGGCGGCGATCATCGCCGCGGCGCGCGGTACGCGCCGGGTCCGGCCGCTTGACATTAACGAAGCCCTTGGGTTTCGGCCCGACCGGACGCGCTTCTTCTCCAACGGTAGCGGCTTTCGCCGGCGTCGCGGCGCCGTCCTGCGGCTGAGCTGCGGGAGCCGCTGCTTCCTGCTCGGCACGCGCGGCAGCTTCCCCGGCCTCCTGCTCGGCCCGAACACGCGCTTCTTCCTCTGCGCGGCGGTTGTCGTCCTGGCGGCGCTTCTCGTCCTCGGTCGCCTCGACCGCCTTGCGGTCCTCGCGGCGACGCGCTTCCTCCAGCGCGTTCATCCGCGCTTCGTCGGCTTCGCGGAGCAGCCGCTCCTGCAGCTCGCGGCGGGCAAGCGCATCATTGACGGGCCGCTGCGCGGGCTTGGGCGCGGCAGGCTCCGGCGCACGCGCAACTGGCGCTGGCGGCGAAGCGACTTCCTCGACCTTGGCGGGCTCCGGCGCGGGATCGCCCGGGCGCCGCAAGGTGCGCGCCTTCTTGGTCTCCACGATCACGGTGTTGGACCGGCCGTGGCTGAAGCTCTGCTTGACCTTGCCGACCTCGACCGTGCGCTTCAGGCCCAAGGGCGCGCGCGCTCCGAGTTTCGGCTTTTCCGTCGTCTCGCTCATAAAATCCTTCGTTTCAATCCACAGCCGACACGACCGGCGACGCCGCCGCAGCGGCGCTTAGCCTAGCATCCGGTCCGATAAAAGCGCGCCACCGGTCGATCGCGTGACGCACACGCGCAGCGGCAGCCCGGTCAATCAGCGCGACATGTACCACATTTTCGCGCCCCAAGGCCATCGACAATATGGTTCTTGTGGCAGGCAAAACCAGACCTTGCGGTTCGCCGCCGCCGACTCGCCACGCCTGGTCGAGCTTGCCATTGCCATCCAAGCCTGCGTCGGCGGCGTGGAGCAGCAGGTGAACATCGCCCCGCCGCGCCGCCACTTCGATCTTCTCGCTGCCGGTGAGCAGGGTGCTTGCGCGGGCTTCCAGCCCCAGCCGGTCGAGCGCGGCCTGGCGCAGCGCCGTCTCTATCCGCTCACCGAGGTCGGCCGGGATCTGGAGCTCGCCCGTCTTGAACGCACGTGACAGCGCGCCCTTGAGCTTGCCCTTGGCCTGCGCCGCATCAAGCGCGGGACGATCGACGCCGATCCATGCGCCCCGGCCCGGCGCCTTGGCGCGGACGTCCGGCAGCACCTGCCCGTCGGGGCCAAGCGCGAGCCGGACCAGCCGATCCCGCGCGCCATGTTCGCGCGTCAGGATGCAGGTCCGCTCCGGCCCCTTATTCTCCTGCGAAAGCAGGAGCCCATCATCGATGCCAGGCTCGGCTTCGCGGCCTAGACCAGCCGCATCATTGGGAGGCTTCCGCAACAGCGTCCTCCCCTTCGTCCTCGAACCAGTGCGCGCGGGCGGCCATGATGATCTCGTTGCCCTGCTCGTCGGACAGAGCATAATCGGCGAGGATACCGCCCTTGTCCTCCGGCCGGTTGTTCGGCTCGCGCTGGCGGCGTTGCTCGGGGCGCTTCTTCTGGACGAGTTCGTCGGTGGCGAGATCGGCGAGATCGTCGAGCGTCTTGATGCCGGCCTTGCCGAGCGTGACCAGCATCGCCTCTGTCAGGTACGGCATCTCGGCCAGCGCATCCTCGACGCCGAGCCCGCGGCGCTCCTCGCGGGACGCTTCCTCGCGCCGCTCCAGCGCTTCCTGAGCGCGGGACTGCAGCTCGGCCCCGAGCTCCTCGTCGAAGCCTTCGATGCTCGCAATCTCGTCCAGCTCCACATAGGCGACTTCCTCGAGCGCGCCGAAACCTTCGGCGACGAGCAGCTGCGCCAGCGTCTCGTCGACATCGAGCTCATTCTGGAACATCTCGGAGCGCTCGATGAACTCGCGCTGGCGCTTCTCGGAAGCGTCCGCCTCCGTCATGATGTCGATCGCCGAGCCGGTCAGCTGCGAGGCGAGCCGAACATTCTGGCCGCGCCGGCCGATAGCGAGGCTGAGCTGATCGTCGGGCACCACAACCTCGATCCGGCTCTCTTCCTCGTCGATCACCACGCGCGCGACGGTGGCCGGCTGCAAGGCGTTGACGACGAAGGTGGCGAGGTCAGGCGACCAGGGGATGATGTCGATCTTCTCGCCCTGCATTTCCTGGACGACAGCCTGGACGCGCGAACCCTTCATGCCGACGCAGGCGCCGACCGGATCGATCGAGCTGTCGTGGCTGATCACGCCGATCTTGGCGCGGCTGCCGGGATCGCGTGCGGCCGCCTTGATCTCGATGATGCCGTCGTAGATTTCCGGCACTTCCTGCGCGAACAGCTTCTTCATGAAATCCGGATGCGCGCGGCTGAGGAAAATCTGCGGGCCGCGATTTTCACGCACCACCTTCAGGATCAGCGAGCGGACGCGATCGCCGACGCGGACCACTTCGCGCGGGATCTGCGCATCACGGCGAATGACGCCCTCGGCGCGGCCGAGATCGACGACGACATGGCCGAATTCGACGCGCTTCACGACGCCGGTGATGATCTCGCCGGCGCGGTCCTTGAACTCCTCATACTGGCGCTCGCGCTCGGCGTCGCGGACCTTCTGGAAGATGACCTGCTTGGCGGCCTGGGCGGCGATCCGGCCGAACTCGATCGGCGGCAGCGGATCGACGATGAAGTCGCCGACGCTCGCGCCTGGCTGGAGTTTCTGCGCGTCTTCCAGGCCGACCTGCTTGAAATGGTCGTCAACCTCCTCGGTCACCTCGACCACACGCCAGAGCTGGACGTCGCCGCTCTCGGTGTCGAGCTTGGCGCGAATGTCGTTCTCGGCGCCGTAGCGCGAGCGGGCGGCGCGCTGGATCGCGTCCTCCATCGCCTCGATCACGATCGCGCGGTCGATCAGCTTCTCGCGCGCGACCGCATCGGCGATCGCGATCAGCTCGGCGCGGTTGGCGGAAACGGCGCCGGGTGCGGTGGCGGCAGTAGCCATGGTCAGTCTTCCTCTGCTTTCGTCTCTTGCTGCGGATCGGAACCCGCTTCCTCGTAAACTTCGTCGGCGCCTTCGGCGCTGAGCGGCGCGGTCGCGGCAATCAGCCTGTCGGTCATGACGAGTTTGGCCGATTGGACCGCCGCGAACGGCAGCCGCGTCTCGCCGAGCCCCGGCACATCGACAAGAACGTCCTCGCCGTCCGAGCCGATCAGGTTGCCGGTGAACTGCTTGCGCCCGTTCAGCTTCTCGGCGAGGCTGATCCTCGCCTCATGGCCCGACCAGTCGGTGTAATCGGTAAGGCGCGTCAGCGGCCTGTCGATCCCCGGCGAACTGACTTCGAGCCGGTAAGACCCCGGAATCGGATCCTTGCCCTCGGCTTCCAGCGCATCCAGCATCTCGGACAAACGCCGAGACAATCGCGAGCAATCGTCGAGCGTCAGCTGGCGCGTGTCGGAGCGCTCGGCCATGATCTGCAGCGTCGGATCGGATGTGCCGCCGATCATCTTGACGCGCACCAGCGCGAGCCCAGCGGCTTCCACCATCGGCTCGATCAGCTGCGTCAATTGGGGGTTGTCCGCCATCCAGGCTCCAAACGATATGAGTCCTCGGCGCCGGCCCCGACCCTCGGGACCAGCCTCAACTTCTAACGATGTCGAGGAGGAAGTGCTCATATAGAGGCGGCACCATCGGCGGGCAAGCGTTGATAAGCCAAGCCGGTCGCGCCACTTTCTTTCTCAATGAGGTCAAAGCCAGATTGGGTGAAATTATTGGCGGCTCTGCTGCTTGCTTCGTCGTGGCCGTCAATCGGTTACGCTCAGCAAGCGGCATCCGATGCTGTGCGCGTCGCGTGGGGTTTCGACCGCAGCGATCTGACGCCCCATCCTGCCGTCCGCTTCGGGGTTCTCTCGAATGGCATGCGCTATGCCGTCATGCGCAGCCCGGCGCCCGCAGGCAGTCTGTCGGTGCGCCTCCACCTCGATGTCGGCGCGCGCGATGAAGGCGAGCGGGAAATCGGCTTCGCGCATATCATCGAACATATGATTTTTCACGGCTCGGAAGGCATTCCGGAAGGCGCCCTGCCGCTCATGCTGTCCAGCCGGGGCCTCCAGCGCTGGTCCGACTTCAACGCCTTCACCAGCCATGACGAGACCGTCTACCGACTCGACCTGGGCCGCGCCGATAGCGGTGCGCGGGAGACGGGGCTCACCCTGATGCGGGAGATTGCGGGCCGCCTGCTGTTCACGCGCGAAAACGTGGCCGGCGCCAAGCGAAAGGTTCAGGAAGAGATACGCGCGCGCGACCTTGTGCGCGACCGGATGGACACGGCGCAAAATCGACTGCTCGTCCCGGGAACCCGTCTCGCCGGCGGACCCGTCGCCGGCACGACCGCGACTGTCGGGCGAGCCACCCCAGACGCGCTACGGGCCTTGTATGAACGGACATATTTGCCTGCGCGCGCCACCTTGGTGCTGGTAGGCGACTTCGATCTCCCTCCGGTCGAGGAGGAAATCGAGAGGCACTTCGCTGATTGGAAGCGCCCGACGCATGTCGAGTCCGGCCCCTTCCCCCGCGCGGCTCCAGGAAGTCGTGGGGCGGCGGTTCACCTGTTCGTCGATCAAGATGCTCCAACGACGGCCACCATTGCGGCGGTCGAGCCGATCGGCGGCGCGGATGACGCCAGCCGACGGGACTCGTCCTTCCTGGAGCGGCTCGGCACCGAAATGCTGACCCGACGCCTCGCGCGGGCGGCGGCCGTACCGCCGGCCCCTTTCGTTACGGCAAGTGCGTCACTGTACGAGCATTTCTCGACCGCTCGGGTCGCCAGAATCGATGTCGAGGCGCGCGAGCGGGACTGGGCCAAGGGGCTGCAAGCGGTCGGCATGGAGCTTCGGCGCGCGCTGTCTCAAGGTTTCTCGCCCGCCGAGCTCGGCGAGCAGCTCGCCGAAACCCGGCGCAGCCTTGGTCGAGCTGCCAGGCCGCGGACCAGTTCGGCGCTTGCCGACGCGATCGTGGATGCGGTCGGGCGCGGCCTGGTCTTCACCGAACCCGGCGACCCGGACGCCACGATCGCCTATCTTGCGCGAGTTCGGCTCCAGGATGTGAACGAGGCATTCCGGGCCGCCTGGGGCAAACCGGACCGGCTGATCTTCGTCTCTCACCACCGCGCCGTGCCGCGGGCCGAAGCCACGATCCGTGCAGCCTGGTCGAGCGGCTTCAATGCGCCCGCTGTCGAGCGTCAGAGCCCCAGGGCGGGGGTGGGGTCGCAACCGGACGAGTGAGGTCGAACTCCACTCGAAAGAAGCGGCCGGGGCGGCGCAGCTCATAGGCGAAGATGCGGCCGGGCTCGACGTCCAGCGCCCACACATTGGTCAGCGACTGCGGGATGTTCTCGCGCACGAACAGCGCCTTTGTCTCGGCGTCGGCGGGGAACTCCTGTCGGCCCGCGGTCCCTGGTAAAGTCGCGTCACCGCCATATTGGGTGAGCTTGTCCTCGCTCCCGTCCTCGTGCCGGTGATCATGCTTGAGGCGCAGCGCCGACTGCCCCCGGGTTACTAGCCACGTCCGCGACCGGTTCTCGCCGACGTGGAACGGAATGCGGATCGTGTCGCCCGAGCAGTCCCGCACATGCATGACGAGCCGCTTGCCCGCGAAATCGCGGTCGGCGTCCACCGGCGGGCTGGCGATCCGGCCCTCGAAAGCCTTCCCGCACAGGCCGGAAAGCCGGGCGAAGAAGGCGTCCTGCGGCGCCGCGGCGGGCGTAGTCGCGCAGGCTACGAGGCCGGCGAGCAAGGCGGGCGAAAGCTGCTTCATCTCCGCCCTGCTAGGCCGCATCTTCGGCGCTTGCCAGCGCGCGGTTCTCCGCCCGGATGCGGATGGCCAGAACTGCCGCATTGAGCAGGGTAAAGACCAGGGCGACCTGCCACAGCCCAAAGGCGAGCGGCAGGATCGCGATCTCGCCAACGACCACCAGGTAATTGGGATGACGCACGAAACGGAAAGGCCCGGTGGCGACGAGCGGCGCGCCGGGCACGATGATGATGCGCGTCGTCCAGCGCTCGCCAAGCGTCGCCAGGACCCAGACGCGACACGCCTGGAGCAGGGCGAATACGGCGATCAGCGCCCAGGCGATCTCCCGCCCGGGCGCAAGCCACCATAGGCTGACCAGCCAGCCGGTGTGGACGGCGACGATCAGGGGGTAATGGCCAGGCGAAACTTCGCGAGCGCCGCCGGCTAGCAGGCGAGCAGTGTTGCGACGGGCGATCGCCAGTTCAGCCAACCGCTGGAGCGTCACAAAAGCCAGGATCAGGATCGCAGGCAGCGTCATCGTCCCGGCAAGTACCCCGGGTGCGGCCTCGCTCGTCACGCCCGCGCCAGCGTAAGGCCGCTGGTGGTGAAGCCGGGACCGAGCGCGAGCAACAGCGTACGCTCCGGCATGCCTCCTTCAAGCACGCGCTTAAGCACGAACAGGACTGTCGGTGCGCTCATATTGCCGTATTCACGCAACACGGCGCGTTCATGATCAAGCGAGCCCTCCGCGATGCTGAGGCTTTGCTCGAGTGCGGCCACGACTTTCGCACCACCCGGATGACAGGTGTAACGTTTGACTGCGCCGCGGCTTTGGCTCGCATGATGGAGGATCTGCTCGACGGCCGCCGCCATATTCTCTTCGACGAAGGGCGGGATCGACCGATCGAAGATGACTCCAAGGCCGGGGTCCTCGACATCCCATCCCATGATGCCGAGCGTGTCCGGCCAGAGGATCTCGGCCCCGCCCTCAATGGCGGCAAGTCCGCCCTCGCCTGCCCTCAGCACCGCGGCAGCAGCACCGTCCGCGAACAGAGCGGTAGCGACGATGTTCGCCTTGCTGAGTTTGTCCAGGCGGATCGAGGTCGAGCACAGCTCGACGGTGACGAACAGGATGGTCTTGCCTTCCCGGCCGGCGGCAAGCCGGGACGCGGTAGCTAGCCCGCTCACGCCTCCCGCGCATCCGAGGCCGAACAGGGGCACGCGCTCGACATCGCGGCGAAAGCCCATTCGACCAGCGACCCGCGCTTCCAGGCTCGGTGTCGCAATCCCGGTCGTCGACACCGTCACCAACCCGTCAACCTCGTCGGCAGCGATGCCGGCCTGATCGAGCGCCTTGCGGGCCGCTTCGATGTACAGCGCTTCGGCGGCCTCCAGGTAGACGTCGTTTCGCGCCTTCCAGCCATGGTCGCCGCGGTACCAGTCGATCGGCCTGACGATGTGGCGCTTGTCGATTCCGGCGTTGTCGAACACGGGCGCGAGCCGCTCGAACGCGCTCGCCCGCCGCCCGAACAAGGTGCGCGCCAGATCTTTCGCCTCCGCCTGGGTGATCACCGTGTCGGGAACCGCAGTCGATACGGACAGCAGCGAGACCGGCGCGGATTGTGAACGGGGCAAGCGGGATTTCCGAGCGTCGGGGGTGGACCTTGCGGCGGCGAATTCGCACATGGGGTGCTTGGTTTCGTCCAGCAACCCGTTCCCGGAGTTCACCCGATGCGTCCATCCACTCTCGCCGGCCTCTCCCTCCTCGTCCTACTTGGCTGCAACGCAGCTGGAGAAGGCGTAGCGGGCGACGATGCGATCGCCGCCGCGCCGGCAGCCAAGGCAAGCGCCGGCCGCCCGTTCGCGATCCAGCCGGTGACCAAGTTCAACGAGCCTTGGGCGATGGCCTTCCTTCCCGATGGCGCCGCGCTCGTGACCGAAAAGCCGGGCGGTCTCGTGCTCTGGGCGAATGGCCGGGCGAGCCAGGTGTCCGGTGTGCCGGCAGTCGATTATGGCGGACAGGGCGGGCTTGGCGACGTCGTCATCCACCCCGCTTTCTCTCGCAACGGGCTTGTCTACCTGAGCTGGATCGAGGCCGGCGAAGGCGACACTCGGGGCGCCGTCGTCGGCCGCGGTCGTCTCGTCCGGCAGGGCGGCGCGGCGCGGCTGGAAGGCATGCAGGTGATCTGGCGGCAGGCGCCAAAGGTGGAAGGCCGCGGACATTACGGCCACCGCCTGGCCTTTGCGCCGGACGGCAAGCTCTTCATCTCCAATGGCGATCGCCAGAAATTCGAGCCGGCGCAGGACATGACCGGCACGCTCGGCAAGGTCGTTCGCCTCAACGACGACGGCTCCGTCCCGCGCGACAATCCCTGGGCGAGCAAGGGCGGCGTCACCGCCCAGCTCTGGTCCGCCGGGCATCGCAACATCCTCGGCCTCGCCTTCGATGGCCGCGGCCAGCTGTGGAGCCACGAGATGGGTCCCAAGAATGGCGACGAGTTCAACCGGATCGAGCGCGGTTCGAACTACGGCTATCCGATCGTCTCCAACGGCGATCATTATGACGGCAAGCCGATCCCGGATCACAGCACCCGGCCCGAGTTCAACGCGCCGGAAGTCACCTGGAACGGCCTCTCCCCGGCCGGCCTCATGATTTATTCCGGCAGCGCTTTCCCGCAATGGCGCGGCAGCGCGTTCGTTGGCGGGCTCTCCGGCCAGGCGCTTGTTCGGGTTGCGATCAACGGCGCAGGCGCCCGCGAAGTCGAACGCTGGGACATGGGCACCCGCGTCCGCGAGGTGGAGCAAGGCCCGGACGGCACCATCTACGTGCTGGAAGACACTCGGAACGGCTCCGGCGGGCGGCTGCTGAGACTGTCGCCGGCGCGGTGAGCGCGCTCGTCGAGGTCGGCAGCTACACGCGAGAACTCGGCGCAGGGATCGAGCGGCTCTACGAGAACGCGCTCGACTGGGAGCATCTGCCGCACCTTCACCACGACAGCTTCTCAGGCATCCGGGTCATCGAGCACGGGCCGACCGGCTGGCGCGCCGAAGCACGGCTGACCGGCGGTCGCGGCGTCACGCTCGACCTTCGGCTGGACGAGGCCGGTTGGGTGACCCGCTCCTTCGCCGGCGAGCGAGTCACGACCGAGATTCGCACCCGCGCCGAGGCTACGGGCCCGAACAGCTGCCGAGTTCACGTCCGCTTTCTGGTCGCGGACGTTCCGGAGGAAAAGCGGCTCGCGATCGGCGAACACTATCGTGCGCTCTATGCCCGGCTGTACGACGAGGACGAGCGCATGATGATCGCCCGCGCCGAAGCGATCAGCCGCGGGCCTGGGGCGCTGAAGGAGCGGCGAGTCACAACGCTACCGGACGGGACGACAGCCGAAGTCCCCGTCTTTTGCCCCCACAATGGGTTACCGCTCGACGCCGAGCCTGACTCGTATGGCGTGATCACCTGTCCATGGCACGGCTACCGCGTGGATATCCGCACCGGCCGCTGCACCGCGCCATTCAGGACCGCCGGCGGGCCTCCTGAAGCGTGACCGCCAGGTGTGCCGGCGGGCCGACGAGGTAATCCGAACAAAGGCTCTGGATCCGATATCGACCCATCCCCGCCGGGTAGAGGATCAGCGTCTTTCGCTGCCCCTTCGCCAGGAGCAGATCGCAGGAAGCGCTGCTGGCTGACGTACGCCTTTGTATCTCGAACTGCTTCGGCGCGCGGCCCCACCGGGTGCGGAGCACACGCACACGCTCCCCCCGGCCGCTTGCGAAATGGAAATCACTCAAAGCCTGGACATCCACGATCGCAACTGCCCCTTGAACGATCTCCCGCGCTGCTTGCCGCGACTGTTCGGGCGGACCGGGCGGGACACAGGAGCAGGCACGCGCGCGCGATTCCAACCCAAGCATCAGCAGCAGCGCGATCAGCAGCTTAGCCATCAGACCCTCCGATACCTGAAATACCACACTTCATGCCCCTTGCGGCGCGCCTTGGCTTCGTAGCGCGTTTCCGGCCACCCGCCCGGGCGGATGAGGAAGTCGCGGGCACTCTCCGCCAGCCACTCGAAGTCGCGGCGCTGATCCATGATCATCATCGACCAGCGGCAATAGGTCGGGTCGTCTGTGCCGAGCCGGAACTCGCCCCCGGGCTGGAGCTTGGCGGCGATCAGGTCGAGCGGGCCGTGGTTGACCATGCGTCGCTTGGCGTGGCGCGCCTTGGGCCATGGATCGGGGTGGAGCAGGTAGACGAAGCGCAGCGATGCGTCCGGCAGCCGTTCGAGCACCTCCAGCGCGTCGCCCATGTGGAGGCGGATATTGGTGAGCCGCTGGTCGCGGATATGCGTGAGCGCGCCGACAACGCCGTTGAGGAAGGGCTCGCAGCCGATGAAGCCGTGGTCGGGCAGGAGATCGGCCCGGTAGGCGAGATGCTCGCCCGAACCGAAGCCGATCTCGAAATGCAGCGGCCGATCGTCCCCGAACAGCAGCGCGGAGCCGATCTCCCCCGCTTCGGGCACGCTCAGCGTCGGGAGCAACTCCTCCACGAGCGCAGCTTGCCCTTCGCGCAGCTTGTGGCCCGAGCGGCGGCCATAGAGGCGGCGGATGGTGGTGGGATCGCCCATGGCGGCTCCTATTGACGCAATCGGCGGTTCAGCCAAGCCGAGGGATAGTGCGGGGATGAGACACACCTTTGCCGCCGCAGCCTTGCTTCTGCTTGCCGCCGCTCCCGCTCATGCGACGCAAGGCCTGCTCTGCCGCGCCCTGTCCAGCAAGGTGCCGCGGATCAGCCTCGTCATCGGCGCGGGCGGCATCGCCGGGGCGAGCCTCGACGAAAACGGCCGTTGGCTCACCTTGGGTCCAAACACGGATTTGAGACTGACGCAGGCCTGGATCGACGGGGAACAGGTCTTGGCGGACATCGTCGGTCCGACGTGGGATCGCGTGGCTCGACTTCGCGCCCGTTTCGAGCCGCCCGTCCGCGGCATGCCGCGATCCGCACGGGGTACGCTGACCCTGCGCGGGCGGACGTTCGCCGTCCGCTGCAAGGAGGATTAGAGCGCCGCCTTCAGCGCGTCGACCAGATCCGTCTTTTCCCAGGTGAACAGATCGCCTTCGGGCTTGCGGCCGAAATGGCCGTAAGCGGCGGTCGCGGCGTAGATCGGCTTGTTGAGGCCCAGATGGGTGCGAATGCCCTTGGGGGTGAGGCGCACCAGCGTCGGGAGCACCCGCTCCAGATCGGCGGCGGTGGTGCCGTTGGCCTCGGTGCCGTGCAGATCGACATAGAGCGACAAGGGCTCGGCGACGCCGATCGCGTAGGAAAGCTGGATCGTGCAGCGTTTCGCGAGGCCCGCGGCGACCACGTTCTTGGCCAGATAGCGGGTGACATAGGCGGCCGAGCGATCGACTTTGGTCGGATCCTTGCCCGAAAAGGCGCCTCCGCCATGGGGTGCCGCGCCGCCATAAGTGTCAACGATGATCTTGCGACCGGTGAGGCCGGCATCGCCGTCGGGTCCGCCAATCTCGAACACGCCGGTAGGGTTGACGAAGATCGACTCGTCGGCCGGTACCCAGCCTTCCGGCAGCACCTCTGCGAGGACGGACTTCACATAGTCGCGCAGCTTGGCCTGGCCTTCGTCATTGCTGAAGTCGGCCGAATGCTGGGTCGAGACAACGACCGCCGAAGCGCCGACCGGATGCCCGTTCTCGTAACGCAGCGTCACCTGGCTTTTCGCGTCGGGCTCCAGGAACGGCGCTTCGCCGGAATGCCGGTCGGCCGCGAGCCGCTCCAGGATGCGGTGCGAGTAATAGAGGGTGGCGGGCAGCAGGTCCGGCGTCTCGTCGGTGGCGTAGCCGAACATGATGCCCTGATCGCCCGCGCCTTCGTCCTTGTTGCCACTCTCGTCGACGCCTTGGGCGATGTCGACCGACTGGCCGTGAAGGTTGTTCTGGAACTCCAGGGTTTCCCAGTGGAAGCCGGATTGTTCATAGCCGATCCGCTTCACGGTCTCCCGAACAGTGCGCTCGATCTCCTCCTCCGCCCCATCCGCCCAAGCGCCATTCTCGTACACGCCACGGCAACGAATCTCACCGGCCAGCACCACCAGCTGGGTGGTGGTGAGCGTCTCGCAGGCGATCCGCGCCTCCGGGTCCTTGGACAGGAACAAGTCGACGATCGCGTCCGAAATCTGGTCGGCGACCTTGTCGGGATGCCCTTCGGAAACGGATTCGGACGTGAACAGGTAATTGCTGCGCATCGGGGGTGGACGACCTTTCGGGGGAGAGTTCAGGATATAAAGATATCCTTATATGTGATCGTCCCTAGCCTGCTTCGGCCCGCTTCGCAACGGGGCGCGCGCGGCCGGAAAGCCAGGCGGCACCCACCAGCAGCAACGCGAATGCGAACGGGAGGACGTTGCCGAACCGCGCGAACAGGGTTGGCGGCTTGGGCGCCGGCAGGTCTGTATCGATGATGCCGGCTCGCCCTAGCGGAAGGCTGGCGAGCAGCGCCCCCTCGGCATCGACCACGGTGGAAATGCCGGTCGGGGTCGAGCGGAGCACCGGCAGGCCCTCCTCCAGCCCGCGGAGCCGTGCCTGCGCAAGATGCTGGGGCGGCCCCCACGGCCCGAACCACGCATCGTTGGACGGATTGAACAGAAAGGCGGGCCGGTTCTCTCGGTCCACCACTTCGCCCGAGAAGATGATCTCGTAGCAGAGCTGGAACCCGGCCTTGCCGATCAGCGGCAGGTCGAGCGTTTGCGGCCCGGGCCCCGGGTCGAAATCGAGATTGCCGGGCGCGAGGCGCGACAGGCCGATCGCCGACAGGAGCGGCCGCATCGGCAGATACTCGCCATAGGGCACCAGATGCGCCTTGTCGTAGCGGCCCAGGATGCGGCGGGAGGAATCGATCGCGAAAATGCTGTTGGTGGCGCTGCTTGCATTGACCCCGTTTGCCGAGCGGATCGTGACACCGCCGGTCAGGAGCAAGCCGCTCATCCCCATTTGCTGCTGGACGAGCCGGCGAGTGGTATCGACATCGGCCTGGTAAATGGGATGATCGCGGCCGTCCTCCAGCGAGTCGGTGACCGCCGCTTCCGGCCAGAGCAGGATAGCCGGCTGGTTCGGGCGCCGCGACAGCTCGCCGAGCCGGTGCAGGATGAAGTCGGCATAAGCCTCCGTCCACTTGCCCTCCTGCCCGATATTGGGCTGGACGATGCGCAGCGGGATATTCGTGGGCGGGAGCGTGGCAGGCGTGAGCAGGATCGCGGCTCCCGTCACCGCCGCCGCGCCCGCCGCCAGCCCAAGACTGGCGCGCCACTCCCGCCGGACCAGAAGCAGGACCAAGCCTCCGATCAGGATCAGCAGCCCGGACAACCCATAGGTGCCGACCAGGGTGGCTGACCTAGCTAAAGGAGTCGGCAACAGCGCGACGCCAACCGGATTCCATGCAAACCCGGTAAACATTGTCGCACGCAGCCACTCGGTGACTATCCACGCGGCGGCGAAAATGAGAACCAGGCGAAACGAGTCAACGCCCCTGCCCCAGCGCCAGGCCAACCCCGTCGCCATCGCTGGGTAGACGGCAAGGTAGAAGCTCAGCAGGACCACGGCGATCCAGCCGAGCCAATGCGGCATCGCGTCCTGATAGATAAAGGCGGTGGCAATCCAGTTCAGGCCGAGCACGAACTGCCCCATGGCAAACCAGTAACCCCGGGCGAGCGCGCTCCGCAGCGACGGAGCGGAATCGACCAGCCAGATGAGGCCGGCGAAGGCGAGGATCGTAAGCGGCCACAGCTTCAGCGGCTCGAAGCCGCAGGCGCTGGCAAGGCCCAGGAGGAACGCGAACAGGAGCGGCTTCATCGTTGGGCCATATCGGCGGGAATTGCGCCGGGTTCAATCAGGTGAGAGGCCTCCCGAAACGTGACTGGCCGGGCGTTCCGCTCTTCATCTCTTCGCGCTAGATGGGCCGGATGACCCTGCCTCCATTCCACCTCGCCTTTCCCGTCCACGACCTCGACGCCGCTCGCGCCTTTTACGGCGGGCTGCTCGGCTGCCCGGAAGGGCGCAGTTCGGACCGTTGGATCGACTTTGATCTCTTCGGCCATCAGATCGTCGCGCATCTGGCGGAGCGCTCCGCGCCGGGGCACCACAATCCGGTGGATGGGCATGACGTGCCCGTCCCGCATTTCGGGGCAGTGCTATCAATGGAGCAATGGAAGGCGCTGGCGGATCGATTGCAGGCAGCGGGCATGCGCTTCGTGATTGAGCCGAACATCCGCTTCGAAGGCCAGCCCGGCGAGCAGGCGACGATGTTCTTCCTCGATCCCAGCGGCAATGCGATCGAGTTCAAGGCGATGCGGGATCCGGCCAATCTGTTTGCGAGGTGAGCAATCCTCCCCTTTCAGGAAGCAATTTCATTCGGCCGCGACGGTGAGCAGCTCGGCGCCCAGCGTTGACCCGGCACGCCGCTCCTGTGCAAACCAGGCGGCGGTCGCTTCCAGCCCTGCCTGGAGGTCCACCCGCGGCTCCCAACCCAATATGTCACGCGCGCGCGAGATGTCCGGGCGGCGGCGGCGGGGATCGTCGATCGGCAGCGGACGGTGCACCACGGCGGAGCGGGACCCGGTGAGCGCGAGCACGCGATCGACAAGGTCGCTGACGGTGAGCTCGTTCGGGTTGCCGAGATTGACCGGCGCGCCGGGCGCCGGCTCGGAGTTCATCAGCCGCATAAGGCCGTCGACCATATCCGACACATAGCAGAAGCTGCGGGTCTGCGAGCCGTCGCCATAGACCGTGATGTCTTCGTCCCCAAGCGCCTGACAGACGATGTTGGAGACGACGCGACCGTCATCCGCGCGCATGCGCGGCCCATAGGTATTGAAGATGCGGGCGACCCGAACATCGACGCGCTTGGCCCTGGCAAAGTCGAAGGTCAGCGTCTCCGCGGCGCGCTTGCCTTCGTCATAGCAGGCGCGCGGGCCGGTGCAGTTCACCCATCCGCGATAGGTTTCCGGCTGCGGGTGGACCTCGGGGTCGCCGTAAACCTCGCTCGTGGAGGTGAGCAGGAAGCGGGCACCCTGCTCCTCGGCAAAGCGCAGCAAGTTGCGGGTGCCGAGCACGCAGGTCAGCATCGTATGCTCGGGATCGGCCTGGTAATGCGGGGGCGAGGCGGCGCAGGCGAGATGGTACACGTGGGTGAAGCGCGTCTTGCCGAGGCGCAGCTTGGCTGGAAGGCGATCGATCACGTCGGCTTCGATGAAGGAGAAGCGCGGTTCGCTCCCAAGATGCGCGAGATTGGCGGCGCGGCCGGTCTGAAGATTGTCGACGCAGGTGACGCGCGCACCCTCGGCGAGGAGCCTGTCGATGAGATGGGAGCCGATGAAGCCGGCGCCGCCAGTCACCAGGGCGATCTTGCTTTGGGTGGTCACGTGCGCTTCCTCTCCTCGCATCTTCTTCTTTGTAGCTCGGTCAACTCGGAACGGGTGAATTGGTTCACCTGCAGAACGATCGGCCTCTCCTGCCGAGTCACGAGGCAGTCACCAAGGCGGCTTCGCGCAAATGGGTTTCGAGTTCCAGTGCGCGGTCGGCCGCGCGGTGGCCGTTCATGACTCGGGCTCGGGCAGCCCGGCCGATTGCAGCCGGATCGACGCCATCGGTCAGGAGATTGATCACGTCGGCCGAGGTGCCGGCAAGCATGATCTCACGGCCCGGCGCGAACAGGCTGTCCAAGCCGTCCCAGCAATCGGAGATGACGGGAACGGCGCAGGCCGCGGCTTCGAACAGGCGGACGGAGGGCGACCAGCCGGCAGCGATCATGTCGGCGCGCGTGACGTTCAGCGTCCAGCGCGAGGCTGAATAGAAATCGGGATGATCGCCGGGCGCAAGATGCTCGATCCGCTCGACATTCGCAGGCCAGTCGATGTCGGCAGGATAGAGCGGTCCGGCCACCACGAAGCGGCTGTCCGGGAGCGCGCGGGCGGGCTCGATCAGCAGGCGTTCGACAGTTGGCTGCCGGTCCGGACTGTAGGTGCCGAGATAGGACAGGTCCCAGCGCTTCGGCACGTCGAGCGGCGGATAAGCATCGGGATCGACCGAACAGTAGAGCGCGCGGGCGGCAGGCGATCCGTACCGCTGCTCGATAAGCTTGAGCGTCGGCCCGCCGGTGAACGACAGGTACAGGTCGTAGCCGCGAATAATTTCCGGCGAGAGATACTCGAAATCGCCGAGCGCGAGCTTGGCGAGAGTCACCGGAGTGTCGATGTCGTAAAAGGCGGTCACGCCCCGCGCATGCTTGTGGACGAAACGCCCGACCGCCACTCCATCAGGCACGTACGACCCGACGATGACCGCATCGGCCCGCTCAATCTCGCCACGCCAGCGATCGAGCCCCGCCAGATCGCCGTAGAAGCTGAGCCGGCAATAATCGGGATCCGCCACGTCGCGCTGGGTCGCATACCAGGGCACATCGCGCTCGAGGAACAGGATGTCGTGCCCCCGCGCCGCGAACTCCTTGAGCAGCGCACGGTAAGTGGTCGCGTGGCCGTTGCCCCAGGATGAGGACAGGCTGAGACCGAGAACGACCAGCTTCATGCGGCGCTGCGCTCCGTGGCCAGTTCCGCGCGCCAGAGCGCATCGACCTGCGCGCCGCGATGAGCATAGGTGTGTTCCGCCAGGATGCGGCAAAGGGCTGCTCGGCCGATGGCGCGCGCGCGCTCCGGAGTGAGCGCCGCGACATGATCGGCGACATCCTGCCCGTCGCGCGCGACCAGCACCTCCTCGTCAGGATTGAGGAATTGCTCGATTCCCTCCCACGCGTCCGTGATCAGGCAGGCGGCCGCGCCGGCGGCCTCGAACACCCGGGTGGCGGGCGAGAAGCCGACATGGGCCATCGAGTCGCGGGCGACATTGAGCACCGCCAGCGGCGTGCAGTTAAAGGCATTGTGCTGATGGGTGTACACATGCCCGAGGTGGCGAACGTTGGCCGGCATCCCCTTCGTCTCCCAGCCATTGCCCCCGATCAGGAACTTCCGTTCGGGCGCTGCCGAGGCGGCGCGCAGGAAGAACTCCTCCACCCGCGCCTCCCGGTCGGGAAGTCGGTTGCCGAGGAATGCAAGATCGGCCGCGAAGGCGGGGTCCGGATCCACGGGATGGTGGGTCGTGGGATCGAGCGCGTTGTAGACGGGAATGCAACGGCGCGCGCCGAAGCCCTGATAGGCCTCGATCACCGGCGGACCGCCGCCATAAGTCAGGACCATGTCGAGTTGCGAAAGGGTCCGACGCACGGGGTGGTGGCTGTCGCCGCGCATCTCATCGAGCGTGGCAGCAGCGTCCACGTCCCAGAAGATGCGCATCGCGTCGGGCCGGCTGTGGGCGACGATGCCCTCCAGGAGTTCGCCGTCGAACACGCCCACGCCGCTCGCCTTGACGACAATGTCGGCCTTGCGCGCCTCCTCGAGCACACCCCTCAGCGCGTCGGGCGTAGCCGGGTAGACCACGGAGCGGGCCCACTCGGGCGCTTCCATGTCCTTGTGCTGCTGACGGTCGAACGCGTCCGGCTCGTAGAAGGTAATCTCGTAGCCGCGGCCGGCGAGGTCCCGGAGCAAGCCGCGATAGTAAGTCGCCGCGCCGTTCCAGTAGGAGGAAAGCAGGCTGGATCCGTAGAAGGCGATCTTCATGCAACACTCCGGACAGGAGAGGACGCCCCGAGCTGCGCGACGATGCTCATCAGCTCGTCGGCACGGTGGGCGCAGGTGTGGCGGGCGCGAATGGTCTCCAGGCCGCTTGCCACGAGAGCGGCCCGAAGCCCGGGATCGTCCCGCAAGCGGCGAAGCTCGTCCGTCATTTCCCCGCCGTCCCTGGCGGCGAGGTAATCCCGGCCCACGCGGAACAGGCCCTCGCAATCGTCCCAGGGAGCGGAAACCAGCGGAATGCCGCAGGCGAGCGCTTCGAACACCCGAATGGTCGGGATGCCGGGCAGGATATCCGTGTAGAAGCGCCGCGGCACGTGAACCGTCGCGAGATGCTTCCCGAACATCTTGGGGGCGAGCGCGTTTGGCAGCCAGCCCCGATAGCGAACACCGTATCGATCGAGCGTCGCCAAAGCCTCGGGCGGGTAGCGCACGCCGAATATGTCGAGCGGCAGGCCGGCCTCCCGGGCGGGCCGGAACAGGAAGCCTTCCAGCTCCTCCGTCCGCTCGCCATCACCCCAGTTCCCGATCCAGACCAGCCCCTCGCGCTCTTCTTCCGCCACCGGCGGGCGGAAGTGGCGCGTGTCCGCGGCCTCGTGCCAGGTCCAGACCCGGTCGCCCCAGCCCCAGCGGCGATACACATCGGACAAGGTCTCGCCAAAGGCGAGCACGCCGTCATAGCCGGACAGATCGAAGGCACGGATCGCGTTCGGGTCGCTGACCGCGCGGTGATGCGTATCGTGGAAAAGGAGATCGAACCGCCCTCCCCGCGCCCGGATTGCGCCGATCGCGGCCACCAGCGCCGGCTCGTTCCACTCGTGGACGATGACGAGGTCGGCGCCATCAGTGAGCGCTTCCACGTCGGGATCGGGGGCGAAGCTGCGGGAGACGAGTTCGGGATAGGCGCGCTGATATGCCTCCACTCCTGCGGGTCCGTGATCGGCGAGCAGATTCTGAAGGCTCCAGGCGCCTTCCGGCTCGAGCGCCTCGACGTCGTGGCCGAGGGACCCGAGTTCTCTCAGCACCCCTCGCAGGAAATGAGCGTTGCCGTGGTTCCAGCAGGATTGAAGCGAGTGAGTGAAATAAAGGATCTTCACGCCGCGGCCCTCGCCTGCCCCGTCTTCGCAGCCAGAACGCCGCGGTAGGCAACCAGCATGTCGGCGGCCATTGCGTTCACATTGTATCGCGCTGCCCTTTCCTTCGCTTTCCGGCCCCACTCGGCGCGGGCAAGATCGTCCCCAATGGTGCGGGAGATCGCCGCTGCGAAGCCGGCGTCGTCGAGCGGCTTCACGAATGTCGCGGCTCCGTCCCACAATTCGCGGAAGGTCGGAATGTCGGACAGGACGAGCGGGCAGCCCGCCGACGCGGCTTCCAGCACCGCCAGACCGAACGGCTCGTACAAGGCTGCTGAAACGAAGACCGGGCGGGCGGCGAGCCGCCGCGCAAGCTCCCTCTCGCCAACCACGCCGACCGGACGGGCGTGCTGGAAGGAGATCGTTTCCCCGTCGGGCCCGGTTTCAGGGCCAGCCGCGTAAAGCGGTACCGCGAGCGCGGCGGCAGCGCGATCCAGCGTCGCCAGGTTCTTGCCCTTGTCCCACAGTCGCCCTGCGGTGAAGGCGAAATCGTGCGGGGCGACTTCGGGCAGCGCCAGCGGGGCGCGGCCGTTGTGGATGACGTGCGGGGCCGTCCGGAGGACATATGCCTCGCGAGTGGCCTCGGCGAAGGCGGACGAGGGCGTCACGACCAGGCTCGACGCTCGGAGCCCCTCGTCATGCAGCGCGACGCGCCAGCGGAAGTTTTCCGGCAACGCCCCGCCGATCACGCTCTCCCACCAAGTAAGCAGGCAGCTGTGCGAGACTGCGACGACCGGCACGTCGAAAGCCGATCCGGCGGCCAGAGCAGGGGCATTGAGCTGGACAAGGTCGACCTGCCTCGCCTGCGCGAGCAACGCCAGCGCGTCGCCGGCCGCCCTCACCTCCTCCGGCGTCTCGGCCAGCCAGTCCAGCTGCAGCCCGGTGTCGATCAGCGTCAGATCGCGCGCCGCTTCGCGCTGCGAGGCCGACGGAGCCGGGCCGAGCAGCGCGATCAGGACCTCCACTCCCCGCCCTTGCAGCGCGCGGGCGAGATCGGTCGCATATTGCCAGACGCCGCCGACGGCATCGGCGGTGAGGAGCAGTCTCACGACGCCGCCCGCTCCGGCACCTTTGCAGGCTTGAGCCCCCGCGATTCGCCGAGCCATTGCGCAAGGGTGGCGACTCCCCGCTTCCACGGCACGGCCGGGGACAGGTCGAGCGTCGCGCGCGCAGCGCGGGTGTCCGCGACGAAGTAACGCTGGTCGCCCGCTCGCCAGTCCGAGAAGCGCACGTCGATCTCCCGGCCGAGCAGTTTGCCCATGAAAGCGAGCAGCTCGCGCAATGAGACCGCGTTCGCAGGCCCGCCGCCCAGGTTGAACGCGCGGCCGCTGATCCGTTCGATCCGCGCCCAGGCCCGCATATAGGCCTCGACCGCGTTCGAAACGTCGAGAATGTCGCGGACCTGGTGCCCGTCGCCGTAGAGCGTAATCGGCTCCCCCTGCAGCGCGCGAATCAGGAAGTGGGCAACCCAGCCCTGATCCTCCGTGCCCATCTGGCGCAGGCCGTAGATGCAGCTCATCCGCAGCACCGCCGCGGGCAAGCCGAAGCTGCGCGCGTAATCCAGCACATACTGGTCGGCCGCTCCCTTGGAGCAACCATAAGGCGTGTGGAAATCGAGCGGGCGCGTCTCGCCGATCCCATGAGCGGCGACCTCAGCGTGCTGGGGTACGTACCGGTCCCCCTCCAGCCGGAAATCGATGTCGGCCAGATCGCCATAGACCTTGTTGGTCGAGGCGAAGATCACCGGCACCCGATCGCCACGCAGCCGCAGCGCGTCGAGCAGGTTGAGCGTGCCCTTGAGGTTGATCTCGAAATCCTCGCGCGGATCGACCAGGCTGGTGGTGACCGCGACTTGCGCCGCCATGTGGAACACCGCCTTGGCCTCGCGGGCGGCGCGAGCGAGTTCGTCCTCGTCGCGAATGTCGGCGATGACCGAAGTGATCAGGCCGGAGTGGCGTTCCTGGAGCCAGGCGAGGTTGGTCTCGACGCCCCGGCGCGACAGCGCGTCGTAGATCAGGACCTCGTGACCGTCCTCGGCGAGCTTGTTGGCGATGTTGCAGCCGATGAAGCCAGCGCCGCCGGTGACGAGGACGGGGCGGGTGTCGGTGGGGCTCATAATGATCCTCCCCGCGACGGGGAGGGGGACCGCCGCCGAAGGCGGGGGTGGAGGGGGCCCCCCACCCACTCAGGAGGTCTCGGGGCCCCCTCCACCATGCTCCGCATGGTCCCCCTCCCCGTCCCGGGGAGGATTTCAGGAGCCCCCCTCACGCCACCAGCCCCCGCGCTTCGAGTTCGGCCCGCGCTTGGGCGACATTGTCGTTCGCGGTCTGGCGCCCAACCCATTCGGCGAGTTCCTGAAGCCCGGCCATCCAGTCCTCCTGCGCGCGGTAGCCGAGACGGTTCTCGGCAAGCGAGATGTCCGGCACGCAGTGGCGGATGTCGCCGACACGAGCCTTGCCCGTAACCTCAGGAGCGATGTCGCGGCCCATGGCTTGGCCGATCGCCTCGGCGACCTCCGTCACCGTCCGGACGGCGCCGGAACCGATGTTGAAGATGCCCATGTTGGCTTCGGGCTTCTCCAGCGCGTCGCAAAAGGCCCGGGCGACGTCGCGAACATGCACGAAATCGCGCTGCTGCCGACCGTCCTCGAAGATCATCGGCGGCTGGCCGTTGAGAAGGCGCGAGGAGAAGATGGCGAGGACGCCTGTGTAAGGATTGCCAAGCGCCTGGCCGGGGCCGTACGCGTTCCAGAGGCGGAGCGCGGCGGCCTCCATTCCGTACGCGGCGGCGAGAGTCAGCGTGAGTCGCTCCTGGACGTATTTGTTGATTGCGTAGACGGAGGCGAGCGCCGGGCGCTTCGTTTCGGGCGTCGGCACGGGGGTGAGTGGGCGACCTTGCGCGTCCACGGGATCCCAGCCTCCGGTGCCACCGCCGGTCGGTTTAACCGCTTCTTCGACAATATGGCCGTCCTGGTCGCGGTAAAGCCCCTCACCATAGATGCTCATCGAGGAGGCGGTGACGACACGGCGGACCGGCTGCTCGATCAGCTTCTCGAACAGCACGGCGGTGCCGACGTCGTTGACCGAGGTGTAGCGCTCGACCGCATACATGGATTGCCCGACCCCGACTTCGGCGGCGAGGTGGACGACGCTGTCGATCCCCTTGAGCGCCTTGGCGACCGCATCGCCATTGCGCACGTCGGCGCGGATCAGTTCCACCTCTTGCGGAAGATCCTCGGGCCGCTCGCGATCGCCGTGAACCTGCTCGATCAAGCTGTCGAGGACGCGCACCCGGTGCCCACGGGACAGCAATTCACGCGTGACGAACCGGCCGATAAATCCGGCTCCGCCCGTGATCAGTATCGTTTCTGGCAATTCAACTCCCCCTTTGCCGCATGGAGCAGGTAACCGGGCCCCGTCACCTGCTCCATGCGCGAAGCTTCTTCTTCTACAACCCCAAAAATGCAGCTTCTTCTTCTTTGTTCCACATCCGGTTCGTTCATCGGCGAGAAAGGAACCGGAAAGCGGCCAGGCGGGTTTGAGAAACCAGAGAGGTCGTTACATGTCTGTTCCGAACACAAGGTGACGGCAACTGTTCTCCTCATCCGCCACGCCGCCCATGTCGAGCTCGGCAAAGTGCTGACCGGTCGAAGGCGCGACGTGGCGCTCAGCCCCGAGGGCCTCGAGCAGGCCGAAATCGTCGGAGACCTGCTCGGCGTCGAGCCGCTCGCCGGGGTCTATTCGTCCCCCCGCGAGCGTGCTTTCTATACGGCCCGCGAAATCGCCGATCAGCACGAACTCGAGGTCACGCTGCTCGATTCGCTGGACGAGATCGACTTTGGCGACTGGACCGGCAAGCGCTTCGACGAACTTGAAGGTGACCCGCTGTGGGATGCGTGGAACGAAGCGCGTGGCAGCGCGCGCCCGCCCGGTGGCGAAACCATGACTGAAGCGACACGGCGGGCGGCGCATGCGATTGCCGAGCTTGCCGGCGCGCATGCCGAGAGCCGCATCGCGATCGTCACGCATTGCGACATCATCCGTGGCCTCATCGCCCACCATCTCGGTTTGCCACTCGACAATCTGCTGCGCTTCGATATCGACCCCGCCTCCGTATCGCGCCTCGCCGTCGGCAGCTGGGGCGCGCGGGTGATGAGCGTAAACGAAAGACTGTACCAATGACCCGAGTCGCGGCGCGTCCGCCTAGCAATGGTGATCTCCAGGCCCGGATCGAAGCGCTCGGGCCTTGGTTTCACAACCTGCGACTGGGAGACATCGAGACCGCGCCAGATCACTTTCTTGGTGATTATCCCAACTTCAAGTTCAGGCGGTTCGCCGCGTATCTGCCGGAGGATCTCAGCGGCAAGTCGGTGCTGGACATCGGCTGCAACGCGGGCTTCTACTCGATGGAGATGAAGCGGCGCGGGGCCGACTATGTGCTCGGGATCGACATGGACGAGCGCTATCTTGAGCAGGCGCGGCTCGCCGCCGAAATCCTGGATTACGGCGGCATCGAGTTTCGCAACCTGTCGGTCTACGATGTGGGCGCGATCGGGCGAACCTTCGATGTCGTCATCTTCATGGGCGTGCTCTACCATCTGCGCCACCCGCTGCTGGCGCTCGACCTGATATACGAGCATGTCGCGGGCGACATGCTGATCTTCCAGTCGCTCCAGCG
>NZ_DASVTH010000022.1:0-41507 GCF_036387615.1 Allosphingosinicella sp.
CATCCGGTTCGTGAAGACGGCCGAGATCTTCATCATGATCGGCGGCGCGGCGGGGCTCATCCTCCACAATATCCCGCTGCTGATGACTGCCCTGTTCGCGATGGGCGTGCATTCGAGCTTCTTCGGGCCAATCAAATATGCGGTCCTGCCGCAGCACTTGAAGAGTGACGAAGTGCTCGGCGGGACCGGTCTCGTCGAAGCGGGTACCTATGGCGCGATCCTGCTCGGCACGATCGCGGGCGGCCTGCTCGGGCGCGAGCATGGCGAGTGGGCGGCGGCCGGCGTGCTGGTGGTCGCGTTGATCGGGCGCGTGGTCGGCGGGACGGTGCCCCCTGCCCCGCCCGAGGCGGACGCGCCGCCGCTCAAGATGGACTGGCACATCATCCGCGCCTCGATCCGGCTGGTGAACGCGACGCTGCACATCCCGCGGCTGTTCCTGGCGATCCTGGCGATCAGCTTCTTCTGGGCGATGGGCGCGATCCTGGCGGCGCAGTTCCCGCCTTTGGTCAAGAACGTGTTTCACGCCAACGAACAGGTTGCGACGCTCTTCCTTGCGGTTTTCTCGATTGGAGTGGCTGTCGGATCGGTGCTGATCAACCGGCTGCTGGCCGGTCGGGTCCTCGCAAAATACTCGCCGGCTTCCGCGATCGCGATGGGGCTGTTCGTGCTGCTGCTCTACTGGAACGCGCTCGATTGGCCGGTTCAATCCGGGCCGCTGCTCGACTGGAAGAGCTTCATCGTGATCGGTCAGGCCGAGCTCGTCCTGCTCGCCCTGTTCGGCGTCGCGGTTGCCGGGGGCATGTTCGTGGTCCCGCTTTATGCCTTCCTGACGACAACGGTGCCCAAATCCGAGACCGCCCGCACGGTGGCAGCCAACAACATCGTCAATTCAGGCGCGATGGTGCTGTCGGCAATTCTGCTGACCGGACTCGTTTTAGCCGGGGTTTCGGTCGAGGGCACCTTGCTGATGGTGGCGGTGGCGAGCATTGGAGCGGCCTGGATCGCGCAAAAGCTTCACCTCGCCTGCGATTGAGCCCTCAGCTCAGCATCGTCCAGAAGAAGATCAGGCCCGCCGCCCAGCCGACGAGGAACTCCTTAGCGCTCTGCAGGTGGTCGCCGCGAAGGGCCTCGGATTGGGTGTGACGCAGGACGATGGCGCGGCGGGTGGGGTGCATGGCGACCGGTTAACCGGCGCTTCACCATCGACGCAAGCGGCTCGTCCGAGGCGTCCCGCTACGGAACAGCCCGGACGGTTCAGCCTACGATCTGGGCAGATGAAGTTCTGCAAGCATGCACCGCACACCGCCCCCGCCGACCGCCTCGATCGTCGGGATCGGGCTCGCCACCAGCTCGCCCGACAGGGTCTCAAGCGCCCGGCGCTGATCGGGGCGAAGGCTCGCCAGCGCGCCAAGCGACATCGCGACGAGCGGCCGTCCGTGCTGGTCCTCCAGTTCGAGGATGTTGCCGGCAAAGCTCATCATCTGCCCGCGCGTGATCTCGATCACCACGCGGCCGCCCGCCTCCAGATCGTCGAGCAGGAGACGGCGCTGGTGTGGGGCGATGCTTTCGACGCAGACGACGGCGAACCGCGCGCCGAGGCTCATCATCACATTGGTATGGTAGAGCGGAAAGCCATCGGCGCCGGTGGCCGCGAAGGTAAGCGTCGAGTAGCCGGTCAGAGCGTCGAAGCGGGCGATCACCGACAGATCGGTGCGTTGGCTGAGGCAGGCATAGGCACGGCGGCGCGGGCGGTCGAGGACCAGGCTGCCCGTGCCTTCGAGAAAGCGGCCCTCTCCTTCGTGCGCGGTAAGGTCGACGTGGTGGGACATTTCGAAGCCGCGGTCGACCAGCATCGCGTCAAGCGCGTCGAGGCGGCGCTCGGTCCGCCGATTCGGGGCGGCCATCGGATAGGTGACGAGCATGCCGTCCGAGTGGAAGGAGACCCAATTGTTGGGGAACACCGCGTCCGGGCTCGGGCAGGCAGCCGGGTCGGGCAGCAAGTGCACCGCCACTCCGGCACGTTCGAGACATTCGGCGAGACCATGAAACTCGCGGCGGGCGCGAGCGGCCGTGTCGGCTCCAGCGGCCGAGGCCGAGGAGAATCGGTTGGTCGCCGCCGTCTCCGAGTTGAAGCCGAAACGCGTCGGCTCAACCATCAGCACCGACGCGCAGGTCTGCCGCTCGCCCGCAAACGCAGGCGCGATCCGTTCGAACTTGCTCATGAATCCCCTTCCCCAGGGGCAAGACTAGGCGGTCCATGCGGGGGCGCAAGATCTTTGTTCCGTTAGCCACGCACGGGCGGCCGCGCTACAAACGGGCTAACCGCCGCCAAGGAGCCAGCCGCCCGTGAACACCGCCCTGCCCCTCGTGACGCTGTTGCTGACCAGCGCCCTGCTTGCATCCTGCGCTCCCACGACGAGCGACGTGACCGCGTTGGACCGTCCCGCGCCTCCACAGGTTCAAGCGCAAGCGGCAAGCGCGTCCGACGCCGACATGAGCAGCCAGGCCGATCCCTCGAAGGAGGACGCAAGGCTGCTCGCCTTTCTCGACCGCGCCTTCGACGAGGCGGCGGCGCGCAGCCCGGAGCAGTTGACGGCGCTCGGCCGCAAGGAGCGCTACAACGAACTCGACGACTATACCGACCGGGCGAATATCTGGCAGCGCGAGTTTTCGGAGCGCCAGCTCGCCAGGATGAAGTCGGAGTTCGACTACAAGCGGCTGAGCCCGGCCGGCCAGCTCAGCTACCGCTTGTTCGAGCAGAATGTGCTGAACGGCCGCCGAAACTTCGAATGGCGCAACCACGGCTTCCCGGTCTCCACAAACGGCAGCCCGGCTGGCGGCATCCCCGTCTTCCTGATCAACCAGCACCGAGTCGACACGGTAGGCGACGCCGAGGCGTACATCTCACGCCTGCGCGCCGTCGAGCGGGTGATGGGCGAGGTTTCGGCCGAGATGCGCGATCAGGCGCGGCAGGGGATCGTGCCGCCGGCGTTCAACTTCGCGCCGGTTCGCGAGGATGCGCGCAAGGTGCTGGCCGGGGCGCCATTCGACAGCGGGGCCGACAGCACGTTGCTGGCCGACTTCACCAAGAAGGTGAACGCACTCTCCGCGCCGGCCGAGGTCAAGCAACGACTGATCGCGGACGCGCGGACCGCACTCACGGGGCCGTTCCGGCGCGGCTACAACACTTTGTTCGCTGCCATCGACGAGGTGGGGCGCAGTGCGCGGGGCAATCAGGGCGCCTGGAGCCTGCCGCGCGGTTCGGAATATTATGCGAACCGCCTGCGGCTCTATACGACGACCGATCTCAGCGCCGATCAGATCCACCAGACCGGGCTGGACGAGGTTGCCCGCATCCAGGGTGAGATGGAAGCAATCAAGCGGCGCGTCGGATTCACCGGCACGCTCCAGCAATTCTTCGGGCACATCAAGACGAGCCCGCAGTTCAAATATCCGAACACGGAGGCGGGCCGGCAGCAATATCTGAAGGATGCGAACGCATTCATCGCGCAGGTGATGGCGAAAGCGCCGGCTTACTTCTCGGTGCTGCCGAAAGCGGCGCTCGAGGTGCGCGCGGTCGAGAAGTTTCGCGAAGGCACCGCGCCGGTCGCCTTCTACAACCGGCCGACGCCCGACGGGTCCCGGCCCGGCATCTATTACGTGAACCTGGCCGACATGACTCAGGTGCTGAAGCCGCAGATCGAGGGTATCAGCTATCATGAGGGCGCGCCGGGGCACCATTTCCAGATCGCTCGGCAGCAGGAGTTGGGCGCCATGCCGAAATTCCGCCTGTTCGGCGGCTATGGCGCCTATGCCGAAGGTTGGGGGCTCTATTCCGAGCGGCTGGCTCGCGAGATGGGCTTCTACCAGGACCCCTATTCCGAGTTCGGGCATCTGAGCCTGGAGTTGTGGCGGGCGGTGCGGCTCGTGACCGACACGGGCCTGCACCACAAGAGATGGACGCGCGAGCAGGCGATCAAGTATTTCCAGGACAATTCGCTGCTCAGCGAGCGCGACATCGTCAAGGAGGTGGAGCGCTACATGAACTGGCCGGGCCAGGCGACCAGCTACAAGATCGGCCAGCTCAAAATCGTTGAGCTTCGGCGCAAGGCGGAAGCGGCGCTGGGCAGCCGGTTCGACATCCGCGCGTTCCACGAGGCGGTGCTGAGCAACGGGGCGCTGCCGCTCGACGTGTTGGAGCAACAGGTGGATGCCTATATCGCATCCGCCAAAGGCTGAAGGAGAGAGACGATGGCCAAGGGACAAGCGAAGAGCAACAAAGAGGCCCGCAAGCCCAAGAAGGAGGTCAAGAAGACGATCGCTGCCAACCCCTCGACCAAGGGCACGGTGGCGAAGGATTGATGGCGGAAAACTTCACGCGCCACCGCCAGCCCTGGAAGAGCGAGGAACTGGCCAAGCTCAAGACGCTTGCGGCCAAAGGCATGGGCGTCAAGGCGATCGCCAAGGCGCTGACCCGCAGCGAGGAGTCGGTGCAGGATCGGGCCAAGGCCGACGGCATCAAGATCGCCAAGCTGCGCTGATCCGGATCCTGGGACCACGATCGCCGGCCCGGACTTGATCCGGGCCTGGGCTCGCATCACCGGGTCAGTGCGTGCTGCCGAGAGAACAAGGGAAGCCCTGCCCCGGATCAAGTCCGGGGCGACGTCGGAACGAAAGGTTGGTTTTTGGCGGAGACTGAGCGCACGGACGCGATCGGCGGTCTCCACACCCCCGCTCTGCTGGTCGACCTTGCCGCCTTTGACGCAAACTCCGCACGGATGCGTGAATCGCTCGTTCGGGCGGGCGGAGCCGTGCTGCGGCCGCACCTGAAGACGGTGAAGAGCGTACCGGCCGCGCTGCGGATGCTAGGCGGCACGGACGCGCCGATCACCGTTTCGACTTTGCTCGAAGCCGAGCAATTCGCGGGAGCCGGATTTCGCGATATCCTCTACGCCGTGGGGATCGCGCCAGCGAAGCTCGGGCGGGTGTGGGAGCTGCGAGGGCGCGGCGTCGACCTGTCGGTGATCCTGGACAACATCGAATCGGCGCGGGCGGTGGCCAGGTCCGCTCAAGCATCCGGCGATCCGATCCCGGTGCTAATCGAGATTGACAGTGACGGCCACCGGGCGGGCGTACGGCTTGACGATTCGGCGCTCCTCCTCGCGATCGCCGAGGCGCTCCGCGCCGGCGGCGCCGAGCTGCGTGGGGTCATGACGCACGCGGGTGGCTCCTACGCTGCGCGTTCGGGAGAAGAGATACGCGCTGCCGCCGCTCGGGAGCGTGATGCCGTACTCTCGGCGGCGTCCATTCTGCGCGGAAACGGTTTCGCTGCTCCGGTCGTAAGCGTTGGCTCCACGCCGACTGCACTTTACCCCGCCGGTCTTGCCGGCGTGACGGAGGTCCGCGCCGGCGTATACCCCTTCATGGATCTTGTCATGGCTGGGCTGGGCGTCTGCCGTTTGGAGGATATCGCCCTGTCCGTGCTCGCGACGGTGATCGGCCATCAGCGCGACAAGGGGTGGATCCTGGTGGATGCCGGCTGGATGGCGATGTCGCGTGATCGCGGCACCGCGAGTCAAGTCGTCGACCAGGGCTATGGAGTTGTTTGCGAAGCGGACGGGCGACCTTATCCCGACCTCATCATGGCGAGCGCCAATCAGGAGCACGGCATCCTGTCTGTCCGCCCGGGCTCGGCGGCTGGCCTCCCCGACCTGCCCGTCGGCAGCCTGCTGCGGATCCTGCCCAACCATGCCTGCGCGACGGCGGCGCAGTTCGGCGGCTACCATGTGCTGGAGGGCGGCGCCGCGGTGGACCACTGGCCGCGCTTCAACGGCTGGTGAGATCGGCCGGCATTGCTTCGCCTCCTGCGATCAATGACGGTTGAAGCGGCCACGCGGGTGCGCCAAAGGGACGGCGATGTCCGACACTCCTCCCGACCGCCTGTCGCTCAATCCGCGCAGCCCACACTTCGACGTCGATCTGCTCCGCCGCGGAATCGGCATTCGCTTCAAGGGGCAGGAGAAGACCAACGTCGAGGAATATTGCGTCAGCGAGGGATGGATCCGCGTTGCCGCCGGCAAGAGCCTGGACCGGCACGGCCAGCCCGTGACGATCAAGCTGTCGGGTCCGGTCGAGCCCTACTTCCAGGATGTGGCGGCTGAGGGCTCAGGCGTAGGCGAGGCCGAGAGCTGAGGTGCGATCAATCCGGGCAAACCGGCCCGGAGGCAGCGAAGCCGCGATCCATCAGCTTGATGAAATAAGCTGACGAAAGAGCGTTCAGCACGACCGCATAGTCGCAGAACACCGCGGGCCTGTGCCAGTCCGAGGTCGGCCATTCGTCGATCAGCCTGCCGAGCAGGTCCATGTCTATGATGGATCTTGCAGGGGCACAGTCGACGACGCTTTCGAACACCGCCTTGCATTCCTCCCTGGTGATATGCTCATACCAGTCCGCCGACTGATAACCTCGGCGCGAAGGGTAAAGCACTTGGGGCGGCAGCCGGTCGGCGAGCACGGCGCGGGCGAGCGGTCGGCGTACTCCGTCCTTGATCAGCATCTCGGTCGGCAATGACAGGCAGAACTCAAGCAGGCGGCGATCACTAGTGGGATCGCGCTCGTCGATGCCCCAGCGTGCCAGGGCGGACTTGCGGCTGCCCCCGTGGCTTTGGCGCCGCAAGAGCATCAGCCTTACGGCACGACTGTCCGCAGCGGGCTTCGAGCTCCAAAACTCGTCAGCGGATCTGGCGGCGACCCGTTCCTTCAGCGGCGCCGTCAGCAGGAACGGCGTGCCGAGACGCGTGTCTTCGTCCAAAGTGAGCTTTACGACCAGATCCCAGAGCGGCTGCGGCACCCAGGCACCCCAGGAGGCCGCCAGCAGGCCCCTCCAGCGGACGTTCTCGTTCCGCTTGAAGCCCTTCGCTTCGCGCAGCCAGGTCAGCCATTTACCTTCGCGCACCAGATCGGCAAGTTCGTTCACGCCGCCTGCGCTGATCGACATGTTTCCGTTCTCGCCGGTCAAGAGCACAGATATCCCGCGCTGCGAAACATCGCGGTTGATGGCCGTCCACCAGCCGGCATTCTTGATATTGCCGAGCGGCTGCTGCGCGTACGGGGTCATGTCCTGCATCGCTGCGACCGGTGACACATTGTCAGGACGCATGATCACATGCTCGATGTTCGCGTGGCAGGAGGCCGTGATCGCCGCCACGCCGCTTTCGTCGGCGATGCGGCCGCGCGCCGGGAGCCCGTCAAAGCCAAGTCGGGGTGCGGAGGTGTAGGCAGTCACCTGTCCGCCGCTGCCGCCTAGGATCCGCGCCGCCGTGGTCGTGACGGCGCTGCTGTCATAGCCCGAACTGAGGTGGGAAGCGACGGCGCCGTCCGCTCCCCGCAGACAGGAACGCACCGCCTGATCCACTTGCTCGCGATAAGCTTCGACATAGTCGCCGAACGATCGGAGCTTGAGACCGCCAAGGCTCGGGTTCCAGTAGCGGTCGGACCGAATGGCCCCATTCGAGAAGCTGAGCAGATGGCCAGGCTCGACGCTGCCGATGCCATCGAAGAAGCTCCGATCCAGAGAGGGACGAAGATCGCTGAGAAAGTCGGCGAAGCGCTCGGAGTCGGGGGCCGGCTTTGCACTGTCGAGCGCCAGGATACCGCTCGGCATCGAAGCGAAGGCGAAATGATCTTTTGTCCGGCTGAAGTAGAGCGGACGCTGCCCTAGCGGATCGCGGGCGAGGAGCAATTCGTGCTCGGCTGAGTCCCACAGCGCGAAGGCGAAGTCGCCGGCGATATGGTCGACCAGCTTGGGCCCCCACCGCTCGTAACAGGCGAGAAGCAGCGCCGAGTCGCTCAACGTGGAGATGCGGCTGGCCGGCTCACCGAGGCTCGCCAGGAGGGCTTCGCGATTGTCGAGGCGGAGGTCGGCCGCAAGCAGATATCGGCCGCCGCCGCCTACCAGCGGCTGGCGATCATGGTCATCCTGTGGAAGCAGGCGGTATAGCGCGCGTCCGAAGGCCGTGACGTCGCTGGCGCGGCACGAGGAAGAGTGAGGTCCGTAAAGGCTCTGCGCGTCCAACATGCGCTGGCAAGGCGCGAGCGGATCGCGGCTCCGGTCATACGAGATGAAACCGCAGATGGCGGTCATTCATGGCACCACTTCGCTTGGTGCTCGAGCGGGCTCGCTCCCAAAGAACGTGCCCTTCCGATCCTCGAGCGCCGACACTCAGGATCGCAGACAAGCAAAAGCGGCACCGCAACGCGGCACCGCTTTTTGATTTTATCAGTTGATCAGGACAGAGCCGTGCCCGGACCGGTGCCGCTATCGCCGCGAGTGCGAGTCCCGTTCTCGGCGGCACCTGCGTTGAGGCGCTTCATCTCCGGCTTCACCCAGCTCTTCGCCGGGGCGGCGACCTTTTCGAACTTCTTCATGCCCAACAACTCCCTTTGTTGATCGTCCATTAACCGGATTCTTACAGCCGAGACACCCCCATTTGAGGTTGCCGGGCATCCAGACGCTATCTGCCACCGTCCAGTGCAAAGAGCAACAGCTTGTCACTGCATTGCCCACCGCTCGTCTACGGTCAACGCGATAATCCGCGGTGTACGGGAGAGGTTCCCCGGATCCTTCTTCACAGGAACAGACAACAGGAACAGACAAAGCGCCTCCCAGACCCACTCGCGTCAAGCCGCTGCCAACCAGAGACGCACGGCCGGGACGACCTGATCATTGCCGGCCGAGGGCGCGACTTGAAGCCTCCCACGCTCGCTGGTAAGCTGCTGGCAGGGCAAAAAGAGAAAAACGCATGGTAAGGGACGAGGCGCCGACCGAAGGCCTGTGGCCGCATTGGACGGCGATCGATCCGGCCGGTCCGCGCGTGTGCGTGAGCGCGGACGAAGAGATACAGCGTTTGCTCGATAGCCTGCTCTCTGCCCTTCGCGCGGCCGGCGCGCTCCTTACGCTTCATGTTGATGCCAATTCCGGGTCCATCGAGATCGGGCGCGCGGGCAAGCTGCAATTGTCGGACGAGGACTGGGCGACGGTCGGGCAGCTTGCCGACGGCGCGGGGGGCGGCCGTCGTGGCGCCCGGACCGGGGTTGAGGCCAGCGACTGGATCGCCTGCCTGGTCAACCAGCGCGCCTGGCAGGTGCTGCGGGTTCCGATCGGCAGCCGTCGTGGGCGTAGCCGGGTGACATTGAGCCTGTTGTTCCGCAATCCCAGCACCAGCGACCGCGAACTGGTCGAGAACATGGTCAAGCAGCTCAGCCCGCTGGTGGAAGGCTATTTCCGCCTGTGGCAGCGCAGCCGCGTCCAGGCCGGCGGCGCCGTTGGCATGCGCTCCGCGCTGGACATGGTCGACATGGGGATACTGCTCTTGAACAAGGCGGGCAAGGTCATGTTCGTGAACCGCGCCGCCGATGCCGTCCTGAACGATGGCGATCATGTCCGCCTGGCCGGCGAGGTCCTGATCCCGACCGACCTCAACGACGCCGTCAAGCTGCAGGTGGCCGTGAATCACGCACTCGCCGGCAATGCGGTACTCGCCACCGGGCGCGGCCACCAGCGGCGCGCGCCGATTCTCGCGCTGCGGCCGGAGCGGTCGGAGCGATCGCTTCTGCTGTGCATCTTCCCCGCCGCCGAGCCTGCAGTCGGGCCGGAAGACGCCGCGCTGATGATCTTCATGCTCGATCCCAATCGCGATTTCGACGATCAGCTTCAGCCGGTCTGCAAACTCTACGGCCTGTCCCCTGTCGAGACCCGGCTGGTTTGCCTGATCACGGCGGGGGCGTCGCTGCAGCAAGCGGCGAGCACTATGAAGATCAAGGAGCAGACCGCCCGCTCCTACCTGAAGATGATCTTCATGAAGACGGAAACCAAGCGTCAGGCCGACCTTGTCCGCCTGATGCTGTGCAGCCTGGTGCGCACCAAGGGCGAAGTTCCGCTGCAAGTCGTGGAATAAGCGGGCCGCCGCGGACGCCTCGGCCCTCCCCCGCACGACCCATCGTTCGAACGCCTGAGCATTGCTCGTTAACCTTTTTGACGACCGGTCTTTTTTTGAAACACACCCCTGAATGGGGGGGTAGGTCGCACCGACTCCGGGGAATTGGTGAACGCTTCCTTACCGGGTATAGCCGGGGACGGTTTCGGGTCTAACTCACCCGTTAAGAGCCACGATTAACGTCGGATAAAACCGATCAGGGAGGTTAAATAACATGAAAACCAGTCACTTACTCGCGACCACTGCGCTGGCCGTGCTGCTGACCAGCGGCGCTTCCGCGCAAGTCACCGTCGGCGGCGACGCTGCGAACGGCGGCAATGGCGGCAATGGCGGCGCAGGCGGCGCCAGCGGAGCCGGCGGCGCTGCCATCGGCGGCGCAGGCGGCACGGGCGGCTCGAACGGAGCCGTGACCTCGGGCGGTGCCGGTGACGGCGGCGCGAATGGCGCGACGACCACCGGTGCTGGGGGCGCCGGCGGAACCAGCGGCGACTCGACTGGCGGCAACAGCGGCACGGCGACAAGCGGCCCAGGCGGCACCGGCGGTGCGGGCGGCCTTGGAACGGGTGGTGACGGCGGCGACGCTGACGGCGGCGACGGCGGCGATGGTGGGTCCAACACTGCGACCGGCGGCGCCGGCGGTGATGGCGATAGCGGCGGCCTCGGCGGCGCTGCCACGACCGAAACGGCAGACGGCGGTGCGGGCGGGATCGCTCTCGGCGGCGCCGGCGAGATTGGCGACGGCGGCGATGGCGGCCTCGGCGCGGAGAGCGGCGCGGCGACGAGCGGCGCTGGCGGCTCCGCCGGCGGCATCCTGGGCGGCGCGGCCGGCGGGGCTGGCGGCGCGAGCGGGATCGCCACCAGCACCAGCGGTGACGGCGGCGACAGCGGGGCTGCGGCTGGCGGCACTGCGGGCGCAGGCGGTGACAGCGGAGTCGCGGTCGGCGGTGGCAGCGGCGATGGTGGCGTAGGCGGCATCGGCGGCGAAGGCGGCGATTCGATCCAGGCGGCTGGCCAGAATGCGATGGACCAGGCCAATAGCGACAACAGCAACGACGCGGGCGAGAACGCCGCCAGCGGCGAAGGCAGCGTTATCGACTCGAGCAGCGACGGCAACACCGCAGATGGCAGCAACGGCTCGGCTTCGGGCGACGGCGCGGTGACCAACAACGCCACCGGCGAAGGCTCTGCCGTCAACGGCTCGACGGCGGTTTCCGACGACGGTGCTGACGGCAACACTGCCGACGGCAGCAACGGCTCGGGCTCGGGCGCCGCAGTTGTGACGAACGATGCAACCGGCGCTGGTTCGGCCACCAACGGCAGCACGAACTCGAACGACGAGAACGGCGACGACGAAAATGACGGCAACGGGGCTACCGCAGACGGCAGCAATGGGTCCGCTTCAGGCCTGTCGACGTCGACCAGCACCTCCGAAGGTCAGGGTTCGGCCAACAACGGTTCGACCGCGACGTCGGACAATGGCGACGATGGCGATGCGGCTGCGGGCGACACCGCGGCCAGCGGCAACGGCATTGCCGTCGACCTTAGCAATGACGGCAACACCGCCGATGGCAGCAACGGCTCGAACTCGGGCAGCGGTACGTCCGAGAGCGATGCGAGCGGTGACCAGTCGGCCAACAACGGCAGCACCAACAGCAATGACTCCGTTGCGGGCGACAGCTCGGCGACGGGCAACGGCGTGGTGACCGCCAACGAAGAGAATGGCGACGACGAGAACGACGGCAACGGCAACGTTGAGGCCGGAGACAGCGCTGCTTCCGGCGTCAACAACACCGTCAACGCCAACGAAGAGAATGGCGACGACGAGAATGACGGCAACGGCGATGCCACGGCCGGCGACAGCGCGGCGTCAGGCAACGGAAATATCGTCAACGCCAACGAAGAAAATGGCAGTGACGAGAATGACGGCAACGGCAACACCGCCGACGGCAGCAATGGCTCGGCTTCGGGCCAGTCCACGGTGACCAACAACGCAACCGGCGCTGGTTCTGCGACCAACGGCAGCACCAACAGCAACGAGAATGGCAACGACGCCAACAACAACAGCACGGCCGGCGGAGAGAACGCCTCCAACAATGGCGGCACGTCGACCATGGAGAATGGCGACGACTCCAACAACAACAGCACGGCCGGCGGAGAGAACGCGTCCAACAATGGCGGCACGTCCAATATGGACAACAGCACCGAAGAGAATGGTGACGACGCCAACAACAACAGCGATGCTTCTGGCAACAACGCCTCCAACAACGGCGGAATTTCGACCCAGGAGAATGGCGACGATGCCAACGACCTGTCGTCGAGCGGCGACAATTCGTCGAACTTCGGCGGCACCTCCACCCAGGACAATAGTGACGCCTCGGGCAACAACGCCTCCAACAATGGCGGGACCTCGACGCAGGAGAATGGCGACGACTCCAACAACAACAGCACCGCCGGTGGCAACAACGCCTCAAACAATGGCGGCACGTCCAACCAGGAAAATGGCGACGACGCCAACAACAACAGCACGGCGGACGGCAACAACGCCTCCAACAACGGCGGCACGTCCAACCAAGACAACAGCACGGCCGGCGGCAACAACGCCTCCAACAACGGCGGCACGTCCAACCAGGACAACAGCACGGCCGGCGGCAACAACGCCTCCAACAATGGCGGGACGTCCACCCAGGAGAATGGCGACGACTCCAACAACAACAGCACGGCCGATGGTCGCAACGCCGCGAACAATGGCGGCACCGTCACGGACAATAGCGGCCAGGACAACAGCCAGGGCCGCGGCGCTGACAACAACAACAACAGCTCGGCCGATGGTCGGAATGCTGCCAACAATGGCGGAACGAGCGAAGACAATTCGTTCGTAAGCGCCGAGAACGATCGCAACGGCGACAATCGCAACAACAATAACGGCGACGCCAACGGCAATCATGCGGCCAACAACGGCTCGACCACGACCGACAACAGCGGTCAGGACAATAGCGATAACTCGTTCGTCAGTGCGGAAAACGACCGTAACGGCGACAATCGCGACAACAACAATGGCGATGCATCGGGCGATAACTCGGCCAACAACAACAGCTCCGTCACGGACAATTCCCTGACGAGCCGTGACAACGACAATGTTGGCAACAATCGTGACAATGCCAGCGGCCGCAACTCGGCGACCAACGGCGGCACGAGCATCGACAACAGCTTCGTCAGCGAAGGCAACGACAATAACGGCGATGCCCGCGACAATGACAGCAGCAGCCAGGGCAATAGCGACAACGTCTTCGGCAGCGGAGCGACTGTGGCTAATTCCGTTCTGTCCAGCCATGTCAGCGGGGTGAGCGTCAATTATGCGACGGCCGATGGCTCGGCTCCGATGCATGACGGCTCGATCAACGTCGGCGCCAATGCGTTCGCGAACGCCAACGGCGTCATCTCCGTCAACTTCAACACCGGCGTCGGCGCCTCGCAGAATGCGAGCTCCAGCGTTGCGGTGGGCAGCGTGACGATGCCGCAATAACCAAGACACACTGGGAGGGCGGTGCTGTGCCGCCCTCCTCTCTACAGTTCAGAAGAAACACTCTCAGGGAGCATCCCAATCATGAAAACTTCTCATCTTCTCGCGACCTCCGCGCTGGCCATGCTGCTGGCGAGCGGCGCGATGGCGCAAGGCGTAACTGTCGGCGGAGCGGCTGGCCCGGGCGGCGCCGGCGGCGCTGGCGGAGTCGGTGGTGACACTGGTGATGGCGGCGACGCCACTGCCGCAGCCGGCGGAAACGGCGGCTCGATCGGTCCGGTGACGACCGGCACCGGCGGCACCGGCGGCGTAAACGGCGACACCACAAGCGGTGATGCCGGCGAAGGCGGCGATAGCGGCGCTGCGACCGGCGGCGACAGCGGCGACGCGGCAAGCGGCGATGGCGGCGACGGCGGCATTGGCGGCGCGGGCGCAGGTGGTGACGGCGGCGATGCCGACGGCGGCGAAGGTGGTGCCGGCGGCACCAATAATGCCACCGGCGGCATTGGCGGCATTGGTGGCGATGCCGGTACCGGCGGAGACGGCGGAGACGCAATGACCGGCACCGCTGATGGCGGCGACGGCGGCGTTGCCGTCGGCGGGGTCGGCGCTGCGGGCACTGGCGGCCTCGGCGGCGAAGGCGCCGCGAGCGGCATCGCGACCAGCGGGCCTGCCGGGGACGCATCGAGCGGCGAAGGTGGCGAAGGCGGCGAGTCTGGCGCTGCCACCAGCACCAGCGGCGCGGGTGGCGCCAGCGGCGACGCGACCGGCGGCGCGGCCGGCGACGGCGGGATCGGCGGCACGGCAGTCGGTGGCACCAGCGGCACCGGCGGTGCTGGCGGCGAAGGCGGCGACGGCGGCGACTCCGTCCAGGCGGCCGGCCAGAACGCTACCGGTCAGGCCAACAGCGACAACAGCAACGTCGCGGGCGAGAACAGCGCCAGCGGCGCGGGCGATGTCAGCGACGACAGCAGCGACGCCAACAGCGCCGACGCCAGCAACGGCTCCAATGCGGGCAGCGGCGTCGTCGGTAACGATGCCACTGGCGACGGCTCGGCCACCAATGGCTCGACGGCGGTGTCGAACGACGGTGCCGACGGTAACAGCGCCGACGCCAGCAATGGCTCGGGTTCGGGCAGCGCGGACGTGACCAACGACGCAGCCGGCGACGGCTCGGCCACCAATGGCAGCACGAACTCGAACGACGAGAACGGCGACGACGAGAATGACGGCAATGGGGCTACCGCGGACGGCAGCAATGGGTCCGCTTCGGGCCTGTCGACCTCGACCAGCACCTCCGCCGGTGATGGTTCAGCCAACAACGGCTCGACCGCGACGTCGGACAATGGCGACGATGGCGATGCGGCTGCGGGCGACACCGCGGCCAGCGGCAACGGCACTGCGCTTGACGCCAGCAATGACGGCAACAGCGCCGACGGCAGCAACGGCTCGAACTCGGGCAGCGGCTCGTCGACCAGCGACGCAACCGGGGCCCAGTCGGCCAATAACGGCAGCACCAACAGCAATGACTCCGCTGCCGGCGACAGCTCGGCGACGGGCAACGGCACGGTGACCGCCAACGAAGAGAATGGCGATGACGAGAACGACGGCAACGGCGACGTTGGCGCTGGTGACAGCGCTGCTACCGGCGTCGGCAACACCGTCAACGCCAACGAAGAGAATGGTGACGACGAGAATGACGGCAACGGCAGTGCCGCGGCCGGCGACAGCGCGGCGTCGGGCAACGACAACGTCGTCAACGCCAACGAAGAGAATGGCGACGACGAGAATGACGGCAACGGCAACACCGCCGACGGCAGCAACGGTTCGGCTTCGGGCCAGTCCTCGTCGACCAATGACGCGAGCGGCGATGGTTCTGCAACCAATGGCAGCACCAACAGCAACGAGAATGGCGACGACTCCAACAACAACAGCTCGGCCGACGGGGTGAACGCGTCCAACAATGGCGGCACGTCGACCCAGGAGAATGGCAACGACGCCAACAACAACAGCTCGGCGGACGGGGTGAACGCCTCCAACAACGGCGGCACGTCCAACCAGGACAATAGCACCCAAGAGAATGGTGACGACGCCAACAACAACAGCGACGCGTCGGGCACCAACGCTTCCAACAACGGCGGCACCTCCACTCAGGAGAATGGCGACGATGCCAACGACCTGTCGTCGAGCGGCGACAATTCGTCGAACTTCGGCGGCACCTCCACCCAGGACAATAGTGACGCCTCGGGCAACAACGCCTCGAACAATGGGGGCACGTCGAACCAGGAGAATGGCGACGACGCCAACAACAACAGCTCGGCCGACGGCAACAATGCTTCCAACAATGGTGGCACGTCGACCCAGGAGAATGGTGACGACGCCAACAACAACAGCACGGCCGACGGCAACAACGCCTCCAACAACGGCGGGACGTCAAACCAGAACAACAGCACGGCTGAAGGCAACAACGCCTCCAACAACGGCGGCACGTCGACCCAGGAGAATGGCGACGACGCTAACAACAACAGCTCGGCTGACGGTCGCAATTCGGCCAACAATGGCGGCACGAGCACCGACAATAGCGGCCAGGACAACAGCGTGGGTCGCGGCGACGACGGCAACAACAACAGCTCGGCGGACGGTCGCAATTCGTCGAACAATGGCGGAACCAGCACGGACAATTCGTTCGTGAGCCGCGACAATGACGACAATGGCGACAATCGCGACAACAACAATGGCGACTCCGACGGTAGCCATGCCGCCAACAACGGCTCCACGACCACTGACAACAGCGGTCAGGACAATAGCGACAACTCGTTCGTGAGCCGCGACAACGACAACAATGGCGATGCTCGCAACAACAATAACGGCGACGCTTCCGGTGAGCATTCTGCCAACAACGGCAGCACGGTGACCGACAGCTCGACGACCAGCGTCAATAACGACGACAATGGCAGTGATCGCGACAACGCCAGCGGCCGCAACTCCGCGACCAACGGCGCTTCGGTCGAGGACAATTCCTTTGTCAGCCGCAACAACGACAATAACGGCGACAATCGGAACAACGACAGCAGCAGCAAGGGCAATAGCAGCCAAGCCTTCGGCGACGATGCAACGGTCTCCAACGCAGTTCTGTCCAGCCATGTCAGCGGAGTGACGGTGAATTTCGCCAGCACCTCCGACGCGGCTGCCTCGACCCATGACGGTTCGATCAACCTGGGCGACAGCGCGTTCCAGAACGCAAACGGCGTCCTCTCCGTCAACTTCAACACCGCACATGGCGCTTCGCAGAATGCGAGCTCCAACGTGGCGGTCGGCAGCGTGACGATGCCGCAATAACCAAGGCTACCCAGGGGCGGCGGCAGTCTGTCGCCGCCCCTTTTTCTCGCTCAGCCTGAGCTACAGACGGAATTGATCATGAGTATCCGACTTCGCATCATTCTCGCCGGCATCGCCGCGACGGCCTCGCTGGCCGGCACAGCGTCCGCTCAGACGAGTTCGACGCCCGCAAAGCCTGACACGGCGGTGCAGTCGGCTCCGTTCGCGCAGGAAAAGGCGGCAGGCGACGAAGTGCTCGAAAAAGCCACGGCCCGCGAGGATCTCTCCCAGACGGCAAAAAGCACACAGAGCAGCACGGTGACCGGCAACAGCATCAACGGCCCGTCGACCACCGGCGGCGTCTCCTTTAGCGACAACGCCTTCCAGACCGCATCCGGCATGACCGTCATCAACGCGAATTCCGGCAACAACGTCTCGATGAACGCCTCCATGAACGTCAACATCGTCATGGTTCCCGCATCGCCGCAGCCCTAGGCCCGGCACCATGGCTGGGGGATCTCCATACAAGCTACTGATCGGCGCGGGCCTGCTTCTGAGCGGCTGCGCGGCCGAGTTGCCGAGCCGCCCAGCCTTTGGCGGGTTGAGCGGCCCGATCGGCGACTTCTCAATCCCGGTCCGCTCCTTCGAGGAACGCCGTTTCGAAACGGTGATCCGGCAGAAGTACGATTTCAGCTGCGGTTCCGCCGCGCTGGCGACCCTTCTCAAATATCATTATGGCGTGAAGCTGGCCGAAGAGGACGCCTTTCGCGGCATGTGGGCCGAGGGCGACCGCGCCCAGATCCGCAAGCTCGGCTTCTCGCTTCTCGACATGAAGCTCTACTTGTCGAAGCTCGGCTTCAAGGCCGATGGCTTCAAGGTTTCGCTGGAGGAAGCGACCCGCGCCGGAGTCCCCGGCATCGCGCTCGTGAACATCAACGGCTACAAGCATTTCGTGGTCGTCAAAGGCATTTCCAAGGAGGAAGTGCTGGTCGGGGATCCGGCGCTCGGCCTCAAGACGATGCGCATCCCCGAATTCAAGCAGGCATGGAACGGCGTTTATTTCGCGATCAACTCGCATGCCGACCGCGGCCGTGCTAGCTACAACGGCGACGTACAATGGGCGAGCTTCTCACGCGCGCCGATCGGAGCGGGCTTCACCGATCCGCTGAGCCAGCAAGCGCTCGCGCTGACGGCCCCTTTTATTACGGATTTTTAGAATGAAGACGTCCTCGACCATCCTCCTCGCAGGCACCGCGCTGATCGCAGCGGCGCCCGCCGCCGCGGAGGAGCTCGCCTTCGGCGCAGCCCCGGTGAGCGAGGCCGAGCTTGCGGGGCTTCGCGGCGGCTTCAGCCTTCCCGGCGGCGTCAACGTCTCGATCGCGGTGCAGAGCGATACGCGGGTGAACGGCGTGCTGCTGTTGCGCACCGTCTTCGTGGCCAACCAGGGGCCGCCAGTCCTGAGCGTCTTCGGAAGGACGGACCCCGGCACGGGCCAGAGCGCAACGCCTGGAACCGGCATCGCGGCCGCTGGCACGAACAACAGCAACACAGGCACAGCCAGTGCCAGCGGCGGCACCGCCGCATCGAGCGCGACCAACGCTGGAGCAGGCGCCGGAGCTGGAGCTGCCGCCGGGGCTGGAGCTGCCGCCAGGGCTGAAGCTGGCGTCGGAGCCGGAGCTGGAGCTGGAGCTGGAGCTGGCGTCGGAGCTGGAGCCGGCGTCGGAGCCGCCACCGCGGGTGCAGGAGCGGCTGTCGAAAGCGCCAGCGCGGCTGCGACGAGCGCAGCAGGCGCCGCGACTACCAGCGGCGGTTCCGCGGCAGCGACGGGAGCCGAAGGTGCAAGCACGGCCGGCGCGAGCGCGACCAGCGTCGCCGCGGCCAGTGGCGCGGCTGGCGTCGAAAGCGCGACCGCGGCGGGAACGGGTGCGGCAACTGCCGCGGCGACCGGCGGTGCGACTGCAGCGGCAGGCGCCGACAGCGCGATTGCAGCCGGCGCAGGTGCGGCCAACGCGGTTAGCGCCGGCGGAAGCGCCGGAGTGGCTGACGCCCAGAGCGCGAGCGCCGCCGGATCGAACGCAGCATCCGCCGCGACGGCTAGCAGTGCGACGGCGGCGGCGGGGGCGGAAGCCGCGATCGCGGCCGGCGCTGGCGCTGCCAATGCCGTTATTGCCGGCGGGGGCTCCGGAGCGGCTGGGGTCGAGAGCGCGAGCGCGACGGGATCAAGCACGGCGACGGCGGCCACGTCCGCTGGTGCGGCCGCGGATGCGGGCGCGGCAACTGCAAGCGCGGCCAGCGCGGCAAACGTCCTCACCGGCGGCAGCGCCGCTGGAGCGACCGGCGTGGAGAGCGCCGCGTCAACGAACACGAGCATGACCAACGCTGTCGCCTCCGGCGGAATCCCCGCCGCGATCCAGAGCGCGGGCGGGGCAGTCACGAACTCGGCGAGCCCGATCACCGCCGCCGGGATCGCCAACGCGGCGGGTGTGGGCACAAGCACTGCAGTAACCGTCGGCGGCACGCACATGGCGATTGGGGAGCAGCCTGCCGGGCTCGCCAAGCTCGATGTCTCTGCCGGCGGTCCGTCGGTGGAAGCCGCCGGAGGCGTCGTTCGCATCGATCAGACTACACAAGGCCAGCAGGTCGTGCTGTCGCAGCCGACCCTGGATGTTCGCCACCTGGTCGGCCAGGCCTATGGCACAATTGCCGCAAACAGCGGAAATGATATCATGATCGACACGTCTACGATCATGAACCTTGACGTCAGGAATGCGACTCCCCTCAATACCGGCTCGGCGCTGTTCCGCGTCGAAGCGCTCGGGTTGGATGCGGCTGCTGCGCTCGGCCGCAGGTAAGAAGGGGTTTCAGATGCGTTTCCGTTCCGGGCTCGGATATGCCCTGGGGGCTGTCGTGCTTCCGCTGCCGCTCGCGCCTGCTTTTGCGCAACCCGCCACGGTCGAGACGCTGACTGCTGAGCTTGCGCAGGCGCGCAGCGAACTTGAGGCGCAGCGGCGCACCCTGGAGGCGCAGGAGGCGCGCCTTCGCGCTCTGGAAGCGCGTGTACAGAACGCCGCACTTGCAGGCGAGCAATCCCCGGCGACCGCCGGCACTGCGATCGCGTCCGCCCCTGCCCGCCCCCCGGGCGCGGCCGCGGCGAACACCCCGGCCGGCGTCGAGCAGGTCGGAGAAGCGCCGGCTCAGATCGAGATGCCGCAGGTGGCGGTGCTCGGGGATCAGGGAAGCATCGTCACGCGCGCAGGGCAGTTCACCGGCGAACTGAGCTTGGAATACGCCCGGGCCGACCGCAATCGAGCGTTGTTCCGGGGGATCGAACTCGTCGAAGTGCTGCTCATCGGCCAGTTCGACATCAACGAGAGTCGACAGGATGTGCTGACGACCGCCGCAGGCTTGCGTTACGGGTTGACCGACCGGCTGGAAGTCGGTGTCCGACTGCCTTTCGTCTATCGCGCTGAGAATACGGTGGTGACGCCGATCGTACCGGGAGAAACCCCAGAGCCGATCGCCACCTCGACCAAAGGCGAGGGAATCGGAGATCTCGAGCTTTCGGCGCGCTACCAGCTGTTTTCGGGGCGCCCTGGCCGGCCGTTCCTGATCGCGAACCTGCAAACGGTGATACCCACCGGAAACAGCGCTTTCGAAGTGCCGCGAGACGCGCTCGGGCGTCAGCTCGAAGCGGCCACCGGAGCCGGGTTCTTCGCAATCTCGCCGAGCTTGACCGCAATATTGCCGAGCGACCCCGCAGTCCTGTTCGGCACATTGGGTTACAGCTACAATTTCGGAGACAACGTGAATACGGAGATCGGGGATCTCCGCATCGAACGGGTCGAGCCGGGCGGCGCAATTTCGGCGAGCTTCGGGCTGGGTGTCTCGCTCAATCAGCGCACGTCGTTCAATCTCGGCTATGCGCATAGTTGGGTGCTCGGCACCGAGACCAAGGTGCGGCTGCGCAACCCGCCCGAGGATAACGATCCTGGGCTGATTACGCAGAATTCCCGCGATCTTCAGCTCGGTCGACTTCTGTTCGGCGTCACGTACCGGATCAACAATCGCACCAACCTCAATTGGGCGTTCGAAGTCGGTGCGACCGAAGACGCAACGGACCTGCGCACCGTGATCCGGCTTCCGGTGGTGTTCTGATCCGCTTTGGCCTGATCATAGTTACTTGATAAGTAAGTACGATTTGGTTTCCAGCTTAACTTTTAGTCAAACAGAATAAGCCAAAACGAACTCAGCCCGCACAGAGGCGGCGCTGGATTTTAGGAGTTTTGGCAATGAACAAGTTCACCCGCACCGCCTCGGCGGTTCTGCTCGTCACTCTCGCCACCGCCGCCGGCGCGCAGGGCTATAAGCCGCCGATCGTTGGCGTGAAGCCGCCGGTCACCGGCGTGAAGCCCGTGATCGTTTCCCCGGGCAACGTCCTTGGCGCCGGCAACGTCAACAGCCGCGCCGAAGCCGATGCGATCCGCGCTGCTGCGAAGGCCCAGGCCGCTCAGGCCCGCGCTGCGGCTGACGCCGCCCGCGCTGCCGCTCGCGGCCGCTAATCTACTCCTGATACTGGTGGGGCCGGCGACGCCGGTCCCACCAAATTCCTGGCGAGGCGTCCATGCGTAAGGCTCTGCTCCTGATCCTGATCGCTTCCTGCCCGGCAACGGCCGGAGCGGCGAGCTATAGCATCAGCACCAGTGGCAGCCTTTCCAGCGGCCGCTTCGGCGGAACGGATGAAACGAGAGTGGCCTCGTCCACGATCGGCGTTCGCACGCAGATCAAGGATTGGGAACTGGGCGTCACCCTCCCCTACCTCGCCATCGACAGCGGCGCCTCGGGCGCGCTCTCCATAGACGGCGCGATCATCGGCGGTGCAGAAATTCGCCGCGGGCGGCAGTCCGGCTATGGCGATGTCACATTGAGAGTTTCGCGGCAGCTGCCGATCGGACAGGACTTTCCGGTTCAGGCCCGGCTGACGGCGCATGCGAAGCTGCCGACGGGCGCTCGCTCCCTTTCCACGGGCAAGCTGGACACCGGCGTCGGCGTGGAGCTGTCGCGCTCCTTCGGCAACGTCACACCCTATCTGTCCGCCAGCTATCGCACCTTCGGCGACATGCGCATGGTGCGGCTGCGCGACGGCTGGGCGACATCGGCCGGCGTCATGGCCAGCTTCGGCCGCGTGACGCTTGTCGCGTCTCACGAAAGCTCGCAGGCCCTGGTCGGCGGCGCGGGCTCGCGGGAGTTATTCGCCGCTGCCACCGGTCCGCTCGCGCCGGGCTGGGCCTGGACCCTGTTCGGCAGCAAGGGCTATAGCGCCGGCGCGCCCAACCTGATGGTCGGCACCTCGATCACCCGCAGCTTCGGATCCCGCTAGCCGGAGCGACCGGCCAGGCAGCCGGTTCGCCAAAAGAATTGGGGCCGTCTTTCTTCAAATAAGCGGTCAGGTACCGAAGCGGCGGCATTGCGGCTCGCCCGGGTCCATGAGACAAGCCGGCGAGGAGACCGGTGTGCCGCTATCGAACCAGGAAATCGTGAAGCTCGTCTCCGAGCGAAAGCCGGCTTGCGCCAAGATCGGCGTGTTCGACCTCGACGGCATTTTCCGCGGGAAGTACCTGGCGGCGGACAAGCTTCGCTCGGCGCTCAAAAAGGGCTTCAGCTTCTGCGACGTCGTCCTCGGCTGGGACTCCAACGACCAGCTGTATGACAATATCAGCTTCACCGGCTGGCACACCGCTTATCCCGACGCCGAGGCGCGGCTGTTGCCCGACACGCTCCGAATGCTCCCGTTCGAAGGCGGTATTCCGCTGATCCTGGGGGAGTTTACGGGGCGAGCCGAAGCGGTCTGCCCGCGCGGGATGCTTCGCCGCGTGCTCGATCGCGCGGCCGGCCAGGGCTGGAAGGTCAAGGCCGCCTGCGAGTTCGAGTTCTTCGTCTTCGACGAAACGCCGCAATCCGCGCGCGACAAGGGCTATCGCAATCTGCGGCCCATCACGCCCGGCAATTTCGGTTATTCGATGCTCCGTTCGAGCGTTCATTCGGAATTCTACCAGGAGCTGTGGTCCACGTGCCAGGACATGCGGATCGAACTGGAAGGGCTCCATACCGAAACCGGCCCGGGCGTGATCGAGGCTGCGATCCAGGTCGACGATGCGTTGGAGGCAGCCGACAAGGCGGCGCTTTTCAAGACGATCCTCAAGATCCTTTGCGAGCGGCGCGGCTGGATGGCGACCTTCATGGCGAAATGGTCGCGGGACGTACCCGGCCAGTCGGGGCATCTCCATTCGTCCTTGCTCGATGCGGGATCGGGAGAGTCGGTCTTCTTCGATCGCGGCGACAAGCTCCACATGTCCGAGCGGATGCGCTGGTATGTCGGCGGTCAGCAGGCGCTGATGCCGGAATTGCTGGCGATGGTCGCGCCCACGGTGAACTCCTACACGCGGATGATCCCGGGCTTCTGGGCGCCGACATCCGCCACCTGGGGCTATGAGAACCGCACCTGCGCCCTGCGCGTGATCGGTGGCTCGGCCAGTTCGCAGCGGGTCGAGTACCGGATCGCGGCGGCCGACATTAACCCCTATCTCGCGCTCGCCGCCGCGATCGGCTCGGGCCTGTGGGGGATCGAGCAGAGGATCGAGCCGGACCCGGGAATCGAGGGCAATGCCTACGAGCAGGAGAGCCCCGAGCGCGCCCTGCCCTCCACCCTGTGGGAAGCGGCGCAGCGGCTGCGCGCCTCCGAGGCGGCGCGCGACCTGTTCGGCTCCGAATTCGTCGACCATTATGCCGCGACCCGCGAATGGGAAGAGCGCGAGGCCCGCAAGGCAGTGACCGACTGGCAACTCGCGCGTTATTTCGAGATCATCTAGGATCAGGCGCGCGTGGACGATCTCGTTTGCATCTCGCCCGTAGACGGGCGCGAATATGCGCGGCGGCCGATCGCCTCCGACCGCGCGATCGCGCAGGCGCTGAGCCAAGCCCGCGCGGCGCAGCGCGAATGGGCGGCGGTGCCGCTGGACGAGCGATGCCGCATCGTCGTCCGCTTCCTCGAGGCGATGGAGGCGCTGAACGCGCAGATCGTGCCCGAGCTCGCCTGGCAGATGGGACGGCCGGTGCGCTACGGCGGCGAGTTGCGTTCGCTGGTGGAGCGGGTGCGGGGGATGCTGGCGCTCGCCGCCGGATCGCTTGCGCCGGTGGTGGCCGAGCCGGACCGGCGTTATGCCGCGCGCGTGCCGGCTGGTCTGGTGCTGGTGATCGCGCCGTGGAACTACCCGTTCCTCACCGCCGCGAACACGATCGTTCCCGCCTTGCTGGCCGGCAATGCGGTGCTTCTCAAGCATGCCAGCCAGACCCTGCTTGCGGGCGAGCGTTACGCCCAAGCGCTGTACGGCGCGGGCGTGCCGGAAGGGTTGTTCCACAATCTGTTCCTCAGCCACGAGCAGACTGCGCGACTGCTGGGCTCGGGTGCAGTCGATCACGCGACCTTCACCGGTTCGGTGGAAGGCGGGCGGCAGATCGAGCGGGCTGCGGCAGGCTCCTTCACCAGCCTGACGCTCGAGCTCGGCGGCAAGGATCCGGCCTATGTGCGGGCCGACGCCGATTTGTCCGGGGCGATCGAGGGGCTCGTCGACGGCGCCTTCTACAATGCCGGCCAATCCTGCTGCGGCGTAGAGCGCATCTATGTGCACCGGGATGTGTGGCAGCCATTCCTCGACGGCTTCATCGAGGGAGTGCACCGCTATCGGCTCGGCGATCCGCTCGATCCGGAAACCAGCCTCGGGCCGATGTCGAGCGCGAGGCTCGCCGGCCAGGTTCGCGAGCAGGTCCGGCAGGCGCTGGAAGCAGGCGCGACGCGGCATATCGAGCCGCAGCTGTTCCCGCGCGACGAGGCGGGCTCGGCCTACCTGATGCCGCAGGTGCTGACGGGCGTGGATCACAAGATGGCGATCATGCGCGAGGAGACGTTCGGGCCCGCGATCGGGCTGATGCGGGTCAGTGGCGACGAAGAAGCTCTCGCGCTGATGAACGACTCCGGCCTGGGCCTCACCGCCTCGGTCTGGACGAGCGACCTCGACGCGGCGGAGCGGCTCGGCGGGGAGATCGAGGCGGGCACCGTGTTCATGAACCGCTGCGACTATCTCGATCCGGCGCTCGCCTGGACCGGCCTCAAGAATAGCGGCCGGGGCGCATCGCTCGGGCCGTTCGGGTTCGACAGCGTGACGCGGCCGAAATCCTTTCACTTCAGGACAGGTTGATGCCGCTTCCGAACGCCAACTGGAATTATCCGACGTCGATCCGCTTCGGCAACGGGCGAATCAGCGAGCTACCGGAGGTCTGCCGCGCGCTCGGTATCGCGCGGCCGCTGCTGGTGACCGATCCGTGGCTTGCGGCATTGCCGATCGTCACCGGGACTGTTGCTGCGATGAATGCCGCTGGCGCTGAAACCGCCGTCTTTTCGGCAATCCATTCCAACCCGGTGGGCGCGGACGTGGAGGCAGGCGTACAGGCCTACAAGAGTGGCGGCCATGACGGCGTAATCGCTTTCGGCGGCGGCAGCGCGCTCGATGTCGGTAAGGTCGTGGCGTTCATGTCCGGACAGACGCGGCCGATCTGGGATTTCGAGGATGTCGGAGACTGCTGGTCCCGCGCCGATCCGGCCGGGATCGCGCCTATCGTCGCGGTGCCGACCACGGCCGGTACCGGATCGGAGGTTGGCCGCGCGGGCGTGATCCTGGACCAGGAGGCGCATACCAAGAAGATCATCTTCCACCCGAAGATGATGCCGGCCGTGGTGATCCTCGATCCCGAGTTGACGCTGGGGCTGCCGCCGCACATCACCGCTGCGACGGGCATGGATGCGCTCTCGCACTGCCTCGAAGCCTATTGCGCGCCGGCCTTCCACCCAATGGGCGACGGCATCGCAGCCGAGGGCATCAAGCTGATCCACGACTGGCTGCCGCGAGCGGTTGCGAACGGCTCCGACATCGACGCGCGCGGGCACATGCTGGTCGCCGCCTCCATGGGGGCGACGGCTTTCCAGAAGGGGCTGGGCGGGATGCATGCACTCTCGCACCCTATCGGCGCTCTGCACGGCTCGCATCACGGCCTCACCAACGCAGTGATCATGCCCTATGTGCTGGCTTACAACCGACCGGAGATCCAGGTGCAGATCAGTCGACTGGCCGGGTTCATCGGGCTGCGGCAGGCCTCATATGAGGGCTTCCTCGACTGGATCCTGGAGCTTCGGGAGAGCCTTGGCATCCCCCACAGACTGAGCGATCTCGACATTCCAGCCGACCTCGTCGAGCAGGTCGCTTCAATGGCCGAGGCGGACCCCTCCGCGGCCGGCAATCCCATGCCTTTCGACAGGGCGGCCGCGCGGCTGGTGTTCCAGGCGGCAATGGAGGGGCGCCTGCGCTAACGATGGGCCGAAGCGGCACCGCCGGGCCAGCGCCGAGCAGCGTCCCTTCAACAGAGGCACCCGTGCCCCGTGCTTAGTTCGCGTCGACCACCGCGAAAGCGGCCCAGGCCTTGGGGTGAGCGAACGAGAGCCCGTCCGCATCCTTGGCCTCGTTCGCGATCAGGCGACGCATGGCCTCGCGCATCGCCGCCGGCGGATCGAGCGCCTGCGCCTTGGACAGCCGGACGGTGTCGCCGGTGAGGAACGGCGCGGCCGCGTCGAAGATCGGGAAGTGCGAGACCAGCATGGAGCGCGCGCCCGCATAGAAAAACGCGCGGGCAAGCCCGGAGAGACTTTCAGCATCGGCAGAGCCCCCGGCCGCTGTATTGCACGCGGACAGGATCAGCAGCCGCGCGGATAGATCGAGCGTGGCTGCCTCGCTCGCGGTCAACAGGCCGTCATTGACGGCCGAGGGCACGCCGGCTCCGGCCGCGGGCGTTAAGGCCAGTGCGGGCTCCGCCGGAGTGTCGTCCAACTCGCCGCCGACCAAGCCGTGCGTGGCGAAGGCGATCACCTCGGCGCGGCCAAGCGCACCCGAAGCATTGCGGCGCCGCAACTCGGCCTCGGTCGCCTCCATCTGGAGGACGACGGAGCCGGGTTCGGCGTCCAGGATCTCGGACAAGGCGCGGACCTCGGAAGCCGTTCCTGTCAGCCGGCTCAGGCGTGCGAGTTCCGCCGGGTTGGCGGCACCGCCCCGGAAATAGGCTCGCACCGGGCCGGGCGCGCGCGCGTTCCCGGCCGACCTTTGCGCCGCGCGAGACCCGGTCGGGGAACCGGGCAGCGGCGGATCGGGAACACCGCGAAACGCCGGGTCGCCAAGGCCGAAGAAGGGTGTGCGCGCAGACGCCTGCCGGACGGGAGCGCTGCGCTGTAGCACGATCGATGGCACCGATGGGACGATTGCCAGCGTCCGCTCGAGCCCGAGCCAACCGGTCGCGCGCAATTGCGCCGGATCGGAGTCGCCGGCTGCGCCGCCAGGCGGCGGCGCCGTGACGAGAGCGGCGAACGGCAACGAAATGAGCGCCCCTTGCGGCGCCAGCGTCCAGCGCTGCTTGCCCCCGAGCAGCGCCGCGACCTTGGGATCGCCGAAGAGCGCCTGGTAGAGACGATGCGCCCGCTCGCGCGAGAAGCGCACCGTCGGCGCCTCGATCTCCGGCGCGTCGGTGCCGCCGCTTCCCTCCTCGGACAATTCCTGGTGGAGGCGATAAACGTCCTGCCCGAGGGCCTCTGCAGCGAGCGGGATCGGAGCCCAGCCCGCACTCTCGCGCGTGAGGACCACGACGAGGCCGTTGCCATAGACCTGGGGCAGGTCCGCCGATCCGGGCGCGAGAATGACGAGAGCCTCGTCGGCGCGGAGCACGCTGCGGGGGCCGGTGAAGGCATCCAGCGTAACCGGTTTGGCGGCAAGGAGGTCGAAGAAGCGGGGGAAGCGCTGGCGCAGGGTCCGCTCGGTGGCCGCGAGTCGCTGCTCCGCGCCGTCGCGCTCCTTTAGCAATGCTATCCGAGCGGCGTCGCCGGCCCGTCCCTGCACCGCCAGGTCCGCAATGCGCGCGTCAAGCGCGGCAAGTTCACGTTGCGCCGCCTGCCATGCCTGCGCTTCCTGTTCGGAACCGGCCCGGGAGGCGGCCTGGCGGGCGAGCTTGCGCGACAATCCCGCGCCGGCGGCAGTCAGCTCGGAGCGCTGCAGCGCCTCGAATATCTCCGCGGTGACCGGCGGGGCTGCGGAAGCCGCGAGCGCCGTGCGCGCAAACAGCCAAGCGGCTGATTTTTGCTGGCGCATGCGCTCCAGAAAGGCGGCCTCACCCGCCGAAGGATTGATGCGGTCCTGCAGCTCGGCCCAAGCCTGGAGCGACGCGCGCGATTGCTCGAGCGCCGCCGCGGGGCGGCCGGAGCGCAGCAGGTGCAGCGCATGGGCGCGTGCGACGTCGGCCGCCTGCCGGGAGTCGGCGCCGAACACGTCGCGCGCTGCTTTTCCCACCTCGGCGAAGATCGTGTCCGCCTCCTGGGCGCGGCCAAGCAGCGACACGATCTCGCCGAGTTCGGTGCCGCTGGCGATCGCGTCGTCGGCCTGTGTGCCGGCCAGGCTTCGACCTTCGAAAAAGGCGCGGCGGATCGGCTCGGCCTCCGCGAGCCGACCCTGCGCCTTGAGCGCCGCCGCCAGTCCCGCGGCGACGACCGCGCGCAATCCCCCGTGAAAATCGATGTCGGCCACCTCGCCCGGCCGGCTCCTCGGCTTGGGCGGCAGCGCTGCGTCGGCCCTTCGAAGCAGCGCCTCGGCTTCGGTAAAGCGGCCGCTACGCTGCAGGACCGCCGCCCGTGGCAGGTAATAGACGACGCGCCGGTCACCGGGCAGCCCCGCCGCGCGGTCCACCTGCGCAACGAGGTCGCGGCTGAACCCGTCAGCCTCTTCGAGCTTGCCTTGGGCGAGCAGCACGGCCGTTAGCCCCGCGGCGGTGCGCCCGTGATCGATGTCGGTCAGATCGCCGTCAGCAGCCACAATCGCCCAGATCCGCCGCAGCACCGCCTCCGCTTCGGCCGGCCGGGCGAGCGCCTGAAGGACCTCGGCGAGGCCCCCCATGTCCGCAATCGCGCCGATGCTGTCGACGCTCCACTGCCGCTCGGACACGCCGAGCGCGCGGCGGTAGAGGCGTTCGGCCTCGTCGAGCCGGTGAAGCTGCTTCTGGGTACGGGCGAGCGCCCCGATCGCCCTGTTCAAGCGCACGTCTTTGGGACCGGCTTTGCGCTCGTAGATGGCAAGCGCCATCCGGCGCAATTTCTCCTCCTCCACCGCATTCTCTGTGCGGGAAGCGAGCTCTTCTAGCTTCGTCGCCGCCTCCAGGCCAAGGTCGTCGGCATTGCCCTTGGTGATTTGGGCCAGAAGCGCACGGGCGCGATCTTCCTGGCCGTCGGCGAACAGCTGGACGAGGGCCGCGTCGAGCTTCTCGCCGGCCTGATGGCGCTCCTCGACAGTCCCAACCGCGATCCGGCCGGCGAGCACGGCACCAGCTTCGGCAGCCGCGCCGCGCTCCTGCAGCAGATCGGTCAGCGCGCTGTTCAGCTCGGCGAACTCCCTGTCCTTGGCGGCCGCCGGCACGCCCAGCGCGTCGATCGCAAAGCGGCTGGTCGCCTCGGCCGCCCTGCCCTGCCCGGCATCGCGCAGCCGCCGCACCTCGTCGAGCAAGGGCTGCGTGGCGGCCTGGCGGACGCCGAGGTCCGGCGAACTCGCGAGCATGCGGAGCAGTGCCTTGGCATCGGCGTCCTTGCCGCGGCGGTGGAGAACGATCCCCAGCGCCGCGATTCGGTCGCCATCGTCGGATGGCCATTGGCCGAAGGTCATCTTGTCGCTGTTCTCGCGGAAGCGGAACTGCGCGCCGATCGCGTAGCGGATCATGAACTCTGCCTGATCCAGCTGATCGGGGCCGAGCGCGAGCGCCGCCTTCACCAGCGCAGCCTCGTCGAGCACGGGTCCGGTCAGGCCCGGGGGCGCCGGCCAGGCGCGCTCGTAAATTGCGACCATTTGCTTGGCGAGCGGCGCGGCCCGATCGAATTGTGAAGCCAGGAGCAGCGGCAGCGCCTGCTTGAGCAGCGCCTCGCCCCGCTGGCGGTCGGCCGGCGAGACAGCGTCGACCGCCGGCAGCGGTGCCGATGCAGCGGCGGGACTGGTCGGCTGGGCGGTGGCCGGGGCGACGCCCCAGGCAATCAGACCGGCCGCCAGCGCTTTGACCCCCGTCCGCGACAACACCCCGAGTGTCCGCATGCCCGCCCCTCCACGCCCGACCTGGCCGAGATCGGCACGGGTCGACGGCCGGCAAGGCTAACCGGCAGCGAGACTTGCCGCAATCCGGGAACGGCAGGTCGACGAGGAGGACGGTTCTGTGGGGGCTGACTGGTTCCCGGGGAACGCGCCACCTGAAGGTCGCTGCTCAGCCGCCGTGGCGGGACTCATCTTGCTTCTTCAAGCCAGGAGCTTTGACAGGATCCAGCCTCCGCTATCGTCATCGGGTTGTTCGTTCTGGATGTCTGTCAGGTACCACTTTCCCCCTCGCTTCTCGAAGTCCACGCGGTTGACGTTCCGCTCCCCCATGTTGTCGAAGCTTGCGACCACCCGGCGCCGGTCAGGACCTTGCGCCGTGCTGATCAGCTTGACGCTGCCAAGCTCGAAGTCCTGGCCGTTGACCCACGGATCGAAGTCCAAACGCCCCACTCCGCCGCCTGCGTCGGCAGCGTCCTTCTCAAGCAAACGGTTCAGCTCCGCACTCATTGCTTCTGGTGGCAAACCTACCACCTCGCCAGCCGAATACCGGGCATAGACGCTGCGGACGAAAGCTTCGGGATCGTCCACTCCGCCAGTTGCATTCCTGTTCGCCCGGCCAGCCGCACTCCTGGTCCTGACTTGCCCGGGCGGCTGACTCTGTGCTGCCGTCGCTGGCTCCTTGGAGGCCCGCTCTCGTGAGGCTGCATCCCTATCGCATCCTCCAGAGGACAAAGCGCACGCTGCCACGGCGTAGAAAGACGATTTTCGCACCGGTACCTCCTGTGTGCTCTTGGTCAGACACCCTCTTTCAGAGCCGCAGCCGGTCTTGGCTCACCAAGCGGTCGGGCCATGAAACGCTGGAACGAGGCGCGAAGCGCTCGCCTGCGAGCTGACTTCATTTGCTGCCCGCCCGCCGATCGCGAAGCGAGTCGTTGACGCGGCGGGACCGCTCGAGGAAGGTCGCCGCCTCGCGCCCGGAGGGATCGACGAACCGCACGACGACGCTGGCGTCGATGCCGCCAGTGCGAAGCGGAATGGCGAAACTCCTCGCTATTATTCTCATCGCGGCGCTCCGGGCGAGCTGCATCTGGGCAGGCGCGCGCGCCTGGCGCATCAGCTCGTCCTGCGCGCTGCGCTGATTGGCCTGATCGAGTTCGCGCTCGGTGCCGGTCAGCGCCATCAATATGCCGCCTTCCGAATATTCCTGGACTTCGTTCAGGTTGATGCTGGGCCACGACACTTCCAGAGGCGGAAGGGTGACCGTCAACGTTTGGCTCTTATCGTCCCAGGCGAGGTTACCCCGCTTGAGCCTGGCGAGGTCGACGCTGTAGCGGACCGTCCCCGGCATGATCAGGGTCTTGCGCGCGCTCAGGCCGAGGCGCTCCTCGCTGGCCGTCACGACCGAGGCAAAGCGGGCCGTGAAGGAGACCAGCCGGCCCTCGTCCCGCACCGACAGCAGGGCGGCATCGGCGATTGCTCGCACGTCAAGCGGCTTGGGCTCAGGCCTCGGTATAAAGGCGTAGGCGAGCAGCACACCGGCGAGGAGCGCGGCACAACAGGCCGCTGCGAGTTTCAGCCAACGAGCGTCCATCCTTCAGCCTCCCGCTGGACCGAGCCGCCACCGCGCCGTGGCGGCAAGCGGTCCTCCTTCACTCGGCGCTCGCATCGCACAATTTCTCGATCGCCGCGCGATCGACATACTCTGCGCCGAGGTCGAGGATGAAAGGCGAGCGTCGGCCTACGACGCGGAGCGCCAGCCAGGGTGTGGAAACCGACGATCCGGGTTCCAGCGCCCAATCGTGAAAGCGGACGCTGCCGATCTTCGCCGCCTCCACCTCACGACGTTTCGTGCCGAAGGGTCGGAGCGTGGAAAGTATCAGACGCTTCGCGCTAAGTTCGACCCTGACCAGGTAAAGTCCGGCGTAGAAGAGGATGCCGGCCAACTGCGCCACGCCGAGCATAGCGAGCAGCGCCGCGACGGCCCAGCGCTCGCCCAGGGGGCGCAACACCCCGCCGTCCCCGGGGGACAGGCCGTAGGTCCGGAGCAGGTCCAAGGCCGAGTACAGGCAGCCGAGGCACAGGGCGGAGGAGCCAAAGATGAGCCAACGAACACGGCGCGCTCGCCGGGCATTGTCGAACAGAATGATGCCGCCTTCAGTGTGTCCGTAATCCAGCGCACCTGCGGCGGACGCCCGCTGCGCCGTGCGCCGCTTCCCGGCCTTTGAAGAGCGGGTCATCTGTGCAACGCCGTGGAGCAAGGCAGCGGTTAGTCTCCGCGCAGCCGGCGAGCGAAACCTTCGCGGGAGCTGTTCAGCCGGCTGTTGAGATCGCTGCGAAGGCCCGTGCGCATCTTCTCGAGCGCTTCCGGCGTCTTCACGACCGAGATCACCTGGTCGACGCTTTCCTTGACCGACGGGCCGAACATCGAGAGCCCCTTCGATTGCTCGATCGCGCCGATCGTCCAGAACTGATCGGGACGAGAGTGGCGGTCCATCACTTCGAAGGGGATATTGAGATAGCCGTTGTTGGCATATCCGGGGCCCCAGCTGTTGCGCACGAAATAGACCTTCTCGTCCAGATCATAGCCGACGATCAGCATGGCATGGCCGCCGGGCGCCGACTGGACCCGGATCGTGTCGGGATTGGGCAGAGTGCCGGTCTGTTTTGCCACGTCATAACATTCGCTGGGCAGCACGATGCCGAACGCCACCGGCAGCCCCTGCGCCAGCGCCGCCATGGCCGGCTCCCCGCGCGGCGTGCGCGCGAACTGGATCGCCTCGTACGAACCCGCATTCTTGAAGCAGGCATCGGTGGGCGGGGTCGTCACCATCGCCTTTTCGAACGGCCACATCCTTTCCTCGCAGACGCCGTAAGCGAGCACCGCGGCCATGCCGTGATGGATGTAGCTGCCGCAATCCTCACCCTCTTTCTTCGCAAGGGTGCGGGCGTTGTAGTAGAGGAAGAGCCGCGACAGATCGACCGTGGGCATCCCAGCCTTGCGCTGATGCAGTTCCAGCGCGCCGACGATCGCGTTGGCGACGCAGCTATTGGTGTTGCCCTGATCCTCGACCGGGGAACAATGGGCGCGCAGGTCCACGCGGCGGGGCAGAGCAGCTTGGTCCGCAAGCCTCAGCATCGGCGCGGGTCCTGGCGTGTCCTCGAAAAGGCAGCCGTCTAGCGGATGTCCATTCCAGGTCTCTGACATGCTCATTCTCCTCGAAATCGCGAAGCTATTGGCCCCATCCAGGCGGGCAGGGTGCGCCCGGCGGATGATTTATATGGAATATCCCCCCATCGGCGACCGCACCGTTAGGGGCTCTCATCTCATATGGAAGGTGACAGTCCCGACCGTCCCAACTCATGCGGCCGGAATAGAGCTCGGCGCCATTGGACATACCGTAACTTCCCTGTGGGCCGGATAAGTAGCCTTCAATCGAAACCTGTACACCTTGACCGGTTTGCCCCGAGCCCGAGAACGTGCCGTCACTCTCGACGTCCATGCTATACCCCCCGCCCTTGCCGTCCAGCCAGCGACCGCTCAGTTGCTCGTAGCCGGACGGCGGGGGCGGTGGGGGTGTCGGCGGGGGAGTTGGTGTGGGTGTCGGTGTCACTGGCTCGTCCGGATCGAAGGGCTCCGTCTGATTGACGTCTACCTGCTTGACGCCCTTTACGGTGTTCCGCCCCCCGCCGAACGAACTGCCTATCACCGCAAGAACCACGATTCCCGCAACGACTCCCCCGCCGATCATAAGCGGCTTCTGCGGCTTCAAACCGCCGCCACCATTCGGGTTAGGCGGGCCAGTGACAGGGCCAGGGGTTGGTGCCGGGACCGGCGTCCCGCCGAACGCGGCGTTCAGCTTTTGGCGGTATTCTGCGACGCTTTGCGGCCGGCTCGCCTCCCGGTTTTGGAGGCCCGACTGGATCAGCGCATCGATGCCGGCGGGCACGTCGGGCCGCCCGCTCGACGGCGGCTGCCAATGTCCTTGCGGCAACACGCCGACCAGCAATTCGTAGAAGATCTTGGAAAGCGAATAGAGATCGGCCGAGGGCCCCGCGCTTTCGGGGGCGGTTTCCTGCTCGGGCGCCATGTAGCTCGGCGTGCCGACACGTGCGCTGGTGCCGCTGTCCGTTCGCTTGCCGTCGGCGCGGGCGATCCCGAAATCGAGCAGCTTGAGCGGCGCGGCGTCGCTGGTCGGCTCGCCCGTCAGCATGATGTTCTCGGGCTTGAGGTCGCGGTGGGTGACGCCCAGATCGTGCGCCGCCTGCAGCCCGTGAAGGACCTCGTTGACGATGTGCGCGGCGACCTTGGTCGGCACGTCGACTCGGGCGCTGCGCTGCTTGCGCAGCCACTCGCGCAGCGAAACGCCGTTGACATATTCCATCGCAATGAATGGCCGGCCATCGAGTTGGTCGACATGGTAGACCGAGACGACGTTCTTGTGACGGATGTCCTGCGTCAGCACGCCTTCTGCGATCAGCCGATTGACCGCGGCGTCACCGCCCAGCAGGTCCGATCGGATCAGCTTCAGCGCGACGAGCCGATCCCCGATCTTGTCCCTGGCGCGATAAACGACGCCCATTCCGCCGCTGCCGATGACGGACTCGATCGTATAGCGGTCGGCGAAGACCGCGCCCGGCTCCAGCGTCGGGTTCTGGTCCTTGGGGTAGGCGCGGCGGTCCAGCGTCGGATCTCCGCCGATCGTCTGCAGATTGCTCAGCGTTTCCAGCCCGCCGCCGCCTGAGCCGGGGGGCGCGAGCGGCTTGCCGCAGTTTTCGCAGAATGCGCTGTTGGCCGAGTTCTCCGTGCCGCACTTCAGGCATTTGATCATGAAGTCGCCCCTCTGAACGCCGGCGTGCGCGCCAGAGCGATCGTGCAGACCTGATCGAACTCGCGCGAGAAGCGGACGGTGAGCGACAGCGCGTCCGGGACCTTGAGCACCGGAGCGATCACGTCGCCGTCCTTGAGCTGCACCACCTTGTCGACGCCAAAGGCTTCGCCGTTGATCCTGAGCCCGTTCGATCCGCTGACATGCAGCATCAACCGGTCATTCTCGACATAGAGTTCGAAGTGCCGGCGCGAGACCATTTGGGAGAGTTCCTCGTCGATCTGGCCTTGGTCATTTTCGATCAACAGCCGCACGTCGCCCTCGCCGGCATCGAGCCGGGTCCGCGAACGACCGAAGGCGAGCACCGCGTCACGGGTGAGCACGGGGAGGTTCGGTGGCGGGGCGTCGTTCGGCCCGAAGCCGGCGAAGGAGAAAGTCGCCGAACGGGGCACACGCAGATCCTCTGCGATGCCGCGCAAGCCCAGCCGCCGCTCCTCGCGGTCGAGCCGCTGGATGTTCATGTCGATCGCCGAGACGACCTTGCCCTCGTCGCGCCCGGCCCGACCGCTATTGTCGGTGATCTGGATGACGTTGCCGTTCATCTCGTTTTCGCTGCTGATCTGCACGACGGGCCCGGCCCCGCTTTGGTCGCTGGGGATCGTCAGCAGCACGCGCGTCGAAAAGGCGAAACTCTCCTCGCGCGCGCGCCAGCGGGTCGCGACGGTCCACATGATCTCGACTTCGTGCAGGCCGGCGCGGTCGAACTCGCGCGCCGTGACGGAAGCGGGCGCGCGTTCGCCTGGATCGAGCTGTTCCCAGCCCAGCCGTTCCTTGCGCCAATCACCCTTCTCGCGGCTCCAAAGGCCAGTGACCAGCAGCGGGCGATCGACGCTGGAGGCGTTGTAGAGATCGAACGGCAGAGCGACAGACCCGCCGACGGGTGCGTTCATCGTCGCTCCCGGGATGATCTGCAGGTGGGGCGCGACGCAGACTTCGCAAAGCCCGTCCTCGCCGACCAGGCCGCCGCATTCCTGGAACGCCATGCAGCGGGCAAGCGGCTGCCCGCATTCCTCGCAGAATGAAGCGTCCGCATCGGCCCGCAGAGTCGCCTTGCAGCAATCCTTCGGGCTGCGAAGGCGGCGGCTCATCGCGTCGCGTCCAGTTCCGTCACGCCGGTCAGCTTCGCCGCAGCCGTCATGTGCGCATCTGATGACCGCAGCCGTTGCAGAATCGCGCCTTGGCGGAGAGCGACTTGCCGCATTTCGGGCATTCCGTCGTGCCGGTTTGGCCAAGCTCTTCCGGCGGCGGTCCGTCCTTTCCGCCGGCGCCATAGGCGACGCCGGTCGCGCCCTTCATGCCGGTCTCGAGCATGCGGTGCTCATGCTCGCGGCTTAAGGCGCGCTCTTCCTTCATCTCCGCGGACAGGTCTCGTACCACCTGGGTCAACTGCTCGCCGCCCGCGGCCCGGGCCCTGGCTTCCTCGATCTTCGCGGTGGCGGCGGTCTCCGAATAGCTCGCCGTGATCGCCATGATTTGCTCGGGCGTCATACCGGCTGCCGCGCCGAGTTGATCCACGCGATTGCGCGCCTCGGCATCCATAACGCTGATCTTGTTGGTGGTCTCGGCTTGGCCGACCTTGATGCCGCGATCGGCCTTGCGGTCCTCAAGGTCCTGCTCGATCTTCCCGGTACCTTCGAGGTTCTTGAGCGCCTGGTCGGCCCAGCGCTGCGCCTCGGTGATCTTCGAATCCGCGTCGCGATCACGAATTTCGATCTCGGTGAACGCCTCCATCTTGCGCATCTGGGCGCCGTGATTGCGGTCGAGCGCATCGATGTCACGCTCGACGACGCGCAGCCGCGCCTTTTCCTTGGTGAGGTCGATGAGCTGCCCGGATTCGGCCAGCTGGTTCTCGAACTTGCCGGCCCGTTCGGTGCGAAGGATCGTGATTTCGTGCTGCAGCGCTTCGGCTTCCTGTCGCCGCGCCGCCTTTTCGCGCGCGTCGATGAAGCTGACCTCGCTGTTCAGCACCATGTGCGCGAGTTCGTCCTCGCTCGCCTGCTGCAGCTTGGTGAGATCGAGCTGGCTTTGGATCTTGACCTCGGCCGATTCGCCCTGACGCGCGACCTCGCGCTTCATCAAGTCGAGCTGGTAATCGAGCATGCCCTGCTGTCGCTCGATCTCGGCTTTTTCGAGCTGCTCGCGCTCGACGGCGTTCATGGCCCAGACGATCGAGCCGTTGCGGACCATCACGCCGATGTCGCCGCAGATGCGCTCGGCCTCCAGCATCATGTCGGCCTGGATCTGATCCTGCAGGCCGCGGTTACCGCGGATCTCGTCGGCATGGTGAGCGCCGATCACAGCCTCGAACACGCGGTCGCGGAATTGCGGCTCGATCCGCTCCAGCACGTCCAGGCGGGAAAGCGCCTTGCGCCCGGTGGTCGGCAGGCCATCCTGTCCCCCGACCGGCTGCTGGCGCGAGACGCCGCCCATCAGCCCTAAGATGTTGGAAGGCTTGTCCGGATTGAGCTGCAGTTCGAGAGTCGCCGTTCCGGCGATTTCGACCATATCCTTGGAGATGCCGCGGACGGCGAACTGCACCTGGAAAGGCTTCAGGTCGGCCAGCATGATCGCATAATGGTGCGACCCGCCGACCACGCCCTTGATGTTCTCCCACAGCCCGCCGACGGAGAACTGAGTGCCCTTGAAGCTGTTGATCAGCGCGCCATCGCGGAACAGCAAGGCGGCCAGGTCGGGCGGCGAGGCGAAGCGCTTTTCAAAGAACGTCTTGAACTCGGATTCGCGGACGAATTCCGCCAGCAAATTCGGGTCAGTCAGAACAAGAGGACTTGAATCCATGGCCTAGCTCTCTTTCCACTTCCGATCCGCGAAATATTTATAAAGGTACCAGCCGATCACGAAGACGGCGAGGCTGGTGCCGAACCAGTGATCGGCAAGAACCTTCTGCATCTTCTCCCAGGTGCCCATGGACTTGAAGGCCTTGCCCATGTTCTGAATGTTCGAGACCGCTCCGAACACGACCGTCGAGAGCGTGAAAAGAGACATGACCAGAGAGGCGAGGCCCGCCATCCGCTGGCCGAAGCTGAGCGGATCCTTGGCCAATTCTTCCTGCTCGCGATCTTCGAGGAACTCCTCGTGCGCCTCGCCGCGGGCGATCGCGGCTTTTCGCGCCTTCTCGTCGACGCGCAGGAAATCGGGTTGAGCCTTTTTCGAGCGGCCCGCGGTCGACGCAATTGTAAGATTGTAGGCTCGTCTGCGCCACCAAGCCACCAGCGCAAGGAACAGCCACAGCAGGGTTAGAGCGACCGTAATCCTGAAGAGGACGTCGATAAGCGGCCAAGCTTCCGGCGGAATTCTGTCAACCAGATCCTGCACGTTCTGCATCGGCAATCTCCCCCCGCATGATTAGCGTAGTTCCCCCGCGAATATGTTACAAGCACTTCAAAGATGATTCTTCTGTCCTGGATGAGCTCTCGGGACACGTCTAAGAATCCTGTGCTTGAACATTGAATCTGCACAATAAGGGGGAGCGGAAACATGCAAGTAAAGCCCGGTTGGGGTGCTGCCAAATTCGAAATTTTTCCGCTGCTGTTGATTCCAGTGATCATCTACAATCTGATGGCGCTGCTATCCTCGAACCCGCCTCCAGGCAGTGTAGAGCCTAGTCTGCTTGCCACGATTCGAAGCGAGGCTGTCGGTCTTCCCATGCTCTCCGGATCGCACCTTTCCCTGAACTGGGGCGATCTCCTGCTGCTGCTGACGGTGGTCCTGCTGCTCATCGAGGTCATCAAGTCCGCGCGCACCGCTTCGCCGGCCATCATCAATCACATGCTTTCGTTCGGCGTCTTCATCTTCTGCCTGATCGAATTCCTGCTGCTGCCGAGCTTCTCGAGTTCGGCCTTCTTCCTGATCACGATGATCGTGCTGCTCGATGCGCTTGCCGGCATGGCCGTGACCATCGTTTCCGCCAGGCGTGATTTCGACGTCGGGGGCATGCCTAGCACATAGAGCGCTTCCGCCTGAATGCGCTTGCCTGGCCTTACCGCTGATCTTCAGCCGCGGTTCTTCGGGGAGGGATTGTTGACGCACTCTGCTTCGCTTCTTGGGTTGGCAATCGCCGCCTCCCTGACGACAGCCTGCGCCTTTTCACCGCAATTGCAGCGTGTCGCGGTGGATCATGATCAGATGGTCGCAAAGACGGAGGACGAGCTGACCCTGCGCAACATCCTGCGCGCCCGCTACCGTTACCCTCTGCACTTCACGACCATCACCGAGGTGAATGGCGACGCGCAGATCTCGTTGGGAGCATCGCTTGGCGCTGGCTTGCCCGGAACGTCGGTTTCGCGCAGCTTCAACGGTTCGGGCGCGCTGACCGGATCCGGCCAGAATGATGGCGCCGCCACCGTCTCGCCAAATCTCAACGGCAGCGTGACGACGCGGCCAAGCTTCAGGGCGGCCGTGCTTGCGACCGAGAAGTTCCAGCGCGGCCTGCAGCAGCCCCTGAAGGGCGAGCTGATCGCTTATTATCTGGACGCCGGCTGGCCGGACGAGCTGCTGATGTCGCTTTTCGTTGAACGGCTGGACTTGATCGAGAAGCAGACTGGCAGGCGTCTTGCGTCGGTTTATAACGATGCGGACGACGCGTATGGCTTTCAGAGCGTCATCTGCAACTTCGTCATCAAGTCGCACCGGATCGAAGACCGGTTTGAGTTGGCCAGGGCGCGCGATGTCTTCGAGCCCGCGGACCTGCAGGCTTTGGACCAAAGCAAGCGCCCCGCGGCAGTGCAGAAATTCGTCGATCTCTTGAAGGACGAACAGGTCGACTTCGACAACGAAAAGCTCAGCTTCAAGACCAACTCATCCTATTCCGTGACCTTCTCGAGAGGCCGGGACCGCTGCGCCGGAGCCGACTTCTCCCGCACCAAGGCCGATTGGAAGAGCACGCACCCAACCATCGGCCTGGCCGAAGGGGAGATCCGCAACGGCATACCTGTCCTGACCGGCGGCGCGCTACTCGATCCAGGGCGGTTCGCACTGATCGACCCCTCCCCCGGTTCGCCGCGCGGCCTGGACGCCCGATTTTTGGAGCAGGTACCCAATCCGTCCAGCGGCGCCGGCACGCCTGGCTGGCGCGACGTAAGCCTGGAAGTGCATTTCCGTTCGGTTCAGGACGTCATCTACTTCCTGGGGGAATATGTGCGCGCCGGCCCCGCCGCATATCAGATTCCGCGCGAGAACTTTCTGGTTCAGTGCGGCGCGTCGGTGAACCAGCCGCTGCGGCAGATGCGCTGGATCCTGCTGGTCAGAGAAGGAGACGCGAAGCACGGCGTCAGCACCCGGTTCCTCGGCAAGCGCTTCTCGCTGCCGGCCGAAACCGACGAGGGGGATGGCCCCTGCGGAAGCGCGGGCGGGGAAAGCAGCCGAAGCCTGCAGGTGATCTCCCTTGTCCAGCAATTGCTCAACCTCAACAAGTCCGCCGACCAATTGCCGCGATCCATATCGATCACTGCGATCCCCTGAACTTGCCGCGACGACATGCGCTCACGGCGGTGCGTCCACCTCGCAGGTTTTGCTGATGACCAACTCTCCTGCCCGCACGCTGACGACCGGAGTTCGGACCTACCGTGTCAGCCCCTGGCGACGTTGGGCTTTGTGGTACGTTCTTGGTCCCATCATCGTCGGCCTGATGTGGCTTCGCGCGGACAGCGGGCCGATCGAGGGACGGGCATTCCTGATCACCGCAGCACTGGTCGGTTGCATCGGACTCGCCTGCCAGGTCATTTTCGTGGATCGAGCGACTCTCCAGCTGTCGCCGGACGGGGCCTGTCTCCGGCAGACCGGCTACACGCTCTCCGCCCAGTGGAGCGACATCGTCGACATTCGGCTCGAGCCGGGCCGAGAAGGGTTCGTCACCCGCAATCCGATGGACGGCCGAGGCGCGGGCCTGCTCGCTTCGCTGCGCGGAGTCGCCGTGCCGATGGGGCCGTCATTGTACGACGCCGCGCAGCAGGAATTGCTGGCGGAGCGACGCTTCATCCCGATCGAGGCGTTCGCCTGGCACCTGCGTCACGGCCAGATGCGTCAAGACATCGTCCATTGTGCGCCGCGCCTGGCGCACCTCCTGCTCCCACGCTGACGACCTGGCCGATCGATCGGGAATGCGCGTCTGATACCTGCAAGCGGTTGGCAGTACCGATGCCGACGGACTGAACGCCGCGCGAACAATGTCACCTCGCGCGGAAAGCCGCTGAACCGCACCTCCCGGCACCGGCGCGTTCTCGGCGTCTAGCTGCCGTCTCAGCAATCTACTCGTTTTCCCAGTTTTGCGGCTCTGCAATCGTGGAAACTTGTTCCCTCCGCAATGTTGAGGACGGATGCAAATCCCATTCGACAACAGCTATGCGCGCCTTCCGCAGCGGTTCTACGCGGGTGCCGTTCCTGCTCAGTATCCCGCGGCGAAGCTGATCCAACTGAATGACGAGCTCGCCGCTGAACTGGGCCTTGATGCGCGCGACCTCGAAAGTCCGACCGGCCTGGCAATCCTTTCCGGTCAGGAGATTGCCGAGCGTTCAGAGCCGATCGCGCTTGCCTATGCGGGCCACCAATTCGGGAGCTTCGT
>NZ_DASVTH010000023.1:0-1615 GCF_036387615.1 Allosphingosinicella sp.
GGTGACGTTGCGCGCGGCTTCGCTGTAGTCGTTCACCGGCAGGAGGGACCCGAACACCACGGCGATGCGGTGCCGGTCGGCGAGATCGGCCATTGCCTCCCAATTGGCTTCGATCTGCTCGCGGCGTTCCTGCTGGAGAAACCCCTGCACGTCGTTGACGCCTGCCAGGATCACCACCGCGGCCGGCTTCAACGCTATGACATCTTGATGGAACCGCAGCAGCATCTGCGCCGTGACCTGGCTCCCGATGCCACGATTGACGTAGGGCCGACCGGGGAAGCTGGCGGCCAGATCCCATCTGTCGGTGATGGAGTCGCCAAGGAAGACGACGCGGCGCTCGCCCGGGCGCGGCGCAGGCAGCGCGGCATTGGCGGGCTGGTAGATGTACCGTTCGCCGAAATCCTGCATCAGGACCGGGACGAGCTTGGCCCGGAAGGGGTTCAGCCAAGGGCCCCAATCTTTGTCGACGCTGGTGCGCCGCTCCGGCGAGCTCTGATAATCGGCGCCCCAGGCAGAAGCAGGAACGGCGCAGAGCAGCAACGGGCCAAACAAGGCCGCTGCCGTGCGTCTCATGCGAGCAGCTGGGGACATACCAACACGAGCGGTGTTCATGAGGCTATCACGCGGTAGCGCGGCAATGCCGCTCGATGAACTGGTCGTGGGTCGGCATCGTCTCGACCCCGCGGCGAACGAGGTTGCGCATCCGATCGAGTTGCGCCGCGATGTCGGCCTCTGGCATCGCGGCTGCAATCGGGTCGAGCCGCTCCGGACGCAGGCCCTGGCCCAGCATCACCGCGACCCAGGAGGTTTCGGTAAACAGGTCGCCCGGCTCCACGAAGACGCGACCATGGCTGCGGAACAGATCCATTCGGTGCCGGAGACTGTCGGGGATGTCCATGGCCCGGACCTGGTTCCAGAAGGCGGAATCGTCGCGGCGGGTCTGGTGATAATGGAGGATGATGAAGTCGCGGACCTGCTCGAACTCCCGGTCCATCAGGCGGTTATATTGCTCCACATCGGCGGCGGCGAAGCCGCGATCGGGAAAGAGCGACATCAGCGTCACGACGCCGCGCTGGATCAGATGGATGCTGGTCGACTCGAGCGGCTCAACGAAGCCGGCGGCCAGTCCCAGTGCAACGACATTGCCGTTCCACATCAGCCGGCGCTTGCCCGTCTTGAACCGGATCGGACGTGGGTCGGCGAGCGCCGGTGCGTCGAGACCAGCCAGCAGTTCGCTGGCGGCTTCGTCGTCCGAGAGATGCTGGCTACAATAAACATGGCCGTTTCCGGTTCGGTGCTGGAGCGGAATGCGCCAGCGCCAGCCGGCGCCCCCCGCCGTCGCGCGCGTGTAGGGAGTTCGCGGCGTGGTTGCCTCGCTCGGGACGGCGAGTGCGCGGTCCATCGGCAGCCAAAGCGACCAATCGGTGTAGCCGGTGTGCAGCGCCTCCTCGATCAGCAGGCCGCGGAAGCCCGAACAGTCGATGAAGAGATCGCCCGGCAGGAGCGCTCCGTCGTCGAGCACGAGCGACTCGACATGGCCGCGCGCGTCGAGGGTCGCGGACCGGATGCGGCGCTGGACGTGGACGACACCGCGCGCGACCGCCTGCTCGCGCAG
>NZ_DASVTH010000024.1:0-4237 GCF_036387615.1 Allosphingosinicella sp.
CTATCGTCGCAGCGCGTGAACCCGCTGCTCAACCTCCTTTACCGGCTCCAGCGACTGCTTTGGCGCCTGTTCCGGCCGCGGACGCGGGGGGTGAAGGTGATGCTGTTCAACCATGCCGGCGAGATCGTGCTGATCCGCAACAGCTACGGCCGCAGCGATCTCTTCCTGCTGCCGGGCGGCGGCATCCGGCCGTTCGAGACGCCGGCGGCCGCGGCCGCGCGGGAAGTGAAGGAGGAGCTGGGCTGCGGCGTCGCGGACCTCGCCTTCGTCGCCACCTACTTCTCGACCGCCCAGGGCAAGCGCGACACCATCCACCTGTTCCGCGCCCGTGCCGTCGGGCCGGCGCGCGCCGACGGGGTTGAGGTGGCCGAGGCGCGCTACTTTCCCCTGGACCGCCTCCCGCCCAACACCTCGCCCGCGACCGCCCGCCGCCTGGCCGAGCATCGCGGCGCCAGCCAGGCCAGCGCCGCGTGGTGACGCAATCCCTCGCCCACATCGCCCTCATCGTCCGCGACTATGACGAGGCCATCGCCTGGTTCACGGAGAAGCTCGGCTTCACGCTCGTCGCCGACCAGTATCAGCCCGAGCAGGACAAACGCTGGGTCCTCGTCGCGCCGCCCGGCGGTGGCGACAATGCCGCCACCCTCCTCCTCGCCCGCGCCGCCACGCCGGAGCAGGAGGCCTTCATCGGCAACCAAGCGGGCGGGCGCGTCTTCCTGTTTCTGCGCACCGACGATTTCTGGCGCGACTACCGCGATCTCACCGCCAAAGGCGTCCACTTCGTCCGCCCTCCCGCCGAGCAGCCGTACGGAACCGTGGCCGTGTTCGCGGACCTCTACGGCAACCTCTGGGACTTGATCGGCCCGGCCGCGTAGACTGTCTCGCCGCGCTCCAGCTTCTCGACCCACTTGCCAATCGCCGCCTCCCGCTTGGCCGGGTCGCGCACGTCGTGCAGCCGGTAGAGGATCGCGTAGCGGTTCGCTCCATTCAGCGTCGCGAAGAAGGCGGCCGCCTCGGGACGGGCTTCGAGCGCCTCCTGGAGATCCGCCGGCACCTCGATCCGGCTGCTGGGCGGGTAGGCGGCATCCCAGCGCCCGTCCGCCTTGGCCGCCTCGATCTCGCGCATGCCGGGCGGCCGCACCCGCCCCTCCGCTATCAGCGCCTCGGCGCGCTCGACATTGATCAGCGACCATTTCGATTTCTTCCGTCGGGGCGTGAAGCGGAGCAGGTAGAATTGTCCATCGAAGCTGTTGATCAGCCCGTCGATCCAGCCGAAGCACAGCCCCGCATCCACCGCCTCCTGCCGGCTTACCGAGACCACGCCGCTCTCTTTCTTGGCGAGCTTCAGCCAGATGCCGTTATGGTCACCGGCCGTTTGCGGCTGGGTCTGCTCTTCCAGCCACTCCTCCAGCCCATCCCGGCTTTCGAACGACATGATCGGCAGCCCGCCCCGTTCCTCGCTCATCCGCGCCTCCTGCCTGCTCCGGCCGAACCTGCCGGATCGGCGAGAGCTTTCCTACAGCGTTGTCGATGACCTTCCAGCGCGGGCCCGGATCACCTAACCAATGGCAAAGCAGCAAAGGAGCGGCGCGTTGAACGAACAAATGGCGGAAAGCCCTTCCCGATTGATCGACGCCAAGATCGCCTCGATCGGCGACTGGCGAGGCGAGCGGCTCGCCCGCATGCGCGCGCTGATCCGGGAGGCCGACTCCGGAATCGTCGAGGCGGTGAAATGGCGCAAGCCCACCAATCCGTCCGGCGTTCCCGTCTGGGAGCACCACGGCATCGTCTGCACCGGCGAGACCTACAAGGGCTACGTCAAGCTGACCTTTGCAAAGGGGGCGTTGCTCCCGGACCCGGCGAGTCTGTTCAACGGCAGCATGGGCGGCAACACCATGCGTGCGATCGACATCCGCGAGGACGCCGCGATCGACGATGACGCGTTCAAGGCGCTCGTCCGGGCCGCCGTGGCTCTCAACGCCTCGCAAGCCGCCGCCCGCCCCGCCGCCCGCGCCCGCAAGACTTCGGAGAGCAAGAAGGCTGCCCAACCCGGTCCAGGGCCGCAGCGGCGCTAGTCTCTCCGGGTGGACTCACCCTACCGCTTCCGACCCGCCGCCCGCGCCGACTTGCCGATGCTGCTGCGCTGGCGGGCGGAGCCTGAGGTGCTCCTCTGGTGGGGCGCGTGGCAGCATCCCGAGGCCGAGTTCGAGGCCCACCTGGCCGATCCCGCCATGGCGTTGTGGATCATCGAGCATGTCGCGCCCGGCCGACAGCCGCGCCCGTTCGCTTTTGCGCAGGATTATGCTTGCCACGCCTGGGACCCGCATCCCTTTTCGCACCTGCCGCCGGGCTCACGCGGCGTGGACCAGTATATCGGCGAGCCCGACATGCTGGACCGCGGCCACGGCAGCGCCCTTCTGCGCGAGCAATGCGACCGTTTGTTCGCGAAGGGCGCGCCCGCGATCGGCACCGATCCGCACCCGGACAACACCCGCGCGATCCGCGCCTACGAGAAGGCCGGCTTCGCCCTCGTCAGCGGGCCGGTCGAGACACGGTGGGGCCGAGCGCTCCTGATGGAGCGCTGGGCCGATCGACCCCGGTAGGTCGATGAAATTAGAAAGGCACGCGCGTCACGCCGGGGGGCTGCGACACAGCGCCTTTGTCGCCCTCCCGGTCCATGATATTCAGATGCTTGCTCGCCACAAATCGGGCCGGAGAAACTCGATGACTGCTTTCCTGCGTGCCTGCCTCACCGGCGCTGCACTTGCCTTGGCCAGCATGGCGCCTGCCCAAGAGACGCCCTCGAGCGAGCCGCCGGAGATCGTCGTCACCGGGCGGGAGGGGTTCGACCGCCAGGTCCGCGATTTCGTCGGCGCGCTGACGCACGCACCGGGGCAGGGGCAGCTTGCTCGCTTCGAGCAGGCGGTGTGCCCGGTCGCCGCCGGCCTTTCGCCGTCGCAGAAAGAAGCGGTCGAGAAGCGGATCAGGCGCGTGGCCGAAGGCGTGGGCATGAAGGCCGGGGCCCAGGGCTGCTCCCCGAACATCCTCGTCGCGCTCGTCCCTGACAAGCGGGACTTCATCAAAGCGCTCATGCGCAAACAGCCCAGCCTGTTCAACAACATGGCGCCCGTTCAGGTCCGGCGGCTCACGCGCGCGCCCGGGCCTGTCGCGGCATGGCAGCTGAAAGGCTTGCGCCGAGCCGACGGCTTAGAGCTGCTGGAGGACAGCGCTTTCGACATGTACATCAATCAGGCGCCGGGGTTGGGCTCCAGGATAACCGAGACCGCGCGCCCCCATTTCACGGCCGCGGTGGTGGTCGTTGAGTTGGACGCGGTGCAGGGGCTGACCACCACCCAACTGGCCGATTACACCGCCATGCGCACCTTTGCCCGCACCGACCCGTCTCGCTTGCCGAAATCCGCCTCCTCGATCCTGAATGCGGTGGGCGCGCCGGCCGGCGTGGCGGTGCCGATCACATTGACCAGTTGGGATCTGGGCTTCCTTCGTGCGCTCTATACCAGCCCCGATAATCTGAAGGCCAGCTTGCGACGCACCGACATGCGCCGGATCCTCACGAAGGAGCTGGAGCGGTCCGGCGAAAATGAATGACCTTGAGCCAAGAGAGCTCAACCTCCTGAGCCCAAGGCAGCGATTGGCTATTGCGAGGCATTCGCATTAGCGCTATGACCTCTGTGCGGGACGGGAGAACGTCATGGTCGTGTGCGTCTGCAATGCCATCCGTGAGTGCGAGGTCCGCAAGGCGGCACGCGAAGGCGCGCGTTGCCCGGCAAGCGCGTACCGCGCGGTTGGTCGCAAGCCGCGCTGCGGCCAATGCTTTTCATTCGCACGCGAGATCATCACCGCCGAAGCTGCGACTGCCTAGCAAGAGCAGGCTTATTTTCCGCAGATTTCCGCGCCATTCCGGGTTCCGTTTCGCCCTGGTCTCGACTATCTACGCCGCCTGAAACAGGAGGCTGGGAATGAAGGGCGATCCGCGGGTCAACGAGCTGCTGAACGAAGCGCTCAGGAATGAACTGACCGCCGTCAACCAATATTGGATGCACTACCGGCTGCTCGAACATTGGGGGGTGCAGCGGCTCGCCGACCATGAGCGGCACGAGTCGATCGATGAGATGAAGCATGCCGACCGGCTGTCGGAGCGGATACTTTTCCTGGACGGCCTGCCGAATTTCCAGATGCTCGGCCGCCTGCGGATCGGCGAGAATGTCGAGGAGGT
>NZ_DASVTH010000025.1:0-119845 GCF_036387615.1 Allosphingosinicella sp.
GTTCATGCCGCCATTCTCCGCAGACGCGCTTCCACCTTTGCCCTGGCCAGCATCGCCCGCATCCGCATCAGCACGATGGCCCCGAACAGGAATGAAAAGCCGAGGGTCGATATCAGCAGCGGCCACAACATCGATGCATCGATGCTCGAACCGCTGGCCACGGAGATGCTCTGGCCCTGGTGGAGCGTGTTCCACCATTCGACCGAATATTTGATGATCGGAATGTTGATCGCGCCGATCAGGCCGAAGATGGCGGTGATCCGCCCCTCCCCGCCCCGCTCGCGGTCCGCATCGGCGAGCGCGATGTAGCCGATGTAGAGGAACAGGAGGACGAGCATGGAAGTCATGCGGCCGTCCCATTCCCAATAGGTTCCCCAAGTCGGGCGGCCCCAGAGCGACCCCGTCACGAGGCAAAGCGCGGTGAACAGCGCGCCGGGCACAGCCAGGGCCCGTCCGGCGATGCTCGCCAGCGGGTGCCGCCAGACCAGGGTGGCGATGCTGGACACCGCAATCCCGGTCCAGCCGCCCATGCCGAGCCAGGCGGCGGGCACATGGACGTACATGATGCGGACGCTATCGCCCTGCAGATAGTCGCGCGGCGCCAGGAACAGCCCCGAAATCAGGGCGAACGCGATCAACGCCGCACCCGACCAGCCAAGCCAGACGGTGAGCGGACGCGCGAGCTTCAGAAACCGCGCCGGATTTGCGTAAACGTGCATGCCCTAACCCCGCAGCTTATCTAGCGGCGCAAGGGCTTGTAGGAAAGTCTTAACAAGCGCCGCTTGCCTTTTCGCGTCTCGGACGCGAAGCCGCCACCCAAGTTCATGCCTGACACGGCCTCTTCACGTCCCGACCAGAACAGGTTGCTCGGCATCGCGCTGCGGATCGGCGCAACCACCTGCTTCGCCTTCATGGCGGCAACCATCAAGCTCGGCTACCAGGCGGGCGTCAGCACGCCCGAGCTCGCATTCTATCGCTTTGCTTTCGGCCTGATCCCGCTGCTCGGCTGGATCGCCTGGTCGCGCAATCTCGGCGCATGGCGGACCGAGCGGCCGAAGGCGCACGCGATCCGGGCGGCGATCGGCCTCACCACCATGCTGCTGGCGTTCAGCGCCCTTTCTTATCTCCCCCTCGCGGAATCGACGACCATCGGCTTCGCCGCGCCCCTGTTCGCGGTGGCCCTCTCCGCGCTGGTTCTGAAGGAGAAGGTGGGTCGCCATCGCTGGAGCGCGGTCGCGCTCGGCTTCGTCGGCGTGCTGATCGTGATGCGCCCCGGCGGCACCCATGTCCCGACGATCGGGCTCGTGCTCGCAATCCTGGCCGCGTTCGGGGTGGGCGTCGTCACCATCACCATTCGTCAGATCGGCCGCACGGAGGGTACACAGACGACGGTGCTCTGGTTTAGCCTGCTCTCCATGCTGGCGCTCGCCACCGTCCTGCCCTTCTACGCCCGCGCCCACGATCCCGGCACCTGGGGCATCCTGGTCGCGCTCGGCCTGTTCGGCGGGCTCGGCCAATTGTGCCTGACCTCATCGCTCCGCTTCGCGCCGGTCTCCGTCGTGGTGCCGTTCGATTATACGCAGCTGCTCTGGGCCGTTTTGCTTGGCTACCTGCTGTTCGGCAATCACCCCCCGGCGACCACCTGGGCCGGCGCCGCCGTGATCATCGCCAGCGGCCTCTACACCCTCTACCGCGAGCACAAGCTCGGCCGAGAGAAGAAAGAACTCGTGACTACCCTATAGCCGTCACCCCGGACTTGATCCGGGGCCCACCTTCTTCTGCTGTGCAGGAGGTAAGAGGGTTGCCGGACCGAGTCCGGGGACGAGAAGAATTATCCCCGCCCGATCAGCCGCTGCGCCATCGTGTCCGCCACGGCAGCCGGATTGCGCCCGGTCGCGTCGCTCTCCGCCCAGATCTGCTCGAGTCGGCCCGGTATCTGCTCGATCTTCGCCCGAACCCCGGCCTCGTCCGCGTCCTTCAGATACTCGGAGGCCACGTTGATGATGCCGCCTGCATTGATCACATAATCGGGCGCGTAGAGGATGCCGCGTGCATGAATCAGATCGCCCTCGGCGGGCGTGGCGAGCTGGTTATTGGCCCCGCCCGCGACGATCGGCGTCCGAAGCGCCGCGATGCTCTGGGCGGTGAGGATCGCGCCCAGCGCGTTGGGGCTCAGGACTTCCGCCTCCAGCGTCATGATCTGGTCGGGAGCGACCACCGTCCCGCCAACCTCGTCCGCAAGCTTCTGCGCCCGGGCGGGGTCGATGTCGGCAATGCTGATCCGCGCGCCTTCCGCTGCGGCTCGGCGGGCGACGCCGCCGGCGACGCTGCCGGCGCCCTGGATTGCGATATGCAGCCCGGCCAGGCTGACGTTGCCGAGCTTGTTGCGCACAGCCGCCTTGATCCCCAGGAACACGCCGTAGCTGGTGTGCGGGCCCGGATCGCCGCCCACCGCGCCCGACGCGACCGGCAGGCCCGACACGTAGCCCGTATGCCTCGACACCTCGACCAGGTCGGGAACGGTGATGCCGACATCCTCGGCGGTCACGTATTTGCCGCACAGCCCGTTGACCGCACGGCCGAAGGCGGCGAACATCTCGTTGGTCTTGTTGCGCGCCTCATCCGCAAGGATCACCGCCTTGCCGCCGCCCAGCGACAGGCCCGCCATCGCATTCTTGTAGCTCATGCCTCGCGACAGCCGCAGCACGTCGCGCACGGCCTCGCCCTTCTCCGGATAATGCCACAGCCGCGTCCCCCCCGCGCCGGGCCCGAGATGGGTCGAATGGACGGCGATGATCGCCCGGAGACCCGATGTCCGGTCGGTGACAAAGTGCACGACCTCATGGTCGTCGAAATCGGGATAATCCCAAAGCGACTGCATGCGTTGATCCTGTAGTGAAACTTCGAGAAAGTGGGGCGATCGACGGGGCTTGAACCCGCGACCCCCGGTACCACAAACCGGTGCTCTAACCAGCTGAGCTACGATCGCCATTTGCGTTCGATGAACGCGTGGCCGGCACATAGGCCCGCCCCCGCCCGAGCGTCAAGGACGGGCTGGAACCGGACCACCGGGCCGCTCGCTCTTACCCTTCGCGCAACCAGACGAGGTGACCATGGCTGAAGACAGAGAGAAGATCAGCACAGGCCCGAACGAGCGGGCGGTGAACGAGCCGATCGCCGGCACGGCACCCGGCCTTCCGGACGAGGCGCTCGCACCGGGCCAGGAACTGCCGGACCCGCCGACCGACGAAGAGGTCAGACGAATCGCCGAAAAGCTCGGCGCGCCCATCCCCGAATAGAACGGCCACGGGGGAACAGACCGGTCCCACAAAAAAGAGCCCCGGCAACGCCGGGGCTCCAGTCCTTCCGCTCCGTGCTGGATCAGAGCAGGAAGTCGGTGACGACCGGGGTCGCCTTGTTGACCAGCAGGATTTCGAAATCCGCAACGCCGTCGCCGTTCGTGTCACCCGAAACGTAGGTGCCCGAAGAGGTGCTGGAGTAGCGCAGTTCGCCCGCTTTCTTCGAGAAGTTCGCGCCGCCGATGAAGGTGAACGCATCGTTCTCGGCCGTCTTGCGGTTGGCGTCGATCGCGGAAAGGTCGATGAGGTCCAGGCCCGACTGGAAGTCGGTGATCCGGTCCGCCGACGAACGCGTGCCGGTGTGGTTGGCCGTGTCGAACACGAAGATGTCCGCACCGGTCCCGCCGGTCAGCGTGTCCCGATCGGCGCCGCCATTCAGTCGGTCGTCGCCGTCGCCACCGATCAGCGTGTCGTTGCCGCCAAGGCCGCCGAGCGTGTCGTCACCTTCACCGCCGCGCAGCGTGTCGGAGTTGCGGGTGCCGCTCAGTGTCTGCCCCGGCGTCACGGCCAGGATGAAGTCGCCCTTGTCGAGCTGGTAACCGCCGGTCAGTTCGATCTGCAGGTCGGCGACACCGTCACCATTGCTGTCCAACTCCACGATGGTCTGCCCGGTCGACGTGGCGACGCGGACCTGGCCTGCCGATCCGGTAAAGGCGCTGCTGCCGATGAACGACTTGCCGCCCAGACTGTCCAGCTGGATCACGTCCTCGCCATCGACGAAGTCGGTGATGACGTCACGATCCACGCCGACCCCGCTGTCCGCCAGTTCGGCGAACAGGAAGGTGTCCTTGCCGGCGCCACCGGTCAGAATGTCCTTGCCGGCGCCGCCGCTGATCGTATCGTCGCCGCCGAACCCATTCACCGTGTCGTTGCCGGCGCCGGAGCTCAGCTTGTTGGCGACGTCGTTTCCGTTCACCGTGTCGTTGCCGGCGCCGGAACGGGCGTTCTCGATGGTGACGCCATTTGCGACGGTGAAGCCGCCGTGGATGCCGGTCGCATAAGAGACACGGCCGCCGCCGCCTTCCTCGTACTTGAGCGTCGCGGCGCGCAGATCCACCACCGTGTTGCGGGCGCCTTCATAGACGATCTCGTCGACGCCGCCGCCGTCCCAAATGGAGGCGTAGAAGGTGCCCTTCTCCTGCACGTCCTTGATGACGTAAGTGTCGTTGCCGGTCCGATACTCCTCGTTGACGCCGTACTTGTCCTGGATGACGGCGATGTCGAGCGGCGACAGGGTGCCGACCCAGCCATTGTCCTTGGAATCGTCCGGGCTCTTGGTGCCGTCCGGACGAAGATCGTAGCCGTCATTGTAGGACATGACGGTGAAGACGCCCTGGCTCAGCCCGAAGTCGCCATAGGCGCCGCCGATCCCGCCGGTGCCGCCGCCGGCGCCGCGCATGATCGAGGAACGCCCGCCATTGTCGTGCGGGTGGGCCATGCCGTGGGCGTGGCCGAACTCGTGCAGCAGCGTCGTGAAGAAAAAGCCACCCTGGGTCAGGCCAGCGTCGGTGTAGCGCTCGTCGCCGGAGTTGAACTCCATCTGACCCGCGCTCTCCTCACCCGGAGGCGAAGCACGGCCGAGCAGACTGGCGCCCGGTCCGGGCGTGCCCTTGTAGGTGATGATCGTGAGATCGGCTTCGTTGCGATTGTCGACTTCGATGTAGATCAGGTCGGCGACATTCTCATATTGCTCGAAGGCGAGCCGGTAGGCGGCCTTCTCTGCTTCGGTGATCGGCAGCACCTGAACGATGTCGGCTGTGACACCGGGTGTGGTCGGGTCCGAGCTCACGAACACGTCGCCTTGCTTGGCGAAATAGACGCGGATGACGTTCTTGCCTTCGATGCCTGCGCGCGAGTCGGTCAGCAGGTCCGCCTGAGTGACGCCATTGTCGCTGCGGGTGCCGTTGTCCCCGTCAGGGTTGCGCGAGCTGCGCGCGAATTCGGAGCCCCAGTCGAGCGAATGGAGCGGGCTGTTGATGTCGTAGAAGGGGGTGTAGACGGGGGCGCCGGCCTCAACCTCTTTGACGAACAGCTCATAATCACCGACCGCGTCGCCCTTGGTGCCGTTCGTGGGGTCCTGATCGAAAGCGCGTGCGTTGATGAAGTAGACGCCACCCGCCTGGGGAGTGAAGGTGCTCAGAGCGTCCAGACCGGAAGGCGTATTGGGCCCGCCGCCGTCGACGCTGAGGAGCAGATTCCCGGCCGCATCGTAAATCTCGAAATAGGCGTCGGCCAGCGGAGTACCGCTCGGACCGCCGATCTTGGCGAACTGACCGATTTCGTAGGTCTTGCCCGCTTCCAGGGTGACTTGGAAATAGTCTTCGTCCCCGATCGTCTGCAGCGTCGCCACCGTTGGTGTGCCACCGACGATCAGCGCGGGGTTCCCGGGCGCAACGCCGATGCCGCTGCCGGCTTCGTCCGCGCCAACGACCAGGAGAGCGTCCGGAGCAAAGCCGGTCGTGCTGCCGTCCGTAAGGGGCGCAGTCGTTGCCTTGCCGCTTGAAAGCGCACCGAAATGCGTGGCCGAAATGCCGAGCTTGTTCCCCCAATATTGGTTGGTGAGGTTGGACCGTCCGTCTTGATCACACATCCAGCACATTAGTTTTCTCTCCCTTTGATTATCTTCGATCAGTTGAGGCCAGCCGCCAGGGTTCGGAGACGCCGAGGGCGCTCCAGGCAGCGATTAGAGGTACGCATTGCAATCGAGCCGTCGCGAAGCGACGCTACGTTGCGGAACCCGAGAACCGGGTTCGGACTACGATTTGGCTAATGGAGGTGCGTTCGCGGAACCGCGGAACCAACACCAATGGGCTCCGATCCGGCTTACATACCTGCCGGGGAGCTTCGTTCCAGAATAGACGGCGGCTTGTTTCAACAGCCCTGTTCCTGTCCCCGCGACGAAAAACCGCTTTCGTCACACGGGATTAGAACAGGTCAAACGCCATCCCGTTCCGGAGACATTGTTACATAAACGTCGAATTTACCCCCATTTGGTGGTAGGCTGTTTCTCAATTGCGGTGACTTGAGCAATTCAAGTGTGGATTGAGGCACCTCTAAGTGGCTGCAATCGCGCTGGATGCCCGTCGGCGAGCACATGCGGAATGACGCTGGGGAACCGAGCGGGTCAGGACCGGCGTGGTGGGCGCGGTAGGGATTGAACCTACGACCCCACCCGTGTGAAGGGTGTGCTCTACCACTGAGCTACGCGCCCACGCCGGGCTCCCGGGCTATGCCGATCGGGAGGTGGCCGCCGAAGCGGCGCGCCAGACCCGGGCAGATAATCGGCGCCTGCGCGGCTGTCCAGCATCACCGGCCCAAAAAGACCTGGCGTCCCGCGCCGACACCTTCGTCATGATGGATGAGCTCGGGCCCTCGCCGTACAGGCTGTCCAGCTCGAAGCGGGGGTGCGGAAGTTGGCAAGCCGGTCCGGGTGGTTGAGCCTCGAGAGGCTTGAGGCCGATCGAAGGTGATGTCCTCGTCGACGAACTGCCCCAGTACGTGTCGCCCGCCGGATCGACGCGTTGTCGCCGAGGGTGCCGTTCGGCGCAGCTTCGACCGTTCCGCCTAACGTCCGGGACTGGTGGAAAGAAGACGTTCAGATGAGTGACGCACCGGTCGCGCACCTTTAGAACAGACCGATGACCGGCATTCCTGTTGCAGTCGCGCCGCCCACTCCCGAAGGCAGGCTCTACCCGCATTACAAGAACAGCGTTTCCCAATGATCCGAGTGCCAATCGTTTTCATGCTGGGTGCGCCATTGGCTGAGTTTATTTCGTCAGCGAATTCTAGTGGAACTCGGCGCACGCAGCTCAGTTGGGCCGCGCATGATGTACATAGCGTTCCCTCTCCTGATCGCCGCGATGTTCGGCTACATGTTCTTCCACGCTGGTTTCAGCATGCGTCGACAGCGAATCCTGAGCAAACGCGCGGAGCGTCGCCGGCGCTGGGTACCGGCGCGGCTTCGATCACGGCAGGTTGGCTGACCGGCAGCTCCGCCAGCGCTTTAGCCGGCGGAGCTACCCTTGGTGTCGTAGAGCGGGTCGGAGGCGACCCAGCGGCTGTTGCTGGTCCGCTCGAGCGGGCGCGCGCAGGACTCGCAGATCGCCGAATAGCCGCTCTGCCGCCGGGCGATCGAGCTCAGCGAGGCGCGGTGATATCCAAAAAGGCAGCGCAAATTCATTCTATCGTTGATTACGGCCTTTAGCAGCGCTTGCCAATCGGGCCCGTTAACCACTTGTCGCGTTTGCAAGCCAAAGCGATGATGTTCGGCACTCCGGCTCCGCGATGTTGCACAGCCCGTCAGCTGACATTATGGTCCCGCGTAACCGAGATTGGCACGTCGACAGAGGGGGAGACGGTGCATGGGCTACGGATTGGAGCAAGACCAGGGTCGGCGCGCCGCGCGTGATCCGGCATGATGCTGAGACTCAGCATACGCAATCCGGAGAGCCTCGCCGGCAGGGGTGAAGCGGAGTTCAGGCTGGCGGATGGCGATGCGACGATCGGCCGTTCCAAGGCGTGCGATTGGAGCTTGCCTGACGACAAGAACTACATCTCCAGTCGCCATTGCCAGATCAGCAATCGTGCCGACGGCTACTACCTGAAAGACATCAGCACCAACGGCACTCTGCTCAATGGCAGCTCCGAGCGCATGACCGGCGAACGCAAGATCGAGTCGGGCGACGTGTTCTTGATCGGCCAGTATCAAGTCGAGGCTGCGCTGGAGGATCGCGCGCAGGGAACAACTGCCGTCGACGCGACGGAACCAACCCCGGCAAAGGCTGAGACAGCTCCGAGCTTTGCAGGGAGCACATCCACCTGGAGCCGCGGTGCGGATGGTGCCGTTTCAGCCGCCCAGGCCGCGCCTCCGGTCGCCCCCGCCCCGGCACCCCCGCCCGCGCCGCAGAAGGAGCCGGCCTCGCGGCCTAGTGGAAACCCTGCAGACGTCGAGGACGAGCCTTCCGAGGCCTTCACCCAGTTCATCAGCGCCAACGATCTAGACTGGGCCCGGAGCGGCTTCGGGGGCACGGCCGCGGCCCCCGCCCCGAGCGACGGCTCCGATCCCGTCGAGGCCTTCATGACTTCGGCGGGGCTGCAGCGCGGCGACAGCAACCTTTCCGCAGTCGAGTTGATGGCGCGAGCGGGCGGGCTGATCCGACGGCTCGTGTCGGGGATGGTCGTGATGGTGGAATCACGCGCCCGCGCCAAATCCCAGATGGGCGCGGAGTCCACGAGCCTCCAGGTGGAAGGCAACAATCCCATCAAGTTCGCGCGCACGCCCGAGGCCGCGCTGAAGCAGTTGCTCAATCCTAAGGAGCGCGGCTTCATGGAAGCCGAAAGGGCGATCGAGGACGGCTACCTCGATCTTCAATCGCATCAAATTGCTACCCTTGCCGCTATTCCGGGCTCGCTAAAGGCGACACTTGAGCGCTTCTCGCCCGGATCGATCAAGCGGCGGGCCGAGAATATGGGCGTGCTCACCCGGGTCATCCCCGCAATGCGCGATGCCGCCTTGTGGCACAATTACGAGCGTGAGTTCGCCAAGGTCGCGGCCGAATCGGACGAGGCCTTCATGGAGGTCTTCTCGAAGGAATTTCGGAAATATTACGACAAACAGCTGCAGAAGCAGCAGCGCCCGTAAAGCTATGACGACGCGCTGATACGAGCGCAGCTGGCCCCGCTCTTCGACTAGTTCGGCTGCTTGTCGACCGACTTGAACCAGAGCATTTCCGACTTCCATTCGCGCTCCGAGGCGGCAGCGACGAACTGGTTCTGCCAGTCGGGGCCGCGGGCGCTCAGGGCGGGCTGGGTCACCGCCTTGTCGAACGGACCATCTCCGGTCAGCAGGACGAGGCCGGACCAGCCGGTGTGGTCCATGTCGATGCTGAGCTCGAACTCTCCGCTGGGCAGCTGCGTCACGATCCCGGCGGCAACCGCCTGATCGAGCGCGGCTCGGTTCGGGAGCAGCTCGGACAATTCCCCGTTCGGCTCGATGCCGAGCAGCGACAAGTCCTTGCCGGAAGGCGGCCGGAACTTCACCTTTGCGACAGAAGCAATCGCATATTGCGCACCGGCGGGCTGTTTGGCCATTTCGAACTCGCGCTGGTCGACCGCCAGATGCTGTTCGCCCGTAGCTCGCACTTTTCCGAAAGTTTGCAGCGCAGAACAGCCCTGCGGCTGGATCAGCGCGACTTCCTCGACGTTGACGTTCGCACCGGTGACGCCGGCTGCCTGAACCGCCTGGGCGATCTGGTTACGGGCACCGGTGGGATTGCCGGCAACGCCGGTCATGCGGACCGACAAAGGCTCTCCCACCTTCACTTCGGCGGCTTGCAGCCAGCTGCACTCAACACCGGGCAAAGCCTGGTCGATGGCGGTGCGCGCGATCCCAACCTGCTCATCAGCGCTCGGCCCGGCATTCATCGCGAACCAGGCGCCAGCCCCGAGGATGGCGACCGCTGCCGCGGCTGAGCCGATCAGCGCGCCTTTCGACATGCCGCCTTTGGGCGGCGCGGAAGCGATCGCTCCATCGAGGGATGTGATCGGCCGCGCGGTTGTGCCGTCGCCCCCAAGCATGGCGACCACGTCGTCCATGGAGCGAAGCCGCTGTTTCGGGTCCGGGCGGAGCATCGCTTCCAGGACCGGCTTCAGCTTCTCCGGCACCGGGCTGAGGTCCACCCCTGCGCGGCGCTTGTCGACGGCATCGACGAGCGAACCACCCATCTTGACGTTCTTGCCCGTGATGACGGCCAGTATCACCAGCGCCAGGCTGTAGACGTCCGTCCACGGCCCGACCTCCCGGCCGAAGTCGCCAAGCTGCTCAGGAGCGACATAGTTGAGCTTGCCGGCGAAGCCCTCCCCGACGATCGTCTTGGAGCTCGGATCGAGATCCTTGGCGATGCCGAAATCGATCACCTTGGCCTTATGATAGTCGCCCCCCTCGAGCAGGATGTTGTCGGGCGAAATATCGCGGTGAATCGCGCCGAGCCGATGCGCGACCGCGAGTCCGGAGGCCAGGCGCTTCAGGAGCCCCGCCAATTCCTCCTCGGTCGGCTGGATTTTGCCGAGCGCGTCGGACAGGTTCACGCCGTCGATGAACTCGGTGACGATGTAGAGGACGCCGAGCTGCGGTTCCTGCGCCAGCACGCGGTAGCCGACCAACGCCTCGTGATGGAGGCGGGTCATGGTCTTCGCCTCCTTGCGGAACATGGCGATGACCTTTTCGTCCGCCGCCAGAGCCGGCAACATCACCTTGATGGCGACCCGCTCGTCTGTGTTGATGTTGCAGCCTTCGAACACCTCGCCCATGCCGCCGCGGGCAAGAAAGCGGTCGACCCGGAAAATGTGATTGAGGCAGTCGCCCACCTGAATGCCCTGCCCGTCCTCGCGCGGCGCGAAATTAGTGAATGGCATGGAGGTCGGAGGAGTTGAGCCGCCCGAAGAAGCACCCGAAGCCGGCGCGGAGGCCGCGATCGCCGTGCGCTCGGCGTCACCGCTGATTGCCGGCGATACGATGGTGCGATCCTCGGGCGCAGGCTCATTCCCGCTGGGCGGCGGAGTGAAAACGGTGCGCGGCTCGTCGTCCTCAGGCGGATTCGAGGCGTCATCCTGGTTCATGCCGTAGCGCTTTCGGGCAGGGAAAGAAGGGTCGGTTCGGTGAACATAACGGTGATCACCGTCACATTGTCAGGAGCGCCGCGCTCGAGGGTCAGCTGAACGAGCTGTTCCGGGCTGGTGTCGGGGCTGCCGCGGAGCAAGCGGGCAATGTCGGCTTCAGGCACGAAGCCGTGAAGGCCATCGCTGCAGAGCAGAAAGGTGTCGCCCGGCTCGATCTCCCCCTCTCGGGAATCCAATTCCATCGTCTCGACCACGCCGACTGCGCGGGCGAGGACATGGCTCATTGGGTGACCAGTGGCCTCTTGCTCGCTGATCAACCCTCGATCCAGCATCTGCTGGATCTGGCTGTGATCGCGGCTGATCCGAACTAGATTGCCATCGCGGAGCAGATAGGCGCGGCTGTCGCCGACCCAGAAGACGACAAAGCGGCTGCCTCGTACGAACAAGGCCACAACGGTCGAGCCCATTTGCCGCCCGCGTTGCGTGGCCTTGCGGAAGATGGCGGCGTTGGCGGCGTGGATGGCGCCGGCGATCTTCTCGCAGGCCGGCTCGAAGTCGGCGGGCAGCACCAGATCGCCGAGTTCCTCGACGATTTTCGCCGACGCCCATTCGCCGCCTTCGTGGCCCCCCATGCCATCGGCGACCACCCACAGCCCGCTTTCCTCGCGCGCGAGATGGCTGTCCTCATTGTTGGACCGGACCTTGCCCACATGCGTGAGAGCGCCGGTTTCCACGCGCATGGAAGACGAGTTCACGCCCGACCTCTACAATGCAGCCAAGTCAAATTCATCGCCCCCGCCCCCCAGGACACAACCCACCTAAGCACAGCTTGACGCCGTCACCAAGCTCTTTGGACGAAGCCCTATTCGGCCGGAGCGGGGCGTGAGCCGGCCGAGATCGGGACCAGGCTGTCGCGCGCCCAGATGAGCAACGGTACCAGCAGCGCGAACAAGGCCACGGTCATGGCGATGCTGGCGTTGAGCCCCTCGTCCGAGCCGCCCCAGATGGCGGGCCCGGTGAGCTCGAGATCGGCAAGCGCGCCGAAGCTGCCCATGCCGGGATTGGGATCCAGCCCGAGCGCGATCTGCTCTGTCCAGTTCCAGGTGAAATGGGCAGCGATGGCTCCGGCGAGACCGCCGCCTCGCGCCGCGAGCAGGCCGAAGACGAGGCCACCGAGGAACAGGTTGGCGAGCGTGGTGGGGCTGCGCGCCCCACCCATCACGTGGAGCGCGGCAAAGGCGAGCGAGGACAAGAGCAGAGCCACGGGCAAGCCGTAGTCGCGCGCAAGAACGGGCTGAAGCCAGCCGCGGAAGTAGATTTCCTCCACGGCGGCCGCAAACAGGATCACCAGCGAGCCCCAGAGGATTGTCACCACAAAACCCGGCGTAGCAACGCCCGGATCCAGGCTACCGGCGAGCCTTGCATAAAGAGTCGCCGCCAAGATTCCGGCGGCGCCGGCGAGCGCACCGAGGATGAGCATCGCCGCCCGATGTTCGCCCATGCGGAACGGGTTCAGCTTGCACAAGGTGCCGCCGGCGAGGGCCACCAGCAAGAGTGCGCCGAAGATGACGACGGTATAAAGGGTTTCGACTGCCGCCATGCTCTGCTGGAAGCCGCCAAGCAGTGGAACCAGTCGCTCGGCGGTGGCCGGGCCGAACCACACGATCAGCGCACAAGCGCCAATGGCCGCCGACAGAACAAACAACCCACGCATCGCCCCGCTCCCCCGAACAGCTCAGGCGAAACTTACACGGGCTCTCAGCCAAGACAAACCAGCGTTGGGAGACGAGTGAAGCAAACCCATTTGCCGCAGAGGCCTGAGGTGCTGAATCGAACCTGGGATATCAGGCCCGCGCCGTCAGGAGCTGCCGCTCGGGCTCGGGCTCCTGCTCGCCCGTCCCCGCACCGATGAGCTTCTTGATCTGCTTCACATAGGTGCGCCCGACCGGGACCTCCTCGCCGCTGGTCAGTTGCAGGCTGAAGCGGCCATAGCCCGGACGCCGGATCGAGCCGATCCGGTCGATCCTTACCAGCGCCGAGCGATGGACGCGGATAAACACCTCCGGATCGAGCCGGGACTCCATTCCGCTCATCGTCTCGCGGATCAGATAGGAGCGCGCGCCGGTGCGCAGCTGCACATAGTCCCGCTCCGCCTCCACCCAGTTGATGTCGGCAACCAGCACACGTTCGAACCCGCAGCCTCGCGGCGCCCATATCTCCGTCTCATAGCGGCTCGGCTCGTGATCGGTCGCGCGATGTTGGCGAAGCGTGGTAACCAGCTCCTTGAGTTCAGCCGCGCGATCCTCGGCATCGATCAGGCGCAGTGTCGTGCGAGCCTTGTCGAGAGCGGACCGCAGGCGCTCGAACTCGAGGGGTTTGAGCAGATAGTCGACCGCGCTGACCTGAAACGCGCGCACCGCATATTGATCGAAAGCGGTGATGAAGATGACCAGCGGCGCGTTGGCCGCGCTCAGGCCATCTACGACGTCGAACCCGCCGAACCCGGCCATGTTGATGTCGAGCAGCAGCACGTCCGGCCGGAGCTTTTCAACGAGCTCCAGCCCTTCGCGCCCGCCCCGGGCCGTGCCGATCAGCTCGACGTCCGGCACCCGACTCATCGCGATCTCGATCCGGCGAAGCGCCAGCGCCTCGTCGTCGATCGCCATCACCCGAAGCGGCGTCATGCCGCTAACTGCAGGGGCATTTCTAATCTCACCGCAAAGCCTCCCCTCTCCACTGCGCCCGCAAGAAAGCGGCAACTGCTCCCGAAACGAGTAGTCAGCCGCCGCCGCACATTGCCAAGTCCCACTCCGGTTCCATGCTCGCATCCCGGGCCGCGCCCGTTGTCGGCGACTTCGAGCACCAGCCGCTCGGCCACCTTTCGTGCGGAAATGGTCAGCACCGTAATTTTGCCGGCTTCCTGAAGTCCGTGCTTGATCGAATTCTCAATCAACGGCTGCAGGATGAGGCTCGGCACCAGGGCATCGTCGAGCACCGCGGGCACGTCATATTCGACCTTCAGACTGTCCGCGAAGCGGGTCTGCTCGATCTGTAGGTAAAGCCGCTGAAGCGCCAATTCGTCGCCCAATCGCACGTCCTGGAAAGGATCGGTGGCGAGACTGGCGCGGAAAAAGGCGGAAAGCTGCATCGTCATGCGCTCGGCGACTTCGCTCTTGCCCTCCAGGATCAGCGTCGAGATGGAGCTCAGCGTGTTGTACAGGAAGTGCGGGTTGACCTGGTAGCGCAACGCGCGGACCTGAGCATCATAGGCTTCGGCCTGCAGTGCGGCCATGCGCCGCTCCCTATGGCGCGCTTCGCGATCGCGCAGCATTGCGATGCAGACCGCCGCCCACAGCGAGAAAATCGCCAGCCAGAAAATGCCCCCGCGCAGGACTTCTTTCGGTCGAAACATCTGGGCCGCGGTTGCCGGCTCGGCCGGGAACCTCACCACCTGCCGGCGAACCTTTCCGTTCGGTCCCGGAAACAACATGACGTTTTCATAGGCCGGTTTCGGCTTCGCGATCGGGTTGATCAGCTTCAAGCCGCGGAGCATCGATTCGGTCGGGATCGCGATTACCAGGATCAGCAGCAAAGCCGCGGCAATCTGACGATTGAATTCAAGCGCCGTATTGCGCCTTAGGAATGCGTATATGCCCGCGCCAATTCCCGCGCCGCCAAAGATGATCGCCAGATCGGTCGGCAGATGTGAGACATCCCACTGCCAGCCTTTGAGCGTATGACTGAGCGCCGATCCTCCGACGATGCACAGCCAGAACGGGATGCCGAGCGCGAACATGCGCCCGGCGCTTGGAATTGTGGGGCTGGTCTCGGCGGCATCGGCGCTGCTTGTCCTCATCAACATGGCGGCAATTTCCCATGAACGGCTTGTGAAGTCGATCCGCCTTCGTCGCGCGGATCAGTCGTTCGTCGACGGCAAGGCGCGCACCGCGCCGCACTTCCGCCGGTCAGGCGGCGAGCTGGACCGCGCTTTGCGCGAACCGGGCTTCGATCACATCAACCGTAGTGCCGCCACCCTCCGTCGGCATCGCTATCGCCCGCGTGAGTTCCTTTATCACCAGCGCCTCGAACCCCTCCCGGCGAGCATCGAGCGCGGAATAACCGACGCAGAAATCATAGGCCAAGCCGACCAGCACGCAGCGCTTCACGCCCCTGTCGCGTAGGAAGCCGGCGAGGCCGGTCGGCGTGGTCTTGTCGTTCTCGTAAAAGGCAGAATAGGAATCTATCGCCGGATTGTACCCCTTGCGGATGATGAGGTGGGCGCGATCGACCGCACCGGCGATGTCGACGTGAAAGGCGCTTCCCGGGCTGCCCTGGATGCAGTGATCCGGCCAAAGCACCTGCGGCCCATAAGGCATGGTCGTCATGCTGAACGGCGCCGCGCCGGGGTGGCTGCTCGCGAAGCTGCTGTGGCCGGCTGGGTGCCAGTCCTGGGTGATCACCACCAGCGGAAACCGAAGGGCGAGGGCGTCGATGCCGGACATGATTTCATCGCCAGCCGCTACAGCGAGCGCACCGCCCGGGCAGAAGTCATTCTGGGGATCGACGATGACGAGCGCATCGCTCGCGGCGATTTCGAGGTCCATGTCCACTTTCCTCATACGAGCACCGGCGCGTTTCTGACGCCGGCGCTGCCGAATACAGCGCGATAGGCCTCGACCTCCTCGAAGGGGCCGGTCGCCTTCTCATAATTGTCGCTGAGCTTGACCGCGGGACGGCCGTTCACCGCCTGCACCTTGCAGACCAGCGAAATCGCCTTCATCCGGTCCGAATCGACCGGGTGGCAGCCAATGAAATCATTGGTCAGGTTGGTGCCCCAGCCGAAGCCCGCCAGCACTTTGCCGTCGAAGTGGTGGTAGATGTCCGCGATGTCCGCGCCATTCGCGGCAGAGCCGGGCAGATGCACGTCGAGACCGTCCGAGAAGATGATCAGGCGTTTGGAAGCGATCTCCTCATCGGTCAGGCCGATACGCTTCCAGAAGCGGATCAGCTCCTCACCGCCCTCGATCGGCTCCTTCGAGTCCGGCCGCGCGCCGGTCCAGTAGCTCACCCATTGCGGCGCCTGATCGAGAAACTGCGTAGTGCCGAATGTGTCGGGCAGAAAGACCAGCAGATTGCCGCGATACTGGTTCTGCCATTGCTGCAGCACTTTATACTGGGACTGCCGTAGCGCCTCGGCATCGCGCGGGGCGCGCTGGCGAGTGAGCGCCGCCAGGACCATCGGCAATTCGTGTGCGTTTGTGCCCTTGGCCTCCAGCTCGTGCTTCATCGCCAGGTGGACATTGGACGTCCCGGTAAAATGCTCGCCGAGCACTTCGCGCGCCGTCAGCACGCAATGCTCCTGCCACAAGAAGCCGTGCCGCCGCCGCGTACCAAAGTCGGTGACGTTGAGCCCAGGAAGTCCGCGAAGCCGCTCGAGCTTGGCGTAAAGCTTCACCTTGGCTCGAGCGTAGAGGATGTCGAGTTGCGACCGCGACATTGCCCGCATCAGCGCGCGCGAGCGAAGCTCGTTGACAATGGTGAGGGCGTAGATTTCCCAAAGCGTCGTCTGCCACCACGGCCCATCGAAGCTGAGATCGATCTGTCGGTCGGTGCTTTGTCCGAGCCGATACTCCGGAAGGCGGAAGGCGGCGAGCGCATGCAGATAGCCTTCTTTGAAGATGCCGCTCTGGCCGTAGAAGCTCTGCCCGCGCAGATGGATGATCTCGGACGGCGTGAAGCGCAGCTCCCGAGCATGGTCGAGCTGCTCGCGAAGCTCGCTGAGGTCGATCTCCGCGGCAAGCTTCACCTTGCGCGTCCGATTCGTCACGCGCCAGCTCACCTGCTCGTTCGGGTAATGCTCCCAGATGAACTGCTGCATCAGAAGCTTGTAGAAGTCCGTGTCGAGCAAGGACCGGACGATAGGATCGAACGGGAAGCTGTGGTTGTAAGCGCGCGTGGCGAAGTCCATGCCGCTTCCTAGCGAGCTCTGTAAACGCCGTCAGCAGCGGTTCAGCCGGCGCGCGCTAAGCGTGCACGCTTCCTCTCGATCGGATCAGAGATATGCGCCGCCTTCTCACCGCCCTTCTTGGCACCGCCCTTCTCGCCACCCCCGCCCTTTCGAAGTCCCGGCTTGCGCCCGAAGCGGAGCTTGCCGACGCGATCAAGGGCCGCGTCGCCGGTGAGCCCGTTGGCTGCATCAACCTGTCGAATGTCCGTTCGGTCCGCATCATCAATCGCACCGCAATCATCTACGATGCGGGCCGCGTCCTCTACGTCAATCGGCCCCGCGGCGGGGCGGAGTCGCTCGACCAGTGGGATACGCTGGTCACTCGGCTGCACACCAATCAGCTGTGCCGACCGGAGGTCGTGCGCCTTTACGACAGCGCATCTCGGTTCGAGACTGGCGTGGTCTTTCTCGGCGACTTCATTCCCTACCGCCGGATCCGCTAGTCAAGGAACCGGCGACTTCCCGCTTTCTCTGCCGTTGCTTGCAAGGCGCCTGAGCGTGGAATGGCCTGAACCGACAATCGCATGACGCATTCGGGGCCGGCGCTTCGGGGGAAGCGCCAGCCCCGCCCTCGTTACGCGACGCGAGGGATCGGTCCGGGGAGGCAAAAAGCGGATCAACTCCCCGCTTCAACGCCGCCTACCCTGAGCGACGAATGCACTAATATGCTGATTCGGTTGAGGAAGTGCTGAATGAGGCTGACAGCGATTGTTCAGCGTTGCGAGGCTTCACAACATCCTCGATCAGGCTGGGGAAATGATGGCCGGGCGCCGCATCAGAAACGGGCCATCACGCTTTGTGACAAGGGTGTCCAGATCCCGATGCGAACGCCCGCCGTCCGCAGCGTCGCTCCCGTCCACTCATTGCAGGTGAGGAAGGCGTTGTACGGACCACGGGCCTCGTAGAAGACGTCAGCCGGCCCGTAACCCCGCCCGAGAAGCGGGATCGTGCGGCCCTGCCGGTCGCGCTCGAAGCTGTGGAGGATGTGCTCGGCGAGCCGGCGATATTGCTCCCGGGAGATGCGGAACGAGCGCTGGTCCTCGCCGGGTCGAGGATTCCATTCATGCTCGACGTGCATCAGGCTGCGGCCCTCGCCGAAAGCAGCGGTGAGCGCGGTGCCAAGGCGCAGGTCCGCCCAGCGCGGGGTGTTCAGATAGAATTCGCGGTCGCCGTAGCCGAACGCCAGGTAATTGCCGGAATAGCGTTGATCGCGAATGTGCGTCGCAGGCGCCAGCGGGCGCCAGTCCATCTCGCTGGTGACCGTCGGCACCATGACCCAGGTATGGACTCCATTAGTGCGGACAAAGATCGTGACGCCGGCGGGCGCCTCCCGCCATCCCGCATTGGCGGGAATGACGCCGCCGACCAGGGCCGCCACCAAGTAGAGAAGCGGCGGTGCGAGGAGGACCGCCAAGGCGATCGCGGTGGCCTTGAGCAGAAAACGAGGTTGTGGCCGCTTCACATCGACAGCTTAGCGCGAGCACCATCCTCGCGTCATCCCCGCGCCACTGAGACAGCCTGGATTCCCGCTTGCGCCGGGATGAGCTTGTGGGTCTAGGGCGACGGCATGAGCGAATGGACGATCGGCATCATCGGCGGCTCCGGCCTGTACGAAATGGAGGCTTTGGAAGAGGCTCAATGGTTCGCGGTCGACACTCCCTGGGGCCCACCTTCCGACGAGTTGCTGATCGGGCGCATTGCGGGCGTCAGGTTTATGTTCCTGCCCCGCCATGGCAGGGGCCACCGCATTCCGCCCAGCGAGGTCAACGCCCGGGCGAACATCGACGCCTTGAAACGGGCAGGATGCACGGACGTCCTCGCCATCTCCGCGATCGGCTCGCTGCGCGAGGAGCTGGCGCCCGGGCGGTTCGTGGTGGTCGACCAGTTCATCGACCGCACGGTAGCGCGGCCGAGCAGCTTTTTCGGTCCGGGGCTGGTCGCCCATGTATCGATGGCCGATCCGGTTTGCCCGCGTCTGTCGGCGCTGGCCGCCACTGCGGGCGAGGCCGCGGGCGCGAGCGTCGCCCGCGGCGCCACCTACCTCGCCATGGAAGGCCCGCAATTCTCGTCCCGCGCCGAGAGCCACATGTACCGGGCATGGGGTTGTGACGTGATCGGCATGACCGCGATGCCGGAAGCGAAGCTCGCCCGGGAGGCGGAACTGCCTTATGCGCTGGTTGGGATGGTCACCGATTACGATGGCTGGCGTGGCCGCGGCGAGCATGTCGAGGTCGCGGCAATCATCGCGCAGTTGATGGCGAACGCGGAGACGGGGCGCCGCCTTGTGGTTGAGCTCGCGCGGGCGCTTCCCCCCGAGCGCTCGCCCTCCCCTATCGACACGGCGCTCGATGCCGCCATCATCACCGCGCCCGGCGCGCGGGATCCTGCGATGCTGGCAAAGCTGGACGCGATCGGGCGGCGCGTGTTCGGCTAAGCGCGGAGCGGGCCACGATTGCGCTATCTGGTGGCCTCATCCGCCTCATCTTACGCGGGCGGCCTTTTGACTCTCGGCGCCCGCATAGAGGCGCGCCACGCGCTCCGGGCTCGCGCCTGCCCGGTAGAAACCGAGGCAGAGCAGGTTGCGCGCCGAACGCCGCAGCCAGCCATCGCGCCGCCAGCGCTCGGCGCTGGTTAGCGCGTCGGCCTCCAGCATATGGATGCGGCCGAGCCGGCCGGCCAGATCGACATCTTCCATCAGCGGCAGGCAGCGGTAGCCACCGACGCGGTGATAGAGCGCAGCCGGGACGAGCAGGCCCTGGTCGCCATAGGGCAGGCCAAATAAAGCGACCCGGAGGGCAACGCCGCGTTCGATGAGCCGGGCTTGCCACGCGGGATCGTCCAGCCGGAAGCGGAAGCATGCGGGGCGGGCTGGATGTTGCCGAAGGTGGCGCGCAACGGCACTTCTCCAACCGAGCCCGAGGCGGGTGTCGGCGTGGAGGAAGAGGAGCCAATCGCCAAATGCCGCCTCGCCGCCCGCGCGGAGCTGCGAGCCCCGGCCCCTGGGGGCGACCACGACCCGGGCGCCAGCGGCGCGCGCGATCGCAACCGTTTCGTCTCCGGAACAACCGTCCACCAGGATCAACTCGTCGATTGCGCCTTCGAGCCCCGCCAGGCACTCCGGCAACGTCCGGGCGGCGTTCAGCGCCGGGATGACGACCGACAGCTTCAGCCGGAGCAGCTCGCGCCGCCCAACACGCAGAAGCGGGCGCAGTGCGGGTGGTTGAGCATGACGCGGCCACTTGCTTCGCGGAGCGTCGCCCCGAGCGCGAATTCGTCATGGTAGGGAAGCAGGGTGCAGGCGGCGACGACCGGCCGTTCGGCTCCCTTGCGCTTCACCACCATGCGGCTGGACGCACACATCATAGCGCTCGGAGGCACGCCCAATATGCCCCAGCAACCGGTGCTGATCTCCGGCACGTCGACGCTCGCGTCCATCTCCGGGAAAAGCACCAAGCCGGCGTCGACGCGCAGGCCGTGGGCGAGGAACAGTCGTGCATAACCCGCGCGGGCTTCGGCTTCACTCTCACCAGCCAGGCTGCGGCCCGCAACGGCGATACGGAAACCGTGGTCCGACAGCCACCGGAGGCCGTCCAGCGCCTTGGCCCAGGTGCCGGAACCACGTTCCCCCTCGTGCACCGCCTCCGTGTGGTGATCGAGGCTGACCCGCATGGTGAGCCGGGCGCCATGCGCGAGCCGGATCGCCTTCAGCGCGTCCTCGAAACGGCGCATCGGCCGCATCGCATTGGTGAGCACCAGCACCTCGAACCCGCGGTCGAGTGCGGAACGAAGCATGGCGATCATGTCGCGGTTCATAAACGGCTCGCCCCCGGTAAAGCCGATCTCCCGCGTGCCCATGGCTTCGGCTTCGTCGAGATAGGCGTCGACCTCGGCCAAGGTCAGGTAGACGAGCGCGTCGTTGGTAGGCGAGCTTTCGATGTAGCAGGTCTTGCAAGCGAGGTTGCAGAGCGTGCCGGTATTGATCCAGAGCGTATCCAGCCGATCGAGATCGACATGGGCGCGAGGCTCGCCCTTTGCGGTGACGAGCGGATCGCGGAACTTGGCCGGGTCGAGCGGCCGCGAGCCTGACACGGCGAACGGCGACGTTGAAGGCTTTTCGGCGGCATCGATCACCCCTCCGCCCCTAGCCAAGTTTTCTCGCAGGCGCCATGCGCCGGCTTTGGCAGGTGCTGCTTTTCACGTTGTGGAGCGCCATGATCAGAGGCAACGCTCGATAGCATGAGCGCAAGCTGGTCCTTCTTCATCGATCGCGGCGGCACCTTCACCGACATCGTCGCCCGGGCGCCGAACGGCCGGCTGCTCACCGCAAAACTCCTGTCCGACAATCCAGGGCGCTATGAGGATGCCGCGGTTGAGGGCATCGGCCGGCTCATGGCCGAGCATGGCGGTGGGCCGATCGAGGCGGTCAAGATGGGTACCACCGTCGCGACCAACGCCCTGCTCGAGCGCAAGGGCGAGCCTGTGGTCCTCGCCATCACGCGCGGCCACGCGGACGCGCTTCGCATCGGCTACCAGGCCCGACCGAACATCTTCGCGCGCAACATCGTGCTCCCGGAGCCGCTCTATGATCGGGTGATCGAGATCGACGAGCGCATGACCGCCGAGGGCGAAGTGCTCCGTCCGCTCGAGCTGGAGAGCGCAGGCGAGGCTTTTTCGAACGCTTTCTCCGCCGGTTTTCGCGCAATCGCGATCGTGCTGATGCATGGCTGGCGCTGGACCGCGCACGAGGCCGTGCTGGCCGATCTCGCCCGCGAAATCGGGTACACGCAGGTGTCGGTGAGCCACAAAGTTGGCCCCCTGATCAAGCTGATCGGGCGCGGCGATACGACGGTCGTCGATGCCTATCTTTCACCCGTGCTGCGCCGCTACGTCGACAAGGTCGTATCCGGGCTGGATACCGGTGCGCGCCTGTTCTTCATGCAGTCTAGCGGCGGGCTGACGGACGCGGGCGCCTTCCAGGGCAAGGACGCGATCCTGTCGGGGCCGGCGGGCGGGATCGTCGGCATGGCGCGAACGGCCGAGGAGGCCGGCTTCGGCCAGGTGATCGGGTTCGACATGGGCGGCACCTCGACCGACGTGTCCCACTATGCGGGCAGCTACGAGCGCACCACCGAGACGATGGTGGCGGGCGTGCGGGTCCGCGCGCCGATGCTGCAGATCCACACGGTCGCGGCGGGCGGCGGATCGATCTGCCATTATGACGGACGGCGCTTCCGGGTGGGGCCGGAATCGGCCGGCGCGGTGCCCGGCCCGGCCTGCTACCGCCGCGGCGGCCCGCTGACCGTCACCGATTGCAACGTCGTGCTCGGCAAGATCAGGCCCGATCATTTCCCGGCTGCATTCGGCCCGGACGGCGATCAGCCGATCGATGCGGAAGCATCGCGCACCCGTTGCGCGGAGATCGGGGAGGCGGCGGGCCTGAGCGTGAAGGACACGGCCGAGGGCTTCATCCGCATTGCGGTCGAGAATATGGCGAACGCCATCAAGCAGATCTCGATCGCACGCGGCCATGACGTCAGCCGCTACACGCTGCAATGTTTCGGCGGCGCGGGCGGGCAGCATGCATGCCTGGTGGCGGACGCGCTCGGCATGGAGCGGGTGATGATCCACCCGCTGGCCGGCGTGCTCTCGGCCTATGGCATGGGACTGGCGGATATCACGGAGTTGAGGCAGCGGACGGTGGGCGGGGCGGAGTTGGAGCCGGTGCTCGCCGAATTGGCGGACGAGGCCGAGGCGGCGCTCCGGGCACAGGGGGCCGAGCGGATCGAGATCGGTCTCCGCGCGGCGCTGCGGTACGAGGGCAGCGATACGGCGCTGGAAGTGCCGGTCGGGCCGGAGATGGAGCGGGAGTTCGTGAACTTGCACCGCGGCAGGTTCGGTTTCGCGTCCGACGCGCCGATCGTGATCGAGACGGCAATTGTGGAGGCAAGGTCCTCCCCGGGACGGGGAGGGGGACCAGCCGAAGGCTGGTGGAGGGGGTCAGGAGACCCGCAGTGCGCGCGCGAGGCCCGCTCCACCCCCGCCCACGGCGGCGGTCCCCCTCCCCGTCCCGGGGAGGATCTGCATGACCGCGCCACACTGACTATCGGCGCCAAGATTTTCGGCCCTGCCCTGATCATCGACCCTTCCGCCACCACCGTCGTCGAGTTCGGATGGCAGGCGGAGGTCGATCCGCTCGGCAATCTGATCCTCACCCGATCCTCGCCCCGGGCGGCCACCCGCGCGGGCACCGACGCCGACCCGGTGACGCTGGAGATCATGGGCAATCTGTTCATGGCGATTGCGGAGGAGATGGGGGTCGCGCTCCAGAACACGGCGTCTTCCGTCAACATCAAGGAGCGGCTCGATTTCTCCTGCGCGCTGTTCGACGCGCAAGGCGCGCTGATCGCCAACGCTCCGCACATTCCCGTCCACTTGGGCTCGATGGGCGACAGCATCCGCACGATCATCGCGGCGCGCGGCGGGGCCCGCGACGGGCGCGGAATGAAGCCGGGCGACGTGTACGTGCTGAACGCGCCCTATCGCGGCGGCACGCACCTGCCGGACATCACGGTGATTATGCCCGTCTTCCTGGTCGGCGAAGGGTCCCCCGCCTGGTACGTCGCGGCGCGTGGCCACCACGCCGATGTCGGCGGGATCGCGCCGGGATCGATGCCGCCGGACAGCCGCACGGTCGATGAAGAAGGCGTGCTGATCGACAATGAACTGCTCGTCGATGCCGGGCGGTTCCGCGAGGCGGAGATGCGGGCGCTGCTCGCGTCCGGAGCCTGGCCGGCCCGCGATCCCGACCGGAATATCGCGGACCTGAAGGCGCAGGTCGCCGCCTGCACGCGCGGGGCGAATGAGCTCCGGCGCGTTGCGGGCGAGTACGGGCGCGACGTGATCGACGCTTATATGGGGCATGTGATGGCGACGGCGGAGGAAGCCGTGCGTCGCCTGCTGCCGAGCCTTTCGGGCGGTGCGTTCACCTACAGGATGGACAATGGCGCGCAGGTCTCGGTCCGCATCGCGGTCGATCCGGTGAGCCGGTCGGCAATCGTGGATTTCACCGGCACGAGCGCGCAGCAGCCCAACAACTTCAACGCGCCGCTCTCGATCTGCCGCGCGGCGACGCTTTACGTGTTCCGAACGCTGGTGGACGATGCGATCCCGATGAACGACGGCTGCCTGCGCCCGATCACGCTGATCGTGCCCGAAGGATCGATGCTGAACCCGCGCTATCCGGCGGCGGTCGTGGCCGGCAATGTCGAGACCAGCCAGGTGATCACCGATTGTCTGTTCGCCGCCTGCGGAGCGCTGGCGCCGAGCCAGGGCACGATGAACAATTTCACCTTCGGCGACGAGGCCCGCCAATATTACGAGACGATCGCCGGCGGCGCGGGCGCGGGGCCGGATCATGACGCCGCGAGCGCGGTGCAGACGCATATGACCAACAGCCGCCTGACCGATCCGGAGATCCTGGAGACCCGCTTTCCCGTGCTGCTCGAGCGGTTCGCGGTCCGGCGCGGGTCGGGCGGCGCCGGCGCGCATCGCGGCGGCGACGGCACGGTCCGCCACGTACGATTTCGCGCGCTGATGCGGGCGAACATCCTGTCGAACCGGCGGGAGGTGCCTCCGGCCGGGCTTGCCGGAGGCGAGGATGCCACGCCAGGAGTCAACCGAATCGTTCGGGCGGATGGGACGGAGGAGACGCTCGGTGCGACTGCCTCTGCCGAGATGCAGCCGGGCGATTTGTTCGTCATCGAAACGCCAGGTGGAGGCGGATATGGACGACCTTAGTTCCTCCCCGGCACGGGGAGGGGGACCGCGACGCGAAGCGGCGCGGTGGAGGGGGCCAAGTGCAGGGCGGCGCGCGTGGAGGGCCCCCTCCACCAGCCTGCGGCTGGTCCCCCTCCCCGTCCCGGGGAGGATTTTTGCGTGAGCCAATACCTCCCCCTGCTCGGCATCCTGGTCGTGATCGTCGGCTTCGCGCTGAGGTTCAATCCGATGCTCGTCGTGCCCGCCGCGGCGCTGACGACGGGGCTCCTCGCCGGCTTCGACCTCATCGAGGTGATCGGCAAGCTCGGGAAGGCGTTCAACGATGCGCGAATCATCATCATCCCCTGGGTCGTGCTGCCGGTCATCGGGCTGCTTGAACGCTATGGGCTGCAGCAGCGGGCGCGTGCGGTGATTTCGGGCTTTCGCGCAGCGACCGTTGGACGGCTGCTCATCCTCTACCTGCTCTACCGGCAGATCATCTCGGCGATCGGGCTCCATTCGACCGCCGGCCATCCCCAGACCGTGCGTCCCCTGGTGGCGCCGATGGCGGTTGCAGCGGCGGAGCGACAGGCCGAGCTGGACGAACATATGAGCGAGCAGGTCAAGGCCTATGCCGCCGCGACCGACAATGTCGGGCTCTTCTTCGGCGAGGACATCTTCTTCGCGATCGGCTCCATCGTTCTCATCCAGCAGACCCTGGAGGCTTACGACATCTTCCTCTCGCCGCTGCAGCTGGCGGTTTGGGCGATCCCGACCGCGATCGCGGCCTTTCTCATCCATGGCTCGCGTTTGTTGCTCCTCGATCGAACGCTCGCGCGACGAGCGGCGGAGGCGCTGCGGTGATCACCATCCAGCATGTCTTCTATCTCGTCGGCGGGCTGTTTGGCGCGTGGGCTTTGCTCAGCGCCTTCGACCGCACCAATCCGAAGCGGTTCGGCAACGCCGCCTTCTGGGGCCTCGTGGCGCTGAGCCTGGTCGCGGGGCACCGGCTCGGCGACGTCGCCAACGGATTTCTGGTGCTCGGCCTTGCCGCGCTCGCCACACTGAAGCTGATCGGCAGGGGCGCACCCTCGACAGGTGAGGCGGACCGGGCGGCCGCAGGCGAGCGCTACGGCAACAAGCTGTTCCTCCCGATCCTCGTCGTCCTGATCACCGCCGTGGCCGGAACCCTGCTCTACCTCTACACACCGCTGCACGGGACCGGCCTGTTCGAGCCGAACCGCGAGACTTTCATCCTGCTCTGCCTCGGCGTGCTGCTGGCGCTGGCGCTCATCTTCGCGTGGCTGAAGCCGCCGCCGCTGGCGCCGCTCGACGAGGGCCGGCGGTTGATCGACGCGGTCGGCTGGGCGGCGGTCCTTCCGCTGATGCTGGCTGCGCTCGGGCTGGTGCTCGCCGATACGGGGGTGGGGAAGACGATAGGCGGTCTGGTGCTGACCGTGATCCCGGAAGGAACGGTGCTGCCGGCGGTGATCGCCTATGGTCTCGGCATGGCGATCTTCACCATCCTCACCGGCAACGCGTTCGCGGCCTTCCCGGTGATGGCCACAGCGATCGGCGTCCCGCTGCTGATCCAGGGCTATGGCGGCGATGCGGCAGTGGTGGGCGCGATCGGCATGCTTGCCGGCTTCTGCGGGACTTTGATGACGCCGATGGCGGCGAACTTCAACATCGTGCCCGCGGCCTTGCTCGAGCTCAAGGACCAGAACGGCGTCATCAAGGCGCAGATCGGCACTGCCCTGCCCCTGCTCCTCGTCAACATCCTCCTCATCTACTTCCTGGCGTTCTAGATGCCCCACAGTCTTACTCCCGAGAACGCGGGACGCTTCGCGCGGATCGCGCTCGGCCATGTTGGCCAGGAATATCCGCACAAGCTGGATCATGTGATGGACGGGCCGGAGGATGTGGCCGGCCCGCGCGCGCTGCATCCGATCTTCTTCGGCAGCTTTGACTGGCACAGCTGCGTGCACGGTTATTGGCTGCTACTTCGCATCCGGCGGCTGTTTCCGGAGCTGCCCGAGGCGGCGGCCGTCGCGGAGCTTGCCGACGAGATGCTGACGATCGGCAAGGTCGCGGGCGAACTCGCCTATCTGGACCGGGCCTATACGGGCGGTTTCGAGCGCCCTTATGGCTGGGCGTGGCTGCTGGCGCTGCACCGGGAGGCATCGCTCCAGGACCGGCAGGATTGGGCGCAGGCGCTGCAGCCGCTCGCCCTCGCCTTTGCGGAGCGGTTCATGGCCTATCTGCCCAAGCTCACCTACCCGATCCGCACCGGCACCCACTTCAACACTGCCTTCGCGCTGATCCTCGCGCTTGAGTGGGCGCAGGACTGGCATCCCCCGCTCGCCGGGCTGATCCGGCAGCGGGCGGCGGCCTGGTATGGGGAGGACTGGAACTGCCCGGGCTGGGAGCCGAGCGGGGACGACTTCCTCTCCTCCGCGCTGGTCGAGGCTTTGTGCATGCGCCGCGTGCTCGGCGAGGAGCCGTTCCGGGTCTGGCTGGGCGGGTTCCTGCCCGAGCTTGCCGCGGGCGAGCCGCGGAGCCTGTTCAACCCGGCCGCGGTGTCGGACCGCTCGGACGGCAAGATCGCGCATCTCGACGGGTTCAACCTGTGCCGGGCATGGTGCTGGCCGGAGCTGGCCGATGCGCTGGAGCCGGCCCTCGCGGAGCAGGCCCGGGCCACGGCGGAGGCGCATCTCGCCGCCAGCCTGCCCCACGTCGCCGGCGACTATATGGGCGAGCATTGGCTGGCCACCTTCGCCTTGCTCGCGCTGGAGGCGGGTTGAACTTATTGCAGTGCACAATCGTTCGCCGGGCAACTTAAAGGAAGAAGCATGCTGAACGAAGCCGTCAATCCGCCGATCGAAGCCGACGTCCATTCGAGCCCCGCGGAGCGCCCGGCGAGGCGGGAGAAATCGAGCAAGTCGGGCAACCTCTGGAAGTGGGGCGCTGGCGCGGCCGCCGTCACTGCGCTTGCCGCCACCGCCGTCTACAACCAGCTTCGCGCCCGACGGGCCGAAGCCGACAATCCGCCGCTCGGCGAATTCATCGAGGTGGATGGGGTCGAGCTGCATTATCTGGAGAGCGGACAAGGCCAGCCGATTGTGCTGCTGCACGGCAACGGCGCCATGGCGCAGGATTGGGTGGCGAGCGGTCTGCTCGACCAGCTTGCGCTCAAGCACCGCGTGATCGCCTTCGACCGGCCCGGCTTCGGGCATAGCGAGCGGCCGCGCTCCACCGTCTGGACGGCCGAAGCGCAGGCGCGGCTGATCGCGGTAGCGCTGGCGCAGCTCGGGATCGAGCGGCCGCTGGTGGTCGGGCACAGCTGGGGAACGCTGGTGACGCTGGCGCTGGCGCTCGACAACCCGGGCAAGCTGGCCGGCATCGTTCTGCTTGGCGGATATTATTATCCGAGCGTGCGCGGCGATGTGCTGCTCGCCTCGCCGCCGGCGGTGCCGGGAGTCGGAGACGTGATGCGCTATACGGTCTCGCCTCTGCTCGGCGCGGCGACGAGCCCGGCGGTGGTCAAGAAGGTTTTCAGCCCCGCGCCCGTCCCGGACAGCTTCGCGGCTTTCCCGCTCGATATGTCGCTCCGGCCGTCACAAATCCGGGCGAGTGCGGCCGAGGCGGCGCTGATGATCCCGGCAGCGGCGACCTTGAGCCCCCGTTATGCACAGCTCGACCTTCCTGTGACGGTGGTCGCCGGCGCCGGCGACCTGATGGTCACGCCCGAGTCGCAGACGCAGCGCTTTGCCGATGCGCTGCCCCAGGCCAAGCTGCGGCTGATCGAAGGCTCCGGCCACATGGTCCACTACACTGCGACCGACGAAGTTGCCGAGGCGATCGAGGAGGCCTGGCCGCACCGGCACGAATGACGCTCTTCTTCACCAGCGACACCCATTTCGGCGATCACCGGACGCTCAACATCGGCAAGCGGCCGTTCGAATCGGTCGCCGAGATGGACGAAGCGCTGGTGGCCGGCTGGAATGCGGTCGTCGGTGGGGAAGACGAGGTCTGGCACCTGGGCGACGTGGCGCGCCGCGCCATTGAGGTGCCGGACCTGCTCGCCCGACTTCACGGCGCTAAGCATCTGATCCGAGGCAACAACGATCCGCCCGGCACCTGTGAGGCCGAAGGTTGGGCGAGCGTCCACGACTATCATGAGCTCCGGATCGGCGATCGGCTGCTGGTGCTGTGCCATTACCCGTTCCGGAGCTGGAACGGGCAACACCGCGGCGCGATCAACCTGCATGGTCACAGCCACGGGCAGATGAAGCCCCTGCCCCGCCAGTACGATGTCGGGGCCGATGCCCGCGGCTTCCGGCCGGTGACGCTCGATCAGCTGCTCAGCAAGGACCGGTCGTAGCGGGCGAGCAGGTCCTGCGGGCCGTCGTAGATCTCGGCGGCGCCGGCATCGCGGAGCACCTCCTCCGGAAAGCCGCCGGAGAGAAAACCGACCGAGCGGATGCCGAGCTTGGCCGAAGCCTGGATGTCGTAGGGCGAGTCGCCGACGACCACCACGTCTCCGGGCCCGAGCGGGGACAGCTTGGCGATTGCGGCGGCGAAAATATCCGGGTCGGGCTTGGAATGCTTGGCGTCGTCGGCCGAGGTGGTCGCCTCGACCAGATCCTCCGCCCCGATTACGCCGAGGTGGAAATGCACTTCTTCCGCCTTTGCCGAGGACGCGAGCACGATGCGCTTGCCATCGGCGCGCAGCCGCTCGAACAGGTCACGAACGCCTGGGAACGGAACGACCCGCGGCAGATAATCGCGTTTGAACAGGTCGGATCGGTAGCTGTCGATCTCTTCCTCGCGCGCTTCCACGAGCTCGGGCGGGAGCAAGGCCGGGATCAGATTGTCGCCGCCCTTGCCGATCTGACTGCGGATGACATCGTGCGGCAGGTCGACGCCGAAGTGGAGGAAGGCCTCGCGCCAGGCGGCGGCGTGGAGGTCGTTGCTGTCGATGAGGGTGCCGTCGACGTCGAAAAGAACCGCTTTGATCATCGACCGCCAATCGCCCGCAGGGGCTGAGGTTCCTCCACCAGCAGATGCTTCCTGATCTTCCCGGCGGCGGTGCGCGGAAAGTCGGAGACGATCTCGAAATATTTGGGCACCTTGTACGGCGCGAGGCGGGCGCGGCAGAAGGATTCAAGCTCCACATAATCGAGCGCTGCAACGCCAGGGATGGGCAGGATGAAGGCGCGGCCGACCTCGGCCCACCTCGGATCGGGCGCAGCGACCACCGCCACCTCCGCGACAGCCGGATGGGCGCACAGGACATTCTCGACCTCGGCCGGGAAGACGTTCTCGCCTCCGGACACGAACATCTCCTTGCGGCGGCCCGAAATGTAGCAAAAGCCGTCCTCGTCCCGCCGGGCGATGTCGCCGGAGCGGAGCCAGCCGTCCGCGGTGAACGCGGCTGCCGTCTCCTGCGGGTTGCGCCAGTAGCCTGGGGTGACGCCAGGCCCCGCAAACAGCAAATCACCTTCCGCCCCATCGGGCACGTCACGGCCGGCCTGGTTGACGATCCGGACGCTGCACAGCAGCTGGGGCTTGCCGACAGAGCCGATCCGATCCCAGGCGTCGGCCGGGTCGATGAGAAAGGCGGTCGGCCCTGTTTCCGTCATCCCCATGCCGTTGCAGACGCGGATGCCGAGCGCGCGGCAGCGCTCGACAAGTTGGTCGGGAAGCGGCGCGCCGCCGCAGCCCCAGTGGCGGACGGCGTCCAGCGGTAGCGTCGCGAACCGAGGATGGCTGAGCAACGCCTGGTAAACCGCTGGCACCGCAAAAAAGACGTCCAGACGCCGGGCTTCGAACAACGCGATCAAGGCCTCTTCGTCGAAGCCGGGCAGGACAAGCACGCTGCCCCCCGCAAGCAGGGTCGGCAACGCATGGAGGTTGATGCCGGCGGTGTGAAACAGCGGAAGGAAATTGGCCGTGCTGTCGGTTGAGCGCAGATCAATGGCCGAGCGCAGATTGACGTAGTTCGCGAGCGCCATCCGGTAGGTGTAGATGACCCCCTTGGAAGCTCCGGTCGTGCCCGAGGTATAGAGCAGATACCAGGTGTCGGCGGCCGGCCAGTGAGCCCGGGCCGGGTACGGCTGCATCACGGCCAGCGTCGCCTCGTAATCGAGGTCGAGACCGATCCGCTCGATGCCGAGCATGGCAGCGGCCGCTTCGTCCTCGGCGCCGAACAGGAGGAGGCTTGGGGCGGCGTCGGCCACAAGCTGGGCCAACTCCGCGGGCGGCATACGCCAGTTGAGCGGGACCAGGATGGCGCCGAGCTTGGCGCAGCCGAACAGCAGCTCGAAGAACGCCACCCGGTTGCGGCAAAGGATTGCGACGCGATCGCCCGGCGTGATCCCGCGGGCCGCGAGGAGCGAAGCGAGCTGGCCCGCGCGGTGATCGAGTTGGCCGTAGCTCCACACGCGCCCGGTCGCGACCTCCTCGAACGCCACGCTGTTCGGAGAAAGCTCGGCGCGCTTGGCGGTGATGTCCGGAATTTGGTCGATCACCGTTTCCTCAGCCCCTCCGAAACCAGATCGATCGCCATGGTCGCGACCTGGCGGGGCGACAGATCATCTTTCCACAATCCATAACGCATGCCCAGGAAGACGCTCATGCCGATCAGAGCCCAGGCACGCGGCTCATCCGGGCCTTCGGCTATTTCCCCCCGCCCGCGAGCCGCAGCAAGGTTGCGGCTGTAGCCGTCGGCGAAGGTCAGATAATGTTCGCGGTAGACATCCTCGGCGACGAACTGCGCTTCCTCGATGATCCGGTAAAGTTCGGGGTGGCGCCGGACGAAGCCGATGAAGGCTTCCAGGCCGAGCCGCTCGGCAGTGAGGCGGTCGGGAGCGCCGCGCACCGCTTCGGCGACATGGGCTCGGGTCGTCTGGCTCATGTCCCTGACGAGCGCCCGGAACAGCGCCTCCTTCCCATCGAAATAGGTGTAGAAGGTGCCGAGCGCGACGCCGGCGCGCTGGGTGATGCCGGTGATCGCCGCTTCGTGGAAGCCGCGTTCGCCAAATTCCGACGCGGCGGCTTCCAGCAGGCGGCGCAACGTCTTGCGTCCACGCTCGGTGCGCGGGCTCTTGTCGGCGGGAACCATCGCAGGATCAGCCATTCCGACCGCCGAAGTTCATGAAGTTCGGGACATTGCGCATCACGCCGCCGCCTGGCCAGTGCGGCGACGTCGATGAACGGCCGCTTTTCGAGTCGGTCTTCATACCCCTCCCGCCGAATCGTCCTGGATTCAGCATGCCTCGATAGCAGGCCCGGAGGAAGCATTCGTGCAGAGTTGAATATTGACTCATGTTTCAGAGTAGAGCAATCTGTGGCCGCGAGGATGGGTCAAGACCCGACTCGCGAAGGGGGCATGATTGGCCGAGTTCACCGCGACGGACGGTGTCCGCATTCATTATCGGGCGGAAGGCGCCGGGCGGCCGCTGCTGCTGCTCCACGGTCTGATGGCGCATGGCGGCTTCTGGGCGGCGCAGCAGCCCTTGTCCGAAGATTTTCGCCTGATCGCTCCAGACCTTCGTGGCCACGGGGAGTCGCGCGCCGAGCCGCGCTCCGTCACGGTGGATCGCCTGGTCCGCGACACGGAGGAGCTCGCAGAGGCGCTGGATCTGCAAGGGGCGATCGTCGTCGGCTGGTCGCTTGGAGCGGCGATCGCGTGGCCGCTGCTCGCCGGACGCGTCTCTGCGCGCTTCGCCGGCTCAGTGGTGGTCGACATGACGCCGAAGGTCTTGAACGAGGGCGGATGGACCCTGGGCCTTGCGCCGGAGCTGGTTGAGGCGCGCGCGGCTGCCTTCCGAGACGACTTCGCCGCATTCGCTCACGCCGCGGGAACCGCCGTCCTCGCCCCGCCGATCGCCGACGGCGAGGCGGAGCTCGCCGCCTGGGCCGGAGCCGAGTTCGCGCGCAACGACAATCGCGCGATGAGCACCTTGTGGGCCTCGCTTGCCGAGCAGGATTATCGGCCGTTGCTGGCCCGCATCAGCCAGCCGACGCTGATCCTTCGCGGGGCGCACAGCTATCTCTACGGGCCCGACACGGCGCGGTATCTGGAAAGCGCGCTGCCGAGCGCCCGGATCGTCGAGTTCGGCCGATCCGGCCATGCGCCAAATCTCGAAGAACCCGAGCTTTTCAACAAACGGATCATCGACTTCGCCGCGGGACTTGCCGTCGGGCACGAAGTCGGCACGCTTGCATAGGAGAGAAGATATGGCCCGCAGCACGTTTCGACTGAGTTTGAGGATCGGCACCGCCATGCTTGCGCTCGGCGCCGCCCTTCCCGCCTGGGCGCAGGTCGCTCAGGAGCAGGAACAGCCGGCCGGCACCGCCGCCTCCTCCGAGCAGCAGGCGGTTGCAGCCAACGAGGCGACTGGCGAAGACGGCGCCACCCAGGATACCGACATCGTCGTCACCGCCAGACGCCGTGCGGAAAGCCTGCAAGACGTGCCGATCGCGGTGACCGCTTACTCCGGTGAGGCGCTGGAGCGTCAAGGCGCGCTCGACATCACGGACATCTCCGACACGACGCCGAACGTCACGCTGGAGACTTCGCGCGGCACCAACACCACGCTGACCGCCTTCATCCGCGGCGTCGGCCAGCAGGATCCGGTGGCCGGCTTCGAAGCGGGTGTCGGCATCTACCTGGACGATGTCTTCCTGAACCGCCCGCAGGCCGCGGTGCTCGATATTTACGATGTCGAGCGCATCGAGGTGCTGCGCGGGCCGCAGGGCACGCTTTACGGCCGCAACACCATCGGCGGCGCGATCAAATATGTGACCCGCCGGCTCGACGATGATCCGACCATCCGCGCTCGCGCCAACCTTGGCACCTACAAGCAGGCGGACCTGATCCTGACGGCAAGCACGCCCCTCGGTGAGGGCATCCGTATCGGCGCTTCCGGCGCGCGCCTCAGCCGCGGCGGGTTCGGCGACAATTTGAACATTCAAGGTCTGGAGAACTACAACCGCGATCTGTACGCGGCGCGCGGCACGATCGAGCTCGATCCGACGCCCGATCTCTTCATCCGCCTTTCCGGCGATTACACGAGGGACAAGAGCGACCCGCGCAACGGCCATCGACTGATCCCAAGTCTGTTGAGCGGCGCCCCCGTGCTAGACGACGTTTACGACACCCGTGCCGGGCTCAATACCCCGAAGCAGGACATCGAGGCTTATGGCGGTGCGCTGCGGATCGAGCTGAAGCTCGGTGAAGAGTTCATGCTGCGCAACATCACGGCCTACCGCAAGGACCGCAGCCGCACCCCGATCGACTTCGACGCGCTTCCGGCGGCCGACGTCGATGTGCCCGCCATTTACCGCAACAAGCAGTTCTCGAACGAGTTTCAGATCGTCTATGAAGGATCGCAACTGCAAGGCGTCGCCGGCGTCTACTATCTGGACGCCAACGCCAACAATATCTTCGACGTGATCCTCAGCACGACCGGCGCCCTCATCGGCGTTCCGGGCTTCACCGCCTCGACCTTCGGCGACGTCGACACCAAGACCTTCGCCGTGTTCGGCGACTTCACTTACAAGGTAACCCCGCAGATCGAGCTTTCGTTGGGCGGGCGCTATACGAACGACAAACGCCAGGCGGTGGTGATCCGGCGCAACCTGCGCGGCGGACCTTCGCCCGAGCTCGGCGGTGGCCCAATCAATGGCATGTTCGGCGCGACCAACCCGACCGGTCGACAAGTCGGAGCGCTCACTTCTGATTTCGCCGGCGAGGAAACCTTCAAGGAATTCACGCCGCGCGCGTCGGTCAGCGTCCAGCCGGACGACGACAACACGCTGTATGCGAGCTACTCAAAGGGCTTCAAAGGCGGCGGCTTCGATCCGCGCGGCCTGTCCACCGTCGCGCCCGATCTCAATGCAAACGGGACGCGGGAGGCGAACGAGATCTTCGATTACTTCCTGTTCGATCCGGAGAAGGTCGACAGCTACGAGCTTGGTTACAAAGCCTCGTTGTTCGACCGGCGGCTCCGGCTCGCGCTGGCCGGCTTCTACGCGGACTACCAGGATGTACAGGTGCCCGGCTCGGTGGGCGCGGTGGTGAACGGGATCCCGACTTTCGTCGGCGTCACCACCAATGCCGGCCAGGCGAATTTCAAAGGCTTCGAAGCCGAAGCGGTGGCGACCCTCGCCAGGGATCTGGGCGTTGCCGGATCGCGGCTCAACTTCACCGGCACGCTCGGTTACCTCGACGCCCAGTACAAGGAGTTCATCACCAACGTCGCCAATTTCGACGCGAGCGGAAATCCGGCGCCGGGCACGGCGGCGAGGCCGGTGGACGTTGCCGACTTCCGTCGCATCCAGAATACGCCCAAATGGACCGTGTCCGGAACGCTCGATTACTCGACGCCGCTTGGGGAAGGCGGCGGTGAACTGAACGCCAACACGACCGTCTCCTATCGCAGCAAGACCTTCCAGTTCGAGACGCCGAGTCCGTTCCTCGATCAGCCCGGCTACGCGCTGTGGGATGCCAGCCTGGTCTATACCAGCCCCGGCGACCGGTTCACGATCGGCATTCACGCCAAGAACATCACCGACAAGCAGTATATCACCTCGGGCTATCAGTTCCTCACGGTCAATCCGGTGACGGGTGTGCCTGTTCTTTCCGTGTCTCCAGCATCGGCCAACTTCAACCGGCCGGGCGTTGCCTCGTCGCTCGGTCGGGAGGGCGTGGTGACTGCCTTCTACGGCAACCCGCGCCAGGTGTTCCTCACACTGGGTCTGAACTTCTGATGCACGGCCGTCATGCCGGACTTGATCGGGCATCCACCTTCCTGTTGGGGCGCTTGGGAAGGTGGACCTCGGATCAAGCCGGGGGTGACGGCGGTGAGCGATCATGAAGCTGGATAATGAAGCGCATCAGTCTGCCAGGGGTGCCGGTGGGCGTGTGCTGGCCGTTCTCCTGCTCGCCTACATCTTCAACTTCATCGACCGGCAGATCATCGGCATCCTGGCGGTGCCGATCAAGGCGGAGCTGAAGCTCAGCGATACCGAGCTGAGCCTGATGGGCGGGATCGCATTTGCCCTATTCTACAGCGGCATCGCGATCCCGGTCGCCTGGCTCGCCGACCGCAAGAGCCGCGTCAACATCATCGCATTCTCCGTCGCATTGTGGAGCGCATTCACGGCCTTGTGCGGGCTTGCTCAGAATTTCTGGCATCTGTTCCTCGCCCGCATGGGCGTCGGCATCGGCGAGGCGGGCGGCGTCGCGCCTTCCTACGCGCTGATTTCCGATTTCTTTCCCAAGGAGCGGCGCGCCCGGGCGCTCGCGCTGTTCTCGCTGGGTATCCCGATCGGATCGGCGCTCGGCGTCTTCTTCGGCGGCTGGATCGCAACCAATCTCGACTGGCGATCGGCCTTCATCATCGTCGGTCTCGCCGGGCTCCCCGCGGCCTTGCTGGTCAAGCTGCTCATCCCGGAGCCGGTGCGGGGCGGGTTCGACAATGCTGACGGCAGCGCGAGCGCGCCCGCGCCGCCCTTCTTGACGGTCGCCGCCACTCTCAATCGAACGCCCAGCTTCTGGCTCCTCTCGCTCGGTGCGGCATCGGGGTCGATCCTGGGCTACGGCCTGATCTTCTGGCTGCCCTCGTTCTTCAGCCGCAGCTTCGGGCTCGAACTGATCGAGGTGAGCTGGTTCTACGGATCGATCGTGCTCGTCGGGGGCGTGGCCGGCACCTTGCTGGGCGGCTGGCTCGGCGATCGGACCGGCCCTGACCGGCCCGGCAGCTACGCTTTGATACCCGCAATCTGCTTCCTGATCGCCGCACCCACGTTCGCGGCTGGATTGTTCGCGCCGTCGCTGCCGGTAGCCTGGCTGCTCTTCACGGTCGGGCAGATGCTCGCATTGGCCTGGCTGGGGCCGGTGATCGCGGCGGTCCAGCACATCGTACCGCCCAATATGCGCGCGACCGCATCGGCAAGCTTCCTGTTCATCAACAACCTGATCGGGATCGGCTTCGGGATTTTTTTCCTAGGGTTCATGTCCGATCGGATGACGGCGGCCCATGGGCAGGAAGCGCTGCGCTACTCGATCCTCTACGGGCTCGCCTTCTACCTGTTGAGTTCGCTCCTCTATTTCGTAGCGGCGTCTCGGCTGAAGCGGGACTGGCGCGGCTGAACAACGCGGACACAGCTGTTCAGACGAAGGACAGGCGCGCTGTGGATAACCCAAGTTAACGGTTGCTTCGGGATTCAGGCGCAGTTTATTAGTGCTCCGGGGTCTGGGGGAGGTTTGTATGACGCGTTCAGTCAAAGACTTTATCGACATCAAAAATCCAGGCACGCTCGACGAGTTGATCGCGCGGCTGATCGAGATCCGGGACGGTCTGCCGGCCGGCCGAGAAGCGGAGGTCCGGATGCGCGGCGACGATGTGTTCGGGCGCAAGCTTTCTATCTCCTTCCAGCGTCCGCAGACCGCCGAGGAGGCGGAATGCGATGCGCGCTATGCGGATGCCTACCGCGCCTCGCGGGAGCGTGAGCAGTCGCGCATCGCGGACGAGCGCGGCGCTACGGGACATGCCCCGCGCAACCGGGGGCGTCGGCTAAGAATGGTCGCCTGACGTTCCTGCGCAGGAACGCATCAAGCACTTCGGAACTAGGCTCCTGCTTTCGCAGGAGCACTCGATGTGCTGGAACTCACCACTCGGCGAAGCTGCCGTCCGCCTGGCGCCAGATCGGATTGCGCCACCGGTGGCGCTCCTTGTGCGCCTCGCGAACTGCCGCCTCGTCGATGTCGATGCCGAGTCCCGGCCCTTCCGGGATCGGCAGGTAGCCGTCGACCGGCGACAGCGCATCCTGGTTGGTGACGAAGTTCAACAGGTCGTGCCCGACATTGTAGTGGATGCCGAGGCTCATTTCCTGAATTGCGACGTTTGGCGTGCAGGCGGCAAGCTGCAGACAGGCGGCGAGCGCGAGCGGACCCAGCGGGCAATGCGGCGCGACGGCGATGTCATAGGCTTCCGCCACGGCGGCGATCTTGCGGCATTCCATCAGGCCGCCTGCGTGGCTGAGGTCCGGCTGGATGATGTCGACCGAGCGGGATTCGAAGAAGGGCTTGAAGTCCCAGCGCGAGTAGAGCCGCTCGCCGAGCGCAATCGGGGTCGCGGTGAGGTTCGCGATCTGGGCGAGTCCCTCGACATTTTCGGACAGCAACGGCTCCTCGATGAACAGCAGTCCGAACGGCTCAAGGGCCTTGGCGAGCTGCTTTGCCATCGGCTTGTGAACGCGGCCATGGAAGTCCAGGCCGACATCGACACCCTCGCCCTGCGCCGCTTGCACGCGCTCAAGCACCTCGTCGAACAGCCGCGGCGTGCCGATCCAGTCGAGCTCGGCGGTGGCGTTCATCTTGATCGCCGAGAATCCCTGCTCGCGCCGCGCGCGCGCGGCGCTTGCGACATCGTCCGGTCGGTCCCCGCCGATCCAGGCATAGGCGCGGATCTTCTCCCGCACCTTGCCGCCCAGCATTTCCCAAGCCGGCAATCCGAACGCCCTGCCCTTTAGGTCCCAGAGCGCCTGCTCGAGCCCAGCCAGCGCCGACATCAGCACCGGCCCGCCGCGGTAGAAGCCGCCGCGATAGGCAACCTGCCAGATATCCTCGATCCGACGCGCGTCATGGCCGATGAAGCGATCGCGCAGCGCCTCGAACGCGCCGTCGACCGCCTCCGCCCAGCCCTCCAGGCTGGCCTCGCCCCAGCCGACCGCACCGTCCTGCGTCTCGACCCGCACGAACAGCCAGCGCGGGGGCACGTAGAAGGTCTCGATGCGGCCGATCTTCACGGGCTGGCTCCTTATCGCGTTATCGTCACCCCGGGCTTGACCCCCGGGTCCATCTTCTTCGCTGAACAAGAAGGTGGATGCCGGATCAAGTCCGGCATGACGAAATGTGGTGGCAAGGCGGATTGGCTACGGCCCCATCTCGGGGTTGCTGCCCATCTGCGGCTCTTCGCGGACGTTGCGCCGGGCAGCCGCCGCCATCAGGCTGTCGGCGTAACTGCCGCCCGCCTGGCTCGGCGGCACGATCGGCACCGTCAAGCAGACCGAGGAAGCCGGCAATACGTCGCGCCAATCCTGAATCAGCTGCTTGTAGGCCTTGCCGACCGCGCGGATGTTGCGGTCGAGATCATACAGGCCGAGCGGATTGACGTTGCCGTTCTGCTCCCGCAGCGCGGTGTCCCAATCGACCTGGTCGGTGAGCGAATACCAGGTGAAGCCGACGGTAGGGATGCCATCGTTGCGAAGGCGCAGCACGCTCGCCCACTCCTTCCACAGCCACTGGACGGCCTCGTCGCCCCGCGGACCTTCCTTCATGTTGGTCTCGGTGTGCATGACCGGAAGCCGGTAGCGATCATAATATTGGCGCGTGATCTCGGTGTATCCGAACACTTCTCCCGACGACTCGGTAAGGCCGTCGGCATGCACCCGATGCTCGTTGGTCATGTAGTAATCGTTGCCGAGGATGCAGTGCTGCTTGAGGTGCTGGTTGAGGAAGAAGTGGTACTCGTCCTTCGTCATCCCGTTATCCAGCAGATACTCATACATCTCGCTGTCCACGCGGCGGCCGTAATTCAGATCGAGGCTGAGGAAGCGGCGTGAGTTCATGACTTCCGCCGGGCCGATCGCGGCCGGGCTGTCGGCGTGGAAATATTCCGAAGACTCGCTCTGGATGAAGATCGCATCGGGGCGACGCTTCAGGATTTCCGTCATCGCGAGGACATTGCCTTTGACGATGTTCTTGAGCGCGGTGACGAAGGCGCGGTCCGTCTTCAGCTCCTCGTTCCACCAGCCGTATCGGGCCGAGAAGGCGGCGCAGATAAACATCTCGTTGACCGGCGTGTAGAGCTGGACCCAGGGGTAGCGCTCGGCAAAATCGGCAGCGTAGCGGGCGAACAACGGCGCGAAATCAGGATTTTGGAAGTTGCCCATCCAGTCGGGTACGCCGAAATGGCAAAGATCCACGATCGGCGTGATGTCGCGCCGCTCGAGCTCAGCGAAAGTCAGGTCCGTGAATTCCCAATCATATTTGCCCGGGCCGAGGAAGGTCCGATAGATCGGCGGACCGTAGCGGAGGAACTGGATGCCCATGTCCTCGACCAGTTCGAAATCCTCGCGCCAGCGCTCGTAATGGCCGCACACATCCATCTGATCGACGCGGACGCGGCCGTTCTTGACGGTCGGGATGCTGTTCTCGATCCCGGTCGCGAACATGAAATTGGCGATACGTACCTCCCCCCTGGCTTGATGCGCTGGCTTAGCCCCCGAAGGGAGTATCGGCGATCCCGGCAACACCTGGAAGGACCATAAACAGCCCGCCCGCATTAGGTTGCATTGCAAGCTCCTCCCCGCTGATGCCGATGCTCGCAGAGGTGATGAAAAGTTGGTCGAGCGCGGGACCGCCGAATACGCAGCTGGTCGGGCGGGCCGTTGGGACTTCGATACGACCGATGAGCTCGCCCTCCGGAGAGAAGCGGCGCACCGACCAGCCGTCCCAGAAGGCGATCCAGAGGCAGCCCTCGCCGTCCACCGTCATTCCGTCCGGATAGCCGTCGCCCTCGCCGAACTGGAGGTGGACACGGCGATTGGCGGCATTGCCGCTATCGTCGAGGTCGAACAGGTAAGTGACCTGGCGCGCGCTGTCATTGTGATACATGAGCCGGCCATCGGGGCTGAAGGCGGGGCCGTTGGTGACCTTGTAGCCATCATCGACCCGCACCCAGCTGCGATCCGGATCGAGCCGGTAGAGCCCGCCGGACGCCTCGACCTCGTCATTGTCCATGGTTCCGGCCCAGAAGCGGCCGGCGCGATCGAGCTTGCCGTCGTTGAAGCGGTTGGTGATCCGGTCCGGCTCCGGATTGACCAGGGGCACGAAGCGATCGGCCTCAAGATCGACGCGGGAGAAGCCGTCCTCCGTGCCGGCGATGAAGCCATCGCTCGCTCGCGGCGCCAGCGAGCAGACGCGATAGGGCGTTTCCCAGGTCTTGAGCGCGCCGTCGGCCGGACTGTGGCGGAACACCTTGTAGCCCTTGATGTCGACCCAATAGAGCGCCTGCTCCCGTTCGACCCAGACCGGCCCTTCGCCGAGCACCGCGTGAACATCCGCCACCAAGGTTGCTGTCTTGCTTGTCGCCATGACTTTCCCGATAGCGGCCCCCGCCCCGCTGGCAAGACGGACGGGAGCGGCTGGCGACCGGCTGCGTTGAAAGGCGGGGCGAGAGGAGAGCATGAGCTGGGCTGAAGGCTTCATCGCCGTCGACTGGGGCACGACCAACCGGCGCGGCTATCTGGTCGAGGCCGACGGCCGGATGACGGACGAGTTCGAGGATGATCGCGGCATCCTGGCGGTCGGCGAGGGCGGCTTCCCGGAGGCGCTCAACCAGATCAGCGAGAGGCTGGGGGATCGGCCGCTGCTGCTCGCCGGGATGATCGGCTCCAACCGGGGCTGGATCGAGGCGCCTTACGCCCCCTGCCCGGCCGGCCTGCCCGAGCTTGCCGCCGGGCTGCAATGGGTCGAGCCCGGCAGGGTCGCGATCGTGCCCGGCGTCTCCTATCTGGCCGGGAACAGGGCCGATGTGATGCGCGGCGAGGAAGTGCAGATCCTCGGCGCGTTCGGCGACGGGCTCGTGCCGGCCGACGCGCTGATCTGTCATCCGGGCACGCACAATAAGTGGATCCGGCTGGACGACGGGCGGATCGGCGCGTTTCGGACGGTGATGACGGGCGAGCTGTTCAACCTGCTTCGCGAGCACAGCATTCTCGCCGACTTGCTGCGCGAGCCCGCCAGAGTGGACGCGGCCTTCGAGCGCGGCGTGGCGCACGGTCTCGACAAGGACGATCTCAGCGCCGAACTGTTCTCGGTGCGGGCGCGGGTGCTGCTCGGCCAGGCGCGGCGTGAGGAAGCGGCATCCTATACGAGCGGTCTCCTGATCGGGACGGATCTTCGGATCGGGCTTGGCGAGGGCGGCGACGACGACGTTGTGGTAATGGGGCGGCCGGAGCTGACCAGCCTATTCGCAGCCGCCTTGCGCATCGCGGGACGCGGCGCGCGCGAGGTGGATGGCGAGCAGGCGTTCCTGGCGGGGTGCCGCCACCTCGTGGAGCTGATCCGATGAGCCCGCTCGAAACCCTGAACCAGCGCCTGGCAGAATGTCCGCTGGTCGCGATCATCCGGGGAGTCACGCCGGGCGAGGTCGTCGCCATCGGCGAGGCGCTTTACGCTGAGGGCATTCGCATCATCGAGGTGCCGCTCAACTCGCCGATTGAGCCGCTCGAAAGCATAAGGTTGCTGGCCGGTGCGCTTGGCGACCGGGCGCTGGTGGGCGCCGGCACCGTGCTCGATCCTGCTGATGTCCAGCGGGTTGCCAATGCCGGCGGCAAGCTCATCGTATCGCCAAACACCTACACGCCGGTCATCGAGGCCTCGGCAGCGGCCGGCATGGTGTCCGCGCCCGGCTATTTCACGCCCTCCGAAGCTTTCGAGGCGCTCCGGGCCGGCGCGACGGCTCTCAAACTTTTCCCGGCGGAGATCGGCTCGCCGGCGCTGATCAAGGGGCAACGCGCCGTGCTCCCGAAGCATGTTCCCTTGCTTGTGGTCGGTGGAGTGACACCGGACAATATGCGGTCGTATTTGGAGGCGGGCGCGAACGGTTTCGGGCTGGGATCAGGCGTCTACAAGCCGGGTCAAACGCCCGATCAGGTCTCGGGGCAGGCGCGCGCCTACGTCCGGGCGCTGGCCTGACATGCGCCCGATCCGGATCGGCATCATCGGCTTCGGCAAGATCGCGCGCGAGCAGCATGTGCCCTCGATCGCGGGTTACCCGCGCTTCGAACTGGCCGCGACGGGGAGCCGCGGCGGCAACGGCCAGCCCGGCGTCCCCTGCTTTGCGGACCACCGCGCCATGATCCGGGACGCCGAACTGGACGCGGTCGCCATCTGCACCCCGCCTTCGGTACGCTACGAGATCGCGCGCGATTGCCTTGAAGCGGGGCTGCACTGCCTGTTGGAAAAGCCGCCGGGTGTTTCCCTGGGTGAAGTGGAGGAGCTGGCCCGCATCGCCGGGGCGCGCGAGATGACCCTGTTCACCACCTGGCACACCCAGGCCAACCCCGCCGTCGGGGCGGCAGCGAAGCTGCTGGCCGGCGAGCGGATCGCCTCGATGGAGGTGATCTGGCACGAGGACGTGCGCAAATGGCATCCCGGCCAGGACTGGATCTGGGAGCCGGGCGGCTTCGGCGTGTTCGATCCGGGGATCAACGCACTGTCGATAGTTGCCCAGATCTTACCCGGCGCGCTGTTCGTCCGCGACGCCGAACTCACCTATCCGGCCAACAAGCAGAGCCCGATCGCGGCCGAGCTCAGCTTCGCCAGCCCGGCTTCGGACGGCGCGCTGACCGCGAGCTTCGACTGGAGACACAGCGGCGGCGAAGCCTGGACGATCGACATTCGCACCGAAGCAGGCCGGCACGTGCGGCTGCTGGACGGAGGCGGCCGGCTCGAGGTCGACGGCGCACCGCGTCCGGTGGAGGGCGCGGGAGAGTATCCGGCGCTGTACGGCCAGTTTCTCGACCTGATCGATGAGCGCCGCAGCCACGTCGATCTCCGCCCGCTCAGGCTGGTCGCCGACGCCTTCCTGGTCGGCCGACGCACGGCGACCGAGCCGTTCGAGGACTGATCCTCCCCGTCCCGGCGAAGTTCTAGAAGCTCGCCCGCAAGCTCAGGCGGATGTCGCGGCCGGCGAGCGGCACGAAATCCTTGGTGAAGCTCGCGTGCCGGCGTGCATCCACATCGAAGATGTTGTTGGCGGACAGCAGAAGAGTGGTTCCATTCTCGCGCCCTAAAGGACGCCATGCGATCGAGGCGTTGACCAGAGTGTGGCCGTCGGTCGGGTTCTCGAACGCGGCGACCCGCTCCTGATCGTCCGCCCACTCGAATTCGACTCGTGCATCCAGCGCCGCCGTCTGCGCTTCGATGCCGCCAAGAACCCGCAGCGGCGGGATGCGAGGCACCGGGCCACCCTCGTTGCGGATCGTCGCCCGGACATAGTCGGTCACGACATCGCCGACAATTTTCAACCCGTCGCTGCGGAACAGGGTCGCCGAAGCTTCCGCCTCAAATCCGAGATAACGCGCATCGCGCTGGAAATACTGGAACACGGGAAGCCCGTCCTCCTCCTCGCCGGTGTCGGACTGGAAGATGTAATCGTCGAACCAATTGGCAAAGACGCTCGCGCTCAGGCGGAAGTCGTCCGTTTCGGCGCGTGCGTACAGTTCGGCGCCAACGCTCTTCTCCTTGCGCAGCGTCGGATCGCCGATCTCGAACGCCTGGGTCGCAATGTGCGGGCCGTTGGAGAACAGCTCCTCGGCCGCGGGTGCGCGCTCCGCGCGAGACACATTGGCGCCAATCCTCACACGCGGTGTGAGCTTGTAGGCTGCGCCGGCCGCCGCGGAAAAGGCGTTGAAGTCGCGCGAGATGCCGAGCGGGCGCGACTTGACGTTGCTGCGCTCGTAACGGCCGGCCGCTTCGAACTGGAGCGGGCCGAACTCGAATTCCTGAAGGGTGAACAGGCCCAACTGGCTGGTCTTGTTCGGCGCGACGAATGCTTCGGCGCCGATCGCGTCGAAGTCGCGCGTGAAATACTGGACGCCGCTGGCACCGCGCCAGCCATTGCGGTCGGCCTGAACAAGCTCAAATCGGCCTTCGAAGCCGTCGGTCAGGAAGCGCGTGCCGACCTCGTCGCCCTCAAACTCGATATGCTCGTAATCGGCATAGCCGGCGCGCACGCGCACCTTGTCGATGAAGCCGCCGTCCACCTCATATTCGCCGCGCAGATCGACGCGGATCTGGTCCATGGCGATGGTGACCGGCGCTTCCTCTTCCTCGCCGCCCTCCTCTTCCTCGCCTTCCTCACCGTGATGGTGCCCGGCGCCGGGGCGGGACGGCACCCCGTAATCCGTGTTGAAGTAGCTCACCGAAACGCCGAGATTGCCCCGGTCACGGATGAGGGCGAGGCCGGCGCCGAGCGTATAGGTCTCGGTCGCGCTGTTGGGAATGACACCGCGGAACTCAGCAAGTTCCTGCGCTTCGGCCGCCTCATCGGCATGGCCCTCCGCCAGTTCCTCGGCGGCGATCTCGAGCTGCTCGGCGCGAAGTTCCGGCGAAAGAAGGAAGCCGCCAATCTCGCGATCGTTGGTCTTGCGATAACTGCCGTCGAGATGCGCCACCAGGCCGCCGCTGCCGAGCGGAAGATCGACGCCGCCGCCGATGCTGCGTTCATCGTCAGCCGAGCCGTAGGTGCCGATCAGGTCGAGATGGACCGGCTCGTCGGGCACGCGCCGCGGGATGCGCCGGTCAAGCACGTTGACCGCGCCGCCGATCGCCTGGCTGCCGAACAGCAGGACGGCCGGGCCGTGCAGCACCTCGATCCGCTCGGCGGTGAGCGGGTCGATCGTCACCGCATGGTCGGCGGAAGTGTTGGACACGTCGATCGAGCCGATGCCGTCCGTCAGAACGCGCACGCGCTCGCCCTGGAAACCGCGCAGAACGGGCCGGGAAGCACCGGGGCTGAACGAAGTCGCCGAGACACCAGGCAGCCGAGCCAGCGTGTCCCCAATCTGCGGCCGGATGTCGCGGACGAGGTCGGTTCCGCTCAGCACCGAGGTGCCGGAAAGAATGTCGAGCTCGCGCACGAAATTGGCGGTCACCACGATCTCGCCGGGCGCGGTGGTATGATAGTCATCCCCCGCCCGACCCTGCTGCGCAGTTGCCGGGGGGGGCGCAGGGGCGGCCTGCTGGGCCGCAGCAGGCGCGGCGAGGATGGTGGACGCAAGCAACAAGGTGAAACGAGTCATCGGGCACTCCGGGGGGACGGCGCGCGCTTAACGGTTACGATACATTGTCACAAGCGCTTCGGGCGGCTTGTCGACCAATGGTTGCTTGGGCGCTGCAAACCGCGTCTAAGCTGACGAAGAGTGTGCAGGCTTCGGGAGGGGGAGCATGGACAAACCGGTTGAGCTGAAGGCAGTCGCCGCTGCCGAACGGGTAGCAATGCTCGACGCGCTGCGCGGCTTCGCGCTGTTCGGGATCCTGCTCGCCAATCTGATGGGGTTCGTCGTCGGCCCCGCTCCGGTGTCGATGCGAACCGTCCATGTCGGCGCAGCCCTGGCCGGCCCCGTCGAGTTCGCGCTCGAATGGCTGGTGGTCGGAAAGTTCTACTCGCTCTTCTCGCTCCTGTTCGGGATCGGCTTCGCGATCCAACTGCAGCGGCTGGAAGTGCGCGGCGAAGGGACGGGACGATATGTTCGGCGACTTGTCGTGCTGTTCGGCTTTGGGCTCGCGCACATGCTCCTGCTCTGGATCGGCGACATTCTAAGCCTGTACGCGCTGGTCGGTCTCGCACTGCTGCTGTTCCGGGGCGCTTCGGACCGGACTTTGCTTGTCTGCGCGGCCTTGCTCTGGCTCCTCCCGATCCTATGGCAGGCGACGATGAGCTATGCAGGCTTCGCGCCCCAGCAGCCACTCATTGACGCGGCGATCTGGACGTTCACGCAGTTCGGCATCGATGCCCGCCAGGGTCCCTTCCCGATCTGGACCAGCCCTGATTACCTGATCCATCTGCGCTCCCATCCCGGGGAGATCCTGGTCCGGTACCACGATTTCGTCGAGCAGTTGCGGCCGGCCAAGGTGCTAGCGATGTTCCTGCTTGGGCTCTGGGCCGGACGCCGCCGCATCTTCGCCGATCCGGGCGCGCACCTGCCGTTGCTGCGCAGGATTGCAATAGGCGGGTTCCTGCTCGGCCTCCCGCTCGCATTCGCGCGGGCCTGGCTCGGCGCCGCAGACGGGGGATCGTCAGCGCGGCAGCTGCTGGAGGAAGTCGCTTATTGCGTGGGCACGCCGGTTCTAGCGCTCGCCTACGCGGCCGCTTTCGCGCTTCTCTGGAGCCGCTCCTCGGGCGGGCGGCTGACCAACTTCGCCCCGGCCGGACAAATGGCGCTGACCAACTATCTCGCCCAGACCGTCCTCATGTGCCTGCTCTTCTTCGGCTGGGGTTTCGCGTTGATGGGCCGCCTCCACCTCGGGTTCCTGCCGCTGGTCGCGATCGCGATCTTCCGCCTCCAGCTTGCCTGCAGCCGCTGGTGGCTAGGCCGTTACCGGTTCGGACCGCTCGAATGGCTGTGGCGCACCCTGACCTACGGCAAGGCCCAGCCGATGCGCTTGCCCGGCCCGCAGTGGCGGTCCGCCAACGCGGTTTAGCCGCTCGACAGGCGCTCCGGCCCTGCCCTAGTCAGGTCCGGTCGGAGGATTGCCAAGATGAAGCCCGTACTGCCCCTGCTCGCGCTGCTCGTCGCGGGCGCGCCGCTCGCCGCGATCGCGCAAGGTTCGAAACCTCTGGCCGGCACGACTCAGCAGAGCGGGCTTCTTCCCGTCCATGTTGATGCGAAAGGGGGGCGCATCCTGCTCTCCCTGCCACGGCCGGACGCGCAGGGGCTGATGGGCCGCTATCTTTATGTCGCGGCGCTCAGGACCGGGCTCGGATCGGCGCCGATCGGACTGGATCGCGCGCTGAGCTCCGGGTCGAAGCTGGTCGCGTTCCGGCGGCTCGGCAAGAAGGTCGTGGTGGAAGTGGAGAATCCGCGCTTTCGCGCAACCAACGCGCCCGCGCCCGAGCAGGCCGCGGCGCGGGAGTCGTTCGCTTATTCGACCTTGTGGACCGGAGATGTGGCGGGCGAAACGGCGGACGGGCGGGTACTGGTCGATCTGGCGCCGTTCCTGACGCGCGACGCGGCCGGAATCGGCCAGGCGCTCAAAGGCGCTGGCGAGAAAGGCTTCGCGCTGTCGAACGACCTCAGCGTCGCCGATCCAAGCAGCGTCAGGGCATTCCCCGAGAATATCGAATTTGAAGCGCGCCAGACCTTCGTCTCAAGCGAGCCGAGCGCAGAAGTGAACAACATCGCTCCCGCCGCTGGCAATCTAAGCTTCATCGTCCGCCATAGCCTCGTGAAGCTGCCGGACGCGGGTTACCAGGTGCGCCGCTTCGACCCGCGCACCGGATCGTTCGGGACGCAGGTGCTCGACTTCGCGGCGCCGCTGGGCAGCCCGATCGTGCAGGAACTCGCCAACCGCTTCCGGCTTGAGAAGATCGACCCGAACGCGCCGCGCTCGCGGGTCAAGAAGCCGATCGTCTTTTACATCGACACGTCGGCGCCCGAACCGATCCGCACCGCCTTGTTCGAAGGCGCGAGCTGGTGGACACAAGCGTTCGAGGCGGCCGGCTACCTCGATGCGTACCAGGTCAAGATGCTGCCGCCGGGCATCGACCCGCTCGATATCCGCTACAACGTCGTCAACTGGACCAATCGCGCGACGCGCGGCTGGTCCTACGGCCAAGTGGTCGAAGACCCGCGCACGGGCGAGATCATCAAGGGGCAGGTTCTGTTGGGCTCGCTGCGGGTGCGGCAGGATATGCTGATCTTCGAAGGGCTGGTCGGGGCGGACAAGGTCGGCCGCGGCGGGCCGAACGACCCGATCAACGCGGCGCTCGCCCGCATCCGCCAGCTGGCGGCGCACGAAGTCGGACACGCTCTGGGGCTCGCCCACAATTTCGCCGGTTCGACCCAGGGCCGCTATTCGGTGATGGATTATCCGGCGCCGCGGATCGGGCTGGTCGACGGCGCGCCGGACCTCAGCGACGCCTATGGCGCCGGCATGGGCCGCTGGGACATGTTCGCGGTCAACTGGCTCTATGGCGCGCGCAACGAGGCGCAGGCGGCCGAGATCGCCGCCGCGGGCCTCCGCGACGGGCTTCGCTACGTCACCGACGCAGATGCACGAGCGGTTTCGGCCGCCCAGCCTTATGGCAGCATGTGGGAAGACACAGCCGATCCTGTGGCCGAGCTCGAGCGGATGCTGAAGGTTCGCCGCGCGGCGGTGGACCGGTTCGGGCCGAGCGCGCTGGCGGCGGGCGAACCGGTTTCCAATCTCAGGCGCAAGTTCGTGCCGATCTGGCTGCTTCATCGCTATCAGGTGGAAGGCGCGGCCAAGCTGGTCGGAGGCGTCGATTACGCATACTCGATCCGTGGCGACGGCCGCGAAGCGGCGCGTCGCGTGGGCGAAGCGGACCAGCGGCGCGCGCTTCAGGCATTGCTTGCCACGCTCTCGCCCCAGGCGCTCGCCGTGCCGGCCCAGCTCCTGCCCTACCTCTCGGCCGGCTGGTCGGGGTCGCCGGACCGGCAGTTCGACATCGAGATCTTCCGCACGGCGGGCGGCCCGGTATTCGATCCGCTTGCCGCCAGCGATGCCGCGGCGAACGTCACGCTGGCCGCCCTGCTCGCGCCCGAACGGCTCAACCGCCTGGCCGAGCAGAATCGGATGGACCCGTCGCAGATCGGCGCGAGCGAAGTGATCGATCAACTGATCGCAACGACCTTTGCGCGTGAGGCGTCCGATCCGGCACTGGCCGGGGTGCAGCGGCGGATCGCGACGACGACGACGCTTGCGCTTGCGCGGGTGCAACGCGATCCGGCGCTGCCTGCCCCGCTTGCCCTCGCCCTTGACGCCCGGCTGCGCCGACTGGCGGTTGACCTCGATCAGCGCCGCGACGGCGGCGCCGATCGCGATTGGGCGCGCGGCCTTGGCCGGCTGCTGACCGACCGCGAAGCGCTGGACAAGGTGCTCGCAGAACCTCGGCGTCTTCCGGCCGTGCCGCCCGGAATGCCGATTGGCGGGGCTGAAAGCGATTGGTTCCAACACTGATTAGCGTGCTGGATTCGCTTGGGCGCGACTGGATCACGGCTGGGCGCTCCCACCCGAAATTCAGCTGACAGCAAGCGCCTTTTGCATATGCTGATGTTCCTAGGGCAGTGAGCTTGGGGGTAGTGGCTTATGCGTTTCAGTCAGTGGGTCCGCACGCCGGGAGGGCGGCGCGTTTCGGCCAGTCTCGCCATTCTCCTCGCGGCGGGCGTTTCGCAGATCGATGCGGGGACCGGCACTGCGGCGCAGCCGGCAAGGCCTGCCGCGCAAAAGGTCACCCAGGTCAGCCCGGCGCTTCGCGACAAGGTTCGATCGGTCCTCGGCGAAGTGGCCGCAGCGCCTGCGACACCCGCCATGCTGGCGGCGCAGAGCGCACTCAATGCCCGGATCAGCGCGATTGGTCGCGGCTTCAACGGTGACGTCGGGATCGCGATCAAGGACATCCAGACCGGATGGACCGCGCATCATGACGGCTACTCGCATTATCCGCAGCAGAGCGTCAGCAAGTTCTGGGTCGCGCTGGCCGCCCTGCAGAAGGCCGATCGCGGCCAGATCAATTTCTTCGCGCCGGTGGCGGTAACCGCATCCGACATGACGGTCTTTCACCAGCCGATCCGCGCCGCAATGAAGAACGGCGTGTTCAACACGACGCTCGATGGGCTGCTCCACCGCGCGCTGCAGCAGAGCGACAACACAGCCAATGATATCATCCTGCGCCGGGCGGGCGGGCCCGACGCGGTGCGCAAGTTCCTGGCCGAAAACGGCATCCAGGGCATCCGCTTCGGCCCCGGCGAGAAGCTGCTCCAGGCAGGCATTGCGGGCGTGAGATGGCAGGACAGCTTCTCGATCGGGCGCGCCTTCTACGCCGCTCGCGACGCGATTCCGCAATCCGTTCGCTCCGCCGCTTTCGCCCGCTACGTTGCCGACCCGATCGACGGGGCGACGCCGCTCGGTCTGGTCGACGGGCTGGCCAAGCTCAAGAAGGGGCAGCTGCTCTCGCCCGCCTCGACATCGCGAATGCTGTCGATCATGTCCAACACGCAGACCGGCAAGCAGCGGCTCCGCGGAGGGCTCGCTCCGGGTTACAGCCTGGCTCACAAGACCGGCACCGGGCAGGTCCTGGGCGGCGCGCAGGCCGGCTACAACGACATCGGCATCGTCACCGGCCCCGACGGCCGCTCCTATGCGGTGGCGGTGATGATCAAATACACCAAGGCGCCGCTGCCGGCGCGAATGCAGATGATGCAGAATGTGACCCGCGCCGTGATCGATTATGATCGCGCATCGGGCCGTGGCGGAAATTGGGCCAGCGCCGGTGCGGGAACCGGCTCCGGCAGCAAATAGGGGCAGGCGCATGCTGGCATGGCTCCAAATCGCCTGTAAGCTGTGGGGATGGCTCGCCCACAATCGACCGATTACGACAGAAGACGCGAAGCGATCGTGGCGGCGGCGGCGTGCCTCTACGCCAGGCGGGGCTTTCCGGGGGCGTCGATCTCCGACCTGGCCAAGGCATGCGGCTCGTCGAAGTCTCTAGTTTACCATTACTTCCCGTCCAAAGACGACATCCTGTATGAAGTCATGGCCGCGCATCTCGATGCGCTGGTCGAGGCTGCCGACGATGCGATGCGGGCCGGCGAAGCGCGGGAGCGACTGCGCGCGCTGACGCTTGCGTTCATGCGGCTCTATGTCGGCGCGCAGGACCATCACAAGGTGCTGTTGAACGAACTGGACAATCTCCCGCCGCCGCGTCGAGCCGAGGTGGTTGCCAAGCAAAGACGGATCATCGCGATGGTCGAGGGGCTGGTGAGGGAGATCCGGCCGGAGCTCGATCGCGCGACTTTGCCCGTGACGATGCTGTTCTTCGGAATGATCAACTGGACGCACACTTGGTTTCGCGAAGGCGGCGCGGTCTCGGCCGAGCGGCTCGCGGGACTGGCCGTCGATTTGCTTCTGGGCGGAGTGCCACGGCTTCAGGCGTCGTAATCGACTTCGACGCCCTTGCCTTTCGGCACGGATTGGCAGGTGAGGACGTATCCGGCCGCGACTTCCTGGTCCGACAGGCCATAGCGCGCGGCCATTTCTACCTCGCCGGAGACGACGCGGGCACGGCAGGTGGCGCACACTCCGGCCTTGCAGGCGAAAGGCGCGGGCAGGCCGGCGACACGGGCGCTGTCGAGGATATTGCCGGCGCTCGCAGCGAACGGCACCCGGCGCTTGCGGCCGTCCAGCGTCACCAGCATCGACAAGCCCTGCGCCTGACTTCCAAGCGCTTGCATCTGCGCCGCGAGTGCTGCGGAAGGCCGGCCGGCGGTGAAGCGTTCGACGAGGATGCGCCCTTTGGGGACGCCATGCGCCTCGATCGCGGCTTCGGCGGCATCCATCATGGGGCCGGGGCCGCAGATGAAGAAGGCGTCGACTTGCTTCGGATCGACGAGGCGGGTGAGAATGTCGTCGCACTTGGTGCGGTCGAGCATGCCGTTGAACAGCTCAATATCCTCCGCCTCTTCGGCGAAGAAATGATGCACTTGCAGCCGGTTCATGTAACGATTCTTCAGCCGCGCCAGCTCTTCCAGGAAGATCACCGACTGGCTGTCGCGATTGCCGAAGAGCAAGGTGAATCGGCTATGCGGCTCCAATTCGAGCGCTGTCTTGAGCAGCGACAGGACCGGCGTGATCCCCGAACCGCCCGCAAAGCCGACATACAGATTGCGGGCGGCCGGATCGAAGTCCCAAGTGAAGGAGCCGTGCGGGGCCATGACTTCGAGGCGATCGCCAGAGCGCAGATTGTCGTTGGCCCAATTTGAAAAGGCGCCGCCCGCGATGCGCTTCACCGTGACCTTGAGTTGACCCTCAGATGGCGAGACGCAGAGCGAGTAGTTTCGGCGGACTTCTTCGCCCTGGATGTCGGCCTTGAGTGTCAGATGCTGGCCGGGCTTGAAGGCGAACGCCGGGCGAAGCTCCTCCGGCAGATCGAACCTGATCGATTTAGCCTCGGCGGTCTCAGGGATCACGTCGGCTATGGTCAGAGAATAGAGGCGCGTGTCCATTGCTGGTCAGTGGCACTTGAACAGGTCGAAGGGCTCCAGGCAGTCGCGGCAGCGCCATTGCGCCTTGCACGGCGTCGATCCGAAACGGCTCACCTCCTGAGTCTCGACCGAACCACATTGCGGGCATTCGACGGCGCGGGTGCCGGCCGGGACCGGCGGGGCGATGCCATAGGCCTTGAGCTTGGCGCGGCCCTGCTCCGTGATCCAGTCGGTGGTCCAGGGCGGCGACAGAGCCGTCTCGATGCGCACGTTCTTGAAGCCGGCCTCGTCAAGCGCGACCCGGACCATAGTCTCGATCACCCGGGTCGCCGGGCAGCCGGTGTAGGTCGGGGTCAGCACCACGCGATCGGCATGCACTTCGCGCACGATGCCAAGATCGACCAGCGAAACCGCTGGAATCTCCGGGTCCGGCACTTCGGCCAGTAACGCGCCGATCCGCTCGACCACGTCGGAACGCTCGATCAAAATCACCATGTCGCGTCCGGATAGGCACGGGGGAGGAACTGCATGGTGGCGAGCAGGTGGCCGAGATGCTCGCTGTGATGGCCGCGGCGGCCGCCAAGGATCGGGCGCTGCTCGCGCGGCAGATCGAGCGTGGCCTCTGCGACGACCGCCTGCACCTTGCGGTGAAAATCGTCGCGCATGGCGGACAGATCGGGCGCGATGCCGCGCTCCGACATCTCGGTCGCGACATGGTCCATCTCGAACAGCTCGGGGATGAAACGCCAGTTCCACTCCAAGCCGTCCTGCATCCGCCGGCGGCTCTCCTCCGTGCCGTCGCCGAGGCGGATCACCCATTCGACCGAGAGCTCCTCGTGATAAGTGACTTCCTTGACCGCCTTTGCCGCGACGGCCGCGATCAGCGGGTCCCGCGACGAGCGCAGATGCTCGAACAGCATCTTCTGCCAGGTCGAGAAGAGGAACTGCCGCGCCATCGTCTGCGCGAAATCGCCGTTCGGCTGCTCGACCAGCAGGCAGTTACGGTAATCGAGCACGTCACGGTGGAAGGCCAGCGCGTCGCCGTCTCGCCCCTGCCCTTCGACCTTACCCGCTTCCTGGAGAAAGAAGGTCGCTTGCCCGACCAGATCGAGCGCGAAGTTGGCGATGCTGAGGTCGACCTCGACCGAAGGGCAGCGGCCGGTCCATTCGGATAGACGCTGACCAAGGATCAGGCTGTCGTCGCCCAGGCGCAACAGGTAGTCGAACCGAGCCTGGTCAGCCTCCTCGAGTACCGGCGCGTCGAAAGCACCAACGGGCGCCTGACGCCTGGCGGCTGCTTCGTCCTCGGGACGGATTGGCGGCAGAGAAGGCATCAGATGTGCGTGATGCCGTCGGGGATGTTGTAAAAGGTCGGGTGACGGTAGATCTTGTCCTCGGCGGGCTCGAACATCGGGCCGTCCTCGGCCGGATCGGACGCCATGATGGCGGCGGAAGGCACAACCCAAAGGCTCACGCCTTCCATTCGCCGCGTGTAGGTGTCGCGGGCGTGGCGGACGGCGATTTCACCGTCGGGGGCGTGGACCGAGCCGACATGGCGATGCGACAGCCCGCCGCGCGAGCGCACAAACACTTCCCAGAGCGGCCAATCCTTCATCTGATCCTCCCCGGCACGGAGAGGGAGACCGCGCGAAGCCTGGTGGAGGGGGACTTGACCGCCACGGTGCCGGTGGAGAGCCCCCTCCATCGGCCTCCGGCTGGTCCCCCTCCCCGTCCTGGGGAGGATCTCACGCCGCGACCCTCTCGACTTGCCGCTTCTCGGCATAGGCCGCGGCGGCCTCGCGCACCCACGCATTGCTCTCCCAGGCTTCACGCCGCGCCGTCATGCGCTCCTTCGCGACCGGGCCTTCGCCCTTCACAACCGCGTAGAACTCGCTCCAGTCGATCTCGCCGAAACTGTAGCCGCCCTTTTCCTCGTTCCAGTGGAGATCCGGATCCGGCACGGTGAGCCCGATCGCCTCAGCCTGCGGCACGGTAATGTCGACGAACTTCTGGCGAAGCTCGTCATTGGTCTCTCGCTTGATCCTCCAGCGCATCGACTGGGCGGTGTTGGGGGAATTGTCGTCGGGCGGGCCGAACATCATCAGCGACGGCCACCACCAGCGGTTGAACGCGTCCTGCATCATGCGCTTCTGCTCGGCCGTGCCCGCCATCAGCGCAATACAGATCTCGTAGCCCTGGCGCTGGTGAAAGCTTTCCTCCTTGCACACCCGCACCATCGCGCGGGCGTAGGGGCCGTAGGAGGTGCGCTGTAGCGGAACCTGGTTCATGATCGCGGCGCCGTCGACCAGCCAGCCGATCGCACCCATGTCCGCCCAGGTCAGCGTCGGATAATTGAAGATGGTGGAGTATTTGGCTTTGCCGCTGTGCAACGCCTCGATCATCTCCTGGCGCGAGGTCCCGAGCGTTTCCGCGGCGGAGTAAAGGTACAGGCCGTGACCCGCCTCGTCCTGCACCTTGGCGAGCAGGATCGCCTTGCGCCGCAGCGACGGCGCGCGGGTGATCCAATTGCCTTCGGGAAGCATGCCGACAATCTCGCTATGAGCGTGCTGCGAAATCTGGCGGGTTAGCGTGCGCCGATAGGCTTCCGGCATCCAATCCTTGGGCTCGATGAACTCGTCGGCCGCGACCCGCGCCTCGAAGGCCGCCAGCTTGTCCGGATCCTCGATCGCCTGGACGCTCTGCGTCTTCTGCAACTCGGTCGTGTACATGCCTGTCTCCTTGGGCCCGCTTCTACCATTCACCGACCGAACGGTCAACGAATGACGCTTGGCGTCCCGACGCTTCAACGCCCCGGCAAGCCTCCGGTTCGCTCAGTCGAAGCCGTTTGCCAGGAAACGCTCTGCAAAGGTGCAATGGAGTGCGACGCCCTTGGCCATGGTTGCTTCGTCGAGCATCATGCGGGTGTTGTGGAGCGGCGGGTTGGAGGCGGGGTCAGTGCCTTCCGGAGCGGTGCCGAGGATCGCAAAAGCGCCGGGTATCCCCTTGAGCACGAAGGCGAAATCCTCCGCGCCCATGATCGGGGCCGGTATCTCCTGCCATTCGCCCATGCCCCCGGCGCAGCGCCGGACGAAGTCGTAGGCGCGCGGATCGTTGCGGGTGACGGGATAGCCATCCTCGACCCGGCCCTCACCGCTCATGCCGTGGGCGGCTGCGACATGGTGCACAATGCGGACGAAAGCCTCCTGCAGGGCCGCGCGGCGCTCTTCAGACAATGTGCGAAGCGTGCCGAGCAACTCCACGCTGGACGGGATGATATTGTGCGCGCTGCCGGCTTCGATCTTGGTGATGGATAGCACCGCCGGATCGGTCACCGGCACGGTCCGCGCGATCAGCGCCTGCAGCGCCGACACGATCTCGCAGGCGACCGGAATCGGATCGAGGTTCTCGTGCGGCATGGCCGCGTGGCCGCCCCTGCCGGTGATGGTCGCGCTGACCGTATCGGCCGATGCGAGCAGCGGCCCGGGCCGGCTGGCGACGAGACCGCGCGGCATGTTCGGCCAGATATGGAGGGCGAATGCGGCGTCGGGGCGGCGGCCGGGCAGGACATCGTCGAGCAGCCCATCCTTCATCATGTGACGGGCGCCGGCATAGCCCTCCTCGCCGGGCTGGAACATGAAGACGACGGTGCCGGGCAGAGAGTCGCGACGGGCGGAGAGCGCGCGGGCGGCGCCGACCAGCATGGCGGTATGCGCGTCGTGGCCACAAGCGTGCATCGCACCCGGCACCTGACTGGCGAACGGCAGCCCAGTCTCCTCCTGCATCGGCAGCGCATCCATGTCGCCACGAAGCAACACGGCCCGTCCATTGTCGCCACCGCCGCGCAGGATCGCGACAAGACCGCTGGTGGAGGGCCCCTCGCGCAGCTCGAGCGGCAGGCCGGCGAGCGCGATCTTGATCTTGGCGGTGGTGCGGCGGCAGTCGAGCCCGATCTCCGGGTCGGCGTGGATGGCGCGGCGCAGGGCGATAACGCCGTCGAGCTCGGCTTCGCCGGCGTCGATCCAATTGCTGATCTGCTGGTCCATGTCGCTCCTCCTCAGACGCGTTCGATGACGAGGGCGATGCCTTGACCCACGCCGATGCACATTGCGCAGAGCGCATAACGGCCGCCGGTGCGGTGCAGTTCTTCGGTTGCGGTCAGCGCGAGGCGCGCGCCGGACATGCCGAGCGGATGTCCGAGCGCGATGGCGCCGCCGTTGGGGTTCACGTGCGGCGCGTCATCGGGCAGGCCGAGCTCGCGCAGCACCGGGAGAGCCTGCGCGGCGAAGGCCTCGTTGATCTCGATCACGTCCATGTCCGAAATGCTTAGGCCGAGGCGCTTCAGCAGTTTCCGCGAAGCGGGCGCTGGGCCGATGCCCATGATGCGAGGCTCGACGCCGGCGATTCCGCCGCCGACGATGCGGGCGCGCGGGGTGAGGCCGTTGCGTTTGGCGGCTTCCTCCGAGGCCACGATCATGGCGGCGGCGCCGTCATTCACACCGGAGGCGTTGCCGGCCGTCACCGTGCCGTCGCCACGCACGATCGGCTTGAGCTTGGCGAGCGCCTCGACGCTCGTCTTGCGCGGGTGCTCGTCGCGATCGACGACGAGCGGGTCGCCTTTGCGTTGCGGGATGGCGACCGGTACGATCTCCGCGGCGAAGCGGCCATTCTCTTGTGCCGCGCTCGCCTTCTCCTGGCTGTGGACGGCAAAACGGTCCTGATCCTCGCGGCTTACCTGATATTCCTGCGCCACGTTCTCCGCCGTCGACGGCATGGTGTCATCGCCATAGGCGCCCTTCATCTTTGGATTGACGAAGCGCCAGCCGATGGTGGTGTCGTACATCTCCGCATTGCGATCGAAGGCGCTGGTCGCCTTGGCCATCACGAAGGGCGCGCGGCTCATGCTCTCGGAGCCGCCGGCGATGACCATGTCGGCATCCGAGCCGCGGATCACGCGCGCAGCCATCGTGACTGCGTCCATGCCGGACCCGCACAGCCGGTTGAGGGTCACTCCGCCAGAAACGTGCGGCAGGCCCGCGAGCAGGCCAGCCATGCGGGCAAGGTTGCGATTATCCTCGCCGGCTTGGTTGGCGCAGCCGAGGATGACGTCGTCGATCTCGCTCCAGTCGACACCGGGGTTGCGGTCGATCAGCGCCTTGATCGGGATGGCGGCGAGATCGTCGGCGCGGACAGAGCTAAGCGCGCCGCCATAGCGGCCAATGGGGGTGCGCACCGCCTCGCAGATGAAGGCCTCGGTCATCTCTCGCGCCACGTGCTGCTCCCTTGGGTTTGTCGAACGAGCGGTCTATCAGGCCGGCCATGACTTACCGGACCATCGACTTCAAGGCCGAGGGCGGGATCGCGCGGCTGACGCTGAACCGCCCCGATCGGCTCAACAGCTTTACCGTCGAGATGCATGAGGAAGTGCAGGACGCGCTCGGGAAGCTCGACGAAACGCGGGTGCTGGTGCTGACCGGCGCCGGGCGCGGCTTCTGCGCGGGGCAGGATTTGAACGACCGGGCGGTGGCGCCGGGTCAAAGCGTCGATCTCGGCCATTCGGTCGAGACTTATTACAACCCGCTGATCCGCAAGCTCACCTCCCTGCCCTTCCCGGTCGTGGCCCGGGTGAACGGGGTGGCGGCCGGCGCCGGAGCGAACATCGCGCTCGCCTGCGACATCGTGATCGCGGCCCACTCGGCCAAGTTCATCCAGAGCTTCGCTTCGATCGGGCTCATCCCCGACAGCGGCGGAACCTGGGTGCTGCCGCGGCTGGTGGGGCAAGCACGCGCCCTGGGTCTTGCATTGACGGCGGAGCCGCTGGCGGCCGAAACGGCGGCGGCATGGGGCCTGATCTGGAAGGCGGTGCCGGATGCCGAGCTTGAGGCCGAAGTCGATGCGCTCGCCGCGAAATTCGCTTCGGCGCCGACGCGCGGCCTTGCCGCGATCAAGCGTATGATCCGCCAGAGCTGGGGCCATTCGCTGGATCAGGAACTGGACCTGCAGCGCGACGCGATGCGCGAGCTGGGCGGCAGCGACGATTATCGTGAAGGCGTGGCGGCCTTCATGGAGAAGAGAAAGCCCGTGTTCGCAGGGCGGTAGGAGCTGAGATGAAGACGCTGAACCTCCTCAATTACGCGCAGGACGGCTGGTATGGCGCAAGCGGCGGCCTTGCGGAGGTGCACAGCGCCGTCACCGGCGAGCTGGTCGCGACGACGGGCAGCCAGGGTCTCGACTTCAAGGCGATGCTGGACCACGCCCGTAATGTCGGCGGGCCGGCGCTGCGGCGTCTGACGTTCCACGAGCGCGCGCACATGCTGAAGGCGCTTGGACAAGCGATCATGGCGCGCAAGGAGGAGCTGTACGAGCTCTCCTACTCGACCGGCGCGACGCGGACGGACAGCTGGATCGATATCGAGGGCGGTGCGGGCACGCTCTTCTCCTTTTCGTCCAAGGGCCGTCGCGAGCTTCCCAACCAGCGCATCCTGATCGACGGAAACATGGAGCCGCTTTCCAAGGGCGGCACCTTCGTCGGGCAGCATGTCTGGACACCTTTGCAGGGTGCCGCGATCCACATCAACGCGTTCAACTTTCCGATCTGGGGCATGCTGGAAAAGCTTGGGCCGACCCTGCTGGCGGGCGTGCCGGCGATCGTGAAGCCGGCATCGGCGACGGGCTATGTCGCTGAAGCGGCGTTCCGGGTGATGATCGAAGCGGGAATTCTACCGCCGGGCGCGATCCAGCTCATCATGGGCCGCGTCGGCGATCTATTCGAGCATCTGACCGGGCAGGACGTGATCTCCTTCACGGGCTCCGCCAACACGGCGGTGAAGCTGCAGACCCACCCGGTGATCGCGCGCGAGGCGGTGCGGTTCATCGCCGAACGGGACAGCCTCAACGCGTCCGTGCTGGGGCCGGACGCGGGGCCGGACACGCCCGAATTCGCCGCGTTCGTGCGGGAAGTCGCGCGTGAGATGACCGTCAAGGCGGGGCAGAAATGCACCGCGATCCGACGGGCCATGGTTCCTGCCGAGCAAATGGATGCAGTCCAGAACGCACTCAGCGCCCGGCTGGCCAAGGTGCGGATCGGTGACCCTCGTGAGGAGGGCGTGCACATGGGTGCGCTCGCCAGCCGCGACCAGCTTCGTTCCGTCCGTGAGGCCGTGGCCGAACTGTCCCGTTCCGCGCGGATCGTCTCAGGCGATCCGGAGGACTCGCCCGTTGCTGGGGAGGGCGCCTTCATCCAGCCAATCCTGCTGCGATCCGATGATCCCTGGGGTTCGCCGGACGTCCACGACATCGAGCCGTTCGGCCCGGTCTCCACGATCATGCCTTATCGCGACCTGCCCGACGCGATCGCGCTCGCCAATCGCGGAATGGGCAGCCTGGCGCTGTCGCTGTTCACCTTCGACCCGGCGGCGGCGGAGGATTTCGTGCTCGGCGCCGGCTCTTTCCACGGCCGCATGATGATCATCGACCGGACCAGCGCCGGGGAAAGCACCGGGCACGGCTCCCCCCTCCCCGTCCTCACCCATGGCGGCCCCGGACGCGCCGGCGGCGGCGAGGAGATGGGCGGCGCGCGCGGGGTTACGCACTACATGCAGCGGACGGCGCTGCAGGGCTCGCCCGCTTTGCTGTCGTCGATCGTCAAGCAATGGCTGCCCGGCGCGCCCAAGCCCGAGGGGGACGTTCACCCCTTCCGCAGGCACATGTCGGAACTGGAGGTCGGCTACACGCTGAGGACGAAAAGCCGGACGGTGACGCTGGACGATGTGGAGCATTTCGCACACTTCACCGGCGACACCTTCTACGCGCACATGGACGATAAAGCCGCGAGGGCGAGCCCCATCTTCGAGGGCCGCGTCGCACACGGCTACCTGATCCTGAGCTTCGCCGCAGGGCTGTTCGTGGAGCCTTCCCCGGGCCCGGTGCTCGCCAATACCGGCCTGGAGAACCTGCGTTTCCAGACCCCGCTTTACCCCGGCGACAGCATGCGGGTGGAGCTGACGGTCAAGTCCAAGAGCGTGCGCGACGAAGAACGGGGCGAGGTCCGCTGGGCGGTCTACGTCTTCAACCAGCGGGACGAGGTGGTCGCGACCTACGACCTGCTCACGATGAACCGCCCATGATCGACGAAGCGCTGCGTGATCGGCTGCTCGGCATGGCCGAGACGGACCTCGCGACGCGCGCGCGGCTTGCTGAAGACGGTTCCCTGTTCGACGGCTACCATCCTGAGATGCGGGCGGTGCATGAGCGGCATGCGGATGCGCTCGCCCAGCTGGTCGCGGAAGGTGGATGGCCAACGGAGGAGCGGGTCGGCGTGGATGGGGCAGAGGCGGCGTGGCTGATCGTCCAGCACGCCATTTCGCGTCCCGCCTTTTGCCGGGAGGTGCTGATCGAACTGAAGCGGCTCGGCGAGGCGGGCGAGGCGCCGCGCTGGCAGGCCGCGTATCTCGAGGATCGCATCCGCGTCTTCGAAGGGCGGCCGCAGCTTTACGGCACCAGCTTCGACTGGGACGAGGAGGGCCAGATGAGCCCTAAGCCGATCGAGCGTCCGGAACGGGTCGACGAACGCCGGCAGGGGGTAGGACTCGGACCGCTGAAGGATGCGATCGCTCACCATCGGAAGGAAAGCGCCCCTGAGTTCAGGCCGGCCGACATGGACGGGCGCAGGCGCGAGATCGAGGCCTTCGCTCGCGCCGTCGGCTGGCGCCCGTGAAGCTGAACGGCGCCTAACCGATTGATTCAGCAAAGGCTCAAGGCGAATCGCCGATACGGTTCTCGGCACGGAGCGGCGTAATGGCTCCGTGTCGGGTTCTCAGTTTCGGAGTGTTTGTTATGCGTAAGTTCCTCCTGGCCGCCTCGGCCCTTACCCTCACCACCCCGGTCATCGCTACCAGCGCTGCCGAAGCGCACCGCACCGGATACCGGCACAGCCACACCGCGCAGCATCAGGTCTACTGCCAGAAGCGTTCGGGCACGACCGGCCTCATCGTCGGCGGCGCCGCGGGTGTGCTCGCCGGCCGCGAGATCGACAAGCGTGGCAGCCGCACCACCGCCTCCGTACTCGGGGGCGCAGTCGGCGCCCTGCTCGGCCGCCACGTGGAGCGCAACGTGCTCAGCCGGCGCTGCCGCTAAGCTCGACCAGTTGCTTTGATGAGACGCCCTGGCCAACGCCGGGGCGTTTCTCCTTGCGCTTTAATCCGGTGGCCAGGTCTCGATCAGCTCGACGAAGCGGCTGAGCCAGGCGTTCGTTTGGTGCCCATCGACGACGCGGTGGTCGATCGTCAGGCTGACATAGGCCATCGGGCGAATCTGGATCGTGTCGACCCCTCCGACTTCGCGGACGACGACGCGCTTCTCGAGCTTGCCGACGCCCAGGATCGCGGATTGCGGCTGGTTTATGATGATCGGCGTTGCGAAGAGCGATCCGGAAACACCGTGATTGGAGATGGTGAAGGTGCCGCCTTTCACGTCGGCGCTCGTGAGCTTCTCGGCTCGGGCGCGTTCGACGAGTTCATCCAGGCCGGCGGCGACTCCCTGCAATGACAGGCGCTGGACCTGGCGGAGGACGGGGACGATCAGGCCCTTGCTGCCGAGCGCGGTCCCGACGCCGATGTTGATGTCATCGAAAATCTCGAGCCGGTCGGCGTGCCAACGGCTGTTGATCGCGGGCGCGACCTTCATGGCCTCGGCCGCGGCTGCGACGAGGTAAGCAGTATAGGTGAGCTTCACCCCCTGACGCGCCCAATCGTCCTTGTGACGGGCGCGGTGGGCGATGATGGCGGAGAAGTCGCACTCGAACATAGCAGTGACGTGCGGTGCCTGTGTGACCGAATTCAGCATGTTCTCGGCGATGCGCAGGCGCATCCGATCGTGCGGAATCGAGTGGGAGGCGATGGAGGCGTCAGTCGGCTCTGATAGCGCGGCGCGCACGGGCTGAGCCGCCCTGACCGCAACTGCCTTGTCGACGTCTGCGCGGGTGATCCGGCCAGCACGGCCGGTGCCTTCGATCGCGCCGGCGTCGAGGCCGTGTTGCAGGAGCGCACGCTTGACGGAAGGGGAAAGCCTGGTCTCCCCTCCCCCGCTTGCCCTGAGCTTGTCGAGGGGGTGTCCTTGCTGTCCGCCACTCCAAGAACGGAAAGACACGGCCTCGACAGGCTCAGCCTCGGCGGGGTCGTTCTGGGGCTCATGCCCGACCACCTCCGCCACCACAGCGATACGCCCCAGCACCGCACCCGGGGCGGCGTCCTGGTTACTGTGGAGCAGGATCTCGCGTAACACCCCGGCCGCCGGCGCGGGCACTTCGACGGCGACCTTGTCGGTCTCGAGCTCGACCAGCGGGTCGTTGACCTCGACGCGGTCGCCGACCGCCTTCAGCCAGGCGCGCACCACAGCCTTGGTGCCTTCCTGCTCGGCCGGAACGACGATGTCGATCATCTAGAAGCCCACCAGGTCGTCGATCCTGGCGCGGATCTTCTCGACGCTGGGGACTGCCCAGTTGAGCAGGGTCGGATGGTGCGGACTGGGTATGTCCGGCATCGTCACCCTGGCGACGGGAGCATCGAGATCGAGGAAGGCTTCGTCCGCCACCACCGCAGCGATCTCCGCGCCAAAGCCGCCGCTCTTCAGATCCTCGTGGACGATCAGGCAGCGGCGGGTGCGGCGGACCGATTCCAGCACCATCTCGCGGTCCCAAGGCATCAAGGTCCGCAGGTCGATCACGTCCGCGGAGACGTGCGACGCCGCCTCCTCGCAGCGCGGCACCATCGCGCCCCAGGTGACGATCGTGATGTCGTCCCCTTCCCGCACCTTCTCCGCCCGCCCGAACGGCAGGACATAGTCGTCGCCGGGATAGGGCCGCCGCGCCCAGGCATCGTCCAGCATCGCGCGATGCTCGAAGAAGATCACCGGATCATTGCCGCGCAGCGCGGAGCGGAGCAGGCCGACGGCGTCCTCCGCATTGGACGGCACCGCCACCAGCCAGCCGGGATTGTGCACGAACTGCACCTCGTTGGTCTGGCTGTGCCAGGGATCGCCAACCTTGAAGAAGCCGCCGGGGATGCGCAGCACCATCGGCGCCGCGAAGCGGTTGGCGGTGCGCCAGCGCATCGTCCCGCAATCATTGATCTGCTCGGTCGCGGGTTCGGCATATTTACGGAACTGGATTTCGGGCACCGGCATCAGCCCGGCGAGCGCGAGGCCGACCGCGCGGCCGATGATGCCTTCCTCGTTGAGGCTCGTGTCGAAGACGCGCTCGATCCCGTATTTCTCCTGAAGCCCCAAGGTCACCGCGTGGACTCCGCCCTTTGGCCCGATATCCTCGCCGAACAGGAGCACGCGCGGGTTGATCTCGAGTTCGCGGTCAAGCGTGCGGCGGATCGCCGTCACCATGTTGATCCGCTGGCCCTCGGGGCGGGGCTCCTCATGGGCGACAGGCGCCTGGTAGCCGTGGGTCCATTGCCCGCCAATCTGCTGCACTTCGCCTTCGAAGAAGACATTGGAGAGCACCGTCTCGGGCCTCGCGACGGGACGCGCTTGGGCTTCTGCAAGGGCGTGCTCGACCGCTTCTCCGGCCTCGCGCTCGATCGCCTCCCACTCCGCCTCGTCCAGAGCCGAGCCGACCAGATAAGATCTGAGCTTGGGCAGCGGATCGCGGGTCCATTCGGACGCGACGAACTCTTGCGACTTGTAGGTCTGCGTGTCCTGGAAGCTGTGGCCCTGAAGGCGCGGCACCGTGAGGCGAAGGAGGCACGGCCCCTTGCGGGAGCGGACATGCGCGGCCGCCGCCTTCACCAACCGCGCGGCTTCGGCGGGCTCGGTCCCGTCGCCAGACAGGACGTGCAGGTTGCCGAAGCTTTCCAAGTTGCGGGCGATGTTGCCGCCGGGCGTCTGGTAAGTGGACGGCACGGAGATGCCGTATTCATTGTCCTCGATGTAGAAGAGCATCGGCAGCTTCTGCGTGGTCGCTATGGTGAGCGCCGCCCAGAAGCCGTTGGCCGCGACCGAGCCGTCGCCGCCCAAAACCACGGCGATCGCGTCGCGATGCGCCTCGCTGTTCAGAACCGTGCGGTAATATTCGATCGCCTGCGCCCAGCCCGCAGTCGGCGTATATTGCGCGCCGACCCCGCCCGACATCGGCAAAGCGGGCACGCCGCCCGGATTGGGGAAGTTGAACACGACGCCGATGTCGCGCCCGTCCGAATAGCCCCCTGCCCGGCCCATCGCCGAGCCGAGCGCGTCCTCGATCGGCACGCCCAGCGAGAGCAGGAGCGGACGCGATCGGTAATAGCCGCAGGTCGCGTCGCGCGGGTTGGTCAGGCGCGAGCCCAGCATGACCTGCGCCATGTCGTGCCCGCGCGCGCTGAACTGGTAGGAGATCTTGCGCTCGGGGACGAGGCGGGTTTCCTCGAGATTGTCGAGCGCGCGGCTGACCTGGACCAGATAGGCGATGCGGCGCCAGTCGAAGTCGGGGTCGGGCGCATTGCCGACCGACGATCGATCGAGAACGGAAGCCTGGTCAGCCATCCATCTTCTCCGTGACCGCGGCGGCGAAGCGGTCGACATTGTCGTCCGACAGCCCGACCACGTTGAACCGGCCCGAATCCGCCATGTAGATGCCGTGGTCGGCGCGCAGCTCCAACACCTGACCTTTGGTGAGCGGGAGCATGGAGAACATCCCGTTCTGGTCGTTGACGAAGGCCAGGCGTGGGTCGAAGGCCGCCATGCGGGCGCGGATCGCCCGAATGCGGGTGCACATATCGTCCAGCTCCGAGCGCCAGTCGGCGCGCAGCGCGTCTTCCTCCAGCACGGTCCGGACCACCGCCGCACCGTGATCGGGTGGCATCGACCACATGGTGCGCGCGAGGCTGAGCAGGTTTCCGAACACGGCCTCGGCCGTGCGGCTGCTCAATGTCTTCACGAACAAGGAGCCGGTCCGCTCGCGATACAGGCCGAAATTCTTGTCGCAGCTTTGCGCAATGATCGCCTGCTCGGCCGCTTCGACCACCAGCCGGGTGCCGGCCGCGTCGGCTTCCAGGCCATTGCCCAAGCCTTGATAGGCAATGTCGACATAGGGGACGAGACCGCGTTCGGAGACCAGACCCGCCACCTCCCGCCACTGATCGAGGCTCAGGTCCGCGCCGGTCGGATTGTGGCAGCAGCCGTGAAGCAGGAGAAGATCGCCCGCCCTCGTCTGGCCGAGCGCGCTCATCATCTCATCGAACAGGATCGCGCCGCTCGCCTTGTCGTAATAGGGATAGTCGATCATCTCGACGCCCGCGCAGCCGATCAGCGGGCCGTGGTTGATCCAGGTCGGCTGGCCGACGAACATCCGGGCCTGCCGGTCGGCCGCGTGGACGAGCTCGGCGCCGAGCCGGAGCGCGCCGCACCCGCCCGGCGTCTGCACGCCGACGATATAGCCGGAGGGATTGTCGCCGAACACGATCGGCTTGATCAGCTCGACGAACCGGGTGTCGCCGGCCGAGCCGAGATAGGCTTTGGTCTCCTGGCCTTCGAGCAGGATACGCTCGGCGGCCTTGACGCAACGCAGGATCGGCGTGTTGCCGGCCGCATCGCGATAGACGCCGACACCGACGTCGATCTTTTCGGCCCGCGGATCAGCGTCGCACAGCTGGATCAGCGCAAGAAGAGAGTCCGTCGGCTTGGCCTCGAGCCGGTCCAGCAGCATCGGCCTGTCAGCCACGATCGCGTCCGCCATCCCAAGCTCTCCTGTTTCGCCCCGGATAGGCCTAGAGCGGCCGCGCACCAAATGCGTATCATTCTGCGCGCCGGATCGACTAGTTGCGGACTGCACGTTCCGCTATGCGGCCAATCATGAAAGAAACTGCTCAGATCGACCCTGTCGACCGGCGAATCATCCGCGAGCTGCAACGCGACGCGAGCCTGTCGCACGCCGCGCTGGCGGATCGGGTCGGCGCGTCGGCGGCTTCGGTGTGGCGGCGGGTGCGCAGCCTCGAACAGGCGGGCGTGCTTGGGCGGACGGTACGGCTCGCCGATCCGCACGCGCTCGGCCACGCGGTGAACGTGCTCTGCCAAGTGCGGATGACTCGCCAGACAGTCACCGCCCGCGCCGAGTTCGAGGAGTTCATCCAGTCGCGCGAGGAGATCGTCGAATGCTACGCGATGAGCGGCGAATGGGATTACCTGCTGCGCATCGCGGTTCGCGACGTCGCCGATTACGACCGCTTCATCATGCGCGGGGTGCTCGCGCATCCGAGCGTGGCGAGCGCCGCCAGCAATTTTGCGCTGCGGCAGGTGAAGTATACGACGGAAATACCGGTGTGAGCTACATAGGCCTAAGGTCTAAATGGCGGCTCTTGATGTCTGCTGCAGCCGCGGTCGCGCTGCTCTCGGCTTGCTCGAAGTCGACCGAATATTTCATCCATAAGAGCCTCAAGAATGCTGGCTTCAAGCGCCCGGAGGCGCGCTGCGCCGTTGACGGGGTGGCTGGCCAGCTTAGTCGCGATCAGCTGTCGGCGCTCCGAGGACCGCTCCTGCGCTACGTCATGCTCGACGAACCTGCCAGGCTGATGGATGTTGACGAACTGCTCGCGTGGCTCCGCCCGAGGGTATCGCCTGAAATTCATCATGTTGTGTCCCACTATGCCACGGAATGCCGAGTAGCCGGCTGAGCTAGATAGAGACGACCGCCCAGGCCCTCTGGAACCCCTTCCCCCGCCAGCAATTGAATCGCCTGCGAATCGATTGGAGCAGAAACATGGCCGCGCGCGCGTATTGGAAGGGGCAGATCAGGCTGGCTCTGGTCTCGATTCCCGTCGAGATCTTCTCCGCGACCAAAAGCGGGGCCAGCATCGCTTTCAACCAGATCCACGAGCCGACCGGCAAAAGGATCAAATATGAGAAGGTGGTGCCCGGCGTCGGGGCGGTGCCGGCCGAGGAGATCGTCAAGGGCTTCGAGGTCGCGAAGGGCAATTACGTCCTGCTCGAAGATGACGAGATCGAGGCGGTGAAGCTGGAGAGCAAGAAGACGCTCGAGCTCACCCAGTTCGTCGATCATAACGAGATCGACGTGCTTTATTTCGAGAAGCCGTACTACGTCGTGCCGGCCGACGATCTGGCCGAAGAGGCGTTCGTGGTGCTGCGCGAGGCGCTGCGGCAGACCAAGAAAGTGGCGATCGGCCAGCTCGCGCTGCGCGGCCGCGAATTCATCGTGAGCTTGAAGCCATGCGGGCGCGGAATCGTGCTGGAGACGCTCCGCTATGCGGACGAGGTGCACAAGGCGCAGGGCTATTTCCGGGAGATCTCGGACGCGAAGCCGGATTCGGAGCTGCTGGACTTGGCAGAGGCTCTGATCAGCAAGAAGACGGCGCCGTTCGATCCCGCGCAATTCCACGACCGCTATCAGGATGCCTTGCGCGACCTGATCGATCGCAAGAGCAAGGGCAAGACCGTCCAGGCGGAAGACGAACCTGCGCCGAGCCGCGGGTCGAACGTCGTCGACCTCATGGCGGCTTTGAAGCGCTCGATCGAGAAACCGGGGGGCAAGGAGGGGGCCGGATCGCCCGCTGCCGCGAAGAAGCCACCGGCGAAAGCGGCGCCGAAGAAACCCACGGCGAACAAAGGGCCGGCGAAGGAACCAGCGAGGAAGCGGGCGTGAGCAATCCTCCCCGGGACGGGGAGGGGGACCGCGACGCGAAGCGGCGTGGTGGAGGGGGCCCGAAGACCCGCAGCGCGCGAGGCGGGCCCCCTCCACCATGCTTCGCATGGTCCCCCTCCCCGTGCCGGGGAGGATTTTAAGTGGCCGACCCGCTCGAGCGCTACAATCAAAAGCGGGACTTCACGAAGACCGCGGAGCCGGCGGGTGGATGCGAGCGGCTGCCGTGGGGCGAAGGCTTCGCGTTCATGGTCCAGAAGCATGACGCGACGCGGCTCCACTACGATCTTCGGCTGGAGCTGGACGGGACGCTGAAAAGCTGGGCGGTCACGCGCGGACCCAGTCTCAACCCCGAGGACAAGAGGCTCGCCGTCCGTACCGAGGATCATCCGCTCAGCTACGCCACGTTCGAAGGCACGATCCCCAAGGGCGAATATGGCGGCGGCACGGTGATGCTGTGGGATTACGGCACCTGGACGCCCGACCCGCGCAAGGACCCGCGCAAGACGCTGGAACAAGGCCACCTTCATTTCACGCTGGAGGGGCAGCGCATGAAGGGCGAGTGGATCATGATCCGGCTGAAGCCGCGTGGGCGAGAGAAGAACGAGAACTGGATATTGCGGAAGATCGCCGATGATCACGCCGGAAGCTCGGGCGGGCTCGTCGATCAGTACCTCACCAGCGTCCGGACAGGCCGCTCGATGGAAGAGATCGCGGCCGGCAAGAAGGCGAAGGAACTGACCGCTTCCCAGAAGCTGATGAACGGTCCTCCCCGGGACGGGGAGGGTGACCATGCGAAGCAAGGTGGAGGGGGGTCTGCGCGTGGCACGAAGCCCCCTCCACCACGCGCTAGGGGCGCGCGGTCCCTCTCCCCGTCCCGAGGAGGATCAAGACCGCCAGCGTTCCGCGAACCCCAGAAAGCCACACTCGTCGACAGCGTACCCGCCGGTTCCGCGTGGATCCACGAGATGAAGTTCGACGGCTATCGTTGCATGCTCTCCGTGGGCGGCTGCGAAGCCAGGGTCTTCACACGCTCGGGCCTGGACTGGTCGGACAAGTTCCCCGAGATCGTCGAAGCCGCCCGCGAACTCGAAGTCGGCTCCGCGCTGCTCGACGGGGAGATCGTCAGTCTCGACGAGAAGGGCAACACCAACTTTTCCGCGCTCCAGCAGGCGATCAGCGAGGGCGGGCGCGGTCTCAGCCTGTTCGTCTTCGACGCGCTCGAGATCGAGGGGGAGGACCTCACCCCGCTGCCCAACATCGAGCGAAAGCAGCGCCTCGCCTCCATGCTCGGGGAAGGCAATCCGCCCTTCATCCTTTATGCCGACCATATCGTCGGCGCCGGCGAGAAGCTGTTCGACGCCATGTGCCAGGCGGGCGGCGAAGGCATCATCTCTAAGAAGGCGGACGCGCCTTATCGCGGCACCCGCAGCAAGGCCTGGCTCAAGGTCAAATGCACGCGGCGGCAGGAATTCGTCATCATCGGCTGGTCGCAGAGCGACAAAAAGGGCCGCGGCTTTCGCGCGCTGCTGCTCGGGCTGCATGAGGGCGGCAAGCTGCGTTATGCCGGGAAGGTCGGGACAGGCTTCTCCAACCAGGTGCAGGAAGACCTGCTTGCGCGCTTCGAGAAACTCGGCGCCGACGCTCCGGCCGCCCCCGTGCCGAAAGCGGATGCCCGCGGCGCGCATTGGCTGAAGCCGGAGCTTGTCGCGGAAGTCGCCTTCGCCGAGTTTACCGCAGACAACGTGGTCCGCCATGCCAGCTTCCTGGGGCTGCGCGGCGACAAGCCGGCGCGCGAAGTGGTGGTCGAAGAGCCGGCGCCCCTCCCCCCGCCCGCCGAGGATTCGATCAAGATCAGCAATCCCGAACGCGTGGTCTTCCCCGAGGGCGGGATCACCAAGGGCGAGCTCGCCGCCTATTATCGCGCGGTCGCGCCTTTGATGCTGGTCTGGTCGGCCAACCGCCCGATCAGTCTGGTGCGCTGCCCGCAGGGGCGGGCGAAGAAATGCTTCTTTCAGAAGCACGACGCCGGCACGTTCGGCCCGCACGTGCTGCACGTGCCAATCGAGGAGAAGAAGGGCGAGATCGAGGATTATATCTACTTCGCCGACCAGGCCGGCATCATGGCCTGCGTGCAGATGGGCACGATCGAGTTTCACGGCTGGGGCAGCAGGGTGGAGGATGTGGAGAAGCCCGACCGGCTGGTCTTCGATCTCGATCCGGACGAGGGCCTCGGCTTCGACGAAGTCAAAAGGGCGGCGCGCGACCTGAAACGTTACCTGGCCGACATGGGGCTTCAGACATTTCCGTTGCTGACCGGCGGCAAGGGGCTCCACGTCATCGTGCCGCTCACGCCTGAAGCCGAATGGCCGGAGGTCAAGGACTTCGCCCAGCGTTTCTGCGTCGCGCTCGCCACCGCGGAGCCCGACCGGTTCACGGCCAACATGGCCAAGGCGAAGCGGACGGGCCGCATCTTCCTCGACTATTTGCGCAACCAGCGCGGCGCCACTGCGATCATGCCCTACAGCGCCCGCGCCCGCGAGAACGCGCCCGTTTCGGCCCCGATCGTCTGGGACGAGCTCGACGACATGCCCGGCGGCAATCGCTTCACCGTGCGCGACGCCGCCCTGCTGGTGCAGCGCGCCTCCTCCCGCGCGCTCCAGGGCTGGGGCGAGGCGGCGCAGGCACTTCCGGACCTTTGATCCGTTTGGGCCAGCCATGAGCGATGCTGTCGATGTGAACCGCGCCACGCAGGGCGTGCTGGACGAAGTAGAAGGCCTCCAAGGGCACGGCCCCGAGATCGTCCGCTACCGCGAGGAGCGCGGCGGCTTCACCGACTTGCGCCAGCTGGAGGAAGTTCCGGGCCTGACCGGCAAGGTGACGGACGCGATCCGGGCGAAACTCCGCGTCTAGCGGTACCAGATCAGGGTTTCGGCCAGGAAGGCGAGGAAGCTCGCCGTCAGTCCTGCCAGGAAGATGCGGTAGGCATAGCCGAGCATCCGGTACTTCTTGCGTTCGAGCACCACGCCGTTCTGGTAGATGTCGCGGGACATGGTCCGGTAGATGCTCTCGTCCTGCCCAAGCTGTTCGACGATCTTGTCCAGATATTCCTTCTCGCTCAGCCGCGTGAACGAGCCGAAGAAGAGCAGGTTGATCGGGCCGACCTGCTTGTAATGCGTGGCCGGCAGGATCGCGAGCACGGCGAACACGGCCGAGAAGAATGCGGACGCGCCCAGGATCAGCAAGGCGATCGGCGGAGAGGCCTGTCGCGCTTGGCCGATGGTGATGGTGAAGATCACGAAGGTGGCGCCCATCAGGATGCTCGCCTTGTGATCGGCCATTGCGGAAAGCTGGACGTGGATCTGCTGCGTGGTGCGGACGAGATGAATGGCGTTGGGCGGAAAGGACCTGGCCTTCACCGGCTCTGAATCGCTCCCGTCCGTCATCATATTGTCATCTAACCACGGCCTCGCCCGCGCCGCAATCGCTTGGCACGGCGAGGCCGCAAACCTAAAGGACCGGCATGACCGACCGTGAAGAGACTTTCGCCCGCGTGGCCGAGCTGATCGAGCCGTTCAACAAGAAGGGCGTCGACCTGAAGGAGACGACCAGCTTCGCCGGCGATCTGGAATGGGACAGCCTCGTCGTGCTTGATTTCGTGGCCTCAGTCGAGGACGAGTTCGACATCCTGATCACCATGAACATGCAGGCGGAAATCGAGACGGTCGGGCAGCTGGTCGATGCTGTTGAGCGATTGAAGAGCCGCTGATGACCGAAGCCGACATCTTCACCGCCGCTCCGGTCCAGGACCAAGTCGGCGGGGACCTCCTCTCAAAGTTCGACGCGCTGATCGCCGAGCGCCAGGCGCTGCTCGACACCGGCGTGCGCGATCCGTTCGCGATTGTGATGGACGAGGTCCATTCGCCGGTGCTCGCCACGATCAATGGCAAGCAGACGATCCTGCTTGGCACCTACAATTACATGGGCATGACGTTCGATCCGGACGTCGTCGCGGCCGGCAAGAAGGCGCTGGACGAGTTCGGCTCCGGCACGACTGGCAGCCGGGTGCTGAACGGAACCTACCAGGGCCACCGCGAGTGCGAGGAAGCTCTGAAGGAATTTTACGGCACCTCGTCAGCAATGGTGTTCTCGACCGGCTACCAGGCCAATCTCGGCCTCATGTCGACGATCGCCGGCAAGGAGGATTACATCATCCTCGACGCCGACAGCCACGCGTCGATCTATGACGGTTGCGCGCTCGGCAACGCGCAGATCGTCCGCTTCCGCCACAACAGCGTCGAGGACCTGGAGAAGAGGCTTCGGCGATTGCCGGCCGGCGCGGGCAAGCTGGTGGTCCTGGAAGGCGTCTATTCGATGCTGGGCGACATCGCGCCGCTCAAGGAGATGGTCGCGGTCGCCAAAAGGGCGGGCGCGATGATCGTCGTCGACGAAGCGCACGGAATGGGCTTCTTCGGGGCGAACGGACGCGGCGTGTTCGAGGAAGCCGGTGTGGAAAAGGATGTCGACTTCGTTGTCGGCACCTTCTCCAAATCGGTCGGAACGGTCGGCGGATTCGTCGTCTCGAACCATCCCAAGTTCGAGGTGATGCGGCTGGTCTGCCGTCCCTACGTCTTCACCGCATCGCTGCCGCCCTCGGTGGTGGCCACGGCGGCGACCTCTATCCGCAAGCTCCGCCATGCCGGCGAGAAGCGTGCCCACCTTTGGAAGAACAGCCGTCGTCTGCATGCAGGGCTGCGTGAACTCGGCTTCGACATTGCAACGCCTGAAGCGCAGTCTGCGATCATCGCGATCCTTCTGCCGGACCAGCAGATCACGGTGATGATGTGGCAGGCGCTGCTGGAACTGGGCGTTTACGTCAACATGGCCCGGCCGCCGGCCACTCCCGCCGGAATGTATCTGCTGCGCTGCTCGCTCTGCGCCGAGCATAGCGACGAACACGTCGATCAGATCCTAGGCATGTTCGAACGAGCAGGCCGAGCAATGGGCGTAATCACCACCTAGCACCCGCCCGACTGCGCCAATACGACGCGTTTCTAGCGACGGGCTGCGGAACTCGTTGTGCTTACGGCTTTCTTCATCAGGGGTGTTGGATTAGTCTTCCCTTATGGCGGATGAGGAGAGCGGCGCCTTACCGGAGGAGAATTCCGGCTCATGGCGCCGCGGTTGGGCGAGCGCCGGCGCGATCATTGCGACAATCCTGCTCGTGGGCCTGGTCGTCATGGTCGCCTTTTCCAATCGCGCCCGCGACGAAGCGCTCGCCTGGGAGCGGCATACGTATGACGTGATGCTGCTCAGCCGCACCGTGGACGGCAGCATGGCGCGGGCGGAATCGACACTGGCCCGCTTCGTGCTCGACGAGAACCCGCAGACCGGGCGTCTGTACTACAGCCAGTGGCGGCAGGCGGGGTACCAGATCGGCCAGCTTCAGCGGCTGATGCGCAAGGACTCCGAGCAGAGCCGGCGGATCGAGGAGCTGAACCGGCTTTACCGGGAGCGCGGCGCCGAGTTCGCGCAGGCGGCTTCCAGCGCCGTCGGCCAGAAGGAAAGCGGGGGCGTTCCCTTCTTCTACCAGGCGGGGCTGTCGCGAACCGGGCCGGCGCTGCGGGACGTGCTCGCACAGATCTCCACCGCCGAACGCGTCAAGCTGCGCGAGCGCATGGCGGAGACGCGGCGGTTCGATGAACAGGCCGACAAATTGACCGAATATCTCGGCTGGTTCGGTGTACTGATCGGCTTCGGCGCGATCGTGCTCGGGTTCGCCGCGTACAAGGCGATCAGCGAACGACTGATCGCTCGCGAAGATGCCGAAGTCGAGGCGAGCCGCGCGGTCGCTCTTGAACAAGCTGTCGAGGAGCGCACCCGGGAATTACTCGACGCGAACGAGGCGCTACGAGCCGAGGCCGCCGAGCGCGCGGCCGCCGAGGAGAAGCTGCGCCAGGCCCAGAAGATGGACGCGATCGGGCAGCTGACCGGGGGCATCGCGCACGACTTCAACAACATGCTTGCCGTGGTCGTCGGCGGGATCGACCTTGCCCGGCGCAAGCTGCGCGGCCCCAAGCGGGACGTTGAGTATCATCTCGACAATGCAATGGAGGGGGCCACCCGCGCCGCAGCTCTCACCCGCCGCTTGCTCGCCTTCGCCCGCTCAGAGGCGCTGACGCCGCAGGCCGCGTCTCCCGCCGAGCTGGTCGAAGGGATGCTCGACTTGATCGATCGATCGCTCGGCGAGCGCATTCAGGTCGAAACCCGCTTCCCGCGCGAGCCATGGCGGGTCTGGGCGGATACCAACCAGCTCGAAAACGCGATCCTGAACCTGTGCGTCAACGGCCGCGACGCCATGAACGGCGAGGGGCAACTCGGCATCTTCGTCGACAATGTGAGCCTGTACACCAACCAGGTCGGCCAGCTGCCGGCGGGCGACTATGTGCGGATCAGCATCGCGGACACCGGCACCGGCATCGCGCCCGAACATCTCGAGCGCGTATTCGAGCCGTTCTTCACGACCAAGCCCGTCGGCAAGGGCACCGGGCTGGGGCTGAGCCAGATGTTCGGATTCGCGCGGCAATCGGGCGGTGACGTGGCGATCGACTCGACGGTTGGAGCGGGGACGACCGTCTCGCTGTACCTGCCGCGCTCGCTGCGTACGGCCGAGAGCGGTGCAGATCGGCTTGCGACCGCGGGCGCGGGCGAAGAGTTCGTGCCCGCCCCTGCCGGCACGGTCATCCTCGTGGTCGAGGACGATCCGCGGGTCAGCCGCTCGACTGTCGGCTCTCTGGAGGAACTCGGCTATCACCCGCTCGCCTGCGGCAGCGGCGCGGAGGCGATCGACATTCTGGCGGCTCGCGGCGATGTCGCGTTACTGATCACTGACGTGATGATGCCCGAGATGACGGGGCCCGAGCTTGTCCGCATCGTCGCCGAGCATCATCCGCAGATCGCGGTGCTGTTCGTCACCGGTTATGTCGGGGACGCCGGCGAGGCGGAGGAGCTTTCCGGCTACGACATGTTGCGCAAGCCCTTCACCGTGTCGGCGCTGCGCGACGCAGTAGCGGCGGTGCTGTCGCGGCACGTCAGCCTATCGCTCCCCGCTTCAGCAAGCGAGGCAGCAGAATAAGCGCGCCGAGGAGCGGCCAGCGCCGCTGCCAGGGCTTTATCTCGATCGCGGTGCCGGCATGGCGGTTGATCTTCCAGGCAAGATAATCGATCCCCCCTGCATAGGTGCCGCTCGCCTTGGCGAGCCGCAGCACCGTGAGCGCCTTTCCGGTGCGCCCCCGCCGGGCCCAGAGCACTCGCGCGCGGGCGCGCTGCCGATCCGTCACCGGCGCCAGCGCCACTGTCCCGTCGGCAAGCAAACGTCCGATTGAAGCCGCTTCCAACACGGGTTCGGTGAAGCGCCGGTAGCGCTCAGGATCGGCGTCAACGACCGAAGCCGCCCTGCCCTGCCGCTCGGCGCGAAGCTCGGAACGGTAGGTCAGCCTGAAGGCTTCGCGCCACAGCTCGAGCGGGTCCGCCGAGCGGTCTTCCTCGATCATGGGTCGCGCCGCTTCGAGCAGGGTCGGCGCGGCGCGGGAGATGGCAGTGATGCAGAGCTGGGCGGCACGCACATCGGCTTGCCAGACCAGCCGTGACGGCTGGGCGAAGCGCGCCCAGACGGAGACGGACAGCGTCTTGGGACCGTTCAGTTGGAAAAGATCGTCCTCGCTCAGAACCGCATATTTGGCGACGAGGCCGCCATGCGCGAACGGAAAGACGTTGGGTGGAACCAGCCGGTTCGCGGTCGCGAGCCAGCTTCCGCCATAGGCGTCGCGGTAGCTCGACACGACCAGGTAAAAATCAAGCATCTGTCCGTCGAGTTCGCTCGACCTCAGGCATGACCCGTAGAACAGAACGGCGCGAGCCGCGGCCCCGTAGCGTTCCGCAAGAGCGGCGGCCATCTCGGCGACGCGCGGATCGACCGGCAAGTTTAACTCGGCCGCCACGAGCGAGGAGATCGGACCCTGTGTCACGGATGTGCTTTAGCCCGTTTGCGCCGGAATGGGACCAGCTTCGCGGCTTTGCCGTTGGACCTGCATGTGCTCAATATCTTCTACGTCAACCGGGCGCCGGACATCTTCCAGGGCGGCTTCTTTCCTGAAGGGCTGAATCGCAGGATTCGCGCGACGTAACGCCTTTGCCGCACTCCACAAAGCCGGAACTTCGTCCGTTTTCAACCGCTTAGTTCCGCGGGTCGAAGTCGCGGGAGCCGCAGGCGGTGCTGTTGCTTCAGGAGAACGGATCGAGGTTTGCCATGTCCAAGCGCGCCAATATGTTTGCCCGGCTGGTTGGCCGGTTCAAGGTCGAGATCGGCCTGCTTCTGTCGCTCGCTGGCCTCTTCACGGTCACGGCCGTGCCGCTTTAGGCGGCAGGCTCAGCCAGCCGCGGGCAATGTGAACGTGAAGCGTGCGCCCTGGCCCGGCGCGCTATCCACACTGATGTCGCCGCCCATCGCGCGTGCAAGCCGGCGGGCGATGTAGAGGCCAAGACCGGTGCCGCCGGGCTCGGCGGGGTCGACCCGCTCGAACTTCTCGAAGATGCGGGTCTGGTCCTCGGGCGCTATGCCTTTTCCCTGGTCGGCGATGACCACGGATGCGACGCCGTCCTCCTGCTCGGCGCGGATCCAGATCATGCCGCCCTCGGGCGAGTAGCGGATCGCGTTGGTGAGCAAGTTCATCAGCACCTGAAGGGCCCGCCTGAACTCCGCGGTGGCGAGAACCCGCTCGCCTTCGCCCGGCCGGTCGATCTTTACGTTGCGGGCCGAAGCGCGAACGCTGAGCAGGCCGGCCGCGCGGCGCGCGACATCGGCGAGATCAAGCTGCTCGAGACTGGGTTGAAAGTCTGGACGCTCAATCGCCTGGAGGTCGACCAGGTCATCGACCAGCGCCAGCAGGTGGCGTCCCGCGGTCGCAATATCGACAGCATAGGAAGCGTAGTCGCTCTGGAGCGGCCCGTCGGGCTGACCGCTGATCCGCTCGGCGCTGTTGATGATCCGGTCGAGTGGAAGCCGTAGTGCCCGGTCCAGGCGTTCACCAAAAGCGGGACCTTCGTCCCGCGGTAGCATTTCAGCGGCGCGCTCGGACTCGGCCGCGATGCTCGTCGCGTGCCCGCGAAAGCCGGCGAACCGGCCGGAGCCGTCAATCAGAGGCACGCCGTTGAGCCTGTAACGGGCGCGAGTCATGCCGCGCAGCTCGGCTATCTGATCGTCGAAGCGGCGCTGCTCGGCCAAGGCGTTGAGGATCGGCAGCGAGCCGTCCTGGGCCTCCAGGAAACGAAACAAGCGGGTCAGCTGCTTGCCGACCAGCTCGGCCGGACTTTTCCCGATTGCCGCCGCTGCGGTCGCCGAGAGGGAGGTGAAACGGAGCGAATCGTCGGTTTCCCACAGCCAGTCGGCGGCGGCGCGCATGAAATCGGCCTCGCGATGATCCTCCGGGAAAACGGCAGGCGTGCGCGGCGGGCGCTCGGTCCAGCCGGTGATCGTGAGCGCGACGCCCTCATCGCTCGGCTCAGCCCGGACCCAAAGATCGAGGTCGCAATCGCCGTCGGCGGCGACAACCGCGCGCGAGATGACGATGCCGAGCCGGCCGGCGAGCCGGACCAGCGAGGCGATCGGCGGGATCGCGAGCGGTCCCCCCTCCTGTCCGCCTGCGCGCTTGTTGAGGGCGGTCAGCTTGGGGTCGGCCTCGACCAGGCGTCCCTCCGGATTGATCCGGCCGCGCACGGCAGACTGGTTCATGGCGACGCTCATAGCCCATGCCTCGGTCGGTCCAGCCGGAGCACCGCATCTCGGTAGGCGGAATCCAGTGACCAGAGGCTGAGCGCCTGTGCCGCTTCGCCGTCACGGAGCGCATCGAAAAGGTCGATCTGCCGGATCAGCCGATCGTCGTCCGGCTGCCAGGCGAGCAGGAGCAGCACCGAGCCCGCCTCCTGACGACTGAGACCGGCAGCTTTCAGGAGGAAAACGGGTCCGCGGCCCCCGGGCTCCCGAAGCAGGTCCCAAACGGCCGAATAACCAACTCCGGTCGCGGCGGAGAGGCCGGCCAGGAACAAGGGTAACGTCCCTTCTGCAATGAAGTCGGCGATGGCGGCGCCGTCCAGCCGGCGCGCGCCATGCAGCAGCTGCGCAAGCCGGTTGCAACGGGCCTCGAGACCGTCGCCCTCGTCATAGCCAGCGATCAGGCCGGCTGCGGCCTGCCCCAAGGCCAGGTCCGCAGCAGCCGGATCGATTTGGTGCGCTCCGACCATATAAGCCCGAAGCGTGGCCGCGACCGTCCAGACGAGGCGGTGCTGCAATTCGGCGGGAAGCTCGGTGCGCGCCAGGATGGGTTCCTGGAACCGGTCGAGGCGCCTGCTCCGGGCGACCAGCACCGCCATCGCGTGAGCTGCAATCTCCGAGTCCGGGTCCGCAATCAGGGCCTGTAGCCGCTCCCCGTTGCGTTGCGCGGGAAGGAACAAGCGGTGCTCCTCGCTGCGGCGGAGCAGCAGACTCACAAGTTCGGCATCTTCGAGTGCGGCCGAGCCGTCGAATGCCGGGCCGGCAATCTCGACATGGGCCGAGGCCAGCGCGGCATGGAGCGCCTCGTGGGCGTTGAAACGGTCGGCCAGCGCTGCTCGAAGCTCGTCCTCGATCGTGCGCACCAGCCGGCCGAGCAAGGCGCGCGCCGTCAGCCGCTCGCGCTCGCTCAGGCGCATCCGTTCCGGCAGGAACAGGTCTTCAGCCTCGACCGCGCGCCTTTGGGCGGCGCCGCGCAATAGCCGCGCGGCGTCGTCCCGTTTTGCTTGGCTCCCCGGCGGTTCGGACATCGGCATGTTCTAGCCCGCTCGAGGTTAAGCTGTCGCTAATCCTGTTGCCCCGGCTTGATGGTCCGGTGCGCCTCATGTTGCGCCCAGAAGAATGAGCCCGCCACGTAGATCGCGAGCGCGGCCAATCCCGTCACCCAAGCGCCGGCGATCGCGAAAGGAAACATCAGCAAAGTCATCCCTTTGCGCTCCGCAAGGAAGAGCCGCTCGGGGGGACGACGGCAACTCACCTCGCCCGCTAGAGCCCACAGAAAGGTGATGGTGCTTATTGCAAGGACCAAGCAACCCCAGCCGTAAACGCCGGCAAGAGTGTAGCCGAGGGCGAACAGAGCCGAGCCGGCGAGGAAGGGCACAGCGCGGGCGGGCCAGCTCCCTTCCCCGCTCGCCTGGAGGCGCAGCGCCGCGAGGCGCTCCGCAATCCCGTCCAGCGGTGTCGCCAGAAGCAGCATGGAGCCGCCGATCCAAAGCCAGCCGCCGGCGAACAGGATTGCGGCGAGGCCGGTCAGTACGCCCGCGGCGACATACAGCCAGGTGGGCGTCAGCGAAGATGGCATCAGCGCACGGGTGACACTCGCCTCCAGCGGCGCGAGCAGATAGCGCGACGCCCAATCGTCGCGCGCTCCGCTGGACCGGTCCAGGATCCGGCTTTGAACCAGCGCGAGGTCGGACTGGCGCTCGGCAATGACGACCGGCGCTTCCGCCGGGTCGGCGCGGATTGCGAGCTGGCGGGCGCCGGACTGAACCGCACGGCGAAGCAGTGTCGATTGCAGGTCCCAGTCCTGCAGCATCGCCGCTGTCTGCCGAAGCGCCGCTCCGTCGATCACCGCGAGCCCAGCCCAGCGCACCTCCCCGTCGATCCGCTCGTAGCGTTCGTCCGAGCCGTGGTCCGGCAGCGTGAGCAATGCCTCGCTCCCGATCGAGAGGAGCCGCGCAACATGCGCCTCGCCAGCCACCATACCATCGGCCATCACCAGCAGTTGATCGTCCGTGCGCACGGCGTCGGCCGCATCGGCTGCGCTGCGGGCAACCAGCACGGGCAGGGCTTCCGAGCGAAGCCGATCAATCACGGCAACGAGTTCCGCGGGCACACGCTCGACCAGGATGACGACCGGGCTGCAACCAGCCTGCGCGGCAAGCCTGACCTGGCGTTCCACAAGCGTTCGACCGGCCAGGGGCAATGTCGCGCGCAGCCCGCCCGGGGAATCGGGCGCATCCTGGTAAGCGCAAATCAGTGCAGCCAGCGCCACCGTCCGAAAACCCCTCGCGGAAAGCACAAGGGATAGGCGGCGGGCCGCCCGCTTGCAAAGCGGTTCGGCTTATGCGGCCGCGAAGTCGTCGATTGCCGCGCGAAGGCGCCGGAGGACGACGGGATCGCCCGGCGCACCGTCGAGCGCCTCCTGGGCGAGCGCCTGAAGCCCGATCACGCCGAAACTGGCGGCCAGGCTCTTCATCCGCTCCGCGGAAGCCTGCCAGTTTGCGTCGCAGCGTGCGCGCCCCATGAGATCGACATGGCGCAGCGCGGATTCGAGAAAGGCGGCGTGCAGCTCCGCCATAAGGTCGCCGTCGCTGCCGACGACAGCAGCGAGCGAGGCGTTCAACGCTCCGGGATCATAAGCCATGAGCGGGTCATAGCGGTGAGCCGTTAAGGAGCGGTTGCCGCCTTTCCAGCGGGGGCAAACGTGGTAAACATGCCCCATGAGTATGGGGGCACAGCGCGCCGAAGCGCAGCAGTCGAGTGACGGCCTGGACGGAGCGAATGAAGGAAGCTGGGCTGCTATTCCCTTGAACAGCAGCCAGGTTCCGGACCTGCCCTGGAGCGGGGCGGAGCATGAAAGAGAGCCCCCCGAAGGTCGCGTGCTTCGCTCCGTACTGATCGGCCTCGCGCTGGTCTGGCTCGCTCTGACAGCCTGGGCCGCCTTCGCCAACGACGGAGGCGAGGGCATCAAAAGCGTTGTGCAATGGCTTGCGCTAGCGAGCGGGCCATTGGCGCTGATGGGCTTGGCGTGGTTGCTCTTGGGGAAGCGTGCGCCGCAGGAGTCCGGTCAGTTCACGCGTGTTTCTGACGCGATCCGCAGCGAAGGCGTCGAACTCGATCGCGTTCTCGCCTCGCTGACGACGCGGCTGGAGGAAAAGCACGGACAGCTAAGCGCCGATGCCGCCACGCTGATGGCGCTCGGGGACGAGGCTTCCGACCGGCTCGGACGCGTTGCCCACTATCTTTCCAAGGAAGGCGCCAAGCTCGACGCGCGTTCGGAAGCGCTCGAGCGGGCGGCGCAACAGGCGCAGCAGCAACTGGGCGTGCTGCTCTCCGACCTGCCCAAGGCGGAAGAGCGAGCCAGGCAAGTCGCCGATGTGATCAAGGAAGCAGGCCTCGGCGCGCATGCGGAGGCTGGTGCGCTGGAGGCGCAGCTCTCCGCCCTGATCGCGCGCGGCCGGGAGGCGGATGAAGTGGTCGGCGGGGCGGCTCAACGGCTCGGTGCCCACCTCGACCGGGTCGAGACAACCACCGGCGCGGCCGCCGCGAGGATGCAGGAAGCGGCAGACGCCATGTCTGCCACGCTGGATGGCAGCATGAACCGCGCCGCCGAGGCGGTCGATGCCGCCCGCACAGGCCTGGAAGCGCAAGGTTCGGCCATGCTGGCGATGATCGATCAAAGCCGGGCCGCGCTTGATCGCGCCGGCGAGGACGTGATCAGCGGTCTCGGCGCGCGACTCGATACGATCGGCGGCCGGATCGAGACGGTCGCCGCTCATCTCGCCGCTCAGGATGAGACGAGCCGCGGCTTGGTGTCCAATCTGGCGCACGAGCTCGACGAACTCGACGCGCGCCTCTCCAAAGTGCGGGGCGGCGAGGCCTTGGACACGGTGCGCGCCTCGGTTCGCCAGCTGGCCGAGGAACTGGCGGCAAGCAACGACAGGACCACCGAACTCGCCGAGCGCGCCCGGTCCCTTTCCGGGCTGGTGACGAGCGTTGGTGACCAACTCGGTGCCGAGGTGCCCGAGCGGCTACAGGCGATCGAGCAGCAGGCTGAACGGGCACGCTCGACGGTTGCCGGGATCGCTCCGCAGGTCGAGATGCTTGCCGGCTCGTCCGAAACCGCGGCCCAGCGCCTGGAGGACGCGGAGCTGATGCTGGGGCGGCAGCAGCAGGTGCTTGAGACAATGCTCGCGGTGCTGAGCGAAGGCGCGACCAGCGCGGAGGAACAGATCCGCGCACTTTCGAGCGCCACCGTGGAAGCGAACGAAGCCGCGGGCCAGCTTACGGCCAAGACCGGCCCCGAACTGATCGACGCGCTGGTCCGCGTCCGCGAGGCGGCAAGCCAGGCCGCCGAGCGCGCGCGCGAAGCAATCACGTCGGTCATCCCGGAGAGCGCAGCGGCCTTGGGCGAGGCGAGCCGGCGTGCAGTGCGGGAGGCGGTCGGCGGCGCGGTCGGCCAGCAGATGGTCGAACTCGAGGCTTTGGCGGAGCGCACCGTCGAGGCGGCGCGGCGCGCTTCCGAACGGCTTACGCGCCAGATGCTTACCATTGGCGAGACTACCGCCGCGGTGGAGGATCGCATCGATCAGTCGCGCAAGGAGCGCGAGGCGAAGGAGAATGAGAATTTCTCCCGGCGTGTCGCACTGTTGATCGAGTCGCTCAACTCAACCGCGATCGACGTCACCAAGATCCTTTCCAATGAAGTCACCGACAGCGCATGGGCGGCCTATTTGAAGGGGGATCGCGGTGTCTTCACACGCCGCGCGGTGCGGCTGATCGACGCTGGCGATGCCCGCGAAATCATGACCCATTACGAAGCCGAGCCGGAGTTCCGCGAGCAGGTCAACCGCTACATCCACGATTTCGAAGCGATGCTCCGCCGCGTCCTTGCCGACCGCGACAGCTCGGCGCTCGGCGTGACGCTGCTCGGCAGCGACATGGGAAAGCTGTATGTCGCACTCGCCCAGGCGATCGAGCGCATCCGCGCCTAGTGAGCCCAGTCCAAACTCTCGGCCGTGATCCAGCCATAGACGTAGTTCAGATAGTATAGCCCGAAAAGGACGACGCCGAGGATCGTCGCGCGAGCGGCGGTTCTCGGCAAGCTGAAGCCATGCGGGGCGCTTTCGGCGTGGCCGGGCTGATGCTCCACCCCCGCCTCCTCGGCGGTCCGAACCCCGAACGGCAGCACGAGGAACAACGACATCGTCCAGAACAGAGTGAAGATCGCGAGCGCGGACGTCCACTTCATCTAGGTCACACCCGGATCAGCAAGACGTCGATGATCGGCTTCTTGCCGGTCCAGTCGGTGGCACAGCGGCGCACGGCCAACCTGATCGCCTCGCGCTGCTTTTCTTCATTTCCGCTCGAATTCCGAGCGGCGGCTGAGGCGGCATCGCGCGCTTCGGCCAGAAGGGCTTCCCTGTCCTCCTCGACCGGAACGCCCTGCAGCCGAAGCTCCGCGTTGCCGCGAGGCCGGCCCTGCGCATCGACCGCAATGGCAACTGAGATGATGCCGTTGACCGAGATCTTCCGCCGCTGGTTCATGGTCGCGCCGTCGGCGGCGAGAATCACATCGCCATCGAGGATGAGGCGGCCGACCTGTTCATTGCCGATCTTGGCCGGGCCGTTCGGGGCAAGTCGGATGACCTCGCCATTCTCCTGCACGAGCACCTTTGGGATGCCCTGTTCGAGCGCGAAGCGGCCATGTTCGTGCAAGTGCCGCGCTTCGCCATGAACCGGGATCAGCATTTCCGGTCGAATCCAGTGGTACATGGCTGCGAGCTCCGGACGCGCGGGGTGGCCGGAGACGTGGACATGTGCCTGTCGCTCGGTGACTGTAATCACGTCGGAGCGGGCGAGCTGGTTCATGATCCGGCCGATCGCGAGCTCGTTGCCCGGAATCTGGCGCGAGGAGAACACGACCGTGTCGCCTTCGGTGAGCTTGAGCTTGTGCTCGCCCGCGGCGATGCGGCCGAGCCCTGCGCGGGGCTCGCCCTGGCCGCCGGTTGCGACGATCAGCAGCTCGCGGCGGGGCAAGGTCATCGCCTCGTCGAAGCTGACCGTTTCAGGGAAGTCGAGCAGATAGCCCGTGCTCCGCGCCACGCGCAGGATGCGATCGAGCGAGCGGCCGGCAACGCAGACCCGTCGCCCGGTGGCCTTGGCGACCTCGCCGATCGTGTGCAGGCGCGCGGCGTTTGATGCGAAGGTGGTCACGACCACCCTGCCCTTTGCTGCCGCGACCACGTCCTCCAGGCCGCCGCGCACGGTCGCCTCTGAACCCGAAGGCTGCGCATTGAACACGTTGGTCGAGTCGCAGATCATCGCGAGCACGCCCTCGTCGCCGATCGCCTTCAGGGCGTCGTCGCTGGTCGGGTGGCCGATCTGGGGCGCGTTATCGAGCTTCCAGTCGCCGGTGTGGAACACGCGGCCGTACGGCGTATCGATGACCAAAGCGTTGGATTCAGGGATCGAGTGGGCGAGCGGAACATAGCCGATGTCAAACGGCCCGAGCTGGAGCGAACCGCCGATCTCGATCGTGTTGAGCTCGACGTCTCCGCTCAATCCTTCTTCCTCGAGCTTGTTGGCGATCAAGGCAGCCGCGAACGGCGTCGCGTAAAGCGGGACTCCGAGATCGGCGGCCAGATAGGGGATCGCGCCGATATGATCTTCGTGGCCATGGGTAATGACGATGCCGAGCAGATCCTCGCGCCGACGCTCGATGAAGGAGAGATCGGGCAGGACGAGCTCGATGCCGGGATAGGCCGGATCGGCGAAGGTCATACCGAGATCGACCATGATCCACTTGCCGTCGCAGCCGTAGAGATTGACGTTCATGCCAATCTCGCCCGAGCCGCCGAGGGCAAGGAAGAGAAGTTCGTTCTTCGGGTTGGTCAAGCAGATTGCTTTCTGAATTTTGAGCCGATGTTGAGCAGAAACTCGTCATGCTGGACTTGCTTCAGCATCCATCTTCAAACCGCGATTCGGGCGATAAGATGGACCCTGAAACAAGTTCAGGGTGACGTGGAGTGCGGACCCTAGGTGGTGGAACTCACCCGCTTATACAACAGCGCGAGGCCCTGGATGGTGAGGTCGGGCTCGATCGCGTCGAACGCCTGCGTGTGCTTGTCAAACAGGATGGCAAGGCCCCCGGTCGCGATGACGCGGGCGGGCCGGCCGATCTCGGCCTTCACCCGCTCCACCAGGCCTTCGATCATGGCGACATAGCCCCAGAAGATGCCGACCAGCATCTGGTCCTCGGTGGTGCGGCCGATCACAGAGTTCGTGTTCGGCGCCTGGATGGCGATGCGCGGCAGGCGCGCCGCAGCGGTGACGAGCGCGTCCAGCGACAGGTTGATGCCGGGCGCGATGATGCCGCCTTTATAGGCGCCGCCATAATCGACCACGTCGAAGGTAGTCGCCGTGCCAAAGTCGATCACGATGAGATCGCCGGTGTGAGCGGCATGCGCAGCGATGACGTTCAGAGCGCGATCGGCGCCCACCGAGCGCGGCTCGGCAACGTCCAGCTCGATTCCCCAGGCGGCCGCGCCCTGTCCGGCAATGAGCGGCTTGACGCCGAAATATTTGACCGCGAGCACCTCCAGATTGTGCAGGGCGCGCGGCACGACCGTCCCGATGATGACGGCGTCGACATGGCCGCGGGTATAGCCCTCCAATTCGAGTAGCTGATGCAGCCACACCGCATATTGATCGGCGGTGCGGCGCGGATCGGTCGCGATGCGCCAGCGGGCTCGGATCGCGCCGTCATCGACGAGCGCGAAGACGAGGTTGGTGTTTCCGGCATCAATGGCGAGGAGCATGGATGGACTCAGATCAGGAAAACGTCGCCGGCGTGGATGACACGGACCGAGCCGTCCGCCAAGCGAAGCCGTAACGCGCCTGTTTCGTCCAGCCCCTCGAACAGGCCGACACCGGCAGGCGTCGACAGAGCGGTTCCGCGCGGGTGGGCGGACGCCAGCCAGCGTTCGCGGACCGGGGCCAGCCCGCGACGGCGCCATGTGCCGAGCCAGCGGGCAAAGGCGTCCGCGAGGACATCAAGGAACGCGCCGGGATCCGGTGCCGTCCCGGTCAAGGCGGCAAGGCTGGTCACCGGGCGCTCGAGACCGTCCGGATGGTGGGCAAGGTTGACGCCGAAGCCGATCACGACCGCATCGTTGGCGCGCTCCAGCAGGATGCCGGCGAGCTTTGCGGGCCCGGACAGGATGTCGTTCGGCCATTTGATCTGAAGAGCCTGGCCGGGACCCAGCGTCGAGATCGCCTGATGCATTGCGACTGCGGCGACAAGCGCCAGGGTCGGCGCCGGCGGGTCGACAGGCGTCAGGCGAACGAGCGTGCTCGCGTACAAATTGCCCGCGGGCGAGACCCAAGTTCGGCCCTGTCGGCCCCTGCCCCCGGTCTGGCGCTCAGCACGGAGCCAGGTCCCTTCGGGCGCTCCTGCGCGGGCGAGCGCCAAAAGATCGGTGTTGGTTGAACCAGTCTCCCCGACCGTTCGCAAGTCCATCAGGCGGAGAGCCGCTGGCCGGTGCGTCTCAGAAGAGAGCTGCGGCGGCGTTCTGCGTCGCGGCGCCGAGATAGGGTATTGTGAGATAGCCGAGCGGCGAGACGAACACGGCCGCCGCGGCGATCATCGCGCCGTTAATGCGATCGCGGCCGGGCTCGAATGCCGGCGCAGGATCGTCGAAGTACATCGTCTTGATGATCTTCAGATAATAAAAGGCACCGATAACTGATGTGGCGATGCCGACGGCCGCGAGCCAGGTGAGGTCCGCCTTCACGGCCGCGTTGAAGACCAGGAACTTGGGCCAGAAGCCGAACAAGGGCGGGATGCCGGCCAGGCTGAACATGAACATCGCCAGCGCCGCCGCGAGGCCGGGCCGGGTCCGCGACAGGCCGGATAGAGACTCGATCGTCTCGACCGGGCGCCCCTGCTCGTCCCGCATCTGCAGCACGCAAAGGAAGGACCCCACCGTCATCACAACGTAAACGGCCATGTAGAAGAGCACGGATGCGACGCCGTCGCGGTTTGCGGCGGCGAGGCCGATCAGCGCGAACCCTACATTGTTGATCGAGCTGTAGGCGAGCAGGCGCTTGATGTTGCGCTGACCGATTGCAGCGACCCCGCCGAGCACGGTAGAAGCGAGCGCGGAGAAGATCACGATCTGGCGCCATTCGAACGTCGCCGGACCCATGCCTTCGATCGCGACGCGCACCATCAGGCACATCGCGGCGACCTTCGGAGCGGATGCGAAGAAGGCAGCAACTGGTGTCGGCGCGCCTTCGTAAACGTCCGGCGTCCACATGTGGAACGGCACGGCCGAGATCTTGAAGGCGAGGCCGGCCAGGACGAAAACGAGTCCGAACAGCTCGCCGGTCGAGACCCCGTCCCTGCCAAGAGCCTGGTTCACTTCGCCGAACAGGGTTGATCCGGTAAAGCCGTAGAGCAAGGAGATGCCGTAGAGCAGGATGCCCGAGGCGAGCGCGCCGAGCACGAAATATTTGAGGCCCGCCTCGGCCGAGCGCGTGTCGCGGCGCTGGAACGATGCAAGCACGTAGGAGCTCAAACTAAGCAGTTCGAGGCCGACATAGAGGGTCAGGAGGTCGCCGGCCGAGACCATCATGCCCATGCCGACCGACGAGAGCAGGACCAGCACCGGATATTCGGTGCGGAACGTCCCGTCGCGCGCGAACCAGCCATTGGCGGCCAGCAGCGAGGCGGCAGCGGCGATGTAGATCAGGATCTTGGAGAAGGCCGCGAAGCTGTCGGCGATGTAGAGCCCGTCGAAGCCTACCCCGCCGGCATTGGTGACGCCGGGCATGGTGATCGCCGCAACCGCCAGGAAGCCGACCGCCATCCAGGTCGCGATCTTCGACACGCGGTCGCCGGAATAAGCGGCCAACATCATCACGAACAGCGCCCCGAGCGTCAGCACGATCTCCGGCAGGGTGAGGAGGAGCGACCGGGTCATCAATGCGCGCCTTCCGCGGCCTGGGGCACGGTTCCGTCAGCCTCGACGGCCTTCGGAGCGGGATTGCTGTTCCTCACCAGGCGTGGATCGCTGGGCGGGCTCACACGATCGATGCGGGCGAGCAGCACGCTCACATCCTGGCGCATCGGCGCCAAGAAGCTTTCGGGATAGATGCCCATCCAGAGCACGACCGCGGCGATGGTGCCCAGCATGGCAAGCTCTCGCCTGTTCAAGTCCGGCATGGCGGCCACGTCGGGCTTGACGAGCTTGCCGTAGGCAACGCGCCAATAAAGGTAGAGCATGTAAGCCGCGCCCAGGATGATGCCTGTGGTCGCGACCAGAGCCACCCAGGTGTTCGCCTCGAACGCACCCATCAAGCTCAGGAATTCGCCGACGAAACCTGCCGTGCCGGGAAGCCCGATCGACCCCATCGTGAACAGCAGGAACAGCAATGCATAGACCGGCATATTGTCGGACAAGCCGCCGTAGCGCTCGATCTCGCGGGTGTGGAGGCGATCGTAGATGACGCCAACGCACAGGAACAAGGCCCCGGAGATCAGGCCGTGGCTCAGCATCACCATCAGCCCGCCCTCCAGGCCCTGCCGGTTGAACGCGAACAGGCCGATGGTGACGAACGCCATGTGGGCGACGGACGAATAAGCGATCAGCTTCTTCATGTCCTTCTGCACCAGCGCGACCAGCGACGTGTAGACGATGGCGACCATGCTCAGCCCCATCACCAGCCAGAAGAGCTGGGCCGAGGCCTCGGGGAACATGGGCAGGGAAAAGCGGATGAAGCCGTAGCCGCCCATCTTGAGCAGCACGCCGGCCAGGATCACCGAGCCCGCGGTCGGCGCCTGGACGTGCGCGTCCGGCAGCCAGGTGTGAACCGGCCACATCGGCATCTTGACCGCGAAGGAGGCGAAGAAGGCGAGCCACAGCCAAGTCTGCGCTTCCGGCGGAAAGTCGGTCGCGAGCAGGCGCGGGATGCTGGTGGTCCCGGCGAAGTTCACCATCCACAGCATCGCGACCAGCATCAGCACCGAGCCGAGCAGGGTGTAGAGGAAGAATTTGTACGACGCGTAGATCCGCTCGGCGCCGCCCCAGATGCCGATGATCAGGTACATCGGGATGAGGCCGGCTTCGAAGAAGATGTAGAACAGGAAGATGTCCTGCGCCGCGAAGACGCCGATCATCAGCGTCTCCATCAGCAGGAACGACGCCATATATTCGGGGATGCGGTGCTCGATCGAGGACCAGCTCGCCGCGATGCAGATCGGCATCAGGAAGACGGACAGCAGGATCAGCATCAAGGCGATGCCGTCTATGCCGAGCGCCCAGGAGAAGGCGCCAAAGCTGAGGCCATTCTCGACGAATTGCCATTGCTGGCCACCGATATCGTAAGCGGCCCAGAGCAGGATGCCGAGCGCAAGGATCGCCAGCGTCGCGCCGAGCGCGAGCCAGCGCGCGCCGTTGTTGGACAGGAACAGGCAAGCGCCCGCCGCGACCAGCGGAACGGCGAGCATCAGCGTCAAAATGGGGAAGCCGAGCTGGTTCACCGTGCCATCGCCCAGGTGGCGGCGGCGGCCAGGCCGAGGAGCATCACGAGCGCGTAAGTGTAGATGTATCCGGATTGCAGCCGGGCGGTGAGCTTGTTGCCGCCCGCAATCACCGCCGCGGCGCCGTTCGGGCCGAAGCGATCGATGACCTTCTCATCGCCGCCCTTCCAGAACAGCCGCCCGAAAGCAAAGGCGGGGACCACGAACAGGTAGTGGTAGAGCTCGTCGAAATACCATTTGTTGAGCAAGAAGGCGTGCAGAACGCGGAACTGCTCGACGAAGCGGCCCGGAATGTCGGTGCGGCGGATATATGCCTGCAGCGCGATCAGAAAACCGAAGATCATCACCGCGGCCGGGGCGAGCTTCACCCAAAGCGGCGCGTGGTGGATTTCCTCCATCAAATGCGCGTCGAAGGCGAGGCTCCCCGCCCAGAAGCGGGCGCCGTCGACGGCTTCGATGAAGGGGTGATGGAAGGCCATGCCGGCGAAGATCGCGCCGATCGCGAGCAGCCCGAGTGGTACCAGCATGGTCCACGGGCTCTCGTGCGGATGGTAGCCGGCGGTGCCTTCCGGCAGGCGCCGCGCACTGGGAATTTCGCCGTGGGGATCGTCACCCGAATGCTCCTGGGCAGGATCATTGTCGTGGTGCCCGTGCCCGTGCGCGTCGTGGACGGCATGCTGGATATGCTCAGACGCGGCCCAGCGCGGCTTGCCGAAGAAGGTCAGGAAAATCAGCCGCCACGAATAGAAGCTGGTCAGCAAAGCCGCAAAGATGCCGACCGCGAAGGCAAATCCGCTCGTGCTTGTTCCGGCCATATAGGCGCTCTCGATGATGGCATCCTTGGAATAGAAGCCCGCGAAGCCGAACACGCCGAGCACGCCGACGCCGGTAATCGCGAGCGTACCCGCGACCATCGCCCAGAAGGTGAGCGGGATCGACTTCCGCAGGCCGCCATAGAAGCGCATGTCCTGCTCGTGATGCATGGCGTGGATCACCGAGCCCGCGCCGAGGAACAGCAAAGCCTTGAAGAAGGCGTGCGTGAACAGGTGGAACATCGCCGCCGAATAGGCGCCCACGCCCGCCGCGAAGAACATGTAGCCCAGCTGCGAACAGGTCGAATAGGCAATCACGCGCTTGATGTCGTTCTGCACGGTTCCCACCGTCGCCGCGAACAGGGCCGTCGCAGCCCCGACAAACGTGACGACGCCGAGTGCAGTCGGGCTGACTTCGAACATCGGCGACAAGCGGCAGACCATGAACACGCCAGCCGTGACCATCGTAGCGGCGTGGATCAGCGCGGACACCGGCGTCGGGCCCTCCATCGCGTCCGGGAGCCAGGTGTGGAGGCCGAGCTGCGCCGACTTGCCCATCGCGCCCACGAACAGGAGCAGGCAAAGCGTGGTCATCACGTCGACGCGGTCGCCGAGGAACCCGAAGGTTGCGCCCGCCATGGACGGGGCGGCTTCGAGGATGGCCGGGATGGAGACGGTGCCGAACACCAGGAACGTGCCGAAGATGCCGAGGCTAAACCCGAAATCGCCAACGCGGTTGACGACGAAGGCCTTGAGCGCGGCGGCGTTGGCGGACGGCTTGTGGTACCAGAAGCCGATCAGCAGGTAGGAGGCGAGGCCCACCCCTTCCCAGCCGAAGAACATCTGGACGAGGTTGTCGGCCGTCACCAGCATCAGCATCGCGAAGGTGAACAGCGAAAGATAAGCGAAGAAACGCGGCTGGTCCGGATCCTCCTCCATATAGCCCCAGGAGTAGAGGTGGACGAGCGCCGACACGGTAGTGATCACCACCAGCATCACGGCCGTCAGCGCATCCACCCGCAACGCCCAATCGACGCGCAGCCCCTGCCCCGTCGCCGGGTCGATCGAGTGAATCCAATCGAGCACCGGCGCGACATGCGCCTGCTCCGTACCCGCGATGAAGCCGAGGAAGATCGGCCATGACAGGATGCAGGAGGCGAACAAGGCAGCGGTGGTGATCAGCTTGGCCGCAAGGCTGCCGATCGCGCGGTTGCCAAGCCCGGCGATGATGGCCGCCGCGAGCGGCAGGAAGACAATGAGCTGGATCAACCCGTCAGCCCTTCATCTGATTGATATCGTCGACCGCGATCGTGCCGCGGCCGCGGAAGTAGATGACGAGGATGGCGAGGCCGATCGCCGCCTCGCCCGCCGCCACCGTCAGCACGAACATGGCGAACACCTGCCCGACCATGTCGCCGAGATAGGCGGAGAAAGCGACCAGGTTGATGTTCACGGCGAGCAGGATCAGTTCGATCGCCATCAGGATGACGATGATGTTCTTGCGGTTGAGGAAGATGCCGAACACGCCGAGCACGAACAGGATCGCGCTGACGACAAGGTAATGACCAAGCCCGATCACAGCGTGACGCCCTCCCCGACAGGCTGAGAGATGTTGCGGGTCGCGTCCTCCGGCCGGCGCTGGATCTGGCGCGAGACGTTCTGCGGGCGTACGCCGCTGCGGGTGCGATGGGTGAGCACGATGGCACCGATCATCGCGACGAGCAGGACCAGCCCCGCGCCTTCGAAGATATAGAGGTAGCGGGTGTAGAGCACGGTGCCGAGCGACTGGATGTTCGGCACGCGCGGATCGACCGGCGCAGCCTTGGCTGCAAGCTCGATCGAGCCGGCATTCCACGCGGCGATCGCGAACACGATCTCGGCGAGCAGCACGATCGCCAGCAACGCGCCGAACGGCAGGTAGCGCGCGAAACCGGCCCGCATCGAGGCGGTATCGACGTCGAGCATCATCACCACGAACAGGAACAGCACCGCAACCGCGCCGACATAGACGATGACCAGAAGCATCGCGATGAACTCGGCGCCGAGCAGCAGGAACAGGCCGGCCGCGTTGAAGAAGGCGAGGATCAGCCACAGCACACTGTGGACCGGGTTGCGACTGGCGATTGTCAGCACCGCCGAGGCGACGACCACCGTCGCGAACAGGTAGAAAGCGGCTGCCTGGATCACCGAGATCCTCCCCGGCACAGCGAGGGGGGCCGCGAAGCGGTGGAGGGGGTCTGGAGACCCGCAGTGCGAATGGAGGGCCCCCTCCACCACGCTACGCGCGGTCCCCCTCCCCGTCCCGGGGAGGATTCAAGCTCCGATTCAGACATTGCGGGTGCGCTTAGCGGTAGGGTGCATCGGCGGCAAGGTTGGCGGCGAGGACCCGCTCCCACTTGTCGCCATTATCCAAGAGCTTCTGCTTGTCGTAGATCAGCTCCTCGCGGGTCTCGACGGAGAAGTCCATGTTCGGCCCCTCGACGATCGCGTCCACCGGGCATGCTTCCTGGCAAAAGCCGCAATAGATGCACTTCGTCATGTCGATGTCGTAGCGGGTGGTGCGGCGGCTGCCGTCCTCGCGCGGCTCGGACTCGATCACGATGCAATTGGCCGGGCAGACCGCCTCGCACAGCTTGCACGCGATGCAGCGCTCCTCGCCGTTCGGGTAGCGCCGCAGGGCATGCTCGCCGCGGAAACGAGGACTTAGCGGTGTTTTCTCATACGGATAGTTTAGTGTCGCCTTGGGCTTGAAGAAGTATTTCAGCGTCAAAGCGTGCGCCTTCACGAACTCCCAGAGGAAGAAGGACTTGATCCAGTGCTTGATCATGAGGGTGCTCCGGCCCGACGCTGGCCGTGTGAAAGATTGAGGAAGGCGCTGCGGCAGCTCGGCAGGTAGCGGTCGGCCTGGGTATCGGTGATCACGCCGGCAATGGTCGCCTCGTCGGTCGGGCATTGCTCCTTCGTCAGCATAAGATAGCCGGAGACGAGGAACACCCAGATGAGCGAAATCGGGAGGAATATCTTCCAGCCGAGCCGCATCAGCTGATCATAGCGGAAGCGCGGCACCGTCGCCTTTACCCAGCTGAAGATGAAGAAGAAGATGAAGATCTTCGCGAACAGCCAGAAGATGCCCGGCACGACGTAGAGCGGCGCCCAGTCGATCGGCGGCAGCCAGCCGCCCCAGAACAGGGTCGCGTTAAGCGCGCACATCAAGAGCACGTTGCCATATTCGCCGAGCCAGAAGAGCGCGAAGCTCATCGAGCTGTACTCAGTCTGGAAGCCTGCGACGAGCTCGGACTCCGCTTCGGTGAGGTCGAACGGCGCACGCGCCGTCTCGGCGAGGGCGGAGATGAAGAAGATTACGCTCATCGGAAACAGCAGGGGATTGAAGCCGAAGCCGTTCAAAAAGGCGACGTGGCTGCGCTGCGAATCGATGATGCCCTGCAGGTTGAACGTGCCCGACCAGAGGATGATGGCGATCAGCACGAAGCCGACCGAGACTTCGTAGCTCACCATCTGCGCGGCCGCCCGAAGCGCGGAATAGAAGGGATATTTGGACGCCGACGACCAGCCGGCGATGATCACGCCGTAGACGCTCAAGGAAGAGACGGCGAGGATGTACAGCAGGCCGACATTGATGTTGGAAAGCACCATGTCCGGCCCGAACGGGATCACCGCCCAGGCGATCAGCGCCAGCGTGAAGGTGATGATCGGCGCGAGCAGGAACAGGCCGCGATTGGCCGAGGACGGGATGATGGTTTCCTTGAGGAAGACCTTCAATCCATCGGCGAAGCTCTGAAGCAGGCCGAACGGCCCGACCACATTCGGCCCGCGCCGCAGCGCCATCGCCGCCCACACCTTGCGATCCATGTAGATGATCATCGCGACGCTGAGCATCAACGGCAGCGCGATCATCAGGATGAGGATGGTGGTCGCGGTCAGCCAGCCGAAGCCGTACCCGAGCGTACCCTGGAACCATTCAGTCATTGCGCGTCCTGGATCTTATGCGGTCGCCATACTCACGCGCCCACTGCTCGTGGAGGCGTCGGGAGCGCTCCATATCCTCATCGGAAACCGTGTAGTAGGGGACAAGAGTTGGCCGCAGATGGGCCGTCTTCCGCTCTTCGTAAAGCCGGGGATTGCTGTCCATGAACTTCTCGATCTCGGCAGTCTCCCAGTTAGGAAAGCCGTCGGGGTACACGCCTATCACGAAACGGCTCCGCGATGTCGATTGAGCCCAAACGCTTGGAGGGTCACGCTGGCCAAGAGACTAAGGATCGCCAAAACATAGGGAAGAACGATCTCTAGATCGTCGACGATCGAACACGGGTAGCGCACCGTGTCTAAGTCAGGCGCGCTGTAGAAGACGCAAGGAATGCCGGTTAGGTCAGACATCCTGTATAACAGCCAGGCAAAACCGATCAGCCCGATACTGGTAAGGAGAAGGGCAACGCTAGCTACTCGCCGAGTCACTCCGCGGCCTCGGCAAAATCCTGGCCGTGGAGGATCTCGGCCGAGCAGCGCTGCATCGTCGGCGAGGCGCGCGCGATCGGGTTGGTCAGGTAGAAATCCTGGATTGGGTAGTGGATCGGCCCGCTGAGACTCGGCGCCGGACCCGGCATTGCGGGCAGCGGATCGAACGTGGTCAGGCCCGGTACGACGAGGTGCGTATGCTCGGCAGCCATAGCGCGCCGGAGCGCACTCAGGTCGTCGAACGGGAGTCGATGGCCGAGCACGTCGGACAGCGCGCGCAGGATCGTCCAGTCGACGCGGGCTTCGCCCGGCGGATCGACCGCGCGCTCGGACATCTGCACCCGGCCTTCCATATTGACGTAGGTGCCGTGCTTTTCCGTGTAGGCGGCGCCCGGCAAGATCACGTCCGCGACCTGCACACCGGCGTCGCCATGCGTCCCGATGTACACCGTGAACGTGTCGGCAAATGCGGAGAGGTCCGCCTCGTCCACGCCGAGCAGGAACAGCGCTTTCAGCTCCCCTGCCCTCGCCCGGATCGCGTGCAGGCCGCCTCCAGTTGCAAAGCCGAGATCGAGCGCGCCGACGCGCGAGGCGGCCGTGTGGAGCAAGTTGAAGCGGGCTCCGAGGAACGTCGCCAGTGTGCGCGTAGCTTGATAGGCGAGCGGGTGCTGAAGCGCGCCCGTGCCGACGATCACCGCCGAGGCGTCGGCCGCGGCCCGGAAGGCGTCGATCACGTCGCGGGGTACGCGCCCGAGAAGGGAAAGATCGTTGCCGAGTTCGGTCACGGGATAGGTGAGATCGACCGGCTCCCCGATCCGGAACACGCGCGCGCCGGCCTTCACGGCCTTGCGAATGCGGGTATTGACCAGCGGCGCTTCCCACCGCGGATTTGCGCCGACAAGGAGGATGGCTTTCGCCTCCTCGATGGCGGTAATGGTCGAATTGAAGCGATATGCCGTTGGACTCGACAGGTCGAACTGGGCCCCGTCCTGCCGGCATTCGTGCAGCTCCGAGCCGTAAGCACGGAGCAGCTGCTTCATCGCGTAGATCGACTCGACGTCCTGCAGATCGCCCGCGACCGCCGCGACCTGGTCTCCGCCCGCGCCGTCGAGACGCGCCGCGATAACTGCGAATGCTTCTTCCCAGCTCGCCGGCTGGAGCTTGCCGTCGCGGCGCACCCAAGGCCGGTCGAGGCGACGCCGGAGCAGGCCGTCACAGGCATGCCGGGTCTTGTCGCTGATCCACTCCTCGTTGACCTCGTCGTTGATGCGCGGCAGCACGCGCATCACCTCGCGCAGCCGCGCGTCGATCCGGATGTTGGAGCCGACCGCGTCCATGACATCGATTCCGGGATATTTGTTGAGCTCCCACGGCCGCGCCTCGAAGCTGTAGGGCTTGGAAACGAGCGCGCCGACCGGGCACAGATCGATGACGTTGCCGCTCAGCTCCGAAGTGACGGCGCCTTCGAGGTAGGAGGTAATCTCCATATTCTCGCCGCGACCAAGCGCGCCGATCTCCTCGACGCCGGCGACCTGCTCGGCGAAGCGCACACAGCGGGTGCACTGGATGCAGCGCGTCATCTGGGTCTTGACGATCGGACCCATATATTTCTCGGTCACCGCCCGCTTGTTCTCGGCAAAGCGCGAGTGGCCGCGGCCATAGGCCATCGCCTGGTCCTGCAGGTCGCATTCGCCGCCCTGGTCGCAGATCGGGCAGTCGAGCGGATGATTGATGAGCAGGAACTCCATCACCCCCTCACGCGCCTTTTTAACGAGCTCGGAGGTGGTGATGATTTCCTGATTGTCGGCGGCCGGCAACGCGCAGGACGCCTGCGGCTTGGGCGGCCCCGGCTTCACCTCGACCAGGCACATCCGGCAATTGCCGGCGATGGTGAGCCGCTCATGATAGCAGAATCGGGGGATTTCCTTGCCCGCAAGCTCGCACGCCTGCAACACGGTCGCGCCCTGCGGAACCTCGATCTCGACGCCGTCGACTCTCACCTTGGGCATCAGAGCGCGGTTCCAGCTGCACCTGCCCGCGCCGCGTAGGCCAGGCGGTAGTAATTGACGGCGATGGTGCCGCGCAGAGTCGTCCTGCCGAACCGCAAGCTCTCCCCTTCCCGAAGGCAAGTCCCCAGGGCAACGCGCAGAGCCCCGAAACGAACTGATTCTTCGGCGGAGTCCGGCGCAGTTTTCAGGAGCGCTCTCGCTTCGCCCGGCGCCGAACGAACCACGCATTCGCCGTACCTGGATATGTAAGCGATCGCGGCACCCTGCTTGTGGTCCTTCACCGCCGCCTCATACTTCCTTGCACTGAGCCTCTTCCCGTTCGCGCCGATTGGCTTCGGCAGCTCTCCGGGATCCCGATGATCCAGCCGCGGTACGGACTCGAACCGCAGCGCTTCGGACGTTGAAAACTCATGGCTGACCAGCGCATCGGCGAGCGCATAGCGATAAAGATCGCCGCTGAAGCTCATCTTGGTGCTCCGGCGCGTCTGCTTCGCCAGGCAGTCGCCCGCGATCAGCTGTGGATATGTACGGAGAATGACGCTGTTGTCGACATTCCTTACCAGCGCTTCTGAAGCCCTGCGGGCCTGACGCGCAACGGCGCATTGTGCATATGCGTGCATCAGTTTCCGCGTCTCCGCGGTCGAATACTCGAAATCCTGCGCCGCCCGCACCGGCTGAACGAGAGCGGGCGCGGCGAGCGCCAGGAGTGCGATGACCAGTCTCATTCCGCCGCCTCCAACTGCCGGCTCTGCTTTTCTATGATGCGCCGCTCGATCTCCGGGCGGAAATGGCGAATGAGTCCCTGAATAGGCCAGGCGGCCGCATCGCCCAGCGCGCAGATCGTGTGACCCTCGACCTGCTTGGTTACGTCCCACAGCATGTCGATCTCGCCGATCTCGGCATTGCCTTCGCGCAACCGTTCCATCACGCGCCACATCCAGCCGGTCCCCTCGCGGCAGGGAGTGCACTGGCCGCAGGACTCGTGCTTGTAGAAGTAGCTGAGGCGCGCGATCGCCCGGACGATGTCGGTGGACTTGTCCATGACGATGATCGCCGCGGTGCCGAGGCCGGACTTGAGATCGCGGAGCGCATCGAAGTCCATCGGGCAATCGATGATCTCATTTGCGGGCACCAAAGGCACGGACGAGCCGCCGGGAATCACGGCAAGCAGATTGTCCCAGCCGCCGCGGATGCCGCCGCAATGCTTCTCGATCAGTTCGCGGAACGGGATGCTCATCGCCTCCTCGACCACGCAGGGCTTCTCGACATGGCCGCTGATCTGGAAAAGCTTGGTGCCCTCGTTCTTCGGCCGGCCGATGCCGGCGAACCAGGCCGCGCCGCGCCGCAGGATCGTTGGGACGACGGCGATGCTCTCGACATTGTTGACGGTGGTCGGGCAGCCGTAAAGGCCGGCCCCGGCCGGGAATGGCGGCTTCAGGCGCGGCAGCCCCTTCTTGCCCTCGAGGCTCTCCAGCATCGCGGTCTCTTCGCCGCAGATATAGGCGCCGGCGCCGCGGTGGACGAAGACGTCGAAATCGTATCCGGAACGGGCCGCGTTCTTGCCCAGTAGGCCGTAATCATAGGCCTCCTGCACCGCCGCGAAGAGCACTTCGGCCTCGCGGATATATTCGCCGCGAATGTAGATGTAGGCGGCGCGGGCGCGCATTGCGAAGCCGGCGATCAGCGCGCCTTCGATCAGCTTGTGCGGATCGTGCCGGATGATTTCGCGGTCCTTGCACGATCCGGGTTCGGACTCGTCCGCGTTGATGACCAGGAAGTTGGGTTTGCCGGGCTTGGGCTCCTTGGGCATGAAGCCCCACTTCATGCCGGTCGGGAAGCCAGCACCGCCGCGGCCGCGCAGACCCGACGCCTTGACCTCGTCGATGATCGCGTCCTGGCCAACCGCCATCAGCGCCTTGGTGTTGTCCCAATCCCCGCGCTTCTGCGCCGCTTTCAAACCCCAGGGCTGATAGCCGTAGAGGTTCGTGAAGATGCGGTCCTTGTCGGTGATGGAGGTGACGGTCACTTCCACAGCTCCCGATAATCACGATTCTCGCTCATCATCTCCGGCAGCGTCGTTGGTCCGCCCGCGGGGACGCTGGCCTGACGCCCGGTCTGTGAACCAGGGCGCGGCATCCGGCCGGCGGCAAGCGCGTCGATCACCGCTGTGGTGCTCTCGAACGTCAGGTCTTCATAATTATCGTCGTTGATCTGCACCATGGGCGCGTTGGCGCAGGCGCCGAGGCATTCGACTTCGCTCAAGGTGAACAGCCCGTCCTCCGTCGTCGCGCCCTTTTTCATGCCGCGCGCATAACAGGCCGCGAAAACATCGTCGGCACCCTGCAGCATGCACGGCGTCGTGCCGCACACCTGGAGATGGTAGCGGCCGACCGGGCGCATGTTGAACATGGTGTAGAAGGTCGCGACCTCGAGCACCCGAATGTAGGGCATCTTGAGGTAGCCCGCGACATATTCGATCACCGGGATCGGCAACCAACCTTGCGTCCGCGTCTCCGCTCCGACTTGGCGCTGAGCCATGTCGAGCAGCGGAATAACCGCGCTCTGCTGCCGTCCCGGCGGGTAGCGCGAGATGATCAGCCGCGCCTGCCGCTCATTCTCCGGCGACCAGGCAAACGCGCCCCAGCGCGCGCGCACTTCGCTCATGTCGAGGCTGTTGGGGAGGATGTCAGCCATTCGCGGGGCGCCTCCGTTTCACGAGCCAGCGGACAAGATGCATCGCCTCAGCCAGAATAGCTCCCAGTCCTACACAGAAGACGACCACGCCATAGCCGAGCCCCGGGCTGTCCGGACTGTGATGCATTGACCTGAGCCAAAGAAGAACGGCCACCGCCCCAACGAAGAAGAAACCGCCGAAGAAGGGCGGAAGGAACGCGAACAGCAGCGCCGATCCCGCTACGATACCGCCGAAAAGGAGGAGATCGGGACTCACCGGTCCACCTCCCCGAACACGATGTCCATCGCGCCGAGAATGGCGGTGGCGTCGGCGAGCATGTGGCCCCTGGTCATGAAGTCCATCGCCTGGAGATGGCTGAAACCGGTCGGGCGGATCTTGACCCGGTACGGCTTATTGGTGCCATCCGAGACGAGGTAGATGCCGAACTCGCCCTTGGGGCTTTCGGTTGCGACATAGACTTCGCCGGCGGGGACATGGAAGCCCTCGGTGTAGAGCTTGAAGTGGTGGATGAGCGCTTCCATCGATTGCTTCATCTCACCGCGCTTGGGCGGAACCACCTTGCGGTCGAGCGAGGCGATCGGGCCTTCCGGCATCTGCTGGAGGCACTGCTTCATGATGCGAGCCGACTGCCGGACCTCTTCGACCCGCACCATCATGCGGTCGTAGCAATCCCCGTGCGTGCCGACCGGCACGTCGAACTCCATCCGGTCGTATACGTCGTACGGCTGCGACTTGCGAATGTCCCATGGAATTCCGGCCGCGCGGATCATCGGGCCGGAAAAGCCCCAGGCGATCGCGTCGTCACGGCTGACCGTGCCGATATCGACATTGCGCTGCTTGAAAATGCGGTTGTCAACGACGAGGCTCATTGCATCGTCGAACAAGCCGAACAGCCGATTGTCCATCCACTCGGCAATGTCGGTGAGGAGCTTCAGCGGCACGTCCTGATGAACGCCGCCTGGTCGGAAATAAGCCGCGTGCATCCGCGCGCCCGACGCCCGCTCGTAAAATTGCATGATGTCTTCGCGAAGCTCGAACAGCCACAGGTTCGGAGTCATCGCGCCGACGTCCATGACGTGGGAGCCGATGTTGAGCAGGTGGTTCTTGATGCGGGTCAGCTCAGCGAAAAAAACGCGCAGATATTGCGCCCGGATCGGCACTTCGAGATCGAGCAGCTTCTCGATGGCGAGCACATAGCTGTGCTCCATGCACATCGGCGAGACGTAATCGAGCCGATCCATGTAAGGGAGCGCCTGCAAGTACGTCTTGTACTCGCAGAATTTCTCGGTGCCGCGGTGAAGCAAGCCGACATGCGGATCGACACGCTCCACGATCTCGCCGTCCAGCTCGAGCACGAGGCGCAAAACGCCGTGCGCGGCCGGGTGCTGCGGGCCGAAGTTGATCGTGTAGTTGGCGATTTCGGACTGGGTGGCGCCGGAGCTGGCGGCCTCCTCTTCGGTCCAGATCTCCGTGGCGTTGGTGCTCATTTCTTCTCTCCCGCGCTGGCCGGAGTGGGGGCACCGGGCGCCTGGCCCTCGACCTTCTCGTCACCGGGCAGGATATATTGCGCGCCCTCCCAGGGGCTCAGGAAATCGAAGCTGCGGAAGTCCATGGCGAGCTTGACCGGCTCGTAGACCACCCTTTTCTGCTCCTCGGAGTAGCGCATCTCGACATAGCCGGAGAGCGGGAAATCCTTGCGCAGCGGATAGCCGCGGAATCCGTAGTCCGTAAGGATTCGACGCAGATCGTCGTTCCCGTCGAATAGCACGCCGAACAGGTCGAAGACTTCGCGCTCGAGCCATCCGGCGACCGGCCATAGCCCGGTGACCGAGGGGACCGGCTTCTCTTCGTCGGTCAGCACCCGGACACGGACACGGTGGTTCCGCGTCAGCGAGAGCAGGTGATAGACGACCTCGAAACGCTCCGGCCGCTGCGGGTAATCGACGCCGGCGATTTCCATCAGCTGCTGATATTCGAAGCGGTCGCGCAGCGTCCGGCAGACCTCGACGATGCTCTCGCGCGTGACCGTGATCGAGACCTCGCCGGCAGCGTCCTTGGCGTCCAGGAACGCGCCGCCGATCGCGGCCCTGACCTCGTCGATGATCCCCTCGCGCGGGGCGACACAGGGTGCGGAGCTGCGTGCCATGAGCTTAGCGCTCGATCGTGCCGATGCGGCGGATCTTCCGCTGCAGCTGCATGATGCCGTAGAGCAAGGCTTCGGCAGTGGGCGGACAACCCGGGACATAGATGTCGACCGGCACGATCCGATCACAGCCGCGCACCACGCTATAGCTGTAGTGATAGTAGCCGCCGCCATTCGCGCACGAGCCCATCGAGATGACGTAGCGCGGCTCCGACATCTGGTCGTAGACGCGGCGGAGCGCCGGGGCCATCTTGTTGCAGAGCGTGCCCGCGACGATCATCACGTCCGACTGTCTGGGGGATGCACGGGGTGCAACTCCAAACCTTTCAAGGTCGTAACGCGGCATGTTCACGTGAATCATCTCGACCGCGCAGCAGGCCAGGCCGAAGGTCATCCACCACAACGAGCCGGTCCTTGCCCACTGGAAGAGATCCTCGGTGGAGGTGACGAGGAAGCCCTTGTCCGCCACCTCACCCTGAAGCTGGTTGAAGAACTCGGGGTCCGGCTGCTGCAGGTCGGCAGGACGCTGATTCTCGTGCCGGGGATCGAGGATCACTCCCATTCGAGAGCTCCCTTCTTCCAGGCATAAACGAAGCCCAAGGTGAGCTCGACCAGGAAGATCATCATCGCGGCCCAACCGGCGATGCCGATTGACCCCAGCGAAACCGCCCACGGGAACAAGAAAGCAGCTTCCAGATCGAAGATGATGAACAGGATCGCCACCAGGTAGAAGCGCACGTCGAACTGCGAACGGCTGTCCTCGAAGGCCGGGAAGCCGCATTCATACTCGGCGAGCTTGTCGGGATACGGGTTGTTGGCCCCGGTCAGACGCGAGACCAGCATCGGCAGGAACACGAACGCCGTGGACAGCGCCAGCGCCACAGCGATGAACAGCATGATCGGCAGATATTCGGCGGCGGTGGACGCCATCGACAGGACTCCGGGAAGAGACGTTTCGCGCGGGCTTCTAGGCCAGCCGCCCCTCGACCGCAACCGCTCGGACAGAGCGGGATCGCGAACGGCAAGGCGGCTGCAGGGCGGATATGGCGGCTCGAAAGCCGGCTTTAAACCTGCCCAAAGCAAAGACTTACGCGAGAGTGAAGGACTGGCAGGTCAGACGTCTCCGATCAGGTGCAAGGTCACGTTGCCCGTCCCGCGCTCCAGCAACCCGATCTGATGAGCCGCTGCGGTCGACAGATCGATCGCTCGATCACCGTGAAAAGGACCACGATCGTTGATCCGGACAACCACAGTGCGGCCGCTCGACACTTCCGTAACCCGAACGAGACTGCCCAATGGCAGGGTCCGGTGCGCTGCCGTGAGAAGCGCTGGATCGAAGATTTCGCCGCTCGCCGTTGGCCGGCCGGCGAACCCGTCGCCATAATAGCTGGCCTCCACGGCTTCGGCGATGACGGCCCCTGGCGGTGTGGGGCTCGGCGCGGCTTGCTGCGATATCGCCGCGCGAGCTTGAGAGTCGATCGGGATGACGGTCGCCGACATGGCGATCGGCACCGCCAGCTTGGCAACCGGGATGCTCCCACCGCTCAACAGAGCGATGCCCGGGGTGGTGGCGAGCAGCGCTCGCTTGAGATGACGGCGCTGAACCCGCAGGCGCTTGAGCGCTCTTAGCCGCTTGAAGCGGCCCGATCCGGTGCGCGCACTTCCTGACATGCCGCTACAGCGAATTGGAAGCTCACTGCGCTCCGTCGCAATAGATCAACGGCCCGGGCGGCGAGCCGAAGCGAGCCGCTACTAGGTCCGGATCGCGCCCGCGACGAGCTTATGCAGCTTCGTCTGGAGCCCGTCATTGGCGGCGAGCACCTGTCCCGTTTCCAGTGCCCGGTCGGCGCCGCGGAAATCGGACACGAAGCCACCCGCTTCGCGGACCAGCAAGATGCCCGCCGCAATATCCCATTGCTGCAAGCCTTCTTCCCAAAAGCCGTCATACCGGCCGGCGGCAACCCAGGCGAGATCAAGCGCGGCGGAGCCGAACCGTCGGACGCCGGCCACTTCGGGCGAAACGGCATCCAGGATCTTCTGCCAGCGCTCCAGATCGCCATGCGCCTTGTGGGGTATTCCGGTCGCGATCAGCGCGTCGCCGAGGTCGCGGCGGGAGGACACGCGCAGCCTACGGTCACTGAGCCACGCGCCCCTGCCCTTCTCGGCCCAGAAGCTCTCGTCGGTGAGCGGCTGATAAACCAGCCCTTGCGTGATCTCCCCCCAGCCGCCGCTCCCCGGCTTCGGCTCCTGGACGGCAAGCGACATCGCGAAATGGGGGATGCCGTGCAGGAAGTTGGAGGTGCCATCGATCGGATCGATGATCCAGCGCGGCTTGACCGGATCGCCCGCGACCGTTCCACCTTCCTCAAGCAGGAAGCCCCAGTCCGGCCGCGCCTTGCGCAATTCCTCGACCAGCGTTTGCTCAGCGCGGCGATCGGCCATCGAGACGAAATCCGCCGGCCCTTTCCGGCTGACCTGCAACTGCTCGGTTTCCCCGAAATCACGGCGGATGCGCGGCGCCGCCTTGCGTGCGGCGCGCTCCATGACGGTGATCAGGCCTGAGTGGGCGACCATGCTCAGCCCTCGGCCTGTAGCGCGGTCGCAAATGCTTGGCCCGAGCGCAGCATGTCTAATTCAAGATTGTTCAGTTCAGTCGCCAACCGCTGCGCCTCCAAGTGCGGAAGCACCGGTCGACGTCCGGCCGCGTCGAGCAGGGTGGCAAGCCGATCGCCCCGACTCAGCATATCCTCGGTCAGCTGGCCTCCCGCAGCGAGGACGCGCGTCACCGATGAAGTTTCGTGCCCGGAGAGCCGGGTCAATATGACTCGATCCTCCTGCCAGGCCATCCGGGCTGCCGGGACGGCGGCCCGAGCGCGGCCGGCGAGCACGCGCATCGTGTTGCCGACGGGCAACCCGGCAGCGGTTGGCACCGCTACCAACAAGCCTTTCGCCGCCTCCGCCAGCACGATCCGCAGCTCCATCGCACGCCGCACGAAAGCAAGCCGCGAGGCCGATTGCTGCAGGCGGAGCATCAGGATACTCGCATCCATCAGCGAGCCGCCGCCAGTGCGCACACGGGCCAGCAATCCGGGTAGAGCGGCGCGATCGCCGGCCGCCATCGCGTCAATGAAGCGATTCAAGTCATCGACATAGGCGGTCGTTGCAGCAGCGAGCCGTCGCTGATCGGCGATGAAGCGCGCGGACGAGAAGCCCGTCTTGGCCTCAATCTCCGGAGGCAGTGGGTGGAGACCGTCGAGCTTCGCATTCACGCCGGCGTAGGCGGAGCGAATCTGCTCCCCGCACGGGCGAACCTTGACCATTGCCGCGCGCGCCGAGGCCGAGTCCCGCATCGATGCCAGTGCCGCGTTCATCGCCGGCGCGCACCGTGCCGCCACGATATTGGGCTCACTCACCGCTTCGATAAAACCGGCCGCCCACGCTCCGACCTCGGCAGCCGGATCGTAGGCCGGTTGCGCGAGCGCAGCCGCCTGAGCCAGCAAGACAGGTGCAAGCAGGAGCCGCCAAGCGAGCATCAATCAGCGCGCCTCACGTACGTCTGCTCATAAACATCGACGACGATCTTAGTGCCGGCGCCGATATGCGGCGGGACCATCACTCGCACTCCGTTCTCGAGAATGGCGGGCTTGTAGCTGGACGAAGCGGTCTGCCCCTTCACCACCGCGTCAGCCTCGATGATCATCGCCTCGATCGTGTCGGGCAACTGCACGGAGATCGGCCGCTCGTCATAAAGCTCCATCACCACGTCCATGCCGTCCTGAAGAAAGGCGGCGGCGTCGCCGAGCAGGTCGGCGGGTAGTGTGATCTGCTCGTAATTGTCCTTGTCCATGAAGGTCAGCATGTCGCCGTCGCGGAACAGGAACTGGAAATCCTTGGTGTCGAGCCGGACCCGCTCCACCGTCTCGGCCGAGCGAAAGCGGACGTTGTTCTTGCGGCCGTCGATGAGGTTCTTCATCTCGACCTGCATGTAGGCGCCGCCCTTGCCGGGCTGGGTGTGCTGGATCTTCACCGCGCGCCAGATGCCGCCTTCATATTCGATGATGTTGCCGGGACGAATGTCCACGCCGCTGATCTTCATGCCGTGTCTCTGAGAAGAATGAATGGGGGAGCCGCAGCGGCCTTAGCCGCCGCTCCGAAGCGGAGCAAGTCAGCCGCCGCGCGCCGCTTCGATGCGGACCAGAGCCTCGGGCCCAAACAACGGCGGGTCCGCGTCACCCGGAAGGGTCTCGAACACGCGAGAGTCGGCTGGCAGCACGATCCAGGGATGCTTGCTGCGAACGAAGAAATGCGCATCCGGCTCCATGTGCTCAGCTTCGTCCAGCGTCCCGGCACGCAGGAACAGGATGCGATCCCCGAACATGGGGTGCGTTGCCCAAAGGAGCACGCCGCAGGTCCCGCACCGCGTGGCACCGCCAGCGCCGCTCTCGACAGCATCGCTCCCTGAAAGAAGCTGCACATACTCCGCCTCGACCAGGGCGTTGAGAGCGAAAGCTGATCCGCTGAGCTTCTGGCAATCGCGGCAGTGACAGCAATTCACGGCAATGGGGCTGGCCTTCAGCCGGTAGCGGCTGCGGCCGCATTCGCATCCCCCTTCCTGGATCGTTGCCACCATGCTGCGCTCTCGGTTTTTGACAGACGACCGCAGTCAGCGCCCGTTCTTGCCGGCAAGCAGCGGATATGGATTGACCGGCCTGCCCTGATGCCATTTCTCACCGTCCGCCATACGGTTTATGGCGAAGTGAAGATGGGGGCCGTCCGGGTTGGAATTGCCGGTGACGCCGACCCGCCCGATCGGATCGCCGCGCTTGATCGCCTGCCCTTCCTTGAGGCCCGGGGCGTAATCCTGGAGATGAGCGTAGTAATAGAGCCACTTGCCGTCGTCGGAGCGTACATAAGCGGTTATCCCGCCACCCCCCTTGCTGTAGAAGAGTTTCTCCAGCCGGCCGGGCGCCGCCGCCACGACCGGGGTCCCGTGATCGGCCATGATGTCGATCGCATCATGCACGCGGCTGCCGCCGCCGCGCGACTGCTTGTAGGTGTCGGTCAGCTGATCGACCGTGATACCGGCAACGGGAACAGCGAGCCCGGACGGAGCGAGCGCGACTTCCTGCTTGGCGGTTGCCGCTGAGGCCTGCTTCTCCGCGGCTTCCGGCGCAGGCTCCACCTTGGCGTGCTGAGTGCTCTCGCCTCCGTAAGCATTGATCCAAAAGGCGCTGGTCAGCGCGCATACCAGTGTCGCGGTGACCAGGTTGCTGCCGATCAGCTTTAGCCTACCCATACGCGAAGCTTACACGGATCAGGCCTGGAAGACCACGGGCGTGCCGTTGCCGATCATCTGCGTCAGGCGCGCCGCGTCCCAATTAGTCAGCCGCACGCAGCCATGGCTCTCCGCCCGCTTGATCGTCTCCGGACTGTTCGTGCCGTGAATACCGATATGCTCCTTGCTGAGATCGATCCAGACCAGGCCGACCGGCCCGTTCGGGCCAGGCGGGAGCATCTGCTCCTTTTCCTTGTCGTCAACGTCCCAGAACAGCTTGGGCTGGTACTTGAACGGCGGGTTGTAGGACAGCGCGTTGACCTTCCAGTTGCCGAGCGGGAGCGGGTCCTTGTCGCTGCCGAGGGTCGCCGGAAACTGCGCCAGCAGGCGGCCGTCCTCGCCCAGCACCCGCACCACCTTGTCCGACTTGTCCACCACGACCCGGTCGGCCTTGGGCTGGGTGCCGTTGACGTTCAAGTCACTGAGCAGCTGGGCGACATCGGGCTTCACGTTCGAGTAGCTGCGCGAGGCCGGAAGCACGTTGGGCAGCCGAAGCACGGTGCCGGCGCGCAGGATCATGTCCGGGCGATTGAGGGCAATGATCGTTGCCGGCGTAGTGTGGAACTTCTCGGACAACTTCTCGAGCAGATTGCGGTAGGCGAGCCGCTCCATCTTGGCCTGCTGCTCGGGCTCCTTGGGGATGGGAGTGAAGGGCCCCTGCGCGTCGCTCTCCGCGATCCGAAGGGTCAGCGAGGAGGGCGCGCGGTCCTGCAGCAAGGCGGCGCGGGTGGGCCCGTCGAGCTGGCCGTTGACCTGGAGGCCGCGCGCTTCCTGGAAGCCCTTCAGGGCATATTGGAGCGAGGTGCCCGCCATGCCGTCGATCACTCCGGGCGAGAAGCCGGCCCGATCCAGCAGCACCTGGGCATGGAAGACCTGGCCGTCGAACTTGTCCTCGGCCGCAGCTCCGCCGGGCCGCGCCTGCGCAGCTCTGGGCTGAGCGCCCGCTTTGGCCGCCGGATCCTGCGCGACGGCTGCCCCGGCGACCGCCATCGCCATGCTGCCGAGAAGAAAGCCGTTCACGAGATGAGTTTTGTTCACGAGGTACGCTCCGCAACTGACTAGGGAATCGGAACCTCAAACGCGGCAGCCGAAACTTATTTCCACCGCCGCGGCTTTGATCGACGATGCACCCGAGGCACGCGATCCGGATCGGCTGTTCAGGCTGGACCTACCGGCACTGGCGGGGCCTCTTCTACCCGGACAAGCTCGCCCAGAAGCGGTGGTTCGATCATTATGCGGATACGTTCGGGACAGTGGAGCTCAACTCCAGCTTCTACCATCTGCCCAAGCCCGAGACGTTCGCGAAGTGGCAGGACCAGGCGCCGCCCGGCTTCCGCTATGCGGTCAAGGCGCCGCGCTTCATCACTCATATGAAGAAGCTCAGCGAATGCGCGGAGCCGGTGAAGGAGTTTCTCGGTCGGGCACGGAAGCTGGGGCCGACGCTCGGGCCGATCCTCTACCAGCTGCCACCCCGCTGGGTCTTCGATCGCGAGCGGGTAGAAGCCTTCCTTGCGCTGCTTCCGCCCGACCTCCATCACGTCTTCGAGTTTCGGGAACCGAGCTGGATCGAGCCGCAAATGTTGGAGCTGCTCGATGCGAGCGGCATCGGCTTTTGCGTCCACGACATGGCCGGGTCGACCACGCCGTTCTGGGCTTCGGGCCCGCTCGCCTATCTTCGCTTTCATGGCGGGGAAGGCAAATATTGGGGCCGATATCCCGACGAGCGCCTGCTTACGGCGAGCGACTGGATGGTGGGCCAGGCGCGTGCCGGCCGGGAAGTCTGGGCCTATTTCAACAACGACATCCACGCCCATGCGATCGACGATGCCCTGACCCTGCGGGCCATGGTGGCGCAGGCGCTGCGTTGAACGAGAAGTCTCGGCTTAACGTTCGAGGATGCGTTGGAACTCCCGCACGGCCGCCGCAGAGCCCTCAGGATGTGCCCAGACGCCGCTGCAGACGGCCAGGAAGTCGGCTCCCGCCTCGACCAGCACGCGCCCATTCTCCGGCGTAATGCCGCCGATTGCCACGCATGGCAGCTCGAACAGTCGCGACCACCAGGACAGGATAGACGGGTCCGGACGGTGGCGGGTGTCCTTGGTGCTCGTCGGAAAGAAGGCGCCGAACGCGACATAGTCGGCCCCCGCCTCGCCCGCCGCCATGGCAAGGTGGCGGCTGTCATGGCAGGTCACCCCAATCTGTGCCGATGGTCCGAGCAGCGCCCGCGCCTCTCGCGGATCGCCATCCCCCTGCCCCAGATGGACTCCGTCGGCGCCGAGACGCTTGGCGAGCGCCATGCTGTCGTTGACGATGAAGGCGACCTCGCGATCCCCGCAGATGCGCTGGAGCGGCTCGGCGGCCCTGGCGACCGCATGATCGTCGAGGCCCTTGAGCCGCAACTGGAAAGCGGCGACGTCGCCGGCATCGAGCGCGGCCTTGAGCGACTCCCCGAGACCCGGTCCCGTCTGAACCGGTGAGATCAAGTAAAGCTGGCAGGCCGGCCGCTCGACCGGCTGGAACATCCCCGCGAAATTCGGGTCCAGGCTGAGATCGTCTTCGATTTCCATGCGTTCAGCCGTTCGCAGCAACCCGCTCGGCGCTCAAGCAAAGAAAGCGATCCGGTTTGCGCCCATGCCCGACTTGGACGTCGAGCACCTGAAACCCTGCTGCCTCGAGCAGTGCCTCCACCTCCTCTTGACCAAACAAACGGAAGCCGAAGCGGTGACCGGGCCATTTCCGCAACTCTTCGGCAGGCTCGAAGCAAAGGACCAGCCGCCCGCCCGGCCGGATCACTCGCGCAAGCTCGGCTATCCCGGCCGCCGGATCGGGCCAGAAGTAAAGACTTGCGACGCTGACGGCCTTGTCGATGCTCGCCGTGTCGAGCGGCAGCCGATCGACGGAGCAATGCAGCAAGCGGAGCCGGCCCTGCCCCGCTTCGCGCCGAAAGCGCAGCCGAGCCCGGGCAATCATCGCTTCCGAAATGTCGGCCCCGACCACGTCCGCGCCGGCGGCCAACAGCCGCCCGAGCAGCCCACCGCCTCCAAAACCGACCTCGAGCACCCGGTCGCCGGAGCGGACGTCGAGCTTGCGGAACGCAAGCCGATTGCTGGGACCGGCAATCCGGTCGAGCCAGGGGGCGATCAGCCAACGCCCGATCCGCCCGCGCGGGCGGGCAAACTGGCCGGCGAGGTAGCGCGCGCGCATCAACTCCGGGTCAGCCATGTGGGGCGAGCGCTCGCTCCCGCTGTGCCAGGAAGAGCGGCAGCGCACAGCAAAGCCCGATGGCGACGACGATCAGCGGCGGAACCCAGAGGCGGCGCATGCCCAGCCGACGGCCCTCGACAGCGACGAAGGTCAGGAACACGGCGGCGGAGAACAGCACGTCAGCCGAGAAGATGCTGGCCGGTCCATTCGCAAACGGACCTGCCAGGAACTGCGTGACGTCCAATCCGTGCCGAGCGAGCCAGGGCAGAAGGATCGCGTAAGGCAGGACCGCGCCGACGAGCGCCAGGCCGAGGTAGAGGCGATACGCGCCACCCCTCCCTGCGCTCGCCTGGCTCACTCCTCGCCCTTGTAGATGCGCACCAGGCGGTCGAGCATCGCGAGCGCTTCCTCGCGCGGGCGCTGGAAGGTGTTCCGGCCTATGATCGAGCCGTGGCCACCGCCGTCGCGGATATCGCGCGCGTCCTGGAACACATCTTCAACACCCTTGGACGCGCCGCCGGAAAACACGACGATGCGCCGCCCGTTGAAGCAACTCCGCACCACATGGGCTACGCGCTTGGCCTGGGTGGATGCGTCGAACTTCTCATAGACTTTCTGCGCGTCTTTCTGCTCGACATGGTCGGTCGGCAGCTTGACCTTGATGATGTGCGCGCCGAGCAGGGTCGCCATGTGCGCGGCATAAGCACCGACGTCGAGCGCGAGCTCGCCCTGCTTGGAAAGGTTGCCGCCGCGCGGATAGGACCAGATCACGGTGGCGATGCCGACCGACTTGGCCTCGGCCGACATCTCGCGAATCTCCTCCATCATCTCGAAGATGTTGTCGGAGCCCGGGTAGATGGTGAAGCCGATCGCGGCGCAGCCAAGGCGCAGCGCATCATCGACCGTCCCGGTGACCGCCTGGTTGATCGAGGTCGCCCAGCTGTTCGAGCTGTTGACCTTGAGAATGGTTGGGATCTGGCCGGCGAAGGTGTCGGCGCCCGCCTCGATCATCCCCAGCGGGGCGGCATAGGCGGAAAGACCCGCGTCGATCGCGAGCTGGAAATGGTAGTGCGGGTCGTAGGCCGCCTCGTTAATCGCAAAGCTGCGCGCAGGGCCATGCTCGAAGCCCTGGTCGACCGGCAGGATGATGAGCTTGCCGGTGCCGCCGAGCCGCCCCTGCGTCAGGATCCGCGCGAGGTTCGCCTTCACTCCCGGGTTATCGGATTCGTAATTCGCAAGGATCTGCTTGATGACAGGCGTGAAGGTCATTGGGTAAGCTCCTGATCTGCAATTAGTGCGGCTGCCGCAGCGCGGCGACCCCGGGCAGTTCCTTGCCTTCCATCCATTCCAGGAAGGCGCCGCCCGCGGTCGAGACGAAACTGAACTGATCGGCGACCCCGGCCTGGTTGAGCGCCGCGACCGTGTCGCCGCCGCCGGCGACGGATACGAGCGCCCCGGCCTGCGTCAGCGCAGCGGCCGTCCGGGCGAGCTGGACAGTGGCGGCGTCGAAGGGCGGCGTCTCGAACGCGCCGAGCGGGCCGTTCCAGACAAGGGTGCGGCACGTCTTGAGCGCGTCGGCAAGCGCTTCGACCGCGGCGGGTCCCACGTCCAGGATCATCTCGTCGGGTGCGACCTCGTGGACGTTGCAAGTGCGCAAGCTGGTTGGATTGGGCGCGAACTCCTTGGCAACGACGACGTCGTAAGGGAGATGCACGGTGCAGTTTGCCCGGTCTGCGGCTTCGAGAATGTCGAGCGCCGTCTGCGTCAGGTCATGCTCGCAAAGGCTCTTGCCGACCGCGACTCCGCGCGCCGCGAGGAAGGTGTTGGCCATGCCGCCGCCGATGATGAGGTGGTCGACTTTGGCTACCAGGTTACGCAGCACGTCGAGCTTGGTGGAGACCTTGGCCCCGCCGACCACCGCCGCGACCGGGCGCTCGGGCGCGCCCAGCGCTTTTTCCAGCGCGGTCAGTTCGGCTTCCATGCCTCGCCCCGCATAAGCGGGGAGCAGATGCGCCAGGGCTTCGGTCGAACTGTGCGCGCGGTGAGCGGCGGAAAAGGCGTCGTTGACGTAGAAGTCGCCGAGTTCGGCGATGGCGCGGGCAAGCTCGGGGTCGTTCTTCTCCTCGCCTGCGTGGAAGCGGGTATTCTCCAGGATGGCAACATCGCCCGGCTGCATGGCGGCGACCGCCTCGCTCGCAAGCGGGCCGGCGCAGTCGCCGACGAAGCGGATCAGACGGCCAAGCACGTCCTGGTAAGCGCGAGTGACCAGCGAGAGCGACATGTCCGGGCTGCGCTGCCCCTTCGGCCGGCCGAAATGGGCGAGCAGGAGCACGATAGCGCCGCGATCGGCCAGTTCGGTGACCGTCGGCAACGTCGCCCGCAGGCGGGTGTCGTCCGAGGGTCGCCCGTCCGCCATCGGCACGTTCAGGTCCACGCGCACGAGCGCGCGCCGTCCCGAAACGTCGCCCAGATCGTCAAGCGTGCGAAAGCTCGCCATCGAGCTAGATCAGCTTGGCCATCGCGCCGGCCGTGTCGACCATGCGGTTGGAGAATCCCCATTCATTGTCGTACCAGCTCAGCACGCGGACAAGGCGGCCTTGGAGCACAGCGGTTTCGAGGCTGTCCACGGTCGAGCTGTGCGAGTCATGGTTGTAGTCGATCGAGACCAGCGGCTCTTCGGAATATGCCAGAATGCCCTTGAACGCGCCTTCGGCAGCCGCGCGAAGGACGCCGTTGACCTCGTCGAGACTGGTTTCGCGCGCCGGCGTGAAGGTCAGGTCGACGATGCTGACATTGGGCGTTGGAACGCGGATCGCCGAGCCGTCGAGCTTGCCCTTGAGTTCGGGCAGCACTTCGCCGACCGCACGCGCCGCCCCGGTGGTGGTGGGGATCATCGACATGGCCGCGGCGCGGGCGCGCCGCTTGTCCGGGTGAATCTGGTCGAGGATCTTCTGGTCGTTTGTGTAGGCGTGGATGGTGGTCATCAGGCCACGCTCGATGCCGATCGCGTCGTTCAGCACCTTGGCGACGGGCGCCAGGCAATTGGTGGTGCAGGAGGCATTCGAGACGATCGTGTGATCGGCCGACAGCTTGTCGTGATTGACTCCGAAAACGACGGTAAGGTCGACGCCTTTAGCGGGGGCCGAGATCAGCACTTTCTTTGCGCCGGCAGTGAGATGAGCACCAGCCTTGTCACGATCCGTGAAGAATCCGGTGCATTCCAGCGCGATGTCCACACCGTTGTCGCCGTGGGGCAGCTTGGAGGGGTCCTTCTCGGCCGTGACGAGCACGCGGCGGCCATCTATTATCAGATCGTTCCCCTCGGCGCGGACCTCGCCCCTGTAAGCGCCATGGACAGAGTCCCGCTTGAACAGGAGTGCGTTGGACCCGGCATCGGCGAGATCGTTGATAGCGACGAGCTCGAGCCCGCTATCCTGCTTCTCGAGGATCGCGCGCGCCACCAGGCGCCCGATCCGTCCGAAACCGTTGATCGCAACCCTTGTCGCCATGTCACTGATCTCCTTGTGAACTGAGCGCCGCCAGAATCCGCGGCACGATGGCTTCGGCGGTGAAGCCGAAGCGCTTGAAGAGATGTTCGGCCGGAGCCGAGGCGCCGAACCGATCGAGCCCGATCGCGAGGCCACGCGGCCCGACATAGCGTTCCCAGCCGAGCGTCACCCCAGCCTCGATCGAGACTTTCAGGGTGTCTTGCGGCAGGATATCGGCGCGGTAATTCGGTTCTTGCGCGTCGAACAGGCTCCAGCACGGCATCGACACGACATCGGCGCCGATGCCCTGTCCTTCCAGTGCATCGGCCACGTTCATCGCGAGCTCGACCTCGGAGCCGGTCGCGATGAGCACCACCTGGCGGGCCACTTGCGCCGCGCGCAGCCGATAGGCGCCGCGGGCGCAAAGATTGTCGGTCCGTCCGGTTCGCAGCTGCGGGAGATTCTGGCGGGACAAGGCCAGCAGCGACGGGCCGTCTTGCCGCTCCAGCGACAGCGCCCAGCATTCCGCCGTTTCGACCGCGTCGGCAGGGCGGAAAACGGTGAGGTTCGGGATCATGCGCAGGCTGGTCAGATGCTCGACCGGCTGGTGGGTCGGGCCGTCCTCGCCAAGGCCGATCGAATCGTGGGTCATGACGTAGAGGACGCGGACCTGCTGGAGCGCGGAGAGACGTATGGCCGGGCGGCAATAATCGGAGAAGATCAGGAAGGTGCCGCCATAAGGAATGACGCCGCCGTGCAGCGCCATCCCGTTCATGGCGGCCGCCATCCCGAATTCGCGAATGCCGTAATAGATGTAGCGCCCGGAATAATGGTCCCTGGTCAGCGGCTTCTGCGCCTTGGTTCTGGTGTTGTTGGAACCGGTGAGGTCAGCCGAGCCGCCGATCGTGTCCGGCAGCGCCGCGTTGATCGCCTCCAGCGCGAGCTCCGAGGCCTTGCGGGTAGCGACCTTCTGCAGGTTTGCGATCAGTGACTGCAGATGATCCGCAATGCCTATATCGGCGGGAAGACGCCCGTCCATTCGCCGCACAAACTCGTCGCGATGGTGGCTGGCGGCGAGGCGGGCGCGCCAGGCCTCGTGCGCCCCGATGCCGCGCCGCCCGTGCTCCCGCCAGGCGGCCGAAATCTCCTCCGGCAGGTCGAACGGCTCGCTGTCCCACACCAGGTGTTGGCGGGCGGCGGCGACCTCCTCCGGCCCGAGCGCCGCCCCGTGCGTCGCGGCCGTGCCCATCTTGTTGGGCGCGCCCCAGCCGATGATCGTGCGGCAGTCGATCAGCGAGGGCCGAGGGTCGGCGACGGCCTCGTCCAGCGCCGCCCGGATGCCGTCGAAATCGTGACCGTCGCAGCCGACCACATGCCAGCCGCTCGCCCGGTATCGGGCCGGAATGTCTTCAGAAGTGCTGAGATCGGTCGCGCCGTCGATGGTGATCTTGTTATTGTCCCACAGGACGTTGAGCCGGCCCAGGGCGAGATGGCCGGCCAATCCCATCGCCTCGTGATTGATGCCCTCCATGAGATCACCGTCGCCGGCAATCACCCAGGTGCGATGATCGACCAGATCGTCGCCGAACAGCGCATTCAAATGACGTTCGGCGATCGCCATGCCGACTGACATCGCAAACCCCTGTCCGAGCGGGCCGGTGGTCGCCTCCACGCCCGGCAAGAGGAAGTTCTCGGGATGTCCGGCGCAGGGGCTGGCCAGTTGGCGAAAGTTGCGGATGTCATCGATCGTCGGCCGCTCGTAGCCGGTCAGGTGGAGCAGCGAATAGAGCAGCATCGAACCGTGTCCGGCGGACAGCACAAAGCGGTCCCGGTCATGCCAATCCGGATCTTGCGGGTCGAACTTCAGATATTCCGTGAACAGGATCGTCGCCGCGTCGGCCATGCCCATCGGCATGCCAGGATGCCCCGAATTGGCCGCCTGCACCCCGTCCATGGCCAAGGCCCGGATCGCGTTGGCGAGCAGTCGGGGTTCGACGGGCAAGATGCTTCCTTTTGAGGGCGGGGCAGGAGCGAGGGCGTGTCGGCGGCGGGACTCCGCGCCGACAGGTCGCTTCTTTAAAGGGGGCGGCGCGGGCGTCAACCTTGGCTCCCGGAGGTGCTTGCCGGGCCGGGCGCAGGGGCTTATCGGGGCGCCATGTCAGACGATCGTGCCCTTCGCGCCATCGACCGGATCGAGCGCGCCTTCGCCCGGATCGAAGCTGCAACCGGCGGGGGACACCCCGCGCCGCGAGATCAGTCGGAACTCCTGAGCTTGCGCCAGACCCACCACGCGCTGCGCGGCAAGGTGGAAGACGCGATCGCGCGGATCGACCGCCTGCTCGCCACCGAAGGAGCGGATTGATGGCCTCGGTGGAACTCGAAGTGGGCGGCCGCAAATACACTTTGGCCTGCCGGGACGGTGAGGAAGCGCATCTGCGCTCTGTCGCAGCCGTCGTGGATCGAAAGGCGCGCGAAGCGGCAAGCGCGCTTGGCAATCTGGGCGAAGCGCGGCAGTTGCTGTTTGCATCGCTCCTGCTGGCCGACGAACTCGGGGAGCAGCGCGGCGCAGGCGCAGGCGCCGGCGGGAGTGCAACTCCAGCGGCGGACCCGAATATCGCGGAGCTGCTCGAAGACATGGCCGATCGCGTCGAAATGCTCGCCGACAGGCTTGAGCCGCAAGGCGCGAACTCCTAGATTGGAAGTTGACGGGTACTGCCCGGTACGAGCTTTTGCGAAAATCCCTGAGGCGATAAGACATCCTCGGGGGCTGTCCCTGCCTGGGCCCTGGCCCGAAGCACATGGTCCCCACCTGACGTACTGGCGTCAGAGGATATTCCGGCAAACGGCCATGGTGGTCCCGTCACCCCCTTCCAAGGCGCAGATGCGTCTCGAAGCGCTCGCCCGGCGCAAGGCGTACGCGGCCGCGCTCACGCCGGCGCTGAGAAACGAGCTGGAAGGCAAACTTGCAGAAGTCGTGCTGCCCCATCTGATCGGCGCGCGCGTCGTCGCCGGCTACCATCCGATGCGCGATGAGATCAGCCCTTATCTGATCCTCGACGCGATCCGCGAAGGTCAGCAGGCGGCGCTGCCGTGGTTTGGCGGACGCGACGCCCGCATGATGTTCCGCGCCGCCCCCGCGGTCGAGGCGGGGCCGTGGCGCGTCTTGCAGCCGTCGGGTGGGGCACCCGCGCTCGCCCCCGATCTGGTGCTCGTCCCTCTGGTCGCGGCCGACCGGGCCGGCAACCGTATCGGACATGGCAAGGGCCATTATGACCGCGCGCTTTCGCACCTGCGCGAAGCGGCCCCCGTTTTCACGATCGGGATCGGCTGGGAGGACCAGATCGTGGACGGCCCCATTCCCGCTGACCCGTGGGACATGCCGCTCGACGCGATCGCGACCCCGCGCGAATGGATTTCGTGCCATGCATGAGCCGAGCTGGCGCAAGCCCGCGGGCATGGGCCTGTTGCTGCTCGGGATCGCGACCTGGGCGGTGATCGTGGTGACGCTCGCCGAAGGCTTCGGCCTGGAAGGTTGGGCGAGCGGCCTCGCCTTCGCGGTCAGCGGCGTCGCCTGGCTATGGCTCTTTCCGATGAAGCGCCTGCTGCTCTGGATGGAGACTGGGCGCTGGCGCTGACCATGGCGCGAGTGACGGGGCTCGAACCCGCGACCTCCGGCGTGACAGGCCGGCGCTCTAACCAACTGAGCTACACCCGCGCGATGGTGAGGGGCGGTTAGTGGAGCCGCCGGAGGCTGTCAACACGGGCCGGACCTAATCCTCCTCCTCGTGCGAATGGCTGGTGAGCGTGCCTTCCTCGAAGAGAAATCCGGCGATGTCCGGCTTGCCCGCCGCGTCCAGAACGGTCTTGGTGATGATGAGCAGCGGAACCGCAAGCAGCGCGCCCGTCGTCCCCCACACGAAGGTCCAGAAACTCAGCGCCACCAGGATAAGCAAAGGGTTGATGGTGAGCCGCCGGCCGACCAGCGCCGGAGTGATCACGTTGGCCTCGACGATGTGGATGACGGCGAAGCAGGCCGCGGGCAGCAGCGCATACCACGGATCCGGGAAGGTCATCAGGCCGCCGAGCGCAAGCAGCAGGATAGACGCGATCGGGCCCAGATAGGGTATGTAATTCAGCACCGCGACGATGCCGCCCCACATCAGCGGCGTATCCATGCCGATCGCCCAGACCAGCAACGCCACAATCAGGCCGATCGAGATGTTCACGAGCGTGATCGTGCCAAGGTAGGTGGAGGTCGCGTCCACCACCTGCTGGATCACGCGCGCGGTCGTCATTGCGCCATCGAAGCTGGTGCGTGTGGTGATGGTCGCCTTGCGCATCCGGGTCCAGCCGGACAGGAAGAAGAAGATCACCAGGATTGCGAAGAAGAGTTGGATCGCGGCATGCGGCGCGGAAGTCGCGATCAGATCGACCATGCTGTTGGGGGTCTCGACAGTCACGGTGCGCGGCCCCTTCTCCCCGGCCCCGAACTCGCCGACGATCCGGTCCGTGAAGCGCTCGAGATCGGAATAGACTTCGAGCAGTGGATCAAGAGTGTTGCGGATCCGGCCGATCCGCTCCGGCAGCAGGCGCACCCACTCGGTCGCCGGAAGCACGATGGCGGCGACGGCGACGTTGGCGACGGTGATGAACAGGATCACGCAGGTGAGCGCGGCGAGGCCCGAAGGCACGCGGCGGCGCTCGAACCATTCGAGCAGAGGCACGAGCGCGATTGCAATCACCAGGGCGGCGGTGACCGGGAGGAAGAACTCGGCGCCGGCCCTCAGCGCAAACGGCACGGCGAGCGCAAGCCCGATCCCGGCAATCAGGGTGAGTGAGGCCAGCAGCCGATCGCGCCGGAATGCGATCGCAGCGGATTCGAGAAAGGCTTCCTCGACCCGCGTTTCGGCCTGAGTCTCGCCTTCGCCATCGCCCGCACGCAGCTTCTGCACCGTCAAGCCTCCCTGCCGCGACAAGACGGCGCCGCCAAGCTTAACAGCAGATCCCTGGATTTACGACCGCGGCAAGCCGGCACATTCGCTCGCGCGTGATTGGTGCCCCCGGTCGGACTCGAACCGACACTCCTTGCGGAACTCGATTTTGAGTCGAGCGCGTCTACCAATTCCACCACAGGGGCACGAGCGCGGCGCCTAACGTGGCGCCGCGCTCAGCACAAGCCGGTCAGGCGAACACTTCCGCGGGCGCGCGGCCCTTGGGATCGGGGCCATAGCGGTTAGGCCCGCGGGTGCCCTCGAGAAACATGAACACAAGCAGAGTGATGCCGAGCGCAAGCACCGCCAGGCCCCCGACCATCGCGAGAATGCCCGCGGCTCCTGAATCGGGCGACGACGCCGACAAGCCCACCGCGACAAACATCAATATGTAAGGCGCAAGGGGGGCCAGCAGCCACCATCCGGTGCGGTTGGTGTCGTGCAGCCTGCGCACACCAACTGCGATAGACGGTATCAACATCGCCAGAGAAAACAGGCCGTAAAGCCCCATGATCAGCATGAAGCTGCCGCCGGCAGCCGCCAAAGCCGTCGGATCGCCGCCGCTGAACAATGCAGCTCCGCCGACCGAAATGAGCAAGATCATCAAGGCCGTTGAGACCAGGGCCTGGAACAGAAAGAACATCCAATATTCCATCCGGCGCGACCGACCCGAAAACTCGGCGTAGCGCTTCAGCGGCAGCAGCATGTAGTGCATCCCTTCCCCCCGTTCGTTACCGCGTTGTGGCGGACCGACGAAGCTTGCGCACTTGGCCGAGTCGTTCAAGTGCTCAATTGCGCGGCGGCTGTCGGCGGTAGCTGAGCGCGTCGGCCATATGGACCCGGCCCACACCTTCGCTGCCGGCGAGGTCGGCGATCGTGCGAGCGACGCGCAGGCGAGTGTGCTACTTCGCAAGCGCGGCGTTCTGATGCCCTGAATGTCCGCAATGGGAAAGCGGACGTTCGCCTGAAGGTGTGGAGCGGGTGGTGAGCGGACATGGACCCCCGTATCGTAAGAGGATGGCTACGGCGCATCTTCTGTTCGGCTACCTGGGATCGGGTAAGACCACCTTCGCCAAGCGGTTGGAGGTTGAGCACGGGGCGGTTCGGTTCACACCAGACGAGTGGATGGTGCGCCTGTTTGG
>NZ_DASVTH010000026.1:0-27761 GCF_036387615.1 Allosphingosinicella sp.
GATCCGCTCGGCCTCGGCGATGAGGAGGGCGACCCCGTCGCGGACGCCCGCGTCCTAAGTCCACTGCGGGGGCTGTCGCCCATCGTCGCCGCCCATGCCGTCACCGAAGGCTCAGGTCCCGACCTGATGCCGAGCTTCTGAGGGCGCCGCGGATGGCCCGCACACTCCAAGTCCGCCACCAGCTCTTCCTCCCGAAGGAGGTGAGCGACCGTCTTGAGGCGCTCGCGGGGGCGCCGGGCGCCTCCAAGTCGAAGATCCTTGCGGAGGCGCTGACGAACTGGCTCGACCGCAAGGGCACGGACGAGCTGGAGGCGCGCTTCGCGCGTCGGCTCGACCGCCTGTCGAACCAGCTCGCGCGCATCGAGCGCGACGGCCACGTCCAGCTCGAGAGCCTGGCACTGTTCGTCCGTTACATGCTGGCGGTGAACGCGCCCCTTCCGGAAGGCGACGAGGCGGCGCGCGCCGTCGCGCGGGACCGCTTCGCGGCTTTCGTCCAGCGCGTCGGCCAGCAGCTCGCGAGCGGCCGCCTCACCCTGCTGCCGGAGGACGAGCGATGAGCGCTTCCGAAGCCGGCGACCGTAAGCGTGCGATGCTGCGTACCGCGATGGGCCCGCACATCGCCGCTGCCCTGTCCGATTCCCTCGTGATCGAGGTCATGGTCAATCCGGACGGCGCGCTTCGCCTCGACCGGCTCGGCCAGGGGCGGTGCGACACCGGGCATATCCTTGAGCCGGCGCAGGTCGAGCGGATCATCCGGCTGGTGGCGAGCCATGCCCGCACCGAGGTGCACAGCGCCGCGCCGATCGTCAGCGCCGAGCTTCCGCCGCACGCCGAGGGAATGGCCGGGGAGCGGTTCGAGGGACTCCTACCGCCGGTAGCCCTCGGTCCCTGCTTCTCGATCCGCAAACCCGCCTCGCGGATCTACACGCTCGGAGACTATGTCGACGACGGCATCATGACCGCTGACGCGGCGCGGCTGCTGTCGCTCGCGGTGGTGGATCGCCGCAACATTCTGGTGGCCGGCGGCACCAGCTCTGGAAAGACGACGCTTGCCAATGCCCTTCTCGCGGAAATGGCGCACCGCGACGAGCGGGTCATCCTGATCGAGGACACGCGCGAGCTGCAATGCGCCGCACCGGATACGGTGGCGCTGCGCACCCGCCCCGGCGTGGTGGCGATGGCGGATCTGGTCCGCTCCACGCTTCGGCTGAGGCCCGACCGGATCATCGTCGGCGAGGTCAGGGGCGGCGAAGCCCTCGACATGCTCAAGGCCTGGAATACGGGCCATCCCGGCGGGATCGCCACCGTCCACGCCAACAGTGCCAGGTCCGCGCTCTACCGTCTCGAGCAGCTCATCCAGGAAGCGGTCGTCACCGTCCCGCGGCGACTGATCGCCGATGCGATCGATGTCATCGTCTTCATCGAGGGGCGCGGTACTGCCCGCCGGATCGGCGAAATCGAATGCCTCGAAGGCCTCGATGCCGCCGGCGACTACGCGCTCCGTCCCCTCAATCCCGAAAACCCGCACTCATGAGGAGAAGAAACATGATCATTGCCCGTCCTGTCCGTGCCGCCCGCAGCCTGGTCGCCGGCCTCGCCGTCGCCGCCGCCCTCGTCGCCGTGCAGGCGCAGGCGGCCGGCTCCGGAATGCCCTGGGAGGAACCGCTGCAGCGCGTGCTGGAGTCGGTGCAGGGTCCGGTGGCCAAAATCGTTGCGGTGATCATCATCATCACCACCGGCCTGACGCTGGCGTTCGGCGACACCGCCGGGGGCTTCCGCCGCCTGATCCAGATCGTGTTCGGCCTGTCGATCGCCTTTGCCGCTTCGTCCTTCTTCCTGAGCTTCTTCAGCTTCGGCGGCGGCGCGCTCCTCGCATGACGATCGCGGGCCAGCATATCGACGGCTTCGAGGCGCCGATCCATCGCGCGCTCGTGGAGCCGATCCTGCTCGGCGGCGCGCCGCGGGCGATCGCGATTCTCAATGGCACGGTGGCGGCGTCCCTCGGCCTCGGGCTCCAGCAGTGGATCGCCGGCCTCGTCCTCTGGGCGCTCGGCCATACGCTCGCCGTGTTCGCTGCGAAGCGCGACGCCGACTTCGGCGCCGTCCTCGCCCGCCATCTTCGCCAGCGGGGACATCTGTCATGCTGAGGATCGCCGAATATCGCGACCGCGCCGACCGGCTGGCCGATCATCTTCCCTGGGCGGCACTGGTCGCGCCGGGCGTCGTCCTCAACAAGGACGCGACCGAGGCCGAGCTCGTCTCGGCGTCGGCGCGGGTGAACAATGTGCTGAAGAGGTTCGGGTCCGGCTGGGCCCTGTTCTTCGACGCCGAGCGGCGCGAAGCGCTGGGCTATCCCGAGAGCCGCTTTCCCGATCCCGCCTCCTGGCTGGTCGACAAGGAACGGCAGGCGAGCTTCGAGGGGACGGCAGAGCATTTCGAGACCCGCTACCACCTGACCTTTCTCTGGCTTCCGCCCGCGGACAGCCAGGCGAGCGCCGAACGCGCCCTGCTCGAGCGGCGCGCCGGCGAGAAGGGCCGGGACTGGCGCGAAGCGCTGGGCCAGTTCGTCGCCGAGACGAACCGCGCGCTCGACCTCTTTTCCGGGTTCATGCCGGAGGTGCGGGCGCTGGACGACGAGGAGACGCTCACGTTCCTTCACGACGCGGTTTCGGCCAAGCGGCACCGGGTCGCGGTCCCCGAGACTCCGGTCTACCTTGATGCGCTGCTGGCCGACACGCCGCTCACCGGCGGTCTCGAGCCGATGCTCGGTGATCAGCATTTGAGGACGGTGACCGTGCTCGGCTTCCCGGCGATGAGCCGCCCGGGCATCCTCGACGCGCTCAATCACCAGGATTTTGCCTACCGCTGGGTGACCCGCTTCATCGCCCTGGACAAGACGGAGGTGACCCGCGCGCTGACCAGGCTTCGGCGACAGTGGTTCAACAAGCGCAAATCGGTGACCGCGCTGCTGCGCGAGGTGATGTACAACCAGCCGGTCCAGCTCACCGACAGCGATGCCGACAACAAGGTGGTGGATGCCGACCTCGCGCTCCAGGCGCTCGGCCAGGATTATGTCGCCTTCGGCTACCTGACCGCCACAATCACCGTCGCCGACGCCGATCCGGCCGCCGCCGACGAAAAGATGAGGGCCGTGGAGCGGGTGGTGAACGGGCTCGGCTTCACGGCCAAGCGCGAGCGGCTGAACGCGGTGGAGGCGTGGCTCTCGAGCCTCCCGGGTCATGTTTACGCCAATGTCCGCCAGCCCCTGGTTCACACGTTGAACCTCGCCCATTTGATGCCTTTGTCGTCCGTCTGGGCAGGACCTGCCCGCAACGGGCATCTGGACGGCCCGCCCTTGCTGTTCGCGCAGACCAGCGGCTCGACTCCGTTCCGGCTTTCGACCCATGTCGGCGATGTCGGGCACATGCTCGTGGTGGGGCCGACCGGCGCCGGCAAGTCGGTGCTCCTGGCGGTTCTGGCGATGCAGTTCCGGCGCTATGCGGATGCGCAGGTCTATATTTTCGACAAGGGCCTGTCGGCCCGGGCAGCCGTACTTGCGATGGGCGGCCAGCACCATGCGCTTGGCACCGGCGCCGATAGAGAGGAGGCGGGGCTCGCCTTCCAGCCGCTCGAGCGGATCGATGAACCCGCGCAGCGCAGCTGGGCCGCCGAATGGATCGCCTCGCTGCTCGCGCAGGAGAAGGTGCAGGTAACCCCCGAGGTGAAGGAGGCCGTGTGGTCGGCCCTTGGGAGCCTCGCTGCCGCTCCGCGCGAAGAGCGCACGCTGACCGGCCTGTCGCTCCTGGTGCAGTCGAACGCGCTCAAGTCGGCCCTGCTGACCTACACCCTGGAAGGCCCTTACGGCGCTCTGCTGGATGCCGCGGAGGACGGCCTTCGCGTGTCGGCGCTTCAATGCTTCGAGACCGAGGCACTTATGGGACAGGCGGGCGCGGTGCTTCCGGTCCTGACCTATCTGTTCAATCGCCTGGACGAGACGTTCGACGGCAGCCCGACCCTTCTCATCCTCGACGAGGCCTGGGTGTTCCTCGACAATCCGTCTTTCGCTGCCCGCATCCGAGAATGGCTGAAGGTGCTGCGCAAGCGGAACGTCTCGGTCGTCTTCGCGACCCAGTCGCTCGCGGACATCGCCGGCAGCAGCATCGCGCCCGCCATCATCGAAAGCTGCCCGCAGCGCATCTTCCTGCCCAACGACCGGGCGGTCGAGCCACAGGCACGCGAGGCTTACGAACGGTTCGGCCTCAACGAGCGCCAGATCGAGCTGATCGCCCGGGCGACGCCCAAGCGCGATTATTACCTTCAGTCCCGCCGCGGCAACCGATTGTTCGACCTCGGCCTAGGCTCGATCGCGCTCGCCTTCTGCGGCGCCTCGAACCCGGACGCGCAGCGGCGGATCGAATCCATCCTCGCCGAGGGCGGCGCGGCCGGCTTCGCGCGGCGCTTCCTTCAGATGAGCGGCCTCGACTGGGCCGCCGCTGCGATCGACGATTTTCCAGCCCCCCAACCATGGAGTGAATGACATGCGCCTTTTGCCCGCCCGCAATATCCTGACTGTCCTGCTGCTCTCAGCCGCCGCCCCGGCCGCTTTGCTGTCTCCGGCGCCCGCCTCGGCGCAGCTCAGCGTCTACGACCCGGCCAATTACGCCCAGAACCTCCTCCAGGCGGCCCGGTCGCTCGAGCAGATCAACAACCAGGTCCGCGCCCTCCAGAACCAGACGACCATGCTCCAGAACATGGCGCGCAACCTCGAGCGGATCGACTTTCCGCAGCTCCAGCAGGTCACGTCGGCCATGCAGCGGATCGACGGCCTGATGGGTCAGGCGCGCGGCATCGACTTCCGGGTCGACCAGCTCGATGAGCGGGTGCGCAGGCTCTTTCCCGGCACTGTGGACCGCGTTCTGAGGAGCGATCAGCGCGTGCTGCAGGCGCGCGCCCGGCTCGACGCCGCGACCGCCGGCTACCGGCAGGCGATGGCTGTGCAGGCCCAGGTGGTCGAGAATGTCCGCGAGGATGCAGGCGCGCTGGCGCAGATCGTCGCCCGCAGCCAAGGCGCGGCCGGCAGCCTGCAGGCCCAGCAGGCGGCCAACCAGCTGCTGGCGCTCAGCATCAGCCAGCAGTTCCAGCTCCAGAATCTGATGGCCGCCGAGTTCCGCAGCGAGTCGCTCGACCGTTCGCGGCGGGCGCAGGCGGAGGAAGACGGGCGCGCCGCGACCCGCCGGTTCCTCGGCTCCGGCAGGGCCTACACCCGGCCGCGGAACTGAGCACGAGATGGGCGAGGCGCCGAGAAGCGCCGTGCCCGCCGCGGGGCCTTTCGATGCCCCCTCGCGAGGTCCCGCGGCACCTTTTTTTGTCGAAGAGCGGAAGTCGCCTCTATGGACGATCTGAACGTCATCGACCGCTTCATGGCGGCCTTCATCCAATATATCGACAGCGGCTTCGGCCTGCTGGGCGGTGACGTCGCGTTCCTGACGACGGTGCTCGTCGGGATCGACATCACGCTTGCCGGCCTGTTCTGGGCGATGGGCGGCGAAGACGACATCATCGGCCGCTTCTTGAAGAAGATCCTCTATGTCGGCGCCTTCGCGCTGATCCTGGGCAGCTTCTCGACGCTCGCCGACATCATCTTCCGCTCATTTGCAGGCCTCGGCATCACGGCCGGCGGCGGCACGATGAGCGCCGATGACCTGCTTCGGCCGGGCTTCGTGGCCGGCACCGGCTTCGAAGCCGCGCAGCCTTTGCTCGAGCAGGTCAGCGAGCTGCTCGGCCCCGTGGCCTTATTCGAGAACTTCCTGACGAACGCGGTGCTGATGATCGCCTGGCTGTTCGTCATCATCGCCTTCTTCGTGCTGGCCATCCAGCTCTTCATCACAATTATCGAGTTCAAGCTGACGGCGCTCGCCGGCTTCGTGCTGGTGCCCTTCGCGCTCTGGAACCGGACCAGCTTCCTTGCCGAGCGGGTGCTCGGCAACGTGGTCTCGTCCGGCATCAAGGTGATGGTGCTCGCCGTGATCGTCGGCATCGGCTCGGGCTTCTTCAGCGAGTTCGTCAACGCAGCCAACGGGCAGGAGCCGGACATCGCCCAGGCGATGAGCCTGGTGCTTGGAAGCCTCGCCTTGTTCGGGCTCGGCATCTTCGGCCCGAGCATCGCTTCGGGACTCGTGGCGGGCGCGCCGCAGCTCGGCGCCGGCGCCGCCGTCGGAACCACCGCGGCGGCGGTCGGAACCCTCGCCGTTGGCGGCGGCGCCGCCGTGGCGGGTGCGCGCGGGCTTGCCGGCGGCGCAATGGGCGCGATGCGCGCCGGCACCTCGATGGGCGCCGCGGCCTCGACCGCCTACCGGCTCGGCCAGGAGACATCGGGATCTAAAAGCGTCGGCGCCGGACTAAGCGGCATGGCCCGGGCCGGCGCCGGCGCGGCGCGCCAGAACCTGAGCGGGGCCGGGGGCCTCGGCGAGGCGGCCGATCGCGGCCAGCGAGCCGCCTTGTTCGCTGGCGCCAAGTCTCCTCCGTCAGCTGGCACCGCCTCGGGCGGATCCGGAGCCGAGGGAGGCGCGCCACCCTGGGCGCAGCGCCTGCGATCGCAACAGAATGCCCGCCACCATCGGCACATGGCGCTCCAGGCCGTTCGCGAAGGCGATCGCGGAGGCGCGGGCGCCACTCCGGACATCAAAGAAAGAGAGGATTGAAGATGATTTTCAGGCGCGCGGTCCAGCGCTACGGGCGGACGCCCGAGCCGGAGACGCCCTATCAGCGGGCGGGACAGGTTTGGGACGAGCGGATCGGCTCCGCGCGCGCGCAGGCCCGCAACTGGAGGCTGATGGCCCTTGGCGGGCTCCTGCTTTCAACCGGCCTGTCCGGAGGCTTGCTCTGGCAATCGATGCAGAGCCGGGTAGTCCCCTATGTCGTGGAGGTCGATCGCCTCGGGGAGGCGCGGGCGGTCGCGCCTGTCGGCAGCGACTATCGCCCGACCGATCCTCAGATCGCCTGGCATCTCGGGCGGTTCGTGGCGAACGTGCGCTCGATCTCGCTCGACCCGGTGCTGATGCGGGAGAACTGGCTCTCGGCCTATGACTTCGTGACGGAGCGCGGGAGCCTGTTCCTCGGCGAGCATGCGCGGTCGGCCAATCCTTTCGGCCAGGTCGGCACCAGCACCATTTCGGTGCAGGTCACCAGCGTCGTCCGCGCCTCCGATCGCTCGTTCCAGGTCAAATGGACCGAGACCCGCTTCGAGCGGGGAAGCTTGGCCGGCACGTCCCGCTGGACCGCGATCCTCTCGATTGTCGTGCGGCCTCCCTCGTCGGCCGAGACGCTCCGCAAGAACCCGCTCGGCCTCTACGTCGATGCAATCGACTGGTCGCGCGAACTCGACGTGCCGGCTCCGGCCGCACCGGCTTCCCCGTCTTCGACGGCGACCGCGTCGCCTGCACCTGCGCCCGAGACTGCGGTGCCGCTTGGCTCGCCGCTCGACCCCAACCTCGCGCCGCCTGCCGAACCCGCGCCTGCGCTTTCCGAAAGGACCTCCCAATGAACAAGACCGTTCTCCTGAGCCTTGCCTCCGCCTTCAGCCTCGCCGCCTGTGGCGGAGGCAACCGGGTCGAAACCGCGGCTGCGGCTCCTGCTGCCGGCTTCGCTCCGGCGGCGCTGGTGCCGGAACCGCCGCCGGAGAGGACGGTGCCGCCCGCACAACTCACACTGGCCGAGGACCAGCGCCTGCCGCCGCCGTCGCGCGGCCGGAGCCGCGCCGCCGGCGCGCCTGCCGCGCGGGTGGAGGCGGCGAACCGCGACGCAACGCGCGAGCCGAGCCGAGAAAGCTATGTGAACGCGGTTCAGGTCTACGCCTGGTCGGAAGGCGCGCTCTACCGCCTCTATACGGCGCCCGAGCGGGTGAGCGAGATCGCCCTCCAGCCGGGAGAGGCGCTGATCTCGGTCGCCGCCGGCGACACGGTCCGCTGGGTCATCGGTGACACGACCAGCGGAAGCGGCGCGGGGCGTCGGACGCATATCCTCGTCAAGCCGTCGGCGACCGGCCTGCGCACGAACCTCGTCATCACCACCGACCGGCGAGTTTACCATGTGCAGGTCGAGAGCACCGCCCGGACCGCCATGGCCAGCATCTCCTGGACCTATCCGAACGACGCGTTGCTGGCGGTCCGGCGCGGCGGAGACGAGAGCGGCGGCGCTCCGGCAGCCGAGGGCGTCGCGGTCGAGAGGCTCAACTTCAGCTATGCGATCGAGGGCGATGATCCTCCGTGGCGACCGGTTCGGGCTTTCGACGACGGCACACAGGTGTTCATCGAGTTTCCCTCGAGCCTCGCGCAGGGCGAGGCGCCGCCTTTGTTCGTCCAGGGGACGAGCGGGCGCAGCGAGCTCGTCAACTACCGCCTGCGCGGCCGCTATTATGTCGTCGATCGCCTGTTCGCCGCCGCCGAGCTTCGGCTCGGGGAACGGCGCCAGCAGGTCGTTCGCATCGTCCGTGCCGGTGCCGCGCGGCAGCGCCGCCGCGGGAGGTCGTCATGAGCGACGCTGCGTCTCGCTTGGACGCACCCGCCGCCCCTCAGAAGGAGGACCCCGAAACGCTGGTGTTGCGGGGCTCACCCCGTCCCGCGGTTCGGTTCAGGCGCGGGCTCATCATCGGCATCACGGGCGTTGTGGCGGCCGCTCTGGTGACGGTGACCTGGTTTGCGCTCGAGCCGGCCAGTTTCCGGCTCGTCGCGGAGGGCGACGGCGCAGGGGACCCGCTTCGCAAGGCGGCGCCGGAAGCGCTCGCCAACGCGCCGAGCAGCTATGGCCAGGTGCCGCGGCTCGGGCCGCCCTTGCCGGGCGACCTCGGACGGCCGATCCTGGAGCATCAGCGAAGCCTGGCGGAGCCGGTTCCCCCGGCGGCCGAGGCGACCCCGCCGGCTGGACCCGATCCTGCCCAGGCGGCCATCGAAGCGGAACGCCAGCGCCTCGCGGCAGCACGCGAGGCGGCTCGATCCTCGGGCGTGATCGTCCAGCTGCAGAACGGCGGTCGGCCCGAGCAGGAAAGCGCTGGCTCCGTATCGGGCATCGCATCCGCTACGCCCGATCGTGCCGCGGCAGGGGAACAGCCGATCCTGCGGGGCGGCAGGATTCCGGAAGCTGGCGAGACCAGTCCTCATCCGCTTCGCGCCGCGCCCTCGCCGTGGACGCTGAGCGCGGGAACGATCATCCCGGCGAGCCTGCTCACCGGGCTCAACTCCGACCTGCCGGGGACGGTGATCGCCCAGGTGACCGAGAACGTCCGAGACAGCGCCACCGGACGCACGATCCTGGTGCCGCAGGGCGCGCGGCTGATCGGAAGCTATGACAGCCAGGTCGCGTTCGGGCAGCGAAGGGCTCTGCTGGTCTGGCAGCGTATCGTGTTTCCGGATGGGGCGTCGATCCGCCTGGACAATGCGCCCGCGACCGATCTGTCCGGCTATTCCGGAGTCGAGGATCGCGTCGACTTCCATACCTGGCGACTGCTGCAGGGCATTGCCCTCTCGACCCTGCTCGGGGTCGGCACCGAGGTGAGCCTCGGCAGCGGCGAGAGCGATCTGGTGCAGGCGATCCGGGAATCGACGCAGCAAAATGCCAGCCGGGCGGGCGATCAGATCACCCGCCGCAACCTGGACGTCCAGCCGACCATCGCGGTGAGACCCGGCTGGCCAGTTCGAGCCGTGATCCACAAGGATCTCGTTCTTCGGCCGTGGAGGGGTTGAGCCATGCCCGAGCTTCGACTGCCCAAGTTGCCCGACCGAACTCCGGTGAAGATCACGATCAGCGTCTCCCCGGATCTCAACCAGGCTTTGGCCGATTACGCCGCACTGTATCAGGAAACCTACGGCCAGACGGAGCCGGTCCAGGACCTCATTCCCGCCATGCTGGCGAGCTTCCTCGATGGCGACAGGGCATTCGCACGCCGGCGCCGCGAACAGGGCGGCTGACTCAATGAACGACCTTCGTTCGAGCGCGATCGGCAGCGCCGCGATGATCACCGTTGAAGAGTTCGCGCAGCTGGCGCGCCTGTCGCGGCGCCAGATCGACCGGCTGCGCCGGCGCCGACCATCAGGATTTCCGCGCGAGTATGAGTTGGGGAGCGGCGGCAGCAAGTATCGGCGCTGCCCTCGGTTCAGGCTCGCCGAGGTTCAGCGATGGCTGGACTCTCGTGCTCTCTGGTAGGGCGACCATTCCATTGCCCGGCGCGGGCCGTTCAAAAATCAGCCGGCATTCACCCGACCCTCCGCCTCGACTTCAGCGCCCGATCGTGCCATTGGGGAGCTAACCGGCGTCATGCCGGCCGTCAGGACACGCGGCGCTCGCGCGCCGCACCAAGTGTCGCCCTGCAGAATATGCGGGAGCTGAACGCTCGAAACGAGCGGCCGCTGACCGAACCCGTAGCCATGGTGGCTTCGGGGGAGGTTTCGGCGCGCCCACGAACCTCCCGATAGACAGCTGGGCACGGGAGTAAGCCAATGAAGAAAAGACGACAATTGCCGGTTCCGGCCGGCCTGACCGAGCTGTGGCTGCGGCGAAGGCCGATCCACAAAGTGTGGCATCGGGTCCTCGACCGCAGGGATCCTCCTTACACCCGGTGGCTGGTTCAGCGCGCGCTGCAGGCGGCGTGCAGGAAGGGGTTTGGCGGACTGCTCGACTTCACGGACGAAGCGGCAGTGGCGCAGGAGTGGCACCTGTTCGAGATCAAGGGCCGCGCCAAGGTCGCCATGTTCCTGTTGGCGACCGCGCAGCTTCTGCGCCGGGGCCTCATCGAAGTTGAAGTCGATGGACGAAAAGTGGGCGCGCTTGCGCGCCCTGCGCTGCCTCGATCCAGCCAGCGGCGGCTTCCTGTGATCGGACAGGGAGCAGTGGCGAAGCGCCTGACACGTCGCGTCGGCAGCTAGGATCCGAACCACCGCCCCCGCACGCTTCCGGGCGTCGCGGGCGGCGGCTTGGTTCGGTTGCAGGTGAATGGATCTCGGCCTGGGCGCTCTTACGTGGGCTCAGGCTGCCTTGCCGGCCTCGTTGATGCGTGCCTCGAGGTCGGTCAGTCCTTCCAGCAGTTCCTTGAAGGCAGTCGGCGCGACCATGAACATGTCAGCCATCGCCGCATAGTCGGCGGCGAGCGCCTGCTGGATCTGGTCTGAAGGTGCGAGCCGCAACGTGCCGAGCACCGCCGTCGCGTAGGATGCCGAGGCATCCGCAAACATCACGCTCTTGTTGCGCACGACCTGCTCCAGCAGCCCGGGCTGGGCCAGGGACAAGGCGGTGACGCCGGCACGGTCCAGCATCAACATGTCGTAATAGTGCCGCGACAAACCATCGCGCATCTTGCCGCCATGATAGAGAGCGTGGAGAATGGTTGCCTTCTCCCAGAAGGTCCGCTCGACGCTGAGCGTCTCGACCGAGGTCTGTGCGTCAGGAAGCGCTTCGGGAAACTGCTCGGCCAGATAAGGCTGGATCACGCGATCCTCGAACGGATCGGGATCGCCGCGCGCGCCGAATTCCAGCTTGATCCTCGGCTTGATGTAGCCCGCCTCATCGTCGGCGGCGTAATCTGCAGGTAGGTAATCACCGGCGGCGTAGGCTCCCGTACGCGGATAGTTGAACAGGAGCGTCTGACCGTCCTTGTCTTCGGGGTCGAGCTCGATGCTCCAGCCGTCTTTTCCCAGCTCGGCCTCGACCGCCGCGCTCAGCGCCGGCCTCGCGATCGTCGCGACATATTCCTGAGCCGCCTTTTTCAGCGCCTTCGTGCGGCGCTGGCGTTCATTGGAGCCGATCCCGGCTTCCATTGGTGATGCGACGTTGTCGAGCAGCGGCGCCGTCCGGCGGATGGTCAGGTCGATATCTTCGGAGAAGCGCTGGATGATGCCATAAGCTTTAGAAAGCGAGGTGCCGCCCTTAAAGGTGACATGGCCCTTGAGGTCGGGCGTGGCGCCAAGGCGCCTGAGCGTCCAGCAGACCCAGAAATCCTTTTCGATAACGATCGTCGTGAGGTCGCGCTGCGCCGCGGCTTCCTCGATGAAGACTCGGCGCTCGCCTGCGCCCAGGCGGGCGAAGTCATCCATTGTGCGCGCTGCCGATCTTCAGGATGACGTCACCCATCCACCCCGGCATTGAGGGTCGGGCCTTAAGCAGCTGCTTCAAGGCTCGATCATCGATTCGCGTGGCAAGCCGGTGGATGACGTCCGTATCGACCTGGGCCTTCCCGAGTTGGGCGAGCGCCTGCACCACCGCATTTGCGGTGTCGGACGCATGGTCGAGAACCGGTGCGCGGCTGTGGCGGAGCGTCACGCTGCGGCCTGCGGCCTTGGCGACGCGCGAGCGGCCGCTGGTCGCAAAGCTCGCCCGTGCCGGCACCTGGGTCGACAGCCCGAGCTTGTTGGCCGCCGCCGCACCCGAGGGCGCCAGCTTGTCGCCAGTCCGGGTTGCAATGGCATCGGCAATGGTGGCGGAGTCGGGAGTCAGGACGCCGAGCCTGTCATGTTGACGGGGATAGTCGTAGAGGCCTCGACCGAGCCGGCGGATCAGCCCGGACTTCACCAGGCGCGAGATGGCGACATCCACCGAGCCGCGCGAGCCGAAGTCGATAAAATGCTTGGGCGTGAACACCCAGCCGCGTCCCTTGCCGCGGACGCGCTTCATGATCTTATCGGCCATAGCAGACATGAGCTGCTCCTTTCTTGTTAGATAATAGCACCGTTATTTCTAACAAGCTACCCTGCCTCTGATAGGTGTAAGGCAGCCGGGCAGGCGGAGTTTGCAAGCTAGCTTATCATAGGACGATCGCTTGGATTTAGCCTATCATTCGACAATCATCAAAACATGGCTTGACCCGCTTCAACCGCCTCGATAATTCGACTCTTATGGAAATGAGTTCGCCGTCTGCCGTTGAAGCGCTTGGCGCCCTCGCCCAAGAGCATCGGCTGGCTCTGTTTCGCTTGCTGGTTCAGGCCGGTGACGAGGGCATGCCTGCGGGCGCGATCGCCGAGGAGCTCGGCGTTCCCAACTCGTCTTTGTCTTTCCATCTGGCCCACCTCACCCGCGCCGGCCTGATCCAGCAGCGGCGGCAGGGGCGCTCCCTGATCTACACGGCCGACTATGCGGCAATGAATGCACTGGTCGGCTACCTAATGGAGAATTGCTGCGGAGGTGCGACCTGCGCCCCAGCCGATCAACGCGGCGAGGCTGCCGCGAAACCTCGCGAAAGGATTTCCGCATGAAGCGCCTGCATGTTCACGTCGGCGTCACCGACCTCGACAGCTCCATAGGCTTCTACTCGACCCTGTTCGGCGCCAAGCCGACCGTGACGAAGCAGGATTATGCAAAGTGGATGCTGGAAGATCCAAGGGTCAATTTCGCGATCTCGTCTGGCAACCACGCCGCCACGGGGATCGAGCATCTCGGCATCCAGGTCGAAACCGGCGAGGAGCTCAGCGAGGTTTATGGCCGGCTCAAGGCGGCCGATCGGCCTGTCCTGGAGGAAGGCGCGACCACTTGCTGCTACGCCAAATCGGAGAAGAGTTGGATCGCCGATCCCGACGGCGTCGTGTGGGAGGCCTTCCTCACCAACGGCGAAGCCACCGTCTACGGAGACAGCCCCGCGCTGGAGGCTTTGTCCGCCAATGCCGCCGAGGGCGCGTGCTGCGCTCCGGCGATGCCTGCAAAGGCAGTGAGCTGCTGCGGATGAGCGTCACGATCTACCACAATCCGGCTTGTGGCACCTCCCGCAACACCCTGGCGCTGATCCGCGCGACCGGGGTGGAGCCGGAGGTCATCCACTATCTCGAAACGCCGCCCACCCGTGATGAGCTGGTCTCGCTCATAAAGCGCATGGGCATCGCGCCGCGCGATCTGCTTCGGGAGAAAGGCACACCGTTTGCGGAGCTTGGCCTGGGCGACCGCTCGCTTACCGCCGACCAGCTCCTCGATGCGATGATGGAGCACCCGGTCCTGATCAACCGCCCGATCGTGGTGGGGCCGAAGGGCGCAAGGCTCTGCCGCCCGTCCGAAGAGGTGCTGTCGCTCCTAGACCGGGCGCTTTCCGGCGATTTCGTCAAGGAAGACGGCGAAGTGGTGCTGGCCAATGGCTGACGCCGAATTGGCGGCGCGGCCCGCAATGTCGCTGTTCGAGCGCTACCTTTCCGTCTGGGTGCTGCTCTGTATCGTTGCGGGGATCGGCCTCGGGGCGGCACTACCGGGCGCGTTCGCCGCGATCGCCTCCGCCGAGATCTCCCGCGTCAACCTGCCGATTGCGGTGCTCGTCTGGCTGATGATCATCCCGATGCTGCTCAAGATTGACTTCGGCGCGCTCGGATCGGTTCGCCAGCATTGGAAAGGCGTCGGTGTCACATTGTTCATCAACTGGGCGGTGAAGCCCTTTTCGATGGCGGCGCTGGGCACGTTCTTCATCGGCTGGCTCTTCGCGCCGCTGCTGCCGCCCGGCGAGATACCCTCCTACATCGCCGGCCTCATCCTCCTTGCCGCGGCGCCGTGCACTGCGATGGTCTTTGTCTGGTCGAATCTGTGCGACGGCGAACCCAATTACACGCTCAGTCAGGTTGCGCTGAACGACCTCATCATGGTGTTCGCCTTTGCGCCCATCGTCGGGCTGCTCCTGGGCGTGGCATCGATCGCGGTGCCCTGGGACACGCTCCTGCTCTCGGTGGTGCTCTACATCATGATCCCCGTTGCGATTGCGCAGTTGGTTCGCGCGGGCGTGCTCGCCAGCGGCGGAAAGCCAGCCCTCGATCGATTGCTGCACGTGCTGGGGCCGATATCCCTCGTCTCCCTGCTCACAACCCTCGTTCTGCTCTTCGGCTTTCAGGGGGAGCAGATCCTGGCGCAGCCGCTGGTGATCGTACTGCTGGCCGTGCCGATACTCATCCAGGTCTATTTCAACGCCGGCCTGGCCTACTGGCTCAGCCGCAGGTTTGGAGTGGCCTGGTGCGTAGCGGCACCGGCAGCGCTGATCGGAGCTTCGAACTTCTTCGAGCTCGCAGTCGCCGCCGCCATCTCCCTGTTTGGCATCGATTCCGGCGCGGCTCTCGCAACCGTGGTCGGTGTGCTGGTCGAGGTGCCGGTGATGCTCTCCGTCGTAGCGATCGTGAAGCGGTCGCGAGGCTGGTACGAACGGCAGGAAGAGCTGGCCTAGACATAAGGGTGGACCTCCTGCTTTCGGCAGAAGCCGATGCGGGGCGCGGCCGCTATGCGCCACTTCCGGTCACTTGCCCTGGGTAAGACCGCCACCGAAAGCTGCCATTCGGGGGCGTGACGAGTGCATGCAGCGAAGATTGAGTGGGCATGCTTCGCCGCTAACCGAGAACTTCGGCATCTGCACTCCGGGCGTCCACGCCGCGTGCCTCCAGCGCTTCGCCACATTCGGAGCAGGCGAGCACCGACCGAAAGTCGCGGCCGCAGGCCTTGTGGCGGTGGACGACGGGCGGCCCTTGTGTCCCCGCACAATAGGCGTCGCCCCAATGAACCAGAGCGAGAATGGCCGGATAGAGATCCAGTCCCTTCTGCGTCAGCCGATATTCAAAGCGAGCCGGCCGCTCCTGATAGCCTGTTTTCGCAAAGATGCCATCGGCAACGAGGCCCGCCAGCCGCTCGGCCAAGACGCGGCGGGCGATGCCGAGTCGCGACTGGAAATCGTCAAAGCGACGGACCTTCAAAAAGGCTTCGCGCAGGATCAGAAGAGTCCAGCGGTCGCCGATCACCGACAGCGCCCGCGCAAGCGAACAATTTTCAGATGCCAGCGCGCTCCACTTCATCCTCGCAGCTCTGCCATTGACACAGTTCCTTTTCAAGACTTAGTCGGCGGCTGATTGAGTTCGATGGAGATGGGTTGGTGGAGAGCAAGAATAGCAGCGTCGCGATCGTCGGGGCTGGCGACTTCATCGGCTCGGCAATTGCTCGGCGCTTCGCGGCCGAAGGCTATCGAGTGCACGGCGGACGCCGACAGGCCGAGAAGCTCACCACCCTTCAAGTCGAGATCGCTGATTCAGGTGGTGCCTTTCGCGCCCATTCGCTCGACGCGCGGGATGAGCAGTCCGTCGCCGCCTTCTTGGACGCTGCGGACGGGGACGTACCGCTGGAGGCGTGCATCTTCAACATCGGCGCGAACGTCCAGTTCCCGCTGCTAGATACAAGCGAGCGGGTGTTCAGGAAGGTCTGGGAAATGGCCTGTTACGCCGGCTTCCTTACCGGCCGGGAAGCGGCCCGGCGAATGCTTGTACACGGGCGCGGGTCGATCTTCTTTACCGGCGCCACCGCATCTGTTCGCGGCGGCAAGGGTTATGCGGCCTTCGCTTCGGCCAAAGCCGGGCTGCGAGCGATGACCCAGTCCATGGCGCGCGAGTTGGCTCCGCAGAATATCCACGTCGCCCATCTAGTCATCGATGCCGGAGTCGATACCGCCTGGGTGCGGGAGCGCATCGCCGGCGCCATCGGAACGGAGGCGGCGGCGGACATACCCCCGGACATGCTCATGAACCCTGCCTCGATCGCCGAGACTTATTGGCAGCTTCACCGCCAGCCCCGCGATGCCTGGACGCACGAGCTGGATCTTAGGCCATTTGGTGAAAACTGGTGAGGAGCCAAGCCATGGACGCAATCTTCTACTTCGACTTCGGCAGCCCCAATGCCTATTTCGCGCACCGGCTGATTCCCGGGATCGAGGCGCGGACGGGCGCGCGCTTTCGTTACGTACCGGTGCTGCTGGGCGGTCTCTTCAAGCTCAGCGGCAACCTGGCGCCGATGGTCGCGTTCGGCAACGTTCCCAACAAGCTGGCCTATGAGCGGCGGGAGATCGAGCGGTTCATCGCCAAGCACCAGCTCTCGCGATTCCGAATGAATTCGAACTTCCCGGTGAATACGCTCGTGCTGATGCGGGGCGCGGTAGCCGCGCAGGCGGAGGATGTCTTCGAGCCCTACGTCGAAGCAATGTTCCAGGCGATGTGGGAACAATCGTGCAAGCTCGACGACCCGGCGGTGGTGATGCAGGTGCTGGCGGAGGCGGGGCTTCCGTCGGAAAGGCTGGTCGCCCGCGCCCAGGAGCAGGATATCAAGGACGGCCTCACCGCGGGAACGCAGGAGGCTTATGTGCACGGCGCCTTCGGCATTCCCAGCTTTCTGGTAGGGGATGAACTGTTTTTCGGCAAGGACAGGCTTCGCGACGTGGAGGAGGAAATCTTTCGCCGTTCCGCCTGACTATTGAAGTCTACGTGGCTTTGCCGGGGGCTGGATCACGCTCTGCGCGAGCAACAACCCGGCGAGCTGCGGAATGCACACAAGGTCGCTCATTCCGTGCAGCGAAAGTGTGCGGCTCACGCTAGGGTCGACTGCCACGGCCGCGACTTTCATCTCCGGACGATGCTGCTTCAGGAGGAGGAGCATGCGCACCAGCCTAGTGTCGTCACCAACATCGACCATCAGCTGCGCCGTCCCTGAGCCGACATGATCGACGATGCTGGCGGCGGTCAGAGCCTTGATTTGCGTGGCGTCGACGCCGAGCGCACGTGCTGCATCGTACCGGCACGCTTTGTCAGTCAAAGCGCTCAGGCGATCGACCGGAAACCGTCGCCGAATAAAGGCCTGTGCGGAAGCTTCCGACACCTGCCCAAAGCCGCAGAACAGGATCTGCTGAGGAGCGGGGTTCTTCGACGCGATCAAGCACGGCGAGCAAAGCGTCATGGCCGCTCTAGAACCGCAAAGCAGCGGTGAGCGACAGGGTCGGGCGAGTGTCCCGCGGCCGGGCACCGGCGGCGCGGGCCTCCGCTGCCGCGATGTCCGTACCCGTGATCGCCGCGCCGAGCGTTACCTGTCCCAGCTCATAGTCGGCCCCGACCAGCCATTCATGATAAAGCCCCCCAGGCGTCAGCGGCGTGTCGCCGCTTGAGCGGCCGAGGCGCCCCCTCAGCGTTGCGGGGGTGCTGCGGATCGGCAGCGCGACTTCGCCGGCCAAATACAGATTGCCGTTGCCGTTCAGCCCGTCCTGGGGCGGCGAATAAGCCGCACTCAGCTTCGCAGTCGCCGGTCCGATCCGTGCCGATAGGCTCGCATAGGACTCAATAAATTCATACGATCCGCCCGATGATCCCGGGTAGGCGTAGTAGAGCAGACCCGCATCCACGGTAACCGGCCCGATGTTGTGCCGGTAGCCTGCATATAGGTCCAACTCCAGATTAGAGCCACCAAGCTCTCCAAAGCCGTTTAACGTATAAGCGGAGATGCCCGCATAAGCCCCCGACCGGTGAGTGGCGACGATGCTGCCTTGGACGGACGGATGCGTGTCGGACAGAGATATCCCGCGGAACCGATAGTCGGTGACAATGCCAATGCTGCCGGCGACATCAATCACTGGCGGCAAAACTTCAGCAGCAGATGCCGGGCTTGCCGCCGCCGGGACTGAGAGCGGCAACCACCAGCAGGCGGCAAGGGCGCAGGCGGATCGCATCATGCTCAAATTTCGAGCTGGCTGCCGAGCTCGACGACCCGGTTGGTCGGGAGCTTGAAGAACTGCATGGCGCTTTCGGAATTGCGCATCATCCACGCGAACAGTTTTTCGCGCCACAGCGCCATTCCCGGCCGAGAGGAGGCGATCAGCTTCTGCCGGCCTAGAAAGAAGCTGGTATCCATCATCTTGAACTTCGCTCCGCAGCTGTCGAGGGTGCGCAGCGCCGCGGGTACGTCCACTTCTTCCATGAAGCCGTAGCGCAGAGTGACCCGGAAGAAGCCGCCTCCCGCCTCTACGACGTCCACCCGTTGCTCCTCCGGCACGTGCGGCACTTGCTCCACGACCACAGTCATGATCAAAACACGTTCGTGCAGAACCTTGTTGTGCTTGATGTTGTGGAGGAGCGCGGAGGGTACGCCTTCCGGTGACGAAGAGAGAAACACCGCGGTGCCGGGCACGCGCCCGGCCGAGCCGGTGGCAGACTGGATGAAAACCTCCAGGGGCATCGCCCCTTCGTCCATCCGCGCGCGCATCAGCTTGCGCCCCGCAGCCCAGGTGGTGAGCAGGGTGAAAGCGACCGCCCCGACGACCAGAGGGAACCAGCCGCCGTCCGGTATCTTGGCGAGGTTTGACGCGAAATAGGTGCCATCGATGAGCAGGAACAGCAAGGTGACGCCGCCGGCGAGCCACTTGTTCCAGCGCCAGACGCTGAACAGAAGCAGGCCCAGCATGCAGGTGGTGATAAACATCGTGCCAGTGACAGCGATGCCGTAGGCTGAGGCGAGGTTCGTCGACTGACGGAACATCAGGACAAGGGCTATCACCAAGATCAGCATCGCCCAATTGACCGCCGGGATGTAGATTTGGCCGTGGGCCTTTTCGCTGGTGTGGCGGATGTTGAAGCGGGGCAGGAATCCAAGCTGGACGGCCTGCTGCGTTACCGAAAAGGCGCCAGAGATAACGGCTTGACTGGCGATGATGGTGGCCATGGTGGCAATTGCGACGAGGGGCAGGCGCGCCCACTCTGGCGCCATCAAGTAGAACGGATTGGCGGCAGCCTCCGGGCTGTCGAGCAGCAGCGCGCCCTGCCCCATGTAATTGAGCAGCAGGCAGGGAAATGCGACCCAGAGCCAGGCGAAGGCTATAGGACGGCGGCCGAAATGGCCCATGTCCGCGTAGATCGCCTCGGCCCCGGTAACGGCGAGGACCACCGAGCCGAGCGCCAAAAACGCTAAACCGGGGTCGAGCGCAAAGAAATTGACCGCCCACACAGGGTTGACGACGCCCAGAATTTCGGGATGCGCGATGATGTTGGCGATGCCGAGGAACGCCAGCGTCGCAAAATAGATGAGCACCACTGGTCCGAAGATTACGCCCACCTTGGCGGTGCCGTGGGACTGAATGAAGAAAAGTCCGACCAGGATGCCGATCGAGATCGGAAGCACCAGTGGCTCCAGCCCGGCCTGGACGACGATAAGTCCTTCAACGGCCGAAAGCACCGAGATGGCTGGAGTTATGATGGCATCGCCGTAGAATAACGCTGTAGCGAGTACGCCGAGCAGGACCATGCTTTTTGCGCGTCGGCTGCCCGGCAGCTTGCGGGACAGCAAAGCGAGCAAGGCAAGCGAACCTCCCTCGCCGCGATTGTCAGCGCGAAGGATGATGAACACATATTTGATCGTGACGATCAGCGTCAGCGACCAGAAGATCAGAGACAGGACGCCGTAGATGTGGGCGGCGTCGACGGCAAGCGGGTGCGGACCTACAAAAGATTCCTTGAGTGCGTAGAGGGGCGAGGTTCCGATATCGCCAAAGACGACGCCGATCGCGCCGAGTGCCAATGCGGGCATTCTCTCCCGCGGCGGGTTAGGTTCGGCAGGGCGTGAGACGTCGGAGGCAGGCGTATCGGCGGCCATTGTTGAACCTTTTACATCGTCGAAGAGGTCGTCGCTTCTCAGCCACAAGCGCGTAAAGCTTCCATGTGAAGCATGCGTGGGTGCATAAGGATTCCGTAAAGGTCGGATGCGCTGGGCTCGACGCCAGGAGCGAACGGGTGGCAAGCCGGAGCAGAAGACCAGCACCGATCGGGGAACCTGTGACGGGACAAGGAACGCGTGCAGTGCACTGGGCCGGCCAAAGCCGCCGCGGCAGCTATGCCGTCATGCTCTTGATGGTGGCGGCGGCAACCCTTGCCGGGCTGGTTCTCCCCGGCCGGGTCGGGTCGGCCGGCGCCGACCTGTTATACCTCCTGCCCGTTCTGGCTGCCTCGATCCTGTACGGGCTGCGGCAAGGCATGGCCGCCAGCATCTGCTCAGCGCTCGCTTACAACTTCTTCTTCACCGAGCCGCTTCACTCCCTTCATATTAGCGATCCGGGCAACATTCTGACCGTGCTGATCCTGCTCGCCGTGGCTAGCGTCTCCAGTCAGCTTGCCGGCCGCATGCGGACTTCGGCACGTGCGGCGCAGGAAAGCGCCGCGCTGAACGCTACACTAGTCGGTTTCGCGCGGCGGCTGATTGGCTGCGCCGGGGAGCAAGACGTTGGAGAGGCGATATGCGCCGAAACGGGCAAACTGTTCGCGCTCAACACAATGTATCTCTCTCGCACAGGTGGTGCGCTCGCGCCGAGTGCCGGGGAGTCCGGCATCCCTTTGAGCAGCATCGATATGGCCGCCGCGGGCGAAGCAGAAGCGCTCGGATTAACGACCGGACGCGGCACCGGACGCTACAATGCCGCCGACTGGACATTTTTCCCTTTGAATGCGGGCGACCGCGTCGTGGCGCTTTTTGCCATCGCGAAGGACGACGGAACGGAGCCCATCGCACCAGGCAGAATGCCGCTGTTGGAGAGCATGCTGGATCAGGCGGCACTGGCGCTCGAACGGGTCAGGCTGGAGGCAGAGATGCAGGGGGTCTCTCAATTGCGCGACCGTGATCGCCTGCGGGGCGCCTTGCTGTCTTCGGTCGGCCATGATCTCCGGACGCCTTTAACAGCAATTCTAGCTTCGGCAGCCGAACTTAAGCGCCGCAACGGCGGCAGCGGCGATCTGGCTGACGCGCTGGAAAGTGAGGCGCTTCGCCTCGATCGCCTGATTGGCAATCTGCTGGACATGGTGCGCGTCGAAGCGGGTGCGATCCGCCTTAATCTGGAGCCGATTGACCTCACCGATGCGATCGCGAGCGCCGCCGAGGACGTCCGGCATAGCCTTGCCGCCCTAGATTTTTCTGTTGCGGTGCCGCCGGACCTGCCGCTCGTCACGGCTGACCCGCAACTTCTTCACCATTGCCTCATCAACCTGCTGGAGAATGCAGCCCGCCACGCACCGGCCGGCTCGACCGTTACCGCGTCGGCTCGTGAATGCGGCGATTGGCTGGAACTGGCGGTTACCGATCAGGGCTCCGGCATTCCGAAGGGAATGGAGGAAATGATATTCGAGCGCTTTACCCGCATGACCGGCTCGGACAGGGATGGGGGCACCGGGCTTGGCTTGGCGATCGTGAAAGGATTTGCCGACGCTATGGGGCTGGAAGTTCGTGCCGCAGGCCGGGGCGGCTTACCGGGCGCGGAGCTCGTCATACGCTTTCCTGACTCGAAGCTGGTCAGGCTTTCCGAGGTGGCGTGCGGATGAGGGCTGATGCCAAGATACTGATCGTTGACGACGAGCATCAAATCCGCCGCCTGCTTCGTTCTGCTCTGTCGCGTTCGAACTATGCCTGCGTTGAAGCGGAGGACGGGCGCGAACTCGTCAACGCGCTATCGATCGACAAGCCCGATCTGGTTCTTCTCGATCTAGGCCTGCCAGATCGCGACGGGCTAGAACTGATCCCCCTCATCAAGAAAGCAGGATCAGCCAAGATCATCGTAGTGACGGCGCGCGAGCAGACGCAGGAGAAGATCGCGGCCTTGGACCTTGGTGCTGATGATTATGTCACCAAACCCTTCGACACCGACGAACTGCTTGCCAGGATTCGTGCCGCTCTGCGCCAGCGACTGTTCAGCGATGAGGCACGCTCTAAACTTAGGTGCGGCAATGTGGAAATCGAGCTCGCGCGCCGATCCGTCCGCCGAGACGGCGTGGAAGTTCATCTATCACCGAAGGAGTTTGGCGTTCTCATCGAACTTGCGGCAGCTCCAGGGCGGGTGATCACCCACCGTCGCCTGCTGACGTCGGTATGGGGCCCCGCACAAGCCGATCGCGCCGAGTATCTGCGGGTGGTGATGCGCAGCTTACGTCAGAAGCTGGAGCAGGAACCCGCTCGGCCCAAGCTTCTCCTTAATGAACCCGGTGTTGGGTATCGGCTGAGAGCGAGCGACGCAGACAACTGAGAAAGTTCGATGATGAGATCTCTGGCAACGTAGCTTGGCTGGTCGGAGAGGCCCGCAATGAGTCGAAGCCGACATAGATATGCGCGCCCGGCGAAGGGCGGCTTCTGCGGCTTCGTTACTAAAAGCTGCCGGACCGGTATCGGCCACAACGGGACGTGCGCTCGCCAGCGGAACCCGTTATCCGTGTACTAATTTGTGTCCCGATTTTTGTTGCGATACCGGTTTGTACTGCTAAGCTGTTGATAGGCTGTGGCTTTCTGCGGCCCTCGGTTGGCCCCATGCGGCTTTTGGTACCGGCATTCGCAGGTTCGAATCCTGCCGCCCCAGCCAGTTCCGCAACCTGCGCGCGCGTCTACAAGGAACCGAAAAGGCTCAACCTCCGGAGACTTCCGGACCCTGATTCTGCCAGCCGCCGCCGAGGGCGAGGAAGACCGAGATCAGGTTCGCCGAACGTTGCGCCTCCGCCTGGGCGAGCGCGGCTTCGGTCTGGGCGAGGGAGCGCTCTGCCTCGAGGACCAGCTGGAAGCTCTCCCGGCCGGCCTGGTAGCGGAGCCTCGCGACCCGGGCCGCTTCGGCGCTGTTGTCGCGCGCGCGGGCTAGGATCTGTGCCCGGTCGAGTGCGCCGGCATAGCGGGCAAGGGCGCTCTCCGTCTCCTCGAGCGCTCCCAGCCAGGTTCCGTCGAAACGCGCCAGCGCCGCCCGGGCGGCGGCTTCGGCCTGCGCGATCCGGCTTCGTGCCACCGCCCGGTTCGGGAAGGTCCAGCTGATCAGCGGTCCGAGCCCGAAGCGGAGACCCGAACCGGAAGCGAGCCCGCCAAGGGAATCGGCGGTCGAACCCGCCGAGAGGCCGAGCCTGATGTCGGGATAGAGCTCGGCCGTCGCCACCCCGATGCGCGCGGTCGCCGCGGCGAGCTCGCGCTCCGCCCGCCGGATGTCCGGCCGCCGGGCGAGGAGCGAGGCTCCGCTTCCGACCGGGATCGGCTGCGAAAGCGCCGGCGGAGCGCTGCACGCCGCCGCCGCCGGGGGAAACTCCGCGGGAGGGCGCCCGGTCAGCACGGACAGCCGGTACAATGCCGCCCGGCGCTCGCCCTCCAGCGTCGGCAGCTGCGCCCGGGTCTGTTCGAGCAGCGAGCCGGCCTGGGCGGTGTCGAGCGCCGTTCCCCTGCCGCCGGCGACCAGCCGCCGCGTGAGGTCGAACGTCCGCTCCTGGATTTGGACGCTGTCGCGAGCGACCTGCAGCTGGCGCCCGAAATTACAGGCGTCGGAATAGGCTCTGGCCGTTTCCGCCGCGACCGAGATCCGGGTCACGTCGAAGGCGGCCTGGACCGCTTCGACATCGGCCCTGCCCGCTTCAGTGGCCCGGCGGATCCGGCCGAACAGATCGAGCTGGTAGCCGACGTCGAGGCCGGCGTCGAAGATCGAATCCGCCCCCCCGGGGCCGGGCTCGTCGGCATAGGTCGCGCCGCCCGAAAGGTTCGTCGTCGGAAGCCGGCCGGCCCGCGTTTCGCGAAGCACCGCCCGCGCCTGGGCGAGGTTCGCCGCCGCCACCCGCAAATCGCTATTGGCCGCGAGCGCCTGCTCCACGAGGCGGTCGAGCACCGGATCGCGGAGCAGGCTCCACCAGCGGCCCGGAGGCTCGTCGCCGGTGAAGGCGGGGGACGAGGCGCCGACGAATCCCACCTGTGCAGGAGCGGCGGGCGCGGGCGCCCGGTAATCGGGCCCGACGGTGGTGCAGGCGGCGAGCGCGACGGCTCCGAGCGCCGGCGGCAGAAGCTTGCGGATCATGATGCGGCTCCGTCTTCGAGCAGCGGATCGCGCGCGGGGCCGCCGTAGGAGGTGGGGTAGATCGTCTCCTTCTCCGGCCGCTTGGGCAGGAAGCGGCCGAGCCCGCGGGCGACGACGTAGAAGACGGGGGTGAAGATGAGGCCGAAGATCGTCACTCCGAGCATTCCGAAGCTCACCGCCGTGCCCAGCGCCTGCCGCATCTCCGCCCCCGGACCGACCGCGATGGCGAGCGGGATGACTCCGAATATGAAGGCGAAGCTCGTCATCAGGATCGGCCTCAGCCGCGAGCTCGAGGCGCCGACCGCGGCGTCGAAGCGGTCCATGCCCTGCTCCTCCTCGGCCTGCTTGGCGAACTCGACGATCAGGATGGCGTTCTTCGCCGCCAGCGCGACCAGCACGACGAGGCCGACCTGAGTGAGGATGTTGTTGTCCATCCCCCTCAGGAGCACGCCGGCGAGCGCCGCGAGGATGCACATCGGCACGATCAGGATCACCGCCAGCGGCAGCGTCAGGGCCTCGTACTGGGCGGCGAGCACCAGGAAGACGAAGACCACGGCCAGCAGGAAGATGAGGGCCGAGCTGCTGCCCGCCGCCTGCTCCTGATAGGCAAGCCCGGTCCACTCGTAGCTCATGCCCGGCGGAAGCGCCTGGCCGGCAAGCTCGCCCATGACCCGCAGCGCGTCGCCGGAAGAGACTCCCGGCGCCGCCTGGCCCTGAAGCTCCACCGCCGGAAACAGATTGTAGCGCACCACCCGCGAAGGCCCGCTGTCGTTGCGCAGCGTCGCCACCGAGGACAGGGGCACCATCGCGCCGGTCGCCGACCGCACCTGCAGCCGTCCGATGTCGGAGAGGTCGTCGCGCGCCGTCGGCTCGGCCTGGGCGGTGACCCGGAAGGTCCGGCCGAGCAGGTTGAAATCGTTGACGTAGGTCGATCCGAGATAGGTGCCGAGCGCCTCGTAGACCTGCGCCGGCTGCACTCCCAAAAGCTGCGCTCTGTCCCTGTCGACATCCGCCTGGATCCGCGGGGAGCCGGTATTGAACAGCGAGAAGACCTGGGCCACTTCCTGCTTCTGGGCGGCCGCGCCCATCATCGCGAAGGTCGCGCCTTCCAGCGCCTGGTAACCGGCGCCGGTGCGGTCCTGGATCATCATCGTGAAGCCGTTGCCGGTGCCGAGGCCGGGGACCGCGGGCGGGGCGATGACGAAGACATTGGCTTCCTCGATGGCCCCGCCCATCGCCATGGTCAGCGTCTTGGACAGCTCGTCTGCGGACAGCGCGTTTCCGTCCCGGTCCGCCCAGTCGCTCAGCTTCATGAACATCGTGCCGGCGTTGGACGATTGCGAGAAGCTCGCTCCGTCGAGACCGGCGAAAGTCGCCGCGTCGACGACTCCGTGGGTCTTGCGCGCGATCTGGTAGGCGCGGTCCAGCACTTCGCTGGTCCGCTCGAGCGAGGAGCCCGGCGGCAGCTGGACGACTCCGATGAGGACGCCCTGATCCTGCTCGGGGATGAAGCCGGTCGGCGTGGAGGTGAGAGTCACTCCGGTCAGCGCGAGCAGGCCGGCGTAGATGGCGAGCATCACCGCCGACTTCCTGACCACGCGGGCGGTGAAGCGCCCGTAGCGGTCCGACAGCCAGTCGAAACCGGCGTTGAACCTGGCGCCCGCCCAGCGCAGCGGCCGGGTGAAGCGGCTCCCCGCCGATTGATGCTCCCGATGCGGCTTGAGGAGCAGGGCCGCCATCGCCGGCGACAAGGTCAGCGAAACGATCAGCGAAATGACCGACGCCGCGGCGATCGTCACCGCGAATTGCCGGTAGAAGATGCCCGGGATGCCCGAGACGAAGGCGGTCGGGATGAACACCGCGGTCAGCACCAGGCCGATGGCGATCAGTGCGCCGGATACCTCGCGCATGGTCCGGTGGGCCGCCTCGCGCGGGGTAAGGCCGTTGCGGATATGCTTCTCCACCGCCTCGACCACGACGATGGCGTCGTCGACGACGATGCCAACGGCCAGGACGAGGGCGAACAGCGAAAGAGAGTTGATCGAGAAGCCGAGCACGAGCTGGATTGCGAAGGTGCCGATCAGGGCGACCGGAATGGCGAGGATCGGGATGATCGCCGCGCGCCAGGTCTGCAGGAAGATGAGGACGACGAGCACCACGAGGACGATCGCCTCGAGCAGCGTTTCCTGGACCCCTTCCACGGATGCGGCGACATATTCGGTGGGGTTGTAGGGAATGGAATATTGGACCCCCGGCGGGAAGGTCCTCGAGGCTTCCTTGACCTCGTCGAGCACCAGCTCGGCCGCGTCGAGCGCGTTGGAGCCCGGCTGCTGGATGATCGCCAGGGCGACTCCGCGCTTGCCGGTGAAGGAGCCGCGGATACCATATTCCTGGCTTCCGAGCTCGACCCGGCCGATGTCCCGGACTCGGGTGATCGCGCCCGATGAGTCGGTCTTGATGACCACGTCGGCGAACTGGGCCGGGTCGTTCAGGCGCCCCTGAACCTCGATCGGAAGCTGGAAGGCGGGGTTGCCGTTGGCGTAAGGCGGCTCGCCCAGGGCGCCGCCCGCGACCTGAACGTTTTGGGTCCGAAGCGCGGTGACGATCTCGCCCGCGGTAAGGTTGCGTGCCGCCGCGCGGTCCGGATCGATCCAGATCCGCATCGCGTAATTGCCGCCGCCGAACACCTGCACCCCGCCGACGCCCTCCAGGCGGAGCAGCCGGTCGCGAAGGTTCGTATTGGCGAAATTGCCGATATAGTCGACGTCGAGGTTCGGATCGGTCGAGGTCAGAGCGACGATCATCAGGAAGCCGCTCGACGCCTTGTTCACCGTCACTCCGATCTGGCGCACCTGCTCGGGAAGGCGCGGCTCGGCGAGCGCGACCCGGTTCTGGACCAGCACCTGCGCGGCATCGAGGTTGGTGCCGGCCTCGAACGTGACGGTGATCCCCGCCGCGCCGTTGGTGGACGAGGAGGACATGTAGAGCATGCCCTCGACGCCGTTCACCTCCTGCTCGATCGGCGCCGCCACCGTCTCGGCCATCGTTTCGGCCGAGGCGCCCGGATAGGCTGTGTTGATCGTGATCGTCGGCGGAGCGATCTCGGGATATTGCGAAAGCGAGAGCTGCGGATAGGCGAAGGCGCCGATCAGGGTGATGAAGACGGCAATCACCGCGGCAA
>NZ_DASVTH010000027.1:0-51343 GCF_036387615.1 Allosphingosinicella sp.
CTCGTCACCGTATTCCTGGACGCCGTCGAGGGCGGCCGGGTCGAGAAGGTTCTGGTCGAGGACGGCGCGATGGTCAGTCAGGGCCAGCTGCTTGCCGTTCTTTCCAACTCGGATCTGCAGCTCAACCTCCTCGCCAGACAGACGGAAGTGACGCAGCAGATCAACTCGATGCGCAGCCAGGAGCTCGCCCTCTCGCAGAACCGGCTCCAGAATGAGCGCTCGCGGATCGAGGCGGAACTCGCGGCCAGCAAGGCGCGACGGCAGTTCGAGATGCAGCGCCCGCTTTCGGAAAAGGGGTTCGTGCCCGGCAAGGTGTTCCGGGACAGCCAGGACGAAGCGCAGTCGGCGGTGCGCCGCGCGCAGGTTGTGCGCCAGACCCAGGCAACCGACGAAAAGCTTCAATCCTCCCAACTCGCCCAGCTTCGCGCGTCGACAGCGGCCCTGAACGCCAGCCTGGGCATTGCGCGGGCCAGCCTCGATGCGCTGAACCTGCGCGCGCCGGTGACCGGCCAGCTCACGGCTTTCTCGATCCAGGTCGGCCAGTCGATGAATCGCGGCGAGCGGCTCGGCCAGATCGACAGCGCCGGGCGCAACAAGCTGGTCGCGCAGGTGGACGAATTCTACCTCGGTCGGGTCGAGCCCGGGCAAATCGCCACCGCCGAATGGGGCGGCAAGAGCTACCGCCTGAAGGTCGCCAAAATCTATCCGCAGGTCCGCAACGGCACGTTCGAAGTCGACCTCCAGTTCATCGGCGCCGAGCCGCCCGAGCTACAGCGCGGCCAGACATTGCAGACCAAGCTGACGCTCGGCGATCCCGCGCCCGCCCTGCTGATCCCGAACGGCGCCTTTTACAACGAGACCGGCGGCTCCTGGGTGTTCGTGGTGACGCCTGACGGAACCGAAGCGATCAAGCGCCAGGTTCGGCTCGGCCGCCGCAACGCCGATTTCATCGAAATCCTCGAAGGGCTGGAGCCCGGCGAGAAGGTCCTCACCTCACCCTATACCGGTTTCGCCGACAAGGATCGGCTGGACCTCGCCTCGAAATAGAAGGGAGCAACGCCGATGCTGACAATGCGAGACTTGGCCCGCGTTTATCGCACCGACACGATCGAGACGACCGCACTTGACGGCATCGATCTCGAGATCGGAGACGGCGAGTTCGTCGCGATCATGGGGCCGTCCGGCTGCGGAAAATCGACCCTACTGAACGTGATCGGCATGCTCGATAGCCCGTCCAGCGGCTCTTACGTGTTCAACGGCCAGGAGGTCGCCGGTCTTCCGGAAGGCAAATTGGCCGAAGTCCGTAAGGCGAATATCGGGTTCATCTTCCAGAGCTTCAATCTGGTCGACGAGCTCTCGGTGCGCGAAAATGTTGAACTGGCGCTGCTTTACCACAACGTCTCCTCGTCCGATCGGCGCCGCCGCGCCGACGAGGTGATGGACAAGGTCGGGATCGGCCACCGCGCCAAGCACCGGCCCAGCCAGCTCTCCGGCGGCCAGCAGCAGCGCGTCGCGGTCGCCCGAGCGCTGGTCGGCAGTCCAAAGCTGATCCTGGCCGACGAGCCGACCGGCAATCTCGATACCGTGCACGGCGAAGAGGTCATGAAGATGCTCCAAGCCCTCAATCGCGAAGGCTCGACCATTGTCATGGTCACCCACTCGCCGGGCCATGCCGATTATGCCGGCCGCGTCGTCAACATGCTCGACGGCCGCATCCTGCAAGAGCGCCGGCGGGCGGCGTGACCAACTGTTCGCCCCCATTGCGTCGCCTGAGCACCGGCCTGGCGTTGCTGAGCTTGGCACTTCCAGCCGCGGCCGACGCCCAGGCGCGTAGCGAGCAGACCGTGCTTATGTCGGCCAATCCGCAGGCGCGGGCGGACCAGGAGAAATATGGCTACGCCAGCGCGGTGATCGCGGGCGACACGATCTACCTGTCGGGCATGGTCGCCGGGCAGGCTCCCGGCGAGCAGGGTTTCGCGCCGGCCTTTGAGCGCATCTACCGTCAGGCCGACGCGATCCTGAAGCGGGCGGGCTCCAGCCTTGCCGACGTGGTCGACGTCACCAGCTTCCACACCGACATCACCGCGCAGATCGACGACATGGCCTCCGTGCAGAAGCGGATGCTCGGTTCGCCGCCGCCGGCCTGGACGGCCATCGACGTGGATCGCCTGCTCCCCGACGGGGGCATAGCCGAAATCAAGATCGTCGCCCGGCGCTCCGCGCCCGCGGCGGTGCAAGCCAAATAGCGGGAGGGAACGTCCAATGTGGCGCAACTACTTCACCGTCGGTGTCAGGGCGCTGACCAAGAACAAGACCTATGCCTTCATCAACATCCTCGGCCTCGCCCTCGGCCTTGCCGCATGCCTGATGATCCTGCTCTTCGTCCGCTATGAGTTGAGCTATGACAAGGAACTGCCCGGCGCGTCCCAGGCGTATCAGTTCCAGTCCTACTTCACCGATCCCGATGCGGGGGAGGTGCAGAAAATCCAGATGGCCCCCTATGTCTCCAAGGATCTGCTGGCGAAGGATTTCCCGCAGGTCGAGAATGCCGTCCACGCGCTCTCGGCGGGCCCGGTGGTGCTCAAGGGCGGTCAGGCTTATGCGACTAAAGATTTCAGGTTCGTCGACGGCAACCTGCTCGACATCCTGCAATTCCCACTGCTGAAAGGCGATCCCAAGACGGCGCTCAGCCAGGCCGGCACGCTCGTCCTGACCGAGACCGAGGCGCGCAAATATTTCGGCAACGAAGATCCGGTCGGGCAGACACTGACCCTGTCCGGACGCGGCCAGCAGGTCGACTATCGGATAACGGGCGTCCTCAAGGACCTGCCCAAGAACTCGCATTTCGCGGCGACCATGCTCGCTCGCTACGATCCGAAGACTTATTGGGCCGACACGCCCGAATTCATGGAGCAATGGGGCTGGCAGTCGGGGTGGGTGTACCTGAAGCTCCGGCCGGGCGCTAACGCCGACGCAATCAACGCCCAAATGGAAGCGTTCGAGAAGCGCAACATCCCTGACCAGGTGTTCGGCGGCCAAAAGACGAACCAAGGCGACTTCGCCGAATTCAAGCTCGTGAACATCGCCGACGTTCACCTGGGCGAGGCGCAGGACGCGGCGATGACGCCCGGCAACGACCGGCGCTCGATCATCACCTTCGGCGTGATCGCGGCCTTGATCCTGGCGATGGCCTGCGTGAACTTCACCAATCTCGCCACCGCCCGCGCGAGCCAGCGCGCCCGCGAAGTGGCGCTGCGCAAGGTGCTCGGCGCCAACCGCAAGCAGCTCGTCACCCAGTTCCTCGGCGAGTCCGTACTTGTCGCCGGATTCGCCATGCTGCTCGCGCTCGCCTTCGTGGAACTCGCCCTGCCGAGCTTCTCCCGTTTTCTCGATGCCGAGCTTCAGATGCGCTACTTCGGCGAAGGCGGCTTGTTCCTGCCGATCATCGGACTGGTGGTCCTGGTGGGCGCGGCCGGCGGGCTGTATCCGGCGCTCTACCTGTCACGCTTCCAGCCGGCCAGGGTGCTCAAGGCCAACAAGTCTTCCGCCGAGGCGCAGGGCTCGGGTTCGCTCCGCAACGTGCTGGTGGTCGCGCAATTCGCGGTCTCGATCGGCCTCATCATCTGCACGGCCGTGGTCTACGCGCAGACCGTCCACGCCCGCACCGCCGATCCGGGCTACCAGCGTGACGGCCTGCTGCAGCTGGAGAATGTCGGCCGCCGTGAGCTGTTTCCGGTGACCGAAACACTCATCCGCGAGCTGAAGGGGGTCGACGGCGTCACCGCTGTGGGCCGCACCGACATCGGCATCGCGACCCGCAACAACCAGAATACCGGCGTGCAGCTGCCCGGTCGGAATGAGCCGGTCAACATCGGCAATTACGGCGTCGACAGCGGCTTCTTCGAAACGATGGGCATCAAGCTCGTCGCTGGCCGCCTGTTCGACGAAAGCCGGCCGATGGACGACAGCACCACTCCGTTCCCGGAGGACAAGGCTGCCGAGCAGGCGCTGATCGCGCGGGGCTACAATGTGGTGCTGAATGAACTGGCGGTTCGCCGGCTCGGGCTCGGCAGCCCGCAGCAGGCAATCGGAAAGTCGTTCAAGATGCTCGCCAATCCGGAATATGGCGGCGTCGCGAACGCCACCGTGATCGGGGTCGTCCAGGACAGCCGGTTCCGCTCGATCCGCGAGACGATCGATCCGATCATCTTCCAGCTGGGCCGGATCGGACGCAACTGGATGCTGATCCGCTACCAGTCCAACGATCCGGCCCGGGTCCGTCGCGACGTCGAAGGGGTGTGGAAGCGGATCGCGCCGGAAGTGCCGTTCGAGGCGCAGTTCTCCGACGAGATCGTCGGTGAGCTCTACGAAGCCGAGGATGCGCGCGCGCAGACCTTCGCCGGCTTCGCGATCCTGGCCGTGATCGTCGCCTGCCTCGGCCTGTTCGGCCTCGCCGCCTTCACCGCTGAGCGGCGCACCAAGGAGATCGGCATCCGCAAGGTGCTGGGGGCACGCAGCCAGGACATCGTCCGGCTGCTCGCCTGGCAGTTCTCCAAGCCCGTCATCATCGCCAACCTGATCGCCTGGCCGATCGCCTGGTGGGTGATGCGCGATTGGCTGAACTCGTTCGACACGCGGATCGACCTCGGGCCGACGCCCTTCCTGCTGGCGGGCCTGATCGCCCTCGCCATCGCGATCGGCACCATTGCGGGCCATGCCCTCAAGGTGGCGAGGTCCAACCCGATCAACGCACTGAGGTACGAATAGCCGAGGAACGAAAGAGGCCGAACGAGGAGGAACGGGGATGTGGCGCAATTACGTGGTGACAGGCTTGAGGGCGCTGACCAGGAACCGGACCTACGCCTTCATCAACATCTTCGGCCTCGCCATCGGCCTTGCCGCCTGCCTCCTCATCCTCCTCTACGTTCGTTATGAGACGAGCTACGACCGCTGGCTGCCCGACGCCGAGCACGTCTATCAGGTGCAAAGCATCTACACCGATCCGGAAACCGGCGAGCGCAGCATCCAGCAGGGCACGCATGGCGTCATCACGGACACGCTCGCCAAGGACTTTCCCCAAATCGAATCGATCGCCCGGGCGGACGGCGACGAGGTGGTCCTGCTGAGAGGCGGCGAGCCGACCTACGCCGACATGATGTTCACCGAGCAGAACTTCTTCGATATCTTGCAGCTGCCCTTCCTCCATGGCGACCCCGGCACAGCGCTCAGGAACACGGACAGCCTGGTCCTCAGCCGGAGCGAAGCGGTCAGGCTGTTGGGCGGTGTCGATGTGGTCGGCCGCACGGTGACCGGCATCCGCAGAGGCGAGCGCTACGAGCTGCGTGTGACCGGCGTGTTCGAGGATATTCCGAGGAACAGTCATCTCCAGCTCGAAATGGTGGGCCGCATCACGGAGCAGCAGAAGGAGGAGTGCGGCTGGGGCTGCGTCAACGGCTTGGTTTATCTGAAACTCAAGCCTGGCGCCGACGCGGAGGAGATCAACCGCCAGCTTCCCGCCTGGGAGAAGCGCAACATCCCGCCGGTGGATGTCGGCGGCGCCAAGGTGAGCGAAGGCGATTCGTTCGACTGGAACCTGGTCAACGTCCGCGACGTGCATCTCAGCGAGGCCGAAGGCGAAGTGGAGCGCCCGGGCAACGACCGACGCACCATCGTCACCTTCGTCGTCGTGGCGCTGCTGATCCTCGGCATCGCCTGCGTGAACTTCGTGAACCTCGCCACCGCGCGGGCCAGCCAGCGCGCCCGCGAAGTGGCGCTTCGCAAGGTGCTCGGCGCTAGGCGCAAGCAGCTTGTCGTCCAGTTCCTCGGCGAGTCGATGCTGCTGACCGCAATCGCGATGCTACTCGCGCTGGCGATGGCCGAACTGAAGTTGCCGGCGCTCTCAGCTTTCCTCAATGCCGATCTCACGCTCAACTATATCGGCAAAGGCGGAGTGCTGCTGCCGGTTGTGGGGCTGGTGCTCGCGGTTGGCCTTGCCGGCGGGATCTATCCTGCCTTTTACCTCTCGCGATACCAGCCGGGCGCCGTGCTGCGGGCCAACCAGTCGGCCGCCGAGCCACATGGCAGCGGACGGCTTCGCAGCGGCCTCGTGGTCGCCCAATTCGCGGTGTCGATCGGACTGATCATCTGCACCGCCATCGTTTATGCCCAGACCGAGTTCGCTCGGACCAACGATCCGGGCTATCGCCGCGAGGGGCTGATCCAGGTCGGCAACCTGAACCGCGCCGCGATGATCCCCGTCACCGAAACGCTGCTGCGTGAGGTCGAGAAGCTGGACGGCGTGAAAAGCGCCACGGCTTCCACGATTTTCGTCGCCAGCGGCACGACCATGAACACCAATGTGCAAGTGCCCGGCCGGATCAAGCCGATGACGATCGGCTGGTATAGCGTGCATCCCAATTTCTTCGATACGATGGGCATCCAGCTGCTCGCCGGGCGCAAGCTGTCGCGCAGCTTCGCCAACGACAATGGCTGGACCCCATACGAGCCGGAGGAAGCGGTTGAGCCCGCCCAGCGCGCACTCGCCCAGCGCGGCCTCAACGTCGTCGTCAACGAGCTTGCCGCCAAGCAGATGGGCTTTCCCAGCGCCGCCGCCGCGATCGGCAAGCAGCTCAAGGTCAACCAGTTCTCCGAAGATGTCGGACTGCTTCCGATCACCATCGTCGGCGTCGTCCAGGATTCGCGCTTCCGTTCGATCCGTGAGCCGGTCGAGCCGATGATCTTCCATGACCGCGGCATCTACCGCCAACTGATCGTCCGCTACGATTCGGCCGACCCCGAGGCGGTTCGCCAGAATATCGGCCGCGTGTGGAAGCGGCTCGCGGCCGAGGTTCCCTATGACGGGCAATATGCCGACGATCAGCTCGCCGAGCTTTACCTGACCGAGGCGGCCCGCGCGAAGACCTTCGGCGGCTTTGCGCTGCTCGCGATCGTCATCGCCTGTCTTGGCTTGTTCGGGCTGGCGGCGTTCACGGCCGAGCGCCGCACCAAGGAGATCGGAATCCGCAAGGTGTTCGGGGCCACTGTGCGCGACATCGTCGCGCTGCTCGCCTGGCAGTTCTCCAAGCCGGTGGTGCTCGCCAACCTGATCGCCTGGCCGGTCGCGTGGTGGGTGATGCGCGAATGGCTGAACCAGTTCGACGCCCGCATCGCGCTGACGCCCGGACCCTTCGTCTTCGCCGGCCTGCTCGCGCTCGTGATCGCGATCGGCACCATCGCCGGCCACGCCATCAAGGTCGCCCGGACCAATCCGATCCACGCCTTGCGATACGAATAGGGGACGAAGGCGATGTGGCGGAACAATCTCCTGCTCGCGGTTCGGCTGCTGGCCCGGCACCGCATCTATTCCGCCATCAACATCGGCGGGCTTGCACTCGGGCTGGCGGCTTGCCTGCTGATCCTCGGCTATATCCGCTACGAGCGGAACTACGATTCCTGGCTGCCGGATCACGAACGCGTTTATCAGGTCCAGACGACGATCCGTCCGCCAGGCCAGCCGGTGGTGCGGCTTCAGGCGAGCTCGTACGCGCTTTACGAGCGGCTTGGCGACTTCCCGCAGATCGAGGCGGCGACCTCCGTCGCTGCGGGGAAGACGGTCACAGACCATGGCGGCCGGCCGATGTTCCTTGACGCCACCACGGTCGATAGCGCCTTCTTCGACGTTTTCGCGCTGCCCTTCGCGCAAGGCTCGGCGGCTGAGGCGCTGCCCGACTTGAACTCGATCGTGGTGACGGAAAGCGACGCGATGCGGCTGTTCGGCCGCGCCGATGTGCTCGGCAAGACGCTGAGCCTCGGCGCGGGCGAGGGCAAACGCGACTACCGGATCACTGGGGTGTTGCGCGACCTGCCGCGCGACAGCAGCCTGCGGGTCGGCATCGTCTACCTGCGCGACCCCAAGCAGACGCCGCCCGAGATGCGCGGCTGGGGCGCTTTCGACCAGCATCATTACGCCAAGCTGCGTACCGGCGCCGATGCGGCGGCGATCAACGCGGCGCTTCCCGCCTGGGAGAAAAGGGTCGTCGCGCCGGAGATGATCAACGGCGTCACGGTATCCATGGCGGACGTGTTCGACTTCCGGCTGGTGCCGCTGACCGACGTTCACCTCGGCGAGGCCCAGGAGCGGGCGATCGCGCCGGGCGGCGACACGCGTTCGCTCGCCACATTCGGAATCATCGCGGCGCTTATCCTCGCCATGGCGGTCATGAACTTCGTCAACCTGACCACCGCGCGCGCGACGCTGCGGGCGCGCGAGGTCGCCGTCCGCAAGCTGCTCGGGGCCTCGCGCGGCAAGCTGGTCGTTCAGTTCTTCGCGGAGAGCGCGCTGATCGCGGCCGCGGCGACGCTGATAGGGCTCGCCATCGTCGAACTCGCCACGCCATGGATGGGCGCGATCCTGGGCGCGGACCTGCCGCTCGCCTATTTCGGCGAGCGAGGCATGCTGGCGCCCGCGCTGGCGCTGCTCGCATTCACCGCGGTTGCCGGTGGCCTGTACCCGGCCCTTCATCTCAGCCGCTTCAAGCCCGCACGGGTGCTGCGCGCCAACCAGTCCTCGGCGGGGGCGCCGGGTGCCGGCCGGCTGCGCGCGGTGCTGGTCGTCGTCCAGTTCGCGATCGCGATCGGCCTGATCGCCAGCACAGCAATCGTCTGGTCGCAGACCCGCTTCGTCGAGCGCGTCGATCCCGGCTACGCCCGTGACGGCCTGGTCCAGATCGACAATGCTTGGCGCTTCACCCAAGGCGCGGAGTACGAGGCTGCGCGCCGGGCCATGCTCGCAATCCCGGGCGTCACGGAATCTGGGCGCACCGGCCTCGCGCTTGGCGCGACAGACAAGCCGCTGAATCTGATGCGCAGGCCGGGCGCGGACCAATATGAGTCGATGGGCCTGTACGGCATCGACGCCGATTTCCTGAGGACCATGCGGATCGACCTGCTCGCCGGTCGCCTGCTTGGCGATCGCGTTGCCACGGACCGGACGGAGGGCTTGAAGCCCCCAGAGCTCGCCGCACGCGGGGTCAACGTGGTCGTCAATCGGAGCGCCGCCGCCAAGTTCGGCTTCCGTGCTCCGCGCGCCGCGGTCGGCCAAGCGGTCGAGATCGCCTTCGATGGCCTGGCGACGGTCCCTGCGCGGATCGTGGGCGTGGTGGAGGACACGCGTTTCCGCAGCGCCCGCGATACGATCGAGCCGCTCGTCTACACCTATGATCCCACGCGCACCCATGTCGTGCTGGTCCGCTACGCCTCGGCGCGGCCGGGCGACGTCATGGCGGCGCTTGAGGAGGTCTGGCGCCGCTTCGAGCCCGAGTTGCCGTTCGAGGCGCGCTTCGCCGATGACATCGTGCGCGAGCTCTACGCGGCGGACCGCGCGCGCACCCTGCTGTTCGCCGGCTTCTCTGCACTCGCGATCGTGATCGCCTGTCTGGGCCTCTACAGCCTTGCTGCATTCGCCACGGAGCGGCGCACAAAGGAGATCGGCATCCGAAAGGTGTTCGGCGCGACCGTTCGCGACATCGTGCGGCTGCTTGCCTGGCAGTTCTCCAAACCGGTGGTGCTGGCGAACCTTATTGCCTGGCCGATCGCCTGGTGGGTGATGCGCGATTGGCTCAACACCTTCGACGCGCGCATCGCCTTGACCCCGGGACCGTTCGTCCTCGCCGGTCTGCTGGCGCTGACGGTCGCGACCGGCACCGTCGCCGGGCACGCGATTCGAGTCGCCCGGACCAATCCGATCCACGCCTTGCGATACGAATAGGAGAGCGGCCATGTGGCGCAATTACCTGACTGTCGGCATCCGGGCGCTGGCCAAGAACAAGACCTACGCCTTCATCAACATCCTGGGTCTCGCCATCGGAATGGCGGCATGCCTGATGATCCTGCTCTTCGTCCGTCACGAGATGAGCTACGACCAGTGGCTCCCCGAGCGCGAGCGCATCTACCAGTTCCAGAGTTGGTACAAGTCCAAGGAGACGGGCGAGGAGAACAAGCTGCAGATGACGCCCTGGCTCGCGGGCGAGCGGCTCAAAAAGGATTTCCCGCAAGTCGAGCGCGCCGTCTACGCCTTCGGAACGGAGCCAGTCTTCATCAAGGACGGCCAGGCGCAGGCGATCGAAGACTTCATCTATGCGGACGGCGACTTCCTGTCGGTCCTCCCGCTGCCGATGGCCGATGGCGATCGCAACGCGCTTGCCCAGATCAACTCCGTGGTGCTGACCCAGAAGGAAGCGCGCCGGCTCTACGGCACCGAGAATGTCATCGGCCGCACCCACAGCGTGATCAGCCGCGGCATCACCCGCGATTTCCGCATCACCGGCATCCTCAAGGATGTCCCCAAGAACTCGCACCTGCAAATCTCGACGATCGCCCGGATCGATTACGGCCAGTTCAACGCGGACACGCCTCAAGCGCTGGACTGCTGGGGCTGCCAGAATGGCTGGGTGTGGGCGAAGCTGAAACCCGGCGCCGACGCCAAGATGATCGAGGCGGCGCTGCCGGCTTGGGAGAAGCGTAACATCCCCGACGAAGTGGTCGGTGAAGGCAAGTTCAACCAGGGTGACGAGCAGGACTGGCACCTTGTCAACGTCAGCGACATTCACCTGGGGGAGGCGCAGGACGGCGCCATGTCCCCGGGCAACGACCGGCGCACGATCATCACCTTCGCGATCATCGCCGTTCTGATCCTGGGAATGGCCGTGGTGAACTTCACCAATCTCGCAACGGCTCGCGCCAGCCAGCGCGCCCGGGAAGTCGCGCTGCGCAAGGTGCTCGGCGCCAACCGACGCCAGCTCATCGTCCAGTTCATCGGAGAGTCGCTGCTGATCTCCCTCGTCTCGATGCTGATCGCGCTTGCGATGGTGGAGCTGCTGCTGCCGTCCTTCGCCGCGTTCCTCGACGCCGACCTGAGGGTGAGTTATTTCGGATCGGGCGGCATCATCGGCTCTGTGCTGGTGCTGATCCTTGCGGTGGGCGTGCTCGGCGGGCTCTATCCCGCCTTCTTCCTGTCGCGCTTCCAGCCGGCTTCCGTGCTCAAGGCCAACAAGTCCTCGGCAGAAACGGCGGGCACCGGGCGTCTGCGCAGCGCGCTCGTCATCGGCCAGTTCGCCGTCTCGATCGGCCTCATCATCTGCACGGCCGTGGTCTACGCCCAGACCGTTTACGCCCGCAGCGTCGATCCGGGCTACAAGCGCGATCACATCCTCCAGGTCGAGGAGTTGAGCCGATACCAGCTGATCGACAAGGGCGAGACGATCGCCCAGCAGACCAAGCGCGTGCCGGGCGTCGAAGCCGTCGGGCGCACCACCATCGGCGTCGCGACCGACAACAACAGCAACACCGGCGTCGCGCTTCCCGGCCGGGCGGACCCGATCAACATCGGCATCTACGGGGTCGATACCGGCTTCTTCGATGCGATGGGGCTGACCTTGGCGGCGGGACGCTGGTTCGATGAGAGCCGTCCGCTGGACGACATGACGCTGCCTTACCCGCCACAGCCAGCGGCGGAAAAGGCGCTGGTGGAGCGCGGAGGCAATATCGTCGTGAACGAACTCGCCGCGCGACGGCTCGGCTTCAACAACCCGGCCGAGATCGTCGGCAAGAGCTTCCGGGCGGCGCTTGTCGACATCAAACAGGGCCTGGTGCCGGTGACGGTGATCGGCGTGGTCAAGGATGCGCGCTTTCGCGACATTCGCCAGCCGCTCGATCCGATCATGTTCCAGAACCAGCGCAGCGGCCACACGCACATGGTGGTTCGCTTCCGCGGGGACCCTTCGGCGGTTCGCGCCGGGGTGGAGCGCATGTGGAAGGGCATCACTCAGGAAGTGCCGTTCAACGCCACGTTCAGCGACGACATCATGCTCGAACTCTACGAGGCCGAGGATGCCCGGGCCAAGACCTTCGCCGGCTTCGCTATCCTGGCGATCATCGTCGCCTGCCTGGGTTTGTTCGGGCTGGCCGCGTTTACCGCTGAGCGCCGCACCAAGGAGATCGGCATCCGCAAGGTGCTGGGCGCGCGCAGCCGCGACATCGTCCGGCTGCTTGCCTGGCAATTCTCCAAGCCCGTCATCATCGCCAATCTGATCGCCTGGCCGGTCGCCTGGTGGGTGATGCGCGACTGGCTGAACGGTTTCGACGCCCGCATCGACCTCGGGCCGACGCCCTTCCTTCTTGCCGGCTTGCTGGCGCTCGCGATCGCGATCGGCACCATTGCCGGCCACGCGCTCAAGGTCGCTCGCGCCAACCCGATCCTGGCGCTCCGGTACGAATGATACGCGAGTCGGCCGTTCGTCGATCCGGACGGCCCGTTGGCAGAATGAGGTGGGAACAGGAGAAACACCGGCGGCATCAGGCGCTTGGGATGATCGAGACTGTGCTGGGCGTACAAGAGTGCCGCCTGGAGGCGTGTCCTGTTCATTCGCCGCCGGACCGGACCGGATCGAACAGGAGCTGCTTGCAAATGATGGTTGCTTTCATCTGGGCCGCGGCCGCCCTCCTCGTCAGCCTCATGCTGAGCCTCGTCGGGCTCAAGGCATGGCAAGGCTGGCTCGACCTTCGCCGTTTCGAGCTCGCCCAAAACCGGTCGCAACTTCACCCGACGCCGGAGGCCACGCCGGCCGTGCGCATCGAGATGGCCGATCTGAAGGAGCGCTTGCGCAAGCTCGAGGCGATCGCGACGGGCGTCGATCTGTAGATCCAGTCGAGCCGAAGAGCTTCCGGCATTCGCGCCCGCCGACCAGGGGATCAGCCCCGCAGCGCCGCATGGCGCGTGATCCTTCCGGTTCTGGAACGACTTGCGGCTCGCGTGGTTCTCCATCCGGAAGGAGGGCGGCGTGCAAATCCTGCTGCTTGGCGCCACAGGCCTGATTGGCTCCAGCATGGCCGCGCGGCTCACGGTGGACGGCCACGAAGTCGTCGCCGTCACTCGGGATTGCGGGCCCGGGGCTCGGCGCCTGGCGGTTGCGCGCCGGATCGAGCTGGATCTGCGCCGGGCCACCTCGCCCGAAGTGTGGGCGCCGCACCTGGCCGGCATCGATGCCGTGATAAACTGCGCAGGCGTTCTTCAGGACAATGCGCGGGACTCGACCGCCGCCGCGCACATGGACGGTCCGGCGGCCTTGTGGGAGGCATGCGAGCGCGCCGGCATCCGGCGCGTGATCCATTTCTCGGCAATGGGAGTGGACCGAGGCGGGCTGACCGCGTTCTCCCGGTCGAAGCTCGAGGGCGATCAGGCGCTGATGCGGCGAAATTTCGACTGGATCGTCCTTCGTCCCTCCGTCGTAGTCGGGCGCCCGGCTTATGGCGGCAGCGGCCTTCTGCGCGGCCTGGCGGCGCTGCCGATCCTGCCGCGAACCCCCGATGCCGGGCAACTCGACATCGTGCTGCTGGACGATGTCGTGGAGACCGTCGCGCGCCTGCTCCGCCCAGGCGCGCCCTCCCGCCTCGTTCTGGAATTGGCCGGTCCGGAGCGGATGAGCTTCGACGAGGTGGTCGCCGCCTATCGCGCCTGGCTCGGCCGCCCGCCCGCTCGGCTCGTCTCGCTGCCTGGGTTCGCGATGCGGCTGGCGTATCGGCTCGGCGATCTCCTCGCCAAGTTCGGCTGGCGACCGCCGATCCGAAGCACGGCGCGCGTCGAGATCACGCGCGGCGCCACCGGCGATGCATCGGCCTGGAAGGAGGTGACGGGCCTGGCGCCGCGTTCGCTTCGGACCGCGCTCGCAGCCGAGCCGGCATCGGTGCAGGAACGCTGGTTTTCAAACCTGTATCTGCTGAAGCCGCTGATGATCGGCGTTTTCGCCCTGTTCTGGCTGATGACCGGCATCGTCTCGCTGACGGCCGGCTATGACCATGCCGAGTGGCTGATGCGGAAGGCCGGCGCGGGACCGCTCAGCGGCCCGAGCGTGGTCGCTGGCGGCATCGCCGACATTGTCGTTGCCACGGCCATGCTGTTTCGCCGCACCGCGCGTCCTGCCCTGTTCGCGGCGCTCGGCCTGTCCATCTTCTATGTGGTCGCCGGGACCATCCTGCTCCCGGTGCTGTGGAGCGATCCGCTTGGCCCGATGATGAAGATCTGGCCGATCCTGGTGTTCAACCTCGCCTGCCTGGCGGTGCTGGAGGAGCGATGACGGCTTATTACGTGCTGAAGTTCCTGCACGTCATCGGCGCGACCGTTCTGCTCGGGACGGGGGCGGGCATCGCCTTCTTCATGCTGATGGCACATCGCAGCGGCGACGTTGCCTTGATCGCCGGGACGGCTCGGATCGTCGTCGTCGCCGATTATCTTTTCACCGCCAGCGCAGTGGTGCTGCAGCCCGTGACCGGCCTGCTGCTGGCCCGCGAAGTCGGCTACTCGCTTGGCGAAGGTTGGATCGTCGCCTCGATCGCGCTCTATCTGTTCACCGGCGCGTTCTGGCTGCCGGTGGTCTGGATGCAGTTGCGCATCCGTGATCTGGCGCAGGCCGCCGCCGCTTCCGGGGAGCCGCTGCCGCCGCAATATCATCGGCTGTTTCGGCGCTGGTTCCTGTTCGGCTTCCCCGCCTTTGGCGCTGTGCTACTCATCTTCTGGTTGATGATCACTCGACCGGAGCTGCGATGGTGAGCAGGAACGATCTGGGGCTTGGCAGCCGAATGCTGATTGGAGGCGTTGCAGGCTTCGCGGCGACGCTGGCGATGACTTCGGTGATGGCGCGCATGCACCGCCGGCTTCCGCCCGAGGACCAGTATCCGCTCACTCCCCGCGAGATCGTCGACAGCGGCGCGGAGATGCTCGACCTGGAGCTGAGCGACGGCCAGGCGAGGGACCTCACCATCGCCGCCCACTTCGCTTATGGCGCCGGCTGCGGCGCGCTGATCGCCCTCGCCCATCCGCGCATCGGCAAGCGGGCCGGCGCCCTGGCCGGCGCGTCGGTATGGCTGGCAAGCTATCTGGGCTGGATTCCGATGGCTGGCGTGCTGAAGCCGGCCACGCAGCACCCGGCGCGCCGCAATCTCCTGATGGTCGCCGCCCACCTGGTCTGGGGCGCAGCAACAGCCCAGGGCATCCGAGAGCTGACGCTCGCGCGCGAAACCATGTTGAGGTCGGGGCCGGAGCGCGACGCCGTCCGTGCGGCGACGAGGGCCGCGAGCTGACCGGCGATCAGTCGACGTGCTTGACGGCAGGAGGATCGCTCGCCGGGAAGCTCTCGTCGCTGGCTTCGTCAACCCTGGTCCATTCCTTGGGCGGGTCGCGCATCGCGTCGGCGCCGGCCTGCCTGGCATTGCCGGTATGTCCGACAAAGCCCGCCGGGCGCTGCTCGGCAATGGCGTTCCCGTCAGAAACTCCGCGCTGCCCGCCTCCCATCAGATAACGTGCCAGCAGGAAGCCGAGGCCGGCCGCCGCAACGAGGCCGATGCCGGCGTAGATCGCCTTGTCGCGTTCGATGTCGTCCATCCGCATCTGGAGCCTCCTGTTCTGCCGTCGGCCGTGATTGTGCTTCGGGAACATCTGGAGCAAGGACCGGTTCCGCCTGTGTAACAGCCGGAGCCAGCCACTTGATCGCCTCGGAAACACTTTCTCCGCTATTGCCCGAAGAAACCGAAGCGGCGACCCGGCGGCTGCTCGCCAAGGCCTGCGATCGCGATCTGATGTTCGCCACTGCGGAAAGCTGCACGGGCGGCATGCTCGCCTCGTTGCTGACCGACCTGCCCGGTGTGGCGCACGCCTTCGAGCGCGGCTTCGTCACTTATACGAACGAAGCCAAGAACGAGATGCTGGGCGTGCCCCTAGATCTCATCGAAGAGAAGAATGCGGTCTCCAAGGAGGTGGCGATCGCGATGGCCGAAGGCGCGCTGCAACGCTCGCGGGCGCATATCGCGCTTTCGGTTACCGGCTTTGCCGACAAAGGGATCGAGCCCGGTCTCGTGCATTTCGGCTGCGCCCGGGCCGGCCGCGTCACCGCGCACCGCGAGGAGCATTTCGGGGAGATCGGCCGCGGCGCGACTCGCATCGCATGCATGCGAGTCGCGATCGAGATGATGACGGACATGCTGTGATGGCGAAAAACGCGCCGTTCGAGGCGATTCACCGCCACGGCTTCGTCCGCGTCGCCGCCGCGACCCCGGTCGCCTCGGTCGGCGACGTTGCACTGAATGTGAAGGCTGTGCTGGACCTTGCTCAACAGGCGGATGAGCGCGGCATCGATCTCGTCGTCTTCCCGGAGCTGAATATCTCCTCCTATGCTGTCGACGACCTGCACCTGCAGGAGGCGTTCCTGGACGCCGTCGAAGACGGCATCGCGACGCTGGCAAAGGAGACGGCGCGGCTTGCGCCCGTTCTCTGCGTCGGAGCGCCGCTGCGGCGCAATGGTCGGCTCTACAATTGCGGGCTGGTGCTGTCGCGCGGGCGCATCCTCGGGGTCGTGCCGAAGAGCTTCCTGCCCAACTACCGCGAATATTACGAAAAGCGCTGGTTCGCGCCGGGCGTCGGGCTGAATGGGATGGACATCGCCGTTGCGGGCGAGCTCGTGCCGTTCGGCACGGACCTGATTTTCGCGGCAGAGGATCTGGACGACTTCATCTTCCACGTCGAAATCTGCGAGGATTACTGGGCGCCGCAGCCGCCATCCACGGTCGGCGCGCTGGCGGGCGCCTTGATCCTGTGCAACCTCTCCGCCTCCAACATCACGATCGGCAAGGCGGACGAGCGCAAGCTGCTCTGTGCGTCGCAAAGCTCGCGCTGCTGCTCGGCTTACGTCTACGCCGCTTCCGGGCCGGGCGAGAGCACGACCGACCTTGCCTGGGACGGGCAGGGTTCGATCTATGAGTTCGGCGAGCAACTCGCCGAGTCGAGCCGCTTCGATCCGGATCCGGAACTCGCGGTCGCCGATATCGACGTCCAGCGCCTTCGGCTCGAGCGGATGCGAATGGGCACCTTCAACGACAACGCGATTGCCGCCGGACACCCCGAGAAACGCGCCCGCCGCATCCATTTCGCCCACCAACCGCACGGCAAGGATGTCGGGTTCGAGCGGCCGATCCGCCGCTTCCCCTATGTGCCGAACCGGCGCGAGCAGCTCGACCAGGATTGCTACGAGGCGTTCAACATCCAGGTACAGGGGCTTGCCAAGCGCTTCACCGCCACCAGCGGCAGGCATCTGTTGATCGGCGTGTCGGGCGGCCTCGATTCGACGCACGCGTTGATCGTCGCGGCCAAGGCGTGCGACTTCCTCAAAATTCCGCGCTCGACCATCCTCGGCTTCACGATGCCCGGCTTCGCGACCGGCGAGAGCACCAAGTCGAATGCCTGGGCGCTGATGAAGGCGCTTGGCATCGTCGGCGAGGAGATCGACATCAAGCCGGCGGCGCGCCAGATGCTCGGCGACATGGGTCACCCGTTCAGCAGGGGTGAGCCGGTCTACGACATCACCTTTGAAAATGTGCAGGCGGGGCTCAGGACCGACTATCTGTTCCGCCTGGGGAACCAGCGGGGCGGCTTTGTCGTCGGCACGGGCGACCTCAGCGAGCTGGCGCTCGGCTGGTGCACCTATGGCGTCGGCGACCAGATGAGCCACTATGGCGTCAATGCCGGAGTGCCCAAGACGCTGATCCAGTATCTGGTCCGCTGGTGCGTGAAGTCGGGCCAGTTCGATTCCGAAACGGACCGCATCCTCACCGCGATCCTGGAGACGAAGATCTCGCCCGAGCTGGTTCCAGCAGACGAAGCGGGCATGCAGAGCACCGAAGACCGGATCGGCCCATACGAGCTGCACGACTTCTTCCTGTTCCACACGCTTCGCAGCGGGCAACCCCCGTCAAAGGTCGCTTACCTTGCCTGGCAGGCATGGCACGATCGGAATCGGGCGCTGTGGCCGTTCGACTATCCCGAGGCACTGAAGCGCGAATATGACCTGGAGACCATCCGCAAGTGGCTGGAGGAGTTTCTGCGCCGCTTCTTCCAGACCAGCCAGTTCAAGCGATCGGCACTTCCCAATTCGCCCAAAGTGTCGATGGGCGGCTCGCTGAGCCCGCGAGGCGACTGGCGCGCCCCTTCCGATGGCGTGGCAGGACCTTGGCTCGACGAACTGAAGCGCGGCCTGGCCTGAGCAGTCGTGACGTCCGTCGGGATCTTGGAGACGGGTGAGCCGCCGCCGGACCTGACCGTCCGGTTCGGGCGCTATGGCGACATGTTCAAGCGGATGCTCGGACCCGATTTCGCGGTTCGCGCCTATGACGTGCGGCGAGGCGAGTATCCGGTCGAGATCGAAGCTCATCGGGGCTATCTGGTCACGGGATCGCCGGCCGGCGTGTACGAGGACCATGACTGGATCGAGCCGCTCAAGGCCTTTCTCCGGTCCGCCAGTGGCCGGGCCAGGTTGGTCGGGATCTGCTTTGGCCATCAGGTCATGGCCGAAGCCTTCGGTGGCCGCGTCACGAAGTCGACCCGCGGCTGGGGCGCAGGCCTGCACCGCTACGAGCTGATCCACCCTGAGCCTTGGATGGAAGACGCCGCAGCTTTCTCGATCGCGGTCTCGCACCAGGATCAGGTGGTCGCCCTGCCGCCGGGCAGCCGGGTCGTCGCGGGCAATGCGTTCAGCCCGTTCGGGATGCTGGCTTACCGCGATCATCAGGCGCTATCGTTCCAGTGCCACCCCGAATTCGATCCGGACTTCACTCGGGCGCTGATCGAAAGCCGCCGCGACCGCCTCCCCGACCCAGACGCAGCGCTGGCAACCCTTGCCCAGCCGGACGATCGGGCGCGCGTGGCGGACTGGATCCGCTATTTCCTCCGGGGTGCAACGGCCGCGGGCGATGACTGATTGGCGAGCAATCCAGGCCGACATCACCAGGCTCGCGGTGGACGCGATCGTGAACGCGGCCAATTCTTCGCTGCTTGGCGGGGGCGGCGTTGACGGGGCTATCCATCGTGCAGCCGGGCCAGCCCTTGTGGCCGAGTGCCGGACGCTCGGGGGTTGCCCGGTGGGGGAGGCGCGGATCACGAAGGGCTATCAGCTCCGGGCTCCAAATGTCATCCATACCGTCGGCCCGGTCTGGCGCGGTGGCCAGGACGGCGAACCTGGCAAGCTTGCCGCCTGCTACCGCAACAGCCTCGCGCTCGCCCAGGCCCACGGGCTGAGGAGCATCGCCTTTCCGGCGATATCGACCGGTATATACGGGTACCCGCAACGCGACGCTGCCCAGGTGGCGGCAAGGGCCGTAGGTGAATATCTGCAAAAGGAGCCGGCCGCCTTCGACAGGATCCTCTTCTGCTGCTTCAGCCCGGAAGCGACCTGCATCTACAGCGACGCGATCGCTGGAGAGAGCTGACCCGCAGTCGCGATGTCGCGCAGCCAAGAAAAAGGGGCGGCCCGAGCCGCCCCTCAGCTCCTGAACTCCTGACTTCAGAAGTTCGCGTAAGCTTCGTTGCCGACGAAGCCCATGGCCTCGACCCTGGCATTCTTGGTGATTGCAAGCACCTGATCGACCACTTCGTAGCGGGCCCGGGGGTCCGGTTGGAGGTGCAGTTCGGGGATTGGCGTCATCTGCTGCGTGAGGTCCAGATATTGGCGCAGCTGGAGCTCATTCACGGGAGCGCCGTTCCACAGAACCGTTCCGGCCGGATCGATCACGATCTTGTTCTTAACCGGATCGATCGGAGGTGGGTTATTGTTCTGGCTGTCGACGGGCAAATCGAGCTTCACCGCGTGAGTCTGGATCGGGATCGTGATGATGAACATGATGAGCAGCACGAGCATGACGTCGATGAGTGGCGTCGTATTGACGTCCATCATCGGTTCGTCTTCGCCGCCGCCGCCTACTGACATTGCCATTTGATATCGCTCCTAGATCACATGCGGGTGGTGACGCCGCCGGGTGCTGGCTCCGAGATGAAGCCGACCCGGCTGAAACCGGCACGCTGCATGGTGAAGATTGCGCCGCCGACGCAGCTATAATGGGTGTTGATGTCGCCGCGAATATGAGCTTCCGGCAGTTCGGTGACGTTGGCCGGGCCGCCCTGCTTCTCGACTTCCGCCTTGAGCTTCTCGACCGCCTTGTCGAGCAGCTCCTGCGAATTCATGCGTTGCAGTCCCCAGTAGACCTCGCAACTGCCCTGAGTGCCCCGAACGGAGAGGTTGACGTTCTCGGGCTTGGTCGTGGTCGGCTCGAACTTCACCTTGGGAAGCTCCACCGGAATCGTCTGGAGCACGACGGGAACGGTGATGAGAAAGATGATCAGCATCACGAGCATCACGTCCACGAGCGGCGTCGTGTTGATTTCGGACATCGGGGTTTCTTCGCCGCCCTCTGATCCAACGCTCATTGCCATCTTGGTCTGTTCCTGTCCTGACTGATCGGCTTTGCTGCCGGACGGGTGCGCCCGCAGGACACACCCGTCCGGCCGCGATTACATCTTGTTGGCGCTTGCCGTGGTCGCACCCGTCGCACTGCCAGTGCTGGTGGTGCCAGCCTTGGCGGTGGAAACGCCAGCGGTTCCGCCAGCCGTGGCACCAGTAGCGGCAGCGGCACCCGCACGGGCCTGAGCGGCCGTCGCCGGCTTCACGCTGCCACCCGACATCATGTAGCCATGGACGTCGTTGGTGAAGCGGGCGAGTTCTTCGAGCACCGACTTGTTGCGGCGCATCAGCCAGTTGTAGGCCATAACGGCCGGAACCGCGACGACCAGGCCGATGGCGGTCATGATCAGCGCCTCGCCGACCGGGCCGGCGACCGCGTCGATCGAAGCCTGGCCGGACGAGCCGATCTTGATCAGCGCGCGGTAAATGCCGACCACGGTACCGAACAGGCCGACGAACGGCGCCGTCGAACCCACGGTGGCGAGCAGGGCCATGCCGTTGCTGAGCCTGGATGCGATCGCGCCCTGGCTGCGCGCGAGCGAGCCCATCATCCAGTCATGCTGGTCGATCGGATCGGTGAGCTTGTTGTGCTGCTCCTGCGCGATCAGCGCGTCATCGACGATCTGGCGATAGGCGCTGTTCTTCTCCAGCTTGGCCGCACCTTCCCGCAAATTGGCGGACTGCCAGAAGGTGGTGCGGGCGCGCTTGCCCTGGTTGATGATCTTCTGCTGTTCAAAGAGCTTGACGAACAGAATGTACCAGGAGGCAGCGGACATCACCACCAAGATGATGAAGGTCGCCCAGGCGATGGTGCCGCCCTGCTCGAGTGCGGCCATCAGGCCATACGGGTTTTCGCCGCCGTGGGCGCCTGCTGCGGGAGTAGCCATTGATCACGTTCCTCTCAGTCGAATGTGCAGACAATGTAGTCAGATCGGTAGTTGCTTATTGCTCAGGCAGAACCCAGCGAATCCGGCTCGACATCTGATCCCCGACCGGGTTGCCGGCGGTATCACGTGCCGGAGTGAATCTCGCCCGGCTCCTCATGATCCTGCATGTGGCGCTGTCGAGGGCCGATGAACCGCTCGACGATGTCACGGTGCAGTTGGCCACCCGTCCATCCGGCCCGATTTCAAGTCGGAAGCCTGTTGTTCCCTGCTCTTCGGAGCGCACCGCGGACGGCGGATAATCGTCATCGGAGACATAGGAAGCGAGGTTGGCTTTAGCCTTCGCCGCTTGCGATTTGACGGGCGGCGGGGGCGGCGGCGGCGGCGGTGGCGGTGGCGGTGGCGCGGGCGGAGCCGGCGGCGCCGGTGGTGCCGTGTAGGTAGGCACGAAAGGCGGTGCTTCGCGGACGGTCTGGACCGGCGTCTGCGGCACGTTGGTCCGCACCAGCGGCGGCGGCGACACCACGGGCGGCGGCTGCACCTGTTGAACGTCAGGCGGCGGGGGCGGCGGCTCCTCTTCCGGGGGCGGCGGCTCCTCGACCACGTCGAATGTCTTCAGATCCTCGGCCGTCTTCTTGATCACCTGGTAAGCCAGACCAGTGATGAAGGCATAGCCGATGATCGCGTGGAGCAACGCGACGATTACGATCGCCGCAATGCGTCCGTTGCTCATCTTTTGATCAACGTACGACATTAACCAGCCACACTCCCTTTCCAGGTTCTGCCGGTAGCGGCGGAGAGAACAACGCAGCCGAACCGTAACGGGTCCATGCAATGTGTTAAGATCACACTGCGCAGGGCTGGGTTCTCTATCGTTACGGTTTCGGCTGCGCAACTCCCCTGCGGAATCCCGCTAATTCAGAGTGGAAAATGGCTGCGCAACGTGAGTCGCGGGGCTAAGCGACGCTCAATTACCTGTTCATGTGGGTTCACTCAGGGTTGGAAAATGAAAATCTCTCGCGTGAAATCGCTGCTGACGGCCATTATTCTGGTCGCTTCGACCGGCTCTGCCGAATCACAAACGCCAGCGCTTGCGCCGGCCCCGACCTACGCCGACCTGGCCGATCTGGCTCTGCCGGCGCAGGTCGTCGCACATGTCCGTGTTGCGAGCGCCGCGCGGCTCAAGCCTGCCGAGGCGCCGGGCCTGGCCGCCGGTCGCACCCGCTTCTACGTACAGGCGGACGTGATCTCCTTGATCCGCGGGCCAGGCGAGATGGCGGCTCGCGTGAGCTATCTTGTGGATTTGCCCAACGACGCGGACGGCAAAGCGCCCAAGCTGCGCAAGAAGGAAGAGCGGCTGATCTTCGCCGCAAGCGTACCGGGTCGCCCCGGGGAACTGAGGCTGCTCGCACCGGACGCGCAGATCGCCGCGGTGCCCGCCGACGCGGAGCGGCTGCGCGCGATATTGCGGGAAGCAGCGGGAGCACGCGCAGCCCCCCGCATCACCGGCATTGGCAAGGCTTTTCATGTTCCAGGCTCGCTGCCCGGCGAAAGTGAAACGCAGATTTTCCTGCTGACCGCCGAGAACCGCCCGGTATCGCTCAGTATCGTGCGCCGCCCGGGCCAAGCGCCGCGATGGGCGGTCGCGCTGAGCGAGATTGTCGACGAAAGCGCCGCCGCTCCCGCACGGAACAGCTTGCTCTGGTACCGCCTCGCATGCGGACTGCCGCGGACTCTCCCGCCGCAAAGCTTGGCGGACGCCGATCGGAACGACGCTGGAGCGATTCGTGCCGATTACGGGCTCGTGCTCAATCAACTCGGCGGCTGCCCGCGCAACCGGATCAGGCGCTAGAAGGAGGCAAGATCGACGCCTACGCCCGCGCAATCCGGATAGATGTCCGGCTTGCGACTGCGAACGCGAAGTGCGGTTACGCCCAGCCGAGCTGCGACCCGATCGTAGATCGCGCGGACCAGCGTTTCCTGAAGATTGTAGCGCTTGGCGCTTGCCAGGGCCGCGATTTCGGTGCGGAGGAAATCGTAGTTCCAGGCCCGTGACGCATCGTCCTCCTCCGGAAAGGAGGCCTCGTCGACCCAGACTTCCACCGTCAGGATGAGACGCTGGGGTCGCCCCACTTCGAAGTCGTGGAATCCGATATCCACCTCCAGGACATAATCGTCGAGCACGATCTTGCGTGTCCGAGGGCGCAGCCGATCGGGCACAAGCCCGTCAAGTTGGGCAAAGTGGTTCATGATTTCGGCTCCAGAAACTGAACGTCGCGAGCAAGGCCCAGGAAACGCTGCCCGGCGTCGAGCGTGATGACCTGGCCGGTAATGGTCGGGGTTGCGACGAGGAAGCGCAACGCGGCGACGATCTCGTCCACCTCCACGCCGCGGCCGAGCGCGTTCAAGCGGTGCACTTCGTTGAAATTGTCTCGGCTCTGCGGCCCGGAGACGAGGGTCACCGACGGTGCAATGCCACACACACGGATGCCGCGGGCGGAATAGGCGCGGGCCGACAGTTCGGTCAGGCCGGCCAAGCCCATTTTGGAGACGGTGTAGGTGAAGAAATCAGGGTTCGGGTGGGCCAACTTGGCGTCGAGCAGGTTGACGACCAAGCCACCCCCCTCGCCCGCTGAGGCTGCGAATGCCTGTGTCAGAAGCGCGGGCGCGCGCAGGTTCACCGCCTGGTGCAAATCCCACTCCGCGACGGTGAACTGCTCGGCACTGTCAAAGACGAACTGTGACGCGTTGTTGACCAGCAGCCGTGCGGGGGGAAACCCATCGAGCGATCTGAAGATGATCTCGGCAGCACTCGGCTCTGCAAGATCGGCCACGGCCACGGCCGCCCGGCCGAGTTCGGCCGCAAGCGCCTCCGCCTCCGCTCTCGACCGATTGCAGTGAATCAGCACGTGCCAGCCGTCCGCGCTGAGCGCGCGTGCGATGGCGGCCCCGATGCGCTTGGCGCCGCCAGTCACGATCGCTGTGCGTGGCCCTTCGAACTCCGGCGGCATGGGCGGGCGGATAAGTCGGCACGGCCGAGGCGGCAAGCTTTGCGATCCGTGTCGCGATCACCTAGCTTGGCTCGGATGCCGATGCCTACCACACCTGAGGATCTGACCGGCCTGACGCTGGCCGACATCGCAAGGCTCGCGGCGGAGCGCAGGCTGCCGCCTGTCGACAAGTGGAACCCGAGCCACTGCGGCAGCAGCGGGATGCGCATCGCCGAGGACGGCACCTGGTTTCACGAAGGCAGCCCGATCGGGCGCGAGGCAATGGTGCGATTGTTCTCCACCATCTTGCGGCGCGAGCCGGATGGCCGGTTCGTACTGGTCACCCCGGTCGAGAAGCTCGACATCGAGGTCGAGGACGCGCCATTTGTCGCGGTCGAGATGAAAAGCGAAGGCCAGGGCCGGGATCGGTCGCTCGCTTTTCGGTTGAACGTCGGCGAGCTGGTCATGGCGGGGCCGGAGCACCCCCTCCGATCCGAGCCGCGGGGGAACGGGCCTCATCCCTATCTGCAAGTGCGCCCGGGCCTTGATGCACGCATCGTGCGGAGCGTCTATTATGAGCTGGCGGAACTGGCGCTGGCGGAAGGCGGCGATCCTCCTGGCCTTTGGAGCGGGGGCGTCTTCTTCCCGCTCGGCCCGGCCGCGTGACCCTGGCCGACACGCTGCGCGAGGCGCTCGCGCTGGGCGCAAAGCGCAGCCCTGTGCTTCTGTCCGGCGACCCACTCGATCCGCTCGCCCAGCCGGACCAGCCGGTGATCCCGGCGGCCGTTTTGGTCCCTGTTGTCGACCGACTAGAGCCGACGGTGATACTGACCCTGCGCACCAACGAAGTGCGCCGGCATCCCGGCCAGATATCTTTCCCGGGGGGCCGAATCGACCAGGGCGACGCCGGCCCTGTCGAGGCCGCACTGCGCGAGGCCGAGGAGGAGATCGGCCTGCCACGGGCGTGCGTCGAACTGGTAGGCACGGCGGATCCTTACCAGACGATCACCGGCTACGAGGTGATACCGGTGGTGGGCGTCGTGGCCCCCGACATCCCGTTGACGCCGCAGCCGTCGGAAGTCGCCGCCATCTTCGAAGTGCCACTCCATTATATGCTGGACGGACGGCATCAGCAGGTGCGCACGGTGGAATGGCGGGGCGCCGAGCGGAGCTACTACGAAATCCAGTGGCAGGAACACCGCATCTGGGGCGCCACCGCGGCGATGATTGTCAACCTCAGCCGGAGGCTCCAGCTCGCCCCGTGAGACTGCCGGACGCGCCCTGGCGACGCCGGCCCGGAATGGCCGCCCTGATCGACGCCCTCGGGGGCGGGGCCGAGACGCGCTTCGTTGGCGGTGCGGTGCGAGACACGCTGCTGGGCGCCGAGGTCAGCGACGTGGATCTGGCCACCCGGCTTCAGCCCCGGGAGGTGCTGGAGCGGCTGGCCAAGGCAAAGATCAAGGCGGTTCCGACCGGGATCGCCCACGGCACCGTGACAGCCGTTTCGGCAGGGACGCCGATGGAGGTGACGACGCTGCGGCGTGACGTCGCGACCGACGGGCGGCGAGCGACGGTGGCGTTCACCGACGATTGGATGGAAGACGCGGCGCGGCGGGACTTCACGATGAACGCGCTCTATGCCGTGCCTGAAAGCGGCGAGGTGCAGGATCATTTCGGAGGGCTGGCCGACCTCCAGCGGGGGCTGGTGCGCTTCATCGGCGATCCGCTCACGCGGATTGCAGAAGACCATCTGCGGATCCTGCGCTTCTTTCGCTTTCACGCGCGGCTCGGGCAGGGCGAGCCGGACCTTGCCGGCCTCCAGGCATGCGCCGCGCGGGCGAACGACCTGATGGCCTTGTCGCGCGAGCGGATCGCGGACGAGCTTCTGAAGCTGCTCGCCTTGCCCGATCCCGCTCCTACCGTGCGGCTGATGGTCGGGCGTGGAATCCTGCGGCCAGTCCTCCCCGAGATCGACGAGGCGGGCGTCGGGGGGCTCGAAGCGCTGGTGGCGAGGGAGGCGACCGTCGAGGTTTCGCCCGAACCGCTGCGCCGACTGGCCGCCTTGCTGCCGCCGGGCGGCGAACTCGCCGCCTCGATCGCGGCGCGGCTCCGGCTTTCGAACAAAGCTACCAAGCGGCTGGTCACTGCGGCGGAACGGCAGCGGAACGACGTGGATCGGCCGCTTGGTCTGGCTTACCGGGTCGGCAGCGAAGAAGCGGTCGATCGCCTGCTGCTCGGAGGAGGAGACCCGGCGATTGTCAGCTCCGTCCGCGCCTGGCGCAAGCCGCGCTTCCCGTTAAGCGGAGGCGAGCTGATCGCAATGGGGCTCGAGCCCGGGCCGGCGGTGGCGCGTACGATGCAAGCCGTCGAACGAGCCTGGATCGAGGGCGGGTTCGAAGGCGACCGGGATGCGGTCCGGGCGCTCGCCCGCGCCCATGTCGAGCGGGCGCTAGGTGATCGCGCGTAGAGGAGCGAACTCGACCGCGCTGGCGGCAGCGACTTCGGAGACGGACAGCCGGAACGGCGCGGCGAGCACCACGCCCAGCCGTTCGGCGAGCTCCATCGCGTCGGGCTGGCCGCGCTCGAGCCGCATCAGAATGGCGAAGCTGGCTTGTCCGGAACGGGCCAGCAGGTCGCCCGCGCGCAGTGCGGAGAGGAGGCGGCCGGCGGCAGCTATCAGGAGTTCGTCCGCGAGGGCCTGCTCTGCGGGGGCAACAAGCCTGACGCTCAGCAGGGCGTGGCTCGTGTCTTCGAAATTCGGGTGGCCGAGCACTTCGCCGACGCGCTCCTCGAAGGCGCGGCGATTGGGAAGCCCGGTCAGGCGGTCTCGGGCCTGCTCGGGCCGGAAGCTGCGCTCAGGCGCGGCCTGTGCGCTTCTGTCCAGCAGGGTCAGCAAGCAGCGATCCGGGAAATCGGGCGTGCCCGTCAGGCGGGCGAGCCGGACGACAGATTCGCCCCTGCCGATCGTTTCCCCATCCGACATCTCGAACTGGTGAACGGAGGCGCCGCCGTCGAACATGCCGCGAAGGGCGTCCCTGATCTGGCCACGCTCGAGCAGCGGCACGTCCGCGACAAGGGGCCCGCGCAGTCGCTCGTCGTAAGAAGAAAGGCTGCGGAAGCTGTCATTGGCGCGCAGGATCAGAGCCGGCCCGCCCGGTGCGCGTCCGAGCTCGGCGGCGGGAATGGGAAGCCCGTCGAGCAGCTCCTGCCCCTCGCTCGGAGCTTCGGACTGGGCTGGCCTGAGCGGTTGCGCCTTCATGACGTGTTTCTAGGCGGGCGAGGGTTAAAACTTGTTGTCGCGCGGGAAGCCGTTGGGGGGCATGCGGCCGGCGGCGCCACGGGCGGTGCGCCAGGCGGAGAGGTCGGCTTCGGTGCGAGTGCGTCCCGAGGCGCCGCCCATGCTCCAGCTCAGGCCGTCGGCGAAGCGGAAGGTGACTGCGTCGGCAAGGCCGCCATCGCGGTAGCGCTGGATGCCGACGCCCTGCCCGCGCGCCATGTCGGGCAGCTCGGTCAACGGGAAGACGACCATCTTGCGATTGTCGCCGATCGCGGCGAGGTAATCATGGCCTTCCCCGACCTGGCGGATGATCTTGAGCCGGGCGCCCTCTTTCACGTTCACGACCTGTTTGCCTTTTCGCGTTTCCGCGATCGCGCCGCGCGCCGAGGTGAGGAAGCCGCGGCCGTCGGAGGTGACCAGCAGCAGCTTCGCACCCGACACGGCCGGCATCAGCGCCAGAATGTCACCGTCGCCTTCCAGATCGACCATCAACCGCACCGGCTCCCCGAAGCCGCGGCCGCCCGGCAACTTGTCTCCGCCGAGTGTGTAGAAGCGGCCGCCGGTGGTTGCGAGCAGCAGCTTGTCGGTAGTCTGGGCGTGGAAGAAGAAGCGTGGGCCGTCCCCTTCCTTGAACTTCATCGTCTCGGGGTTGCCGAGATCGACATGGCCTTTCATCGCGCGGATCCAGCCGCGCTGGGACATGATCACGGTGATCGGCTCGCGCTCGATCATCGCTTCCAGCGGAATGTCGCGCGCCGGGCCGGCTTCCTCGATCGTCGTCCGGCGGCGCCCGAGCGGCGTGTCGGGGCCGTAGCGGGCGCGTAGCGCGGCCAAGTCCTTCTTGAGCTTGGTGCGCTGGCGGGCGGGCGATTCGATCAGCTTCTGGAGTTCGCTCCGCTCCTTGGCCAAGGTGTCGCGCTCGCCGCGAATCTGCATTTCCTCGAGCTTGCGCAAGGAGCGCAGGCGCATGTTGAGGATCGCCTCGGTTTGCCGGTCGGTGAGGCCGAATTCGGCCATCATCACCGCCTTAGGCTCGTCCTCCTCGCGGATGATCTGGATCACGCGGTCGAGGTTGAGATAGGCGATGAGGTAGCCGTCGAGCAGCTCGATCCGGTCCTCGATCTTGCCAATTCGGTAATTGGCGCGCCGGACCATCACCTCGAACTGGTGGGCCAACCAGGCGCTCAGAGCGTCGTGCAGGCTCATCACCCGCGGCGTGCGGCTGGCGTCGAGCACGTTGAGATTGAGTGGGATGCGGACTTCCAGGTCCGTCAGCCGGAACAGGCTGTCCATCAGCATGGCCGGATCGACGGAGCGGCTGCGGGGCTCGATCACGATGCGGATCAGTTCGTCCGATTCGTCGCGGACGTCCGCGAGGATTGGCAGTTTCTTGTCGTTGATGAGGGCGGCGATCTGCTCGATCAGCTTGCCCTTGGGCACCTGATACGGAATTTCGGTGACGATCGCGGTCCAGGTGCCGCGGCCCTGATCCTCCTGGCTCCAGCGGGCGCGGACGCGAAAGCTGCCGCGTCCGGTGCGGTAGGCTGCGGCGATCAATTCGGCATTGTCGACGATGACGCCGCCGGTCGGGAAATCCGGACCGGCAACGAAGTCCATCAATGCGGCGTCGCTCGCCCTGGGATCGTCGATCAGGTGGATCGCGGCATCGATCAGCTCGGCGACATTGTGCGGCGGGATCGACGTCGCCATGCCGACCGCGATCCCGCTCGCGCCGTTGGCGAGCAGGTTGGGGAAGAGGCCTGGGAAGACCTCCGGCTCCTCTTCCTCGCCATTGTAAGTCGGCTTGTAATCGACGGTGCCGTCGTCGAGCCCGGCCATGAGGTCGATCGCGACCTGCGTCAGCCGGGCTTCGGTGTAGCGGTAGGCTGCGGCGTTATCGCCGTCGATATTGCCGAAATTCCCCTGCCCGTCGACGAGCGGGTAGCGCAGCGAGAAGGTTTGCGCCAAGCGAACCATCGCGTCGTAGACCGACTGATCGCCGTGCGGGTGGTATTTGCCGATCGTGTCGCCGACCACGCGCGCGCACTTCTTGTAGGCGGCGGCGGGATCGAGCCGGAGCAACCGCATCGCCCATAGAAGGCGGCGATGGACAGGCTTCAGCCCATCGCGAACGTCGGGAAGCGATCTCGCGGTGATGGTGGACAGGGCGTAGACGAGATAGCGCTGCGACAGCGCCTCGTCGAACGGCGCGTCGGCAATCTGGTCGAACGGGTCGGACATCCAGTGAATGGTTAAGCGGCGCCCGCCAGTGCTGCAAGCGCGACCGGTAGAGTGAGGTGCGTCCGCTTTGGCGATTGGCGGGTTTCAGCCACGATGTCCTACTCGACTTGGGTGCTGATCGCGGGAGCCGCCGTCATCGGCGCGGTGCTGATCGCGCAGTGGCGCCTGATCCAAACGCGGCCGGAGCATTTCCGGACGGAGCGGCTGCGTGGCGCGCTGTATGTCGCGATCCTGTTCGTCAGCTTTTCGGTGATGCACTGGCACCTGACGGAGGCGGAGAGGGAGCCTGAGCAGTGTTGCCTGACCTTGTTCGGGGAGGAAGTTCCTCCGCCCGGTGCAAACCCGAATGTGGAGCCGCCGCCCGCGCCGCCTCCGCCGACGCGGCCCGATGGGCTCAGCTCCCGGCCTTCTCCGCCCGCGCCTCGAGATAGCCGTGAATGGACCGGAGCTCGGCATCGTTGAGGTGGCTGAAATCGTCGCGGGCGACCTTGGACATGAGGCCGACTTCGCGGTTGCCGGCGGCTTTGCCGGTCCGCATCAGCGTGCGGAACTGATCGAAATCATAAGCGCCGGCAATCGTCAGATCGGGGCTGACGTCGCCGCTTTCCATGGTGAGCCCGTCGAGCGAAGGGCCGTGGCAGTCGGCGCAATATTTGCCCGCCAGGTTCTGGCCGGCCTTGTGCTGCGCGCCGGCAGGGACTGGCCCATGCAGGCGATATTCGGCCAGCTTGGCGACCTGGGGGCGCAGCTTTCCCGTGGCGATAGCGACGCGGCCGAGGGGGCGGGCGGAGAAGCCTTCGGTCAGTCCGGACCCGCGCGGCAACCCGCGAATATAGGCGATCAGAGCCGCCACCTCCCCGTCACTGAGCCGCTGATAACTTGCCGAGGGCATCACGAACAGGTTGCGGCCGTCATGGCCGACGCCCCGCCTGATCGCCAGCGCGAGCTGCTGGTCGGTTGAGCGCGCAGCGATGGCGGGGATGTTGGGCGCGTAGATGCGCACCACATTGGGCACGTCGAGGAATTCGCGGCCGCCGAGATTCTCGCCATGGCAGCTGACGCAGCCCAGGATCTTGGCCTGGCGCGGCGCGTCTGCCAACTGAGCCGGGCTCGCCGGCTGCAGCTGCTCCGGTTGGGCGGCGTGACCGTGGCTCAGCACCCATTGCGACATACTCAACACGCCCATAACGGCGAGCAGCGTCAATGCCGCGAGGCCGCCGATGCCATAACCCGTCCAGCGCAAAAGCTTCCTCATGTCCAAAAATTCCCCGGACCCGATTGCAAGTTAGAAATGTGCGAGCGCGCCCAAGCAGAGCGGCGGGGGCCGAACCACCGCGTTGCGGCAAAGATGGCCCGCCAATCGGCGGAGCTGCGCATCACCCGCTTCCACTCCGACCGGGAGTGCGGCTAGGGCGACGAAGATGACCGAAGCTTTTCAGATCGAGGCCGTCGCGGACGGCGAAGGGACCCGCTTTACCGTCACGCGGAGCGGCCAGACGCGCCAATATCACCTGCCCGGAGGGGAACAGGAGGATTATACCCACTTCTACCGCGAAGTGGCGCGCGACTTCGGCACGCGCATTTCGCACAATTTCGAGAATCCGCGCGGGCTGGCCGAGGACCATCCCGGCTGGCAGCCGCTGATCACCACCAATCTCGATCCGCGGATCCACGCCGGTCATGGCGACCCGGCCGTGCTCAAGACTGACGAAGGCTATTACCTCGTCTCGACGTCCAACGACGCCGCCGACGCCTTCCCTATCCTGCGCTCGGACGATCTCAAGAATTGGGAGGTCGTCAGCTTCGTGTTCCCCGCAAGCCAAGCGCCCGACTGGACAGCGTCAGGCCGCCATGTCGGCGATTTCTGGGCGCCGGAAATGGCAAAGGTGGGCGATGAATATTGGCTGGCCTACACGGCCCGGGAGAAGAGCAACGCGCTCGCCATAGGGCTTGCCAAGGCGCCGCGCCCGGAAGGGCCGTGGCGCGATGTCGGCCGACCGCTCCTGACCGCGGGCGTGGTGGTTTGCCCGCCCGAAGGCGCGAGCGAGGCCAACCCGCCCAAGGCGAGCGGCGGCGTGATCGATTCCCACTTCTTCATCGACGAGGACGGCACGCGCTACCTGTTCTGGAAAGCGGACACGAACGGCGTCTGGCCGCGCCCGCTGGCCGGCTGCCTGCGTGAAAATCCGGAGCTGATCGAGCAGCTGTTCCACACCGAGGAGGACCGCCGCACCGCCGCCTTCGCCGCGGCCGTACAGCCCTGGGCGAACGGGCGCCGGCCGATCGAGCGCTTCTTCCTGATGCAGCCGCTGATCGAGGCGGCGCTGGACGTGTGGCCGAACGTGAGGCGCGTGCTGGAGGATTGCGGCCAGGCCGGGCACATCATCGACGCCATGCGCACGCCCGTCCGAGGGCAGCGGCTCGGCCCGGACGGAACCACGTTCGAGGGCGAGCCGACCGTGGTGCTCGCCAACGATCTCGATTGGGAAGGGCATCTGATCGAGGGGCCGTGGGTGACGAGGCAGCAGGGCCGCTACTGGATGTTCTACGCCGGCAATGACTTCTGCACACCCAATTACGGGATCGGCGTCGCCGTCGCGGACCATCCGCTCGGGCCCTACGAGAAGTTTCCCGAGCCTCTGCTCAAGTCGACCAAGAGCTGGTGGGCGCCGGGCCACGCTTCGGTGGCGCCGGGGCTGGATGGCGAGCCGCAGCTCTTCTTCCACGCCTTCTTTCCGGGCACCGGCGGGTACAACGCCTTTCGCGCGCTACTGACGGCGCGGCTGCGGTTCACGAAGGACCGCGTGGAACTGCTGAGCGATCCAATCTGAAACAGCTGTGGTGCTGGAACCGAGGTGAGGTAATTGCGTTTGTCTACTGGGCTGGTAGAGATACGGCTCACATGGAGAGACGCCAATGCGCAGACTGCTTCCCTTGCTTGCCCTGTCCACGCTCGCCGGTTGCGGCGGGGTCCCTTCGGACCAAGAAACTTCCACTCGCGACAGCAACTCGAACGCCAGCGCCGACGTCAATATGGACGCCAGCAGCGACGCGGCAGCTGGGGCGCCCGGCCTGTCGGTAACCGCCGCGCCGGGGGTGGCGTTCGATTATCGTTATGCGTTCCGGCTCCCGTCCGCACGGATCGCGGCCGTCCAGGAGCAGCATGCCCAGGCGTGCGAACGGCTCGGGCTGGCGCGGTGCCGGATCACGGGCGCCAAGTACCGGGTGGTGGGCGAGCGCGAAATCGAGGCGATGCTTGCGTTCAAGGTCGATCCGACGGTCGCGCGGGCGTTCGGGAAGACCGGTGTCGAGGCTGTCGACAACGCGGAAGGCATGCTGGTCGATGCAGAGATTACCGGCACCGACGCGGGCTCCGCGATCAAGGCGGCAAGCCGGGGCGAGGCGGAGCTGACCGAGGAGCTCCGCACGCTCGAGCAGCAGCTCGCGCGCGCCGGCCTGCCGGGACATGAGCGGGCGCGGCTGCAGATGGATGCGCAGAGCTTGCGCGAACAGCTGCGAGGCATCCGCGCCGGGCGAACGGCACAGCAGGAATCGGTCGCGACGACCCCGATGGCGTTCCACTATGGTTCGGGCGAGCTGATCCCCGGCTTCGACACGCGCGGGCCGATCCGGGCGGCGCTGGCGCGGGCCGGCGAGAACTTCGTGGCGGGTGTCTCGACGTTGATCGTGCTGCTGATCACCATCCTGCCCTGGGCGGGGCTGGCCTTTGGCGGCTGGTGGCTGATCACGCTGCTCCGCACCCGTTTCGCCTGGCTGCTGCCGACCAGGCCGGCTGAAGCCTGACAGGTCCGCGCCGGGCAACAACCGGTCAGGGCGGCTCGATGAAAGCATCGGCCGGGCCGGTGGCGGACTGGGCGGCGACCTGGGTCAGGAGCCAATCGCGAAAGGCGCGGATTTTCGGCGCCGCGCGGCGGTGCTCGGGATAGACAAGCCAGTAGCTGGGGCCTTCGTGGACGTGGAGCGCGAACGGCCGGACCAAGCGGCCGGCGAGGAGCTCGGGCTGCCACATCAGCGGACTCAGCATGCCCACGCCATGCCCCGCCATCGCGGCATGGCCCTCCGCCGCCTGGCTGTCGAGCCGGATGCCCGGCCGCTCCACACGCGCACCAGGCGCGAGTCCTGCCGCGGCAAACCAGAGCTTCCACCAGGCGTCCTCGGGGCTGAGCCGCGGCAGTCCGAGCAGTTGTTCTGGCGCGCGCAGATCGTAGCGCTCCAGGAATTCCGGGCTGCACATGGGCGTCACGTGAAGGCGGAATAGAAAATGGCGCCTTAGCCCGGGCCACGATCCCAATCCGCTGCGGATGGCGACATCGACATCGTCGCGGGCGAAGTCGACGAGCGCAGAAGCGGTATGGAGCCGCACCGCAAGCTCCGGCCGCTCGATCTGGAACAGGCCGAGGCGCGGCGCCATCCAGTTGGTCGCGAAGGTCTGGGTGGTGCTGATCTTGAGTACGCCCTCGTCGGCATCCACTATTCCGGCGAAGGCGTCGGACAGCCCGTCGAACGCACCTGCGACCAGCGGGGCTGCCTTGCGGCCGGCATCCGTGAGCGTGACCCGGCGCTTGGCGCGGAGGAAGAGCGGGATGCCGAGCCGCTCCTCAAGCAGCCGGATCTGGTAACTGACCGCGGCCTGGGTCATGCCGAGCTCGGCCGCGGCGGCCGTGAAATTCTCGTGCCGCGCGGCAGCCTCGAACACCCGGACGGCTTGCAGCGGCGGTATGTGGCGCATGGCAAGATGATAAGCTGCCCTTATCACCTGTGTCGAGCTTTTGGTTGGCGAAAGGATTCCGGAAAGCTCATTTCCCCTCCTGTCCGGCGGGATTGCCGGCGGTTCCAGGATGGAAAGGATCATCGAAATGCGCGATGAGATGGATAGCCGCTTGTGGGTCGAGCATCACGAGGGGTGGAGCGAGTTCGTGGACGGCGTGATCGGCGGAATCGCCAAGGTGCTGCGCCGCATCTACGAGATCGAGTTCGACGCGCCGTGGCGTCACCTGCCCAAGCAGGAGCATTGAACGCCATCTTGCGGGGATGGGACGGGCGGCTAGAGGAGCGGGGGTGACCAGGTCCTTCCGTTCCGCCCTTGCCCTCGCGCCGGCAGCGTGGCTAGCCGGCTGCGCGATGAGCAGCCCCTCGCCTTCCCCTGCCCCGTCCGCCGCGTCGTCGAGCGCGCCGACGGCTGAGTTGATGAAGTGGCCGGACCTGCTGGGACGACAGCGGCCGGAGCCGACAGCGTCGATCACCTATGGCGAGCATCAGCTTCAGCGGGTCGACGTGTGGGTTCCCGCCGGGCCGGGGCCGCACCCGACGGTTTTGATGGTGCATGGCGGCTGCTGGCAGACGGAGATCGCCGATCGCCGCATCATGAACTGGGTCGCCGACGACCTGCGTCGGCGCGGCATGGCGGTGTGGAACATCGATTATCGCGGCGTCGACCGGGAGGGCGGCGGTTATCCGGGCACTTTCCTCGACGCCGCGGCGGCGGCCGATGCGCTGCGGACGCACGCGGCTGCCTACAAGCTCGACATCACGCCCCTGGTGGCGACCGGCCATTCGGCGGGCGGGCATCTGGCCTTATGGCTGGCGGCGCGGCCGCGGCTGCCGGCGGCAAGCCCGTTGCGGACAGCCGACCCGATCCGCATCGACAGCGTGGTGAGCCTTGGCGGACTACCGGACCTCGAAGAGGCCGCGCGGCCGCCCGGGAGCGGCTGCGGAACGGAGGTGGTCGCACGGCTGACCGGCGGCCGGTTCGAAGACACCTCGGTGCCGCGGCTTGGCCCACTCGGGGTGGACCAGGTGCTGATCAACGGGATGCAGGACCGGATCATTCCGACCGCTTATGCCGAAGGCTATGCCGCGCCGATGCGGGCGAAGGGCGACAAGGTGCGAGTGCGCATGATCGACCGGACCGGCCATGTCGAGTTGATCGCGCCGGAGACGGCGGCCTGGGCCGCGACGGTGGAGGAGATCGAGCGTGCGCTGGGGCGGCGCTGAGATCCTCCCCGGGACGGGGAGGGGAACCATGCAGAGCATGGTGGAGGGGGTCTCGAGACCCGCAGTGCTTATTCACCTCCCCCTCCACCAGCCTGTGGCTGGTCCGTCTCCCCGTCCCGGGGAGGATCGATGACTCGCGACGAGGCACACGCGCTTGATGCGGCAGACCCGTTGCGGGGTTTCCGCGAGCGATTCGTGCTGCCCGAGGGCGTCATCTACCTGGACGGCAATTCGCTGGGCGTGCTGCCCAAGGCCGCCGCCACGCGCCAGCGCGAGGTGGTCGAGCAGGAGTGGGGCCGCTCGCTGATCCGCAGCTGGAACGAGCATGGCTGGATCGAGGCGCCGGCTCGGATCGGGGCGAAGATCGCGCCGCTGATCGGGGCGCGCCCGGGCGAGGTGATTGTCGCGGACTCGGTTTCTGTGAACATCTTCAAGCTGCTCACCGCGGCGGCGGCACCGAGCCCGGAGCGGCGGGTGATCCTGTCGGAAGCCGGCAATTTCCACACCGACCTGCATGTCGCGAGCGGCGCGGCCGAGTTGATGGGCATGGAGCTTCGCGTGGTCGAACGCGGCGAGCTGGAAGCGGCGATCGGGCCCGATACGAACCTGCTGCTGCTCACCCATGTCCACTACAAGGCGGGCTTCCGGTTCGACATGGCGGCGCTCACCGCCCGCGCTGGCGAGGCCGGCGCGCGCGTGGTCTGGGACCTCAGCCACAGCGCCGGCGCGGTGCCGCTCCAGCTCAACCGCGACGGGGCCGAACTGGCAGTCGGCTGCGGCTACAAATATCTGAACGGCGGTCCGGGGGCCCCAGCCTTTCTGTATGTGGCCAAGCATCTGCAGGAGCAGCTCATCCCCGCGCTTCGCGGCTGGATGGGTCATTCCGCGCCGTTCGCCTTTCACGATCACTATGAGCCCGCGCCGGGCGTCAGCCGCTTCCTGGTCGGCACGCCGCCCATGCTGAGCCTGCTCGCACTGGAAAGCGGGATCGAGACGTTCGACGGCGTCGACATGGATGCGGTCTGGACGAAATCGATCGCCTTGTTCGACCTGTTCGCCCGGCTCGCGGAGGAGCGCTGCCCGGCGCTTGAGTGCATCTCGCCCCGCGAACCGGACCGGCGCGGCAGCCACATCTCATTCCGCCATCCCCATGCCTTCGAGCTGTGCCAGGCGCTGATCGCAGACGGCGTGATCGGCGACTTCCGTTCGCCCGACGTGATCCGCTTCGGCCTGACGCCGCTCTATCTCGGGTTCGAGGATGTCTTGGACGCGGTCGAGCGCATGGCGGCGATCCTCGACACGGGAAGCTGGCGCGAGCCGCGCTTCGCCGTCCGGGGCAAGGTGACCTGAGCGCCGCCAACCTTGATTGCGCACCCCCCGACCCTGCGTTATAGCCCCCGCTCCGCCCCGCCCGCGCGTCTTCCAACCGATGCCGCTCGCGGGGCGCAGTCGTTTATTCGCCGGAGACTAAGCCCATGTCCCGCCGCCGCCAGATCTACGAAGGCAAGGCCAAGATCCTCTACGAGGGTCCCGAACCCGGCACGCTGATTCAGTATTTCAAGGACGACGCGACCGCCTTCAACGCCCAGAAGAAGGGGACGATTTCCGGCAAGGGCGTGCTCAACAACCGCATCTCCGAGCATCTCTTCACCTTGCTCGGCACGATCGGCATCCCGCATCATTTCATCCGCCGCCTCAACATGCGCGAGCAGCTGATCCGGCAGGTCGAGATCGTGCCGATCGAAGTGGTGGTGCGCAACGTCGCGGCCGGTTCGCTCTCCAAGCGGCTCGGGATCGAGGAAGGCACGCAGCTGCCCCGCACGATCATCGAATATTATTACAAGGACGATGCGCTCGGCGATCCGATGATCGCCGACGAGCACATCGCCTGCTTCGGCTGGGCCAGCCAGGAGGAGATGAACGACATCGCCGACATGGCGGTGCGCGTGAACGACTTTATGTGCGGCCTGTTCGCCGGCATCGGCATCCGGCTGATCGACTTCAAGCTGGAGTTCGGCCGGGTGTGGGAGAACGAATATCCGCGCATCATCCTGGCCGACGAGATCAGCCCGGACGGCTGCCGGCTGTGGGACATGAAATCGGGCGACAAGCTCGACAAGGACCGCTTCCGGCTCGATCTCGGCGGCGAGGCCGAGGCTTATCAGGATATCGCGCGGCGGCTGGGTCTCTTGCCGGAGGGCGAGGCCAATATGGTGCTGGACCTCGACAAGCACCGGAAGCGGCGGGGCAAGTAGGGCACGCGCAAAGCCGTGCTTACGCGTCGGCCCGGACTCGATCCGGGCGCGGGCTGGCTTTGGTGCTGGCGCGAGTGAAGAACAGCCTTGGCCCGGGTCGAGCCCGGGCCGACGAAACGTCAGGGCCAGCCGTGAAACTTACTTGGCGGCGGTGACCGGGCCGCCCATTGCGACGCGGCTGGTCGCGGCCTGGGCGCGGCGCTGCATGGCGAGGACGAGGTCGTTGGCTTCCATGAAGGGGATCGGGTTCACGGCCTTGCCATCGATCCGCACTTCGTAGTGGAGGTGGCTGCCGGTCGAACGGCCGGTGGAGCCCATGAAGCCGATCAACTGGCCGCGCTTGACCTGCTGGCCGGCGCGGACGGCGGAGCGGGTGAGGTGGCCGTACCGCGTCTGGATGCCGCGGCCGTGATCGAGCTCGATAAGGTTGCCGTAACCGCCGGCCCATTCTGACCGGCCGACGGTCGCATCGGCGGTGGCGTAGATCGGCGTGCCGATCGGGGCGGCGAGATCGATGCCGGCATGCATCGCGGCGCGGCCGCGGAACGGATCGGAGCGAACGCCGTAGCCGGAGGTCAGCGCCGTGCCCTTGACCGGCTGGGTCGAGGGGATCGCAACCGTCGCGGCGGCGGGCTTTTCCAGGCTCTTCCAGCTGGCGAAGAGCTGCTTGAAATTGGGAGCGGAGCGGAGCGGCTGGACCGCTTCGAACGGGCCGCCGACACCGCCCTGGGGAGCCTCGGCCGCAATCGCGGGAGCGGCGAACAGGGACAGCAAGGCTGCGAAGAAAAAGCGACGTGGGCTAAACAGGTTACGGAACTTTCCTGCGGTTGGGCCATTGGAGCCATTAAGCATACCAGTCATCGCAATCCCCGATCGACCTGACGATCGACTGCCATGAGACTGGCCGCCGAAGCGCCTGATGGGCCTTCCGGCCCGGCTGTAATCGTCAAGGAAGCTGCCCACCCCGTGACGTGTGGTTGCAGACTGTTAAACCTTCCTTGCCGCGTCCAGCCCTTCGTAGAATTCGCGGGACAAACCGGCTTGGTCGCGCGCTGAAGCGTTGAATGGTGGCTTCAACTCGCCCCTGAAGTGCCGGCGGACGAGCAGACGCCAATGCTCCACTGGCGAAAAACCTTGTGATTCTGCGGCTCTCGTAAACCATTTTGTTCCGGCGCCGACATGTCTGATCTCGTCGCTGAAGATGCGGTTCAGGATCGCAGCGGAGCGAGTGTCGCCCGCCATTTCGAACCGGGCGACGGTTGCAGGCGTGACGTCCAGCCCGCGCGCCTCCAGCACCATCGGCACGATCGCCAGCCGTGCCAGCGCGTCGACCGCCGTCTCGGCAGCCGCTTCCCACAGTCCATCATGGGCCGGCAGCGCGCCATAAGCCGAACCCAGCGCGCGCAGGCGCCGGTCGAGCAGAGCGAAGTGCATCGCCTCATCCGCGCCGACCCCGAACCAGTCGTCTACAAAGCTCGGCGGAAATCCCGCGCCGAACCGCCCGGCGGCGTCGAAGGCGAGATCAATCGCGCCATGTTCGATGTGGGCCAGTGCGTGCAGCATGGCGATGCGGGCGCGCTCGGAGCCGGCGCGGCCGCGGCTGGGCATGCGATTGGCCGGGAGCAGCTCGGGTCGTTCGGGGCGGGCGGGCCGGTCCGGCATCGGCGCGTCGAAGGCGAACGCGAGCCGGCCACGACGCCAGGCCCGGTTCGCGGCGCGTGCCGCGCGAATCTTGTCGCGCGGATCGGCGGCCAGAAGCACCGCGCGGGCGGCCTTTGCGACGGTGACGGGAGCGGACATGCCGCTCAGCTTAAGCCGACCTTATCTCAGGAGCGACCCCGCATATCGGAGCCCATAGGGAGCCCGCGCGGTCATCGCTTTTCGAGATTGCGGAGGGCGACATAGCCGTCCGAGTGCGATCCACGGGTGACCCACAGCCAGCGGGTCCCACCGATCTCCTCGACCTGGCCCTTCAGGATTACGTTCTTGCGGGCGACCGCTCGAATCGGGCTGCTTATGCTTGGCGACGCCCTGACATTGACCTGTCTCAGGGTCACGAATGAGGGCTCCAGGAGCAATCGCGAATGGAGGGGCGGAGGCGTCAAGGCGTAGATCGCGAGCGTCACGACCAGCGCGGCGACAAGCACCGTTCCGGCCCCGGCTTTCAAGCTTCTCCTGCTGCCGTCCCTGGGCAAAGGGTGCTCTGGCTCACCGTGTTGCGGCTGAGCGATCTCGGCGACCATCCGTGTTTGTGCATTTTCCGATGAAGGCCGAGCCGGGATCGGCCAAGGCATCGTCGTTTCCGATCCATGCGAACGCGTTTGGATGCTTTGGTGCCATGCTTCGAGCAGGTCTCCGCTTGTGCGGTGGTTCTGGCGCTCGACCAGCGCGGGAATTCGGAAAAGGTCAGCCACCCACCAAACGAGGAGTCCGCCGAGGGTCAGCCAGAAGAGCGCCTGGACCACAGGTCTCCTCAGGTAGAGGTAGTGCGATCCGAGACAGAGCCAGGCGAGGTAAGCGTAGCGCCGTTTCTTCCGCGAGGCGTGGAGCTGCGAAACCAGCATCTCACCATTGAAAGCACCGCTCGTGCTCAGCAACCTGGAGTCAGGAAATGTTCGCATGATCGCGTCCGCCATCCACCTTCGCCACCGCATCATCGGTGTGTTGGCACTATGACACAGCTGTGGCTGCGGGGGCAATCATCCGTTGAATGCGGACGTGACGGCGGGCTGGACGGCTCGCGCGCTCGACGAACCAAGGCGGGAGCCGCTGGATTGCTTCGTCGGCGCGCTGCTTCCAATAACCGTCTTGGTGCGCCCGAACCTTCATCCTCACCTGGTCAACGGCCGGTTCGGCGATCCGGCGCTCTACGTCGAGATGCTGCATCGCCGCGACGCCCTGCTGTTCGACATGGGCGACCTCTCGGGCTTGAGCGCGCGCGATCTGTTGCGGGTGGACCATGTGTTCGTGACGCACACGCATATGGACCATTTTATAGGCTTCGATACGCTGCTGCGGGTCTGCGTCGGGCGCGAGAAGCTGGTGCGGATGGTCGGGCCAAGCGGGTTTCGCGAGCGCGTGGAGCACAAGCTGCTCGCCTATCAGTGGGATCTGTACGAGCGCTACGACACTGATCTGGTGTTCGAGGTTCTGGAAGTCGGGAGCGAGTCGATCGGGCGCACTGCCCGGTTTCGCTTCAAGACGGGCTTTGCGCGGGAGGACGGGCCCGAGACGCCGATCCAGGACGGCGTGGTCGCGAAGGGCTCCGGCTTTGTCGTGCGTGCGGCGCTGCTTGAGCATCACGGGCCCTGCCTCGGCTATTCGGCGGCCGAGCCTGTACATGTGAACGTGTGGAAGAGCCGCCTGGAGGAGCGGGGACTTGCGGCGGGGCAGTGGCTGCAGGCACTGAAGCAGATGATACTCGACGGAGCGCCGGACGAGGCGCCAATCGAACTTCCTGATGGTGGGAGCACCGAACTTGGCGGCCTGCGCGACCTGATCAGCGTCACGCGCGGGCAGAAGATCGCCTATGTGACCGACGTGGCGGATAGCCCCGCCAATCGCGCCGCGATCACCGCGCTCGCCGCGGACAGCGATACTTTCTTCCTGGAAGCCTGCTTCGCTGCGGCAGACGAGGACCATGCCCGGCACCGCGCGCATCTCACCACGCGTGCCTGCGGCGAGATCGGGCGCGCGGCCGGGGTGCGGAGGCTGGAGCCGTTCCACTTCTCGCCGCGCTATGCGGGCGAGGAGGAGCGCATGCTGAACGAGGTCGCGGAGGCTTTTGGCGGGCCGCTGGGGCCTTAGCCCTTCATGCGCACGTAGCTGCCCGGAGCCGGCTCGAGAGCGGCAAGCGCGCCATCGCCCGGCACGCGGGCCGGCACCTGCTCCTGGTCCTTCCCGAGCCAGCCCTGCCAGTGTGGCCACCAGCTGCCTTCGTTGCGAGTCGCGCCTTCGAACCAGTCTTCCGCCGTGTCGGGGAGGTCCGAGTTCGTCCAGAAGCCGTGCTTGTTGGCGGAAGGCGGGTTGATCACGCCGGCATTGTGGCCGGAGCCGCCGAGCAGGAATGTCTTGGGCCCGCCCCACAGCCGCGCGCTGTCGTAGGTCGCGCCCCACGCCGAAACGTGGTCGTCCTTGAGGCTGATCGCCATCAGCGGCGATCGACACGCGCCGAGGTCGAGCGGGACGCCATCGATGGTCACGCCGCCGGCCTCGCGCAGCTTGTTGTCGCGCAGGAGCTGGGTCGCGTAGCTGAGCAGGAAGGCGCGCGGGATGTGGGCGCCGTCGGCGAACCAGTAGAGGATGTCGGAGGGTGGCGCCTCGCGGTCGAGCAGATAGTGGCTCACCACCGACGACCAGATCAGATCGTTGGCGCGCACCGCGCTGAACAGCGCCTGGAGGTCCTGGGCAGCCATGAAGCCCTTCTGCTCCAGGTGCCGCTCCATCGCCTTGAGCTGCTCGGGATCGGAGAAGGTCGCCCATTGGCCGAGTTCGGCAAAATCGAACAGCGACCCGATCGTGGTAACGGAGGCGATGCGCTCGCCTTCGCCGCGCCCAGCGAGATATGCCGCCGCCATCGCCCCGAGGGTGCCGCCCATGCAGAAGCCGAACAGGTCTACCACGCGCTCGCCTGTCGCCTGCTCGATCGCATCGAGCGCGGCGACGGGGCCGAGCTTGATGTAATCGGCCATGTCCATGTCGGCGAGGTTCGCACCCGGATTGATCCAGGAGACGACGAAAACGGTATGGCCTTGCTCGACCAGCCAGCGCATCAGGCTCGACTTGGGCTGGAGATCGAGCAGGTAATATTTGTTCACCAGCGGCGGCACGTAGAGAACGGGCCGGCGATACACCTGGTCCGTCGTTGGCGCGTACTGGATGAGCTGCATGAGCTCGTTCTGGTATACGACGCTGCCGGGCGTCGCGGCGATGTCGACGCCGAGCTCGAATTCCTTCGACGCCCGACGCTGGACGATACCGGGCTGGGCGGCGGCGTCGGCGAGCAGGTTGGCGAGGCCGGAGATCAGGCTGACCGACCCCGTGTCGATTGCGCGGCGGATCGCTTCGGGATTGGTCAAGGGGAAATTGGCGGGCGAGAGCGCGTGCAGGCTCTGCTGGGTGTAGAACAGCATCTGGGTGCGGGTGGCGGGGTCCAGACCTTCGGCACTCTCGACCATCTCGACCATGCGCTTGGTGGCGAGCAGATAGGCCTGCTTCAGGTAATCGAAAACCGGCTCCTCGCTCCACGCCGGATCGTTGAAGCGTCGGTCGCCGCGTTCCGGCGCGATCAGGGGCTCGGGCGTGCCGCCGCTCGCGCGGGTGGCGGCGGAGCTCCACAGCTTCACCATGTCGGCCGCGGCCTGTTGCTGCACCTGCAGTGCCTGGGCCGGATTGGTCAGCATGTGGGTCGCGAACGCGGAAAACGCCCGGATCGGAGAGGCCGGATCGAAGGGGAGCGCGGTCGCGGGCTTGGTGGCGGCGTCCGCTGAGGCGCGCAACACGTCGGCCGCGCTCGTGACGACCCGCGACCACGCCTGCGCGAACTCAACCGGGCTCGGCGCCGTTTCGGGCAGCTTCCACACGCGGGTGTCGGTCATCGTTTTGATTCCTTCGTGCACTCACAACCCGTCCGGGCTGAGCTTGTTGAAGCCCACCCCTGCTCTTTCTGGGTCGGAGAAGAAGGAGCGGCCTTCGACAGGCTCAGGCCGAACGGAGCAGACGTGTGATCCGTTCCAGTCGCGAATGCGCTCTCAGAGCGCCATCAGCTCGTCAACCGCGCCGCAATCGCGCGGGCTCACGAACAAGAACGCCAGAGCCTTGGCCGGGTTGCGAGTCGCCCAGCCGGCTTGCGGGTCGGCAACGTCGGCATGGGCCGCGACGACAGCGCGCGGAGCGGCGATGAAGGAGGCGAAGTCGATTTCAACCGCGTCGGCGAACGCGCTCGCTGGGGCTACGAACGTCATGGCTATTCCTCTTGAAGGGGTGCGCAGCCTTTTTCATAAGGCACATGGGAAATCCATCGCCATTGTGTCGCAACCGTAGCGCGAAAGTTCACATACCTTGGCCGACTTCGACTGGAACAGCCTGGGTGCCTTTCTGGCGATCGCCCGAACGGGCCGGCTAACCGGCGCGGCGGCCCGGCTGCAGGTCGATCACATGACACTCTCCCGCCGGATCGGGGCGCTGGAGCATGGGCTCAAGGCGAAGCTCTTCGACCGCAGCCCGCAAGGCTACGCGCTGACCGAGGCTGGCCAGCGGCTGCTGCCGATCGCGGAGGAGATGGAGCGGCTTGCGCTCGGCGCACACGAAAGCGTGGGCGGTAGCGCGACCAGCGTGTCGGGCACGGTCCGGATCGGCTCGCCGGAGGGCTTCGCAAGCTACTTCCTTGCGCCGCGGATCAGCCGGCTGACCGAGCGCCATCCACAGCTCAATATCCAGCTGGTCGCCACCTCGGCGGCCTTCAGCCTCTCCAAGCGCGACGCCGACCTCGTGATCGCGGTCGGCCGCCCACCCTCCGGGCGGCTGCAGGCGGTGAAGCTGATCGACTATGATCTCGCGCTCTACGCCGCGCCTTCGTACCTCGAGCGGCACGAGGTCATCACCGCGCTCGCCGATCTGAAGCGGCATCGCCTGGTCAGCTATGTCGGCGATCTGCTGAGCTATCCCGAACTGGACGTGCGCGACGAGATCGCGCCGGAGGGTTCGACGGCGTTCGAGAGCAGCAACCTGGTCACCCAGCTCAAGGCGACGCGGGCGGGCGCAGGGCTGTGCGTGCTGCCCGCGTTCGCAGTGGGGGCGGAGAGCGGCCTTGCGCGGGTGTTGCCGGACGAGGTGCGCTTCACGCGCTCATTCTGGCTCATCGTGCACCACGACCTTGCCGGGCTTGCACGGGTCAAGGCGGTGCTGCGTTTCATCCAGGAAGAGGTCGAAAGCGCCGAATCGATCTTCAAGCTGGACTGAAAGGAGGGGAGCGCGGACCGCGCTCCCCTGCAAAGATCAGCCTTCCTGGCTATGGTTGTGCGATCCGCCCTCCCGGGACACGCCGGCCAGCGCGGCTTCGGCGGACTGGCCTTCGTCGTCGAGCTTGGTGAGATCGCCGAGCGAGACGATCCCGACCAGCTTCTGTCCCTCGCGGCTCAGCACGGGAAAGCGGCGGACCTGGGCGTTGCTCATCTGAATGGCGACTTCGTCGACATCCTCGTCATCGAAGCAGAAGAGCGGCTTCTCGCTCATCGCATCGCGCACCGGCGTGTCCGGCCCGCGGCCTTCGGCAATGATGCGGACCGCGATATCGCGATCGGTGACCATGCCGACCAGGCGATCGCCTTCCTGCACCGGCACGACGCCCGCATCGGCGCTCAGCATCAGCTTGGCGGCCTCCTGGATGGGCTGCTCGGGGGTGACGACCTCCGGATTTGAGGTCATGATTTCAGATACTTTCATGGGTTTGAACTCCTCGGGCTGGGCCGATTGGAAACGGCCAGTGAGGGCCCCCTGTTCCAACCAAAGGAGCAACTGGCGTCCGCAGCTGGGCGAACGCTGATCGCGTCGAACACCACCTCTCGCGATGGCGACCGGGCAAAAGAAAGCCCGCCATCGGGGCAGTCGATGGCGGGCGAGTTCAGGGAGAAGCGGCCGGGTCCGGCCCGGCTCTTGGAATATCAGGCGGCGTCGAGGAAGGTCGGCTTGAAATTGCGGCTATGCATGCCCGCGCCACGTGAGGTCGCTTCGGCCAGGGGAAGCGCCGTCGAGCAGAAGCCGCATTCGGCCAGGGTCCGACCGACATACCAGTGAGTGCGCCCGCAGCCAGGGCAGTGGTTGATCTGGTTCTCGCGGTAGACGGCATGGTAGCCGCGCGCCGCCGGGTCATGGGCGAAGCTCTTGTTGCTGACCTGGATCATGGTTCGTCGCCTGTCCTTGTGTGCTTGGACATGCGTGTTTCACGGCTCGGGGAAGCTGTCACGCCCCCGAAACGGCCCTGTGCCGAAAGGATACGCGAGCGGCTGAAGTCTTAATCGGTTCAGCGGAACAGCGGCTTCGATCAGCCTGCCGGCCGGAAGCGCCGGCGATCGGGGTCGAAGCTGCAGCGGTAGCGGCGCTTGATGCATTCGTTGAAGAAGCGGCCCGCCGAAGGCGCTCTCTTGAGCGCGTCGTAGATCGCCCGCGGCACGCCATGATAGACATAGCGGCCGGTCTCCTTGAACCAGATGCTGAGCGCCCCGGCCTCCTCGTCATAGGCGATCCGGGAGATGAGGCTCGAGCTGAGTTTGGCGGCGCGCATGGCGGGGATCCCGTGAAAGGAATCGAGCGCCAGCGCCCTTGCGACTCGCGGGTTCCTGGCATTTCGCCAATCCGAATCGAACTCGCGCCAGAACGAGTCGGCTTGTGCCGGCAGCGTCCCTGACCGATGATCCGCGCGGAGATTCGGACATGCCCAGGGACGCACGGGTCGACGCCTATATCGAGGCTCAGGCGGACTTCGCCCGGCCGATACTGACCCATTTACGCGAGGCGGTGCACGCCGCCTGCCCCGAATGCGTCGAAGCCATCAAGTGGAGCATGCCGGCCTTTCTGCACAGGGGCAAACAGCTGGCCGGCATGGCCGCCTTCAAGGCCCATGCGACGTTCGGTCTGTGGCGTGGATCCGAGCTGGTCGAGAGCAAGCCGGGCCAGGCGAACGCGATGGGACAGTTCGGCCGGCTAACATCGCTCGACGACCTGCCCCCGCCTCCAGAGCTGGAGGCGCTCATCAAGCAGGCGATGGCACTCGCCGACGCGGGCGCAAAGCCGGTCCGCAACAAGAATGTCAAGGAGCCGCTCGATCCGCCGCCCGACTTGCTGGATGCGCTGGCGGCAGATTCGGCAGCGTCGGCGGTCTTCGAAGGCTTCCCGCCAGGCTGCCGGCGCGAATATTTCGAATGGGTGCTGGACGCTAAGCGCCCCGAAACTCGCGCCAGGAGAATCGCTCAAGCGGTGACATGGATCGCCGAGGGCAAGAAGCGCAACTGGAAGTACGAGAAGTGCTGAGGAGACGTTCGTGAGCGAGTCGCCGTTGAAGCGGAACAGCAAGTCCAATCTCGAACGGCTCTTGCAGGAAATGCTGGATCGGCCCGCCTCCGAGGCTGAGATAACGCGCGAAATCGAGGAGGAGTTCGGAGAAACACGCGCCGTGCTGGCGCTCGACATGAGCGGCTTTTCACGGACCACGCAGCGGCGCGGCATCGTTGCCTTTCTCCTGATGATCCATCAGATGAAGCGGATCGCACGCCCTGTGATCGAGGCGAATGACGGGATCGTGGTCAAGGCGGAGGCCGACAACCTGTTCTGCCTGCTGGAAACGACGACGGGCGCCATCAAGGCCGCACGCGAGATCATCGGGCGGCTCGAGACCGTCAATTTGGTCCTGCCCGAAGACAGGCGGCTTTACGCCTCGATCGGCATCGGCTGGGGCCGCATCCTCAACGTCGATGAGCGTGATCTGTTCGGCGACGAAGTGAACCTGGCCAGCAAGCTTGGCGAAGACGTGGCCGAGAAGAACCAGATCCTGCTCACCCAGGCCGCCCAGGCGATCGCCGCCCAGAGCGGCCTCGATACGCGCGAGGCCAGCGTCAGCATCTCGGGACTGACCCTGAATTACTATCAGCTGGTCTAGCCTGGAGTTCCGGGTTGATCGCCGGCCGCGCCCGGCCCACATGCGGCGCATGCTGATCCAGACCGAAACCACGCCCAATCCGCTGACGCTCAAGTTCTTGCCCGGCGAGACGGTGATGGCCAGCGGGACCCGCGATTTCGCAACTCCCGAGGAGGCCGAGGCCTCGCCGCTGGCGAACGCGATCTTTTCGACCGGGGATGTGGAAGGCGTGTTCCTCGGGCGGGACTTCATTTCGGTGACCGCGTCGCCCGGCTCCGACTGGCGGCAGCTCAAGCCGCAGGTGCTCGGGATTCTGCTCGATCATTTCGCCAGCGGCGCGCCGCTGTTCGCACCGGGCAGCGCGAGCGGCATCGACGTCGCGGCCAGCGAGGATTTCGGGGACGACCCGCAGGATGCCGAGATCGTCGCGCAGATCCGCGAACTGATCGATACGCGGGTGCGGCCGGCGGTCGCCAATGACGGCGGCGACATCGTCTATCGCGGCTTTCGCCAGGGCAAGGTATACCTGGCGCTGCAAGGCGCCTGCTCGGGCTGCCCTTCCTCGACGATGACGCTCAAGCAAGGGATCGAGAGCCTGCTCAAGCATTATGTGCCCGAGGTCGAAACGGTCGAGGCGATCTAGACCAGACTGGTCGGGGAATGCGCCTCCCGCCCATTCGGCCCTGAGGGTGCAGTCCGTGCACAACATATGCAGCTTGTAATCGACTGCGCGACCGCGGCCTGTTCGGCCGCGCTGATCGAGGGCGCGCGGCTCGTGGACGAGCGATACGAGTTGGTCGGCCGCGGCCATGCCGAGCGGCTGGTGCCGATGATCCGGGAGCTGCTGGCGGGGCGCCGGCCCTCCTCGATCCTGGTTGATTGCGGCCCAGGGAGCTTCACGGGGGTACGGGTCGGCCTCGCCGCGGCGCACGGGCTGGCGATCGGCTGGAGAAAGCCGCTGCACGGCTATAGCTCGCTGGCGGCGATCGCGGCGGCGGCTGGAGGGAGCGGCGAATTGGCGGTTGCGCTGCAGGCCGGACATGGGCAGCTTTTCGTGCAAAGCTATGACCGGGACCCGCTCAAGCCGCTCGACGAACTGCGCTCGCTGCTGCCCGCCGACGCCGCGGCAGCGATCGGCGCCCGCCTGGTCCTGGGCTCGGGCGCCGAGACCCTGGTGAGCGCGCGCGGCCACGGCGAGGCATTGGACAGGCTGCCACGCGCGGCCGACGTCCGGTTGCTGCCCGAGCCGCTGCGGACGCTGCCGCCGCGGCCGATCTACGGCCGCGCGCCGGACGCCAAGCCACAGGCATGAGCAAGTGCACCGTCAGCATCTCGGAAGGGAGCATCCTCGACCTTGAGGCCGTCATGGCGGTGATGGAGGACAGCTTCGACCCCGCCTACGGAGAAGCCTGGACGGCCGCCCAGTGCGCCGGCCTGATGCCGTTGCCCGGCGTCTGGCTGAGCGTTGCTCGCCAACATGAGAAAGTCGTCGGGTTCGCTCTCGGCCGGATCGTGCTCACCGAGGCCGAACTTCTCCTGCTCGCCGTGAAACGAATTGGTCGCCGCCGCGGCGTGGGCCAATTGCTGCTGGATCGGTTCCGGCTGATCGCAAGCGCGAAAGGCGCCTCGAAGCTTCATCTGGAGGTGCGGGACGGCAATCCCGCGATGAACCTCTACAGGCGCGCCGGTTTTACTGAAGCTGGTCGCCGCCGGAACTATTATACCGGGCGCGACGGGCAGATATACGATGCCCTGACACTCATGCGGGAGACTTTCATCTAGTCACCCTGTGGTAATTACGGTCCAATTCGTGCTTGCGGAATCGCGTGGCACATCTCATTTGACACATTATCACCATACCTCATTTTGGGTATGGCAAGCGGTAGGCTTAACATGGACGCCAGTAACAACCTGAACGAAACCCTGATCACGCTGACGGCCGACATCGTTTCCGCGCATGTCAGCAACAATAGCGTTGCGGTGAACGATCTGCCGACCCTGATTCAGAACGTGCATGGTGCGCTGACTGGACTTGGCGTGAAGGTGGAAGAGCCGGAAGTGAAGCCTGAGCCGGCCGTTTCGGTCCGCTCCTCGATCAAGCCCGACTATATCGTATGCCTGGAGGACGGGAAGAAGCTGAAAATGCTGAAGCGGCATCTCATGACTCACTACCAGATGACCCCGGACGAATACCGGGCCAAGTGGGGCCTTGCCGCCGACTATCCGATGGTTGCTCCCAATTATGCCGAGCAGCGTCGCACACTGGCCAAGAAGATCGGCCTCGGCACCAAGCGCCGACGCACCGTCAAGAAGTAGGCGAAGCGCACAGCAGAGCGCTTTGACGGCGGCGCGGCTTCGGCTAATGCCGGGCCGATGACCCGCCGGATCGACATCGAAGCGCTCTGCAACGAGAAAGGCCTCCGTATCACCGAGCAGCGGCGCGTGATCGCGCGCGTGCTTTCGGAGGCGGAGGACCATCCTGACGTCGAGGCGCTGCACGAGCGCGCCGCGGCGATCGACAGCGGCATCTCGATCGCGACCGTTTATCGGACGGTGCGCCTGTTCGAAGAGGCCGGAATTCTCGAGCGGCACGATTTCGGCGACGGCCGCGCCCGCTACGAGGCGGCCGATGCGACTCACCACGATCACCTGATCGACGTCGAGACCGGCAACGTCATCGAGTTCGTCGACGACGAACTCGAGGCGCTCCAGCGCAAGATCGCGGAGAAGCTCGGCTTCCGCCTGGTCGATCATCGCATGGAGCTGTTCGGCGTCGCGCTCGCCCGCAAGCAGTGAGCGGATGAGCCCTGCGCTCCCGAGATGATTCGGCTGGTCGGTCGCGTCATACTGATCGTTGCGGGCCTGCTTTTCTGCCTGCCGTTCCACTATGCCTGGAAGCTGTTGCGCCGCCCGTCTCCCTGGCCGCGCCGGTTCCTGTGGTGGGTGGGGCGGGCGTCAGGGGTGCGCGCCACGATCAACGGCACCCCCCTGCCCTCACAGGTGCTATTCCTGGCCAATCACCTTTCCTGGCTCGACATCATGGTCCTGGCCGGCGCGAGCGGGACGGCGTTCGTGTCCAAGGATGAGGTCGGCCGGTGGCCGGTACTGGGCTGGCTGGCGCGCCTCAACAACACGGTGTTCATTGCGCGCTCCGACAGAAAGTCGGTGCGGGGCCAAGCCGATGCGCTTCGCGCGGCGTTGGCGAGCGGACAACCGGTGGCGCTGTTTCCGGAAGGCACGACCGAAGGCGGCACCGATGTGCTGCCGTTCCGGGCGAGCCTGCTCCAATCGCTGTTCCCGCCACTGCCCGACCTCAAGGTCCAGCCGGTCGCGCTCGATTATGGCGATGCGGGCGAAGAGATCGCCTGGACGGGCGAGGAGCGCGCCGGCGCCAATGCCCGCCGGGTGCTCTCCCGGCCCGGTACGATCCAGGCATTGATCCACTTCCTGGAGCCGATCGAGCCGGCGAACCTCGGCGATCGCAAGTCGCTCGCCGAGCGCGCCCGGTCCGAGATCCTGGTCGCGCTGGCTTCCGCGCCCGCGGCCGATCGCCTATAGGCCGATCGCGATGACCACCCCCAAGACTTTCCACGTCAAATCATTCGGCTGCCAGATGAACGCCTATGACGGCGCGCGCATGGCCGAGCTGCTGGAGGCCGAGGGCATGTCCGCCGCGGCCGACGGAACTGCCGCCGACCTCGTCGTGCTCAACACCTG
>NZ_DASVTH010000028.1:0-73638 GCF_036387615.1 Allosphingosinicella sp.
AGGTTTCTCCCTCCCCCCCCCCCCGAACCTATGTTAGGCGAATTCCATTCCCCATACTGGTGGGCAACGCTCGTCAGGCACGCCCCGGCGGGCTCTGGAACCAAAGGCGGCTGCACCGGCTTCTAGCGGCACTGGACAAGCCGAGGGACGCCCATGCTCGCAATGAATTACCGCGGTCCGTACCGCGTCCGCGCCGAAGAAAAGCCGATGCCGGTGATCGAGCATCCACGCGATGCCGTGGTGCGGGTCACCCGCTCGTGCATCTGCGGCTCGGACCTCCACCTCTATCACGGGCTGGTGCCCGACACGCGGGTCGGAATGACCTTCGGCCACGAATTCTGCGGCACCGTCGAGGAAGTCGGCTCCGCGGTCGAGAACCTCAAGGCCGGCGATCATGTCCTGGTCCCGTTCAACATCGCCTGCGGCCAATGCCATTTCTGCAAGCAGGGCATGTTCGGCAATTGCCACGAGTCGAACCCGCAAGCGACCGCGGTCGGCGCGATCTACGGCTATTCGCACACCGCGGGCGGCTATGACGGCGGGCAGGCGCAATATGTGCGCGTCCCCTACGCCGATTTCGGCCCGACCATGATCCCCGACTGGATGGACCCGGACGATGCGGTGCTGCTGACCGACGTCGTGCCGACCGGCTACCAGGCCGCGGAGATGGGCGGCATCAAGCAAGGCGACACGGTAGTTGTGTTCGGCGCAGGCCCCGTCGGTATCATGGCCGCGCGCTGCTCATGGCTGTTCGGCGCCGGCCGGGTAATTGTCATCGACCATGTCGACTACCGGCTCGATTTCGTTCGCGATTACGGCCCGGCGGAAGTCTACAACTTCCGCGAAATCGACGACATGGCCGTGTTCATCAAGAAGCAGACCGACGGCCTTGGCGCCGACGTCTGCATCGACGCGGTCGGCGGCGACGCCGCGGGCAGCAAGCTCCACACCCTGTTCGGCGTCAAGTTGAAGCTGGAGGCAGGCTCGGCGATCCCGCTCCACTGGGCGATCAACTCCGTCAAGAAGGGCGGAATCGTCTCGATCGTCGGCGTCTACGGCCCCACCGGCAACATGGTGCCGATGGGCAATGTCCTGAACAAGGGCCTCACCATCCGCGCCAACCAGGCCTCGGTGAAGCGCCTGCTCCCGCGCCTGATCGAGCACGTCAAGGAAGGCCGCATCAATCCCAAGGCCTTGATCACCCACCGCGCGGGGATCGAGGACATCGCCGACGCCTATCACATCTTCTCGGCCAAGCTCGACGGCTGCATCAAGCCCGTGCTCGTCCCCAATGCAGCCTGAGCCGGAGAGTCGCTCATGAACCAGATCACCAAGCCCGCCGTCGACACCTCCAAAATCCTCGGCTGGGGCGTCGATGCCGATCCCGAGAACGATCCCACCTTCCCGATGCGCGACCGCTCGGAGGAGGATCGCACCGGCCCCGGCTGGCAAAGCCCGCCGCCGCAGCAGGTCGACGTCGAGATCCTGCAATCGGTCGAGTATGAGCGCCGCCCGGCCGTGGTCGGCACTTCGACGCCGCCGAGCGGCCTCAGCGGCGTGATCCGCCGCACCGCCTTCCGCTTCAGCGAGTCCGACTGGACGCACTGGCTGATGCTGATGGGCGCCGACCGCATCAACGTCGTCGAAGGAGTCCTCCAGGATCTCGGCCGCTTCAAGGTGCCCAATATCCCGGCGGAAATGGGCGTCCGCTCCGAACTCCGGCACAACAAGGAGGGCTTCGCCAAGAAGGTGGCCGTGGCGGCGGTGGCCGGCGCCTTGATCTATGGCCTCGTTCGCGCCCGCAAGCGCCCGAGCGGCGATCAAGCGGGCTCGGCCGATCAGGGCCGGGCGACGGAGCTGCCGGAACAGCCGAGCCTGCCCGACGCACCCTAGAGCTGATCGGATAGCCGAGGGGAAGATGAATCGTGAAACCGGTCCATGCTCTTCGTCTCCTGATCGCGCTGACGGCGACAGCGCTCGTGCCGCAGGCGCATGCCCAGCGCGCGGATGCGCCGGACGAGGAGCGGCGCTTCGCCAGGGCCCGCGCGCTCCTGGCCGAGTCCATCACCGACTATGCGCGGCCGATCGACGAACGAGCCGATCGCAAGGTGCTGGCGGCGATCCGCTCGGTGCCGCGGCATCTGTTCGTGCCGCCCGCCCAGCAGGCGGAAAGCTACGCCGATTATCCGCTCCCGATCGGCGAGGATCAGACCATCTCGCAGCCGAGCCTGGTCGCGCTCATGACCCATCTCCTGCGTCCCCGCCCGGGCGATGTCATTCTCGAGGTCGGCACCGGCTCGGGCTATCAGGCGGCCGTACTCTCGCCGCTGGTCGCCCGCGTCTATTCGATCGAGATCGTGGAGCCGCTCGCGCGACAGGCGGCGGAGCGCCTGCAGCGCCTCGGCTATGCCAATGTCGAGGTCCGGCATGGCGACGGCTATGCCGGCTGGCCCGAACAGGCCCCGTTCGACGGCATCATCGTCACCGCGGGAGCGCCGCATGTCCCGCGGCCCTTGCTCGACCAGCTCAAGCCCGGCGGGCGCATGGTCATCCCGGTCGGCCCCGCCGATGGCGGCCAGCGCCTGAAGCTCATCACCAAGAACGCAAAGGGCAGGACCAGCGAGCGCATGATCGTCCCGGTCCGCTTCGTCCCCTTGACGCGGAAGGTGAGGGGCTGATCGCGGACCGTTCTTTGCCGACGCGTTGCCAAGAGCAAGCTGCTATCCCAGGGCCCAGGAGCCATGCCGCCGAGGTAGAGGCATTTCACCGCCCCGGAGCGGCCAAGGAGAAGCAGTGAGCGTAGCGTTTCGGCGGGAGAGCGACGAGGAGCACAAGGAGCCCCGGTTCGAGATCCCGATCCCGGTCGGCCCCAATCTGGTGACGCCGGCCGGGCTCAAGCAGATCGAGGCGCGGGTGGCGGAACTTGAGGCGCTGGTGGCGGCCGAGGGCGAGGAGACGCGGCTGGCCGAGGCGAAGCGCGACCTTCGCTACTGGCGGACACGGCTCGCGACGGCGCAGCTCGCTTCGCCTCCGGCAGAGGGGCAGGCCGGGATCGGATCGCAGGTGCGTTTCCGCCGCAAGGGCAAGCTGAAGGAGATGCGGATCGTCGGCGACGACGAGGCCGATCCGGCGAACGGGAGCGTGTCCTAAGCTCGCCGAAGAGGCTCGCTAAGGCTGCGCAACCCTCTCCCGTCAAAGGGAGAGGGGAAGCAAGCTACCGCTCCACCCCCTTCGACTTACCCCAGGCCCGGGCCGCCGTGTAGCCGAGATACCCCGTCCCGAAGAGCGCATACAGTTCCTCCGGAATCCCGCTCAGATATGAGGTCATGCCCTTCGCGATCCCCTGCGCGATGCCCGGATTGACCGCCGCAATCAGGCCCATCGGGATCGACCACAGCAGCAAGGTATACATCACGTATAGGAAGCTCGGCCGCGCCCGGCTCGTCCACGGATCGGCGCTCCCTGCTTCCGCGACGATCGCCTTCATCTGCGTTTCGAGTGCCAGCATCTCCTGGCTGCCCTGCACCTTGATCAGCTCGAGCTTGGCCCGGTCGCGCGCTTCCGGGTCCGGGATGATCTTGTCGAGCAGTTTGGCGATCGGCCCGATCACCGCTTCAATCAGCGCCATGTTTACCTCCGAAGTTCATGAAGTCCACGGTGTCCGCGCAAGGCGCGATCAGCCGAGCCGGTTGGCCAGCCAGCCGTAAAGGAAGGCCTCGTTGCCGGGCCGCTGCTCGGCCAGGCGCATGTAGCGTTCGCCTGAAGCGCTTCGATCGCCTTCAGCAGCACCGTTTCGCCACGCTCGCCGCGGCGGGCGAGGAAGCCGCGCAGCGCCTCCAGCGTCCGCGGCCCGATCTTCCGGTCGACGGCGATATCTGGGTAATCCGTCGCGCCGCGATTAAGCGCATTCAGCGCGCGCTGCACAAAGCCGGCGGCAGTGTCAGGTCCCATGTTGACTCCGGTGTCGATTAATTCGGCTGCGATGCGGGGCGCATGCTCGGCCACGCGGTCTAACCCGGGCCGAATCCAGTAGATGCGCCGGTAGATCGCGACCGCCTCGTCGCGCGGGAACGATCGCATGTCGCCACGATAGCCGTGCGCCCGCGCGACCCTCTCCGTCACGCCCCAGCGGGTCGCCCCGCCGCGGTCTGCCGGGTGGTTGGAATAGCCGCCCTCGCGGCCGATTACTTCGTCGATGAGGTCGTCCACGTTCACGGCGCGCTCCTTCCAGGCTTCCCGAGTCGCCTCTGGATAACCATATCGGTTCGGTGTAGGACAGCGCCGATTGCGAGCGCGGGTGACATGACGAGCCTCCGCAGCTAGCCTTGCGGGCGTGGAATTCCTCGCATCCGTTCTGCTCCTCGGCCTGATCGGCCTGTTCGTCCTGGAACGGCGGCAGGCCGGCCGGTTGAACAGGCTGGAGCGAGAGCTGGCTTCGCTCCGGGCGTCTCTTTCCAGAGCTACCCCGCTCGATCCGGGAAGCTCCGCGTCCGAACCAGCTCAGCAACCCAGCTCGACGCTGCCGCAGGGCGGCCAGCCCATCCTGTCCACCTGGTTCGAACGCGTCGTCGCCGGACGCCTGCTGATCTGGACGGGCGGGGTCGCGCTTGCCGCCGGCGGCGTCTTCCTCATCCGCCACTCGATCGAGCTGGTCACGCCCGGCGCACGGATGATCGCGGCGGCTTTGCTCGGATTTCTGCTGATCGGCGCGGGCGAGGGCGCCCGGCGCGGCCGGCTCCTGTCCGGCGATCCGCGCACGGCCCAGGCGCTGGTCGGCGCCGGCATCGCCGTTCTTTACGCCACCGCCTACGGCAGCCACGCCCTGTTCGCGCTGATCGGAAGCGGCACGGCCGCGATGCTGATCGTGCTGGTCACCGCCGCCGCCCTGCTGCTGTCGCTCCGCCACGGCGCGCCGACCGCGGCTTTGGGCATCGTCGGCGGCTTCTCGGCGCCGTTGCTGGTCGGCGAACCGGAAGCCGGAGCCTTGCCGGTCCTGTTCTATGTGACCCTGCTCGACGCCGCGATCTTCTTCATCGCGTCCCGGCGGCGCTGGGGCTGGCTGGTCGCGGCGGCCGTGGCGGCGAGCTTCGCCTGGACCGGTTATTACATCCTGCTCGGACCGGAAGACGCATTGGCGGCCGGCTTCTTCGCGGCCCTGTTCGGAATCGCCGCGTCGCTGCCGCGCTCCGGGCCGAAGCCGCGACCCTGGTTGCTGGCGCCCGCCATCGTCGCCCTCGTCCAATTGGCGGTGCTGGTCGGCCGCGGCGATGCCGGCACCCCCGCCTGGCTGCTGTTCGCCGCGCTTGCAGCCGTTAGTCTGCCGCTGGCCGCCCTTCGGACCGAGCATCGCGCCCTGCCGGGGGCAGCCCTGCTGATCGCGCTGGCTCTGCTCGCCGTGAAGGCGGCGCTGAGGAACGACCCGCTGGTGCCCTGGGCAGCGGCGATCACGACCTTGCTGTTCTCGCTCGGCTCCGTGCCCGCAATTGCGAGCGGCCGGACCGCGGCGGCACTGACCGCCTGCGGCGCGCTTGCCGGACCGCTGCTGATCCTGCGACTGCTCCGCCCGGACTTGCTGACCCGTCCGGGGTACGGCCTCCTCGCGCTTTCACTCGCGATCGCCGCGCTGGCTCTGCTGTGGGCGATGCGGCCCCGCCCGCAGAATCCGGCGAGGTCCGGCGCCGGCGCATTCGAACTGGCCGGCACGGCCGCTTTGCTGGCGGCGATCGGCGCCTACGACATCGTCCCGCCGGATTTCGTCTCCGCCGCCTGGCTGCTTCTCTCGATCGCCCTGCTGCTCGCCGGAGTCCGTCTCGCTGAAAAGGCGCTGCGGGTGGCGGGGCTGGCGTTGCTCACGCTCACCGTTTTCAAAGCGTTCCTGATCGACGCCGCCGCGCTGCAAGGTGTGCTGCGGATCCTGTCATTCCTCGGGCTCGGCGTGGCCCTGATCGGAATCGGTGTGTTGTACGGAAAGCTGCTGGCCCCGGCGAACAAGAAGGAAACCGCCACCACCTGACAAGGGCCCCACGAAGTGCCGCTTCGTGGGGTTTGAGTGGTCGGGGCGACAGGATTCGAACCTGCGACCCCCACACCCCCAGTGTGATGCGCTACCAGGCTGCGCTACGCCCCGACCGATCGGCGCCGCCGGGCGGCTCCGAAGCCGCGCCGTTTAGGCCCGCACGCCCGCGAAGGCAAGGCTTGCCGCCTTGACATGGATGCACGCCACTTGTCTGGTTGCAGAACGAAACTGGAGGCCCCTGATGGAATACGGCGTCTGCACGGCTGAGGAGATCGCCGGGCTTTCCGGGCGCGACTTCCTCGACAAGATGATCGCGGGCGAGCTTCCCGCGCCTCCGATCGCCCGGACGCTCGGCTTCCGCCTGATTGAGGCCGGCGACGGCGTCGCCGTCTTTGAAGGGCGGCCGGGGCCGGACCTTCTCAACCCACTCGGCAGCGTACACGGCGGCTGGGCGCTGACCCTGATCGACAGCGCCGCGGGATGCGCGCTTCACACCCGGCTTCCGCCGGGCGCGGGTTACACCACGGTCGAGACCAAGGCCAACATGACCCGCGCGATCGGAGCCGAGGACGGCGCCGTCCGCTGCGAAGGCAGGGTCCTCTCGCACGGCAGGCAAATCGCGACCGCCGAGGCCCGGCTGACCAGCGCGGAAGGCAAGCTTCTCGCCCACGGCACGTCAACGCTGATCATCCTGCACCCGCGAGCCTGACCGCCCTTAACTTGCTTGGGGCGCGGCACCATGTTAGTCGCGCCCGCTTCTCGGGCAGGCTCACGCGCCGCCTATCTGCCAGGTCCATAGTCAAGCATGTTCGCATCACCCGCTTACGCTCAAGCAGCAGGCGCCGCGGCTCCGTCCGGGACTGCGAGCTTTCTCGTTTCGACTTTCCCGCTCGTCCTCATATTCGTCATCTTCTACTTCCTGCTCATCCGTCCGCAGCAGCGGCGCGCGAAGCAGCACCAGGCGATGATCGGCGCGGTCAAGAAGAACGATGTGGTAGTGACCGGCGGCGGGCTGGTCGGCAAGGTGACTCGCGTCGACGAAGCCGAGGTGGAAGTGGAGCTCGCTCCCAATGTGCGCGTGAAAGCCTTGAAGGGTACGCTGACCGACGTGCGTCCGCACGGCCAGAAGCCGGCGAACGACTGACATCATGCTCGATTTTCCGCGTTGGAAAGTGTGGGGCGTCACCCTGCTGTGCGTGCTCGGCATCTTGTTTGCCGTGCCGAGCTTCTTCCCGGCTTCGCAGGTGGCGAAATGGCCGGGCTTTCTTCCCTCAGCACGGATCGCGCTCGGCCTCGACCTCGCCGGCGGCAGCTACCTGCTGCTGGAAGGCGACACCCGCGACGTCGCGAACAAGCAGCTCGCGAGGATGGAAGAGATCATGGAAGCGGAGCTGCGCCGGGCCAGCCCCCGCATCGAACATGGCGAGATTTCGACCGCGGGCGGCCGCCTCAGCATCCCGATCGCCAACCCGGCGCAGGTCGAAGCGGCGAGGGCGATCGCTTCGCGCCAGAGCCAGCCAGTCGGCCTGGCCGGCAGCGGGAACTGGAACATCCAGATCGCCGACGGCAACCGAATCGTCATGCAGCCGACCGCCGCCGGGCTCGAGACGGAACTCGACAGCGCGATGGATACCGCCCGCGAGGTGATCTACAACCGCGTCGATCCGAGCGGCACCAAGGAAGTCACGGTGATCCGCCAGGGCGAGCGCCGTATCCTGGTCGAAGTGCCGGGCCTTGAGGATCCGGAAGGACTGAAAGCGCTGCTCGGCAAGACTGCGCGGCTGGAGTTCAAGCTGGTCGACGTCACCGCCGACCCGCAGGCGCAGCGCGCGCCGGCCGGGAGCCAGTTCCTTCCCTATCCGGACAATCCCGGTGGCATCCCCCGGATTGCGGTCAAGCGCCGCGCGATGGTCAACGGCGATCAGTTGGTTGACGCGCAGCAGACTTTCGATCCGACCACGAACGAGCCGGCCGTCAGCATCCGCTTCGACAGCGAGGGCAGCCGCCGGTTTGGACGCACAACGCGCGAGAACGTCAACAAGCCGTTCGCGATCATCCTCGACGATGTCGTTATCTCCGCGCCGAACATCAACGAGCCGATCCTCGGCGGTCAGGCGCAGATCGCCGGCAGCTTCACCGTTGAGACCGCGAACGACCTCGCCGTGCAATTGCGCTCCGGCGACCTTCCGGTCGAGATCCGCGTCATCGAGGAACGCACCGTCGGGCCGGGTCTCGGCGCGGATTCGATCCGGCTCGGCGCGATCGCCAGCATCGTCGCTGTCACGGCGGTGATCGTGTTCATGCTCCTCACCTATGGCCGCTTCGGCGTCTACGCGACGGTTGCGCTCGCCCTGAACGCGATCATGATCCTGGGCCTGCTGGCGGTGTTCGGTGCCGCGCTGACGCTGCCGGGAATTGCAGGCTTCGTGCTCACGATCGGCGCGGCCGTGGACGCGAACGTGCTGATCAACGAACGAATCCGGGAAGAGCAGCGACGAGGCCGCAAGGTGCTGGACGCGATCGAAACCGGATACCGCGAAGCGTCGACAGCGATCTTCGATGCCAACATCACAAACGTGATCGCGGCAGCCCTGATGCTCTATTTCGGCTCCGGCCCGATCCGCGGATTCGGCCAGGTGCTGCTGATCGGAATCATCACATCGGTGTTCACGGCCGTGAACGTCACCCGCATGCTGGTGGCATTGTGGGTCCGCAAGGCGCGGCCGCGCGAGCTGCACATCTAAGGAATCGCGACGATGCGCCTGCTGAAGCTCATTCCTGACGACACCAACATCGATTGGATGCGCTGGCGCAACCTCGCGGGGCTGATCTCCTTGTTGCTGGTGCTCGCCTCGACCGCGCTGGTGGCGACGCGCGGGCTGAATCTCGGCGTCGATTTCGTAGGGGGCCAGCAGATTCGCGCCAGCTTCGACCGTCCCGCCCCGATCGAGGACGTCCGCGCCCGCATCGCCGCGCTGAACCTCGGCGACGCCTCGATCAGCGAATTCGGAAACCCAAACACGCTGTCGATCCGGATGGCGGCTCCCGAGGGGGGCGCCGACGCGGCAAGCCTGGTGGTCAACCGCGTACGAACGACGATCAACCAAGCCTATCCGGGAACCGAGTTCGCGGTCGACAACGTCACCGGCAAAGTTTCCCAGGAACTGGCCTGGGATGGCGGCTTGGCGATCCTGCTGGCGATCCTTGGTATCGCCATCTACATCTGGTTTCGCTTCGAATGGCAGTTCGGCGTCGGCGCCCTCACGACACTGTTCCACGACGTCGTGATCGTGATGGGCTTCTTCTCGCTCACCCAGCTCGAGTTCAACCTGAACGTCGTCGCCGCGATCCTCACCATCGTTGGCTATTCGCTCAACGACACTGTGGTCATCTACGATCGCATTCGCGAGAACCTGCGCAAGTTCCGCAAGATGGAGATCGTGTCCCTGCTCAATGTCTCGCTCAACGAGACGTTGTCGCGCACCATCGTCACCAGCCTGTCGATCATGCTGGCGCTGTTGATGTTGCTGATCTTCGGGCCGCCCGTGATCTTCGGGCTCACCGCCGCCATTCTGTTCGGTACGGTGATCGGCACCTATTCGTCGATCTACGTCTCGGCGCCGATGCTGGTCTGGCTCAAGGTCGATTCAAACAGCTTCCTGCCCAAGAATGCGGGCCCGGGCTCGGCCGAACGGGTCGCGCCCAAGGAAGGCTATAGCTGATGCCGCGCTGGGACCGCGACGCACCCGCGTCCGGCCCGGTCGTGCAGGGCGTCGGCCCGCGCGGTTTCTCGGTCGATGGCGGCATCTACCCCGGCCTTCTGCTCAGCCCTGAACGGGCCGACGCCTGGGCCCCGCCCGCGCTGGCGGAACTCACCATTGCGGATGTCGAGCCGCTGCTGAGGCTACAACCCCAGCCCGAATTCCTGCTGCTGGGCACCGGCGCCAAGCTCTCCTTCCCCCCTCGGACTCTGGTGCGAGCTCTGGAGGAGCGCGGCATCGGCATCGAGCCGATGGACAGTCGCGCCGCCGCCCGCACCTGGGGCGTGCTCCGCGCCGAGGAGCGCTGGATCGTCGCGGCGCTGATGCCGCTCGGCTAGGCGGGGCCGGCAATTGCGCGCAGGTGCTCCCGCAGTTCGGCGGCGTTGCGTTCCCAGGTGAAGCGCTCGGCCGAGCGGCGCACTGCCCGCGGATCGGGCACCGCCGCCAGCAGATCGCGCACCGCCGCCGCAATCGCGTCCGGTTCACCCGCGACGATGCGCCCGGCGCTTTCATCACTCAGCACCTCCCCCGCGCCGCCAACGTCGCTGATCACGATCGGCGTCCCGCAGGCCAGCGCCTCGATCCAGACATTGGCAAGCCCTTCCGAACTCGACGGAAGCACCATTACATCCGCGGCTCCGAGCAGCTCCGGGAGTTCCGAATGCGGCCGGCTGCCGAGCAGGCGTACGCGGGTCTCCAGCCCCGCTGCTCGGATCTGCCGCTCCAACGCCGGCCGATCCGCGCCCTCCCCCACCAGGATCAACGTTGCCCCGGGCAACCGCTCGAGCGCGCGGATGGTGATCGCCTGGCCCTTGCGCGGGATAAGGGCGCCTGCACTTACCAGGAGCGGCCCCGCGACGCCGAGGCGTGACTTCGCCGCGGCCCGGTCGATCGGCCGGAAGCGGTCCAGTTCGACCCCGGTATGGTGGACGCGGATCGTGTCCGGCATGCCGAGCCCGATCATCACGCCTTTAAGAGCCTTGCTGACGGCGAGCAAGCCCGCGGCAGCCTCTCCGGCTGCCTGTATCTGAGCGGCTATGCCCCGGCGGTATCCCCAGTATTGAATATCGGCGCCCCGCGCCTTGACCGAGAAGGGCACGCCCAGCGCCCGCGACAGGTGCATCGCCGCGGGCCCGTCCGGCCAGAAGAACTCGGCGTCGATCACGTCGAACGGGAAGCTCTTGCGTAAATCGCGCAGCGCCGGCAGCAACGCACGGGCCATCAACCGGGCCGTTGCACCTTCCCCGATCCGGGGCAGCACGCGAAAGCGGGGGCGGTGGACGGTAACGCCTTTCCAAGGCTCTTTATTCGCCAGCCGGGCACGACCCGAATAATGTGGGTGCAGCGAAAGCGGCCACGGTGGCAGCCCGACCGGCGAGACCACCTGCACCTCCACATCCGGAAACGCCGCCAGCCCCAAGGTCTGCCGCTCCACGAACACACCCAGGGTCGGCTGCGCCGCGTTCGGGAACAAGGTCGACAAGGTCAGCACGCGCAGCATTCGCTTCGCCTAGCAGGCGCCGCTTGCCGGGCCATTAAAGCCCGGTTCAGGCGGGCTGCGATTGACAGGTGGCCTATCACCGTCGCGCTTGGCCTCAGCCCGCGCCTCAGCTAAGAAGCCCGCCATGTTCCAGAAATCGTCACGCTCCCTTTCCACGATCCTGATCCTGGCCGCCTGCACGGCGCTTGCCGGCTGCGGCACGCTCGGGATCGGCGGCCGCAACAAAACCGGCGCCGACACCTCCTATGTGGCGCGTGACGTAAACACGCTCTACGCTGCAGCCAAGGGGCGGCTGGACCAAGGCCAATATACCACGGCCGCGGCCCTGTTCGACGAGGTCGAGCGCCAGCACCCTTATTCGGTCTGGGCGCGCCGCGCGCAGCTGATGAGCGCGTTCAGCTACTATCTCGCCAAGGACCACACCAAGTCGGTCGATTCCGCGCGCCGCTTTCTCGCCATTCACCCCGGCAACAAGGATGCGCCCTACGCGCTCTATCTGGTGGCGCTGAACTATTACGAGCAGATCGAGGACGTGAACCGCGACCAATCGATTACTAAGCAGGCGCTGGATTCCCTCGGCGAAGTGGTGCGCCGCTATCCGGAGACGCGCTACGCGGCGGATTCGCGGCTCAAGGTCGATCTTGTCCGCGATCACCTCGCCGGCAAGGAGATGGAGATCGGCCGCTTCTACCAGCGCCGTAACCAGTGGCTCGCCTCGATCGTGCGCTTCCGCAACGTGATCGACGAATATCAGACCACCACGCACACGCCCGAAGCGCTGATGCGCCTCACCGAATCCTATCTCGCACTCGGCGTGCCCGAGGAGGCCCGCAAGTCGGCGGCGGTGCTCGGCGCCAATTATCCCGGCACCGAGTGGTACCAGCGCGCCTTCGAACTCGTGCAGCGCAACGCCCCCGCGCCCCAGCGGACGGCGGCCGTTTCAAGGTAAGGGCAGGCTTCGGCTCAGCCTGAACGGTGCTTGGCGGGAAGAATTTCACCCACTCCGTTCGGCCCGAGCTTGTCGAAGGCCGCTCCTTCTTCTCTATTGGTCGGCGAAGATGCTGACCGCCCTCTCAATCCGCGATGTCGTCCTGATCGAGACGCTGGATCTCGAATTCGGTCCGGGCCTTGGCGTGCTGACCGGCGAGACCGGCGCGGGCAAATCGATCCTCCTCGATGCACTTGGCCTTGCGCTCGGCGCGCGGGCGGACAGCGGCTTGGTGCGAGAGGGGCAGGCGCAGGCGGTGGTCAGCGTCAGCTTCGATCTTCCCGCCGTCCATCCCGCGCTGGCCCTGCTGCGCGAGAACGGCCTCGACAGCGAGCCCGGCGAGCCGCTGGTCATCCGCCGCATCGTCAAGGCGGACGGCGGCAGCCGCGCCCTGGTCAACGACCAGTCCGCCTCCGTGGCCCTGCTCCGCGAACTTGGCGCGTCGCTGGTGGAAATCCACGGCCAGCATGACGATCGCGGCCTGCTCAACCCGCGCGGCCACCGCGCATTGCTCGACGCCTATGGCCGGATCGACAGCGCGCCCGCAGCAACTGCGTGGCGCCGCCTCCGGGAGTCCAGTTCCGAGCTCCTGGCCGCGAGGATCGACCAGGAGGCGGCGGAGCGCGATCGCGAATGGCTGGAGCATGCGGTCGCCGAGTTGACGGCGCTCGCGCCGGAGCCAGGCGAGGAAGAAGCGCTCGCACAGCTTCGCGCCTCGATGCAGACTGGCGAGCGGCTCGCCAGCGAACTTGCCACGATCGGCGATCAGCTGGAAGGCTCGGACGGTGCGCTCGCGCTGCTGCGTCAGGCCGCCCGGCGCCTCGACCGCATCGCCTCCGAGCATGAGCGGCTGGCTGAAGCTCTGGCGGCGATTGACCGTGCGGTGATCGAGGCTGCGGAAGCGGAGGACAAGCTCTCGCGCGCGATCGAGGAGCTCTCGTTCGATCCGCGCCGGCTGGAGGAGGCCGAAGCGCGGCTGTTCGAGATCCGCGCCGCGGCTCGCAAGCACAAAGTCGCGCCAGACGACTTGGCCGGGCTTGCGGAGGAGCTTGCCGGCCGGCTGCAGGCCTTGCAGGCCGGAGGCGGCCGGGTTGCCGAGCTGGAGAGGGCCGTCAGGGCCGCGCGCGGCGAATATGAAGCTGCGGCAAGGGCGCTGAGCAAGGCACGCGCTGCGGCCGCCAAGCGGCTCGACGCCGCGGTTGCGGCCGAACTCAAGCCCTTGAAGCTGGACGCTGCGCGGTTCCGGACGGTGGCGACGCCGCTGGCGGAACCGCAATGGAGCCAGGCCGGCTGGGACCGGGTGGAATTCGAGATCTCCACCAATCCGGGCACGCCCTATGCGCCGCTGATCCGGATCGCGAGCGGTGGCGAGCTGTCCCGCTTCATCCTGGCGCTGAAGGTCGCGCTGGCGGAAGCCGGCGGGGCGACGACGATGATCTTCGACGAGATCGATCGTGGCGTCGGCGGCGCCGTCGCCTCCGCGATCGGCGAACGCCTGCACCGGCTCGCCGAGCAGGCCCAATTGCTGGTCGTCACCCACAGCCCGCAGGTCGCCGCGCGCGGCGCCCGCCACCTGCTGATCGAAAAGAGCCACGAGGGCCTCGTGACCCGCACCAGCGTCCAGAGCCTCGACGAGACCCGCCGCCGCGAGGAAATCGCCCGCATGTTGTCGGGCGCGCAAGTCACCGACGAGGCGCGCGCACAAGCCACGAGACTGCTGGAGGCGGCCTAGAGAGAAGAAGAAGACCCTCATCCCAGCCTTCTCTCGCGGGCGGGAGAAGGGGCAGGCCGGCGCGTTGCTCAGCCCTCTCCCGCTCGCGGGAGAGGGTTGGGTGAGGGTCTTCTTCTTGTTATCGCGCCCGCATGGGTGTCGTCCGAAGAACAATCAGTCCTCATGCCGCTCAACTCAGACGGAACATGACTGACGCCGAGCGTGCGCTCTGGTCGGAACTAAGGAACCGGCGGCTGGGCGGCCATAAGTTCAGGAGCCAGCGGACGATCTGGCCTCACGTTGCGGACTTCTGCTGTGTGGAATCCAAGCTGATCGTCGAGGTGGATGGTGGACAGCATAGCCAAGCGGCCGATGAGGGCCGAACTGCCGCTCTGAAACGGAAAGGGTTTCGCGTCATCCGGTTCTGGAACAACGATGTTCTTCAGAACATGGATGGCGTTCTCCAGGTGCTGTTGGACGCTCTGGGAGGGGAGAAGAAGGAAGAAGAAGACCCTCACCCTAACCCTCTCCCGCGGGCGGGAGAGGGGATGTGACCGAAAGCGATGCCGCCGCCGAACTGGAATATCTCGCCCGAGAGATTGCGCGGCACAATCGGCTGTACCACGGCGAGGACGCGCCGGAGATTTCGGACGCGGACTATGACGCGTTGGTGCGGCGCAATGCCGAACTCGAGGCGGCTTTCCCGCATTTGATGCGCGAGGACAGTCCGTCGCGGGTGGTGGGAGCGGCGCCGGCCGCGCATCTCGGCAAGGTGCGGCACGCCCAGGCCATGCTCAGCCTGGAAAATGCCTTCGCCGAAAGCGATGTGACCGAATTCATCGCGCGTGTTCGGCGTTTCTTGAGTTTGCCGCCGGGGGACGAGCTGGCGCTTACCGCCGAGCCGAAGATCGACGGCCTGTCCTGCTCACTTCGCTACGAGCGCGGTTGGCTGGTCCAGGCCGCCACGCGGGGCGATGGTACAACGGGCGAGAATGTCACGGAGAATGTCCGCACGATCGCGGACGTGCCGCAGCAGCTTCGAGGCGATGCGCCGACGGTCTTCGAGGTGCGCGGCGAGGTCTATATGTCCAAGGCCGATTTTGCGGCTTTGAACGAACGCCAGGCGGCCAGCGGTGGCAAGGTGTTCGCCAACCCACGCAACGCGGCGGCCGGCTCGCTTCGCCAGCTCGACCCGTCGATCACCGCGGCGCGACCGCTCCGGTTCCTGGCGCATGGCTGGGGTGAGGCTTCGGAGGTGCCGGCCGAGACGCAATTGGAGCTGATGCACTGCATCTCGGACTGGGGCCTGCCCATCTCAGCGGATTTCAACCGCTTCGCCGACCTCGAGACTTTGCTCGCCCATTACCAGGCGATCGAATCCCGCCGCGCCGACTTGCCGTTCGACATCGACGGCGTGGTATACAAGGTCGATCGGCTCGATTGGCAGCGGCGGCTGGGCCAGGTCGCCAAGGCGCCGCGCTGGGCGCTCGCGCACAAATTCCCCGCCCAGCGCGCCGAAACCACCCTCAACGCGATCGACATCCAGGTCGGCCGCACCGGCAAGCTGACTCCGGTCGCACGGCTGGAGCCGGTTACGGTTGGCGGCGTCGTCGTGACCAACGCCACCTTGCACAATGCCGACGAGATCGCGCGGCTCGACGTCCGTGTCGGTGACCGGGTCACGCTTCAGCGCGCCGGCGACGTCATTCCCCAGATCGTCGGCGTGGTGACGCCGCCGGAGGCGCATGCTGCGCTGCAGCCCTATGTCTACCCGGCCGAATGCCCCGCCTGCGGATCGGCAGCGGTCGCCGAGGATGGCGAAGTCGACATTCGCTGCACGGGCGGCCTGGTCTGCCCCGCCCAGCGGGTCGAACGCCTGCGCCACTTCGTTTCCCGCGCCGCGCTCGATATCGAAGGGCTCGGCGCGAAGACGGTCGAAGACTTCTTCGCCGACGGCCTGGTCCACTCCCCGGCCGATATCTACCGCCTGCACGCCAAGGCGGACCTGATCCGCGTACGCGAGGGCTGGGGCGAGACCTCGATCCGCAACCTGCTCGCAGCGATCGAGGCGAAGCGGCGCCCGCCGCTGGACCGGCTGCTGTTTGCGCTCGGCATGCGCCATGTCGGCGGGGTCACCGCCCGCGACCTCGCCAGCCGCTTCGGCAGCCTGCCCAAACTCCGCGACACCGCCGTCCAGGCGGCGAGCGATCCGGAGGCGCTGGCCGAGCTCGTCACGGTCGAGGGGATCGGCCCGAAGGTGGCGCAAGCGGTGGTCGATTTCTTCGCCGAGCCTCACAATCTCGAGGTGGTCGACGATCTCCTCACCGAAGTCTCGCCACCGCCCTTCGCCGTGGAAACGGTGCAATCGCGTGTTTCGGGCAAGACATTGGTCTTCACCGGCAGCCTCGAGACCATCTCGCGGGACGAAGCCAAGGCGCAGGCCGAGGCCCTCGGCGCGAAGGTTGCAGGCTCCGTGTCGGCCAAGACCGATCTGGTGATCGCCGGGCCGGGCGCCGGCTCCAAGCTCAAGAAAGCGCAGGATCTCGGCGTCGAGATCATCGGTGAGGCGGATTGGGCGGAGATCGTTGCGGCAGCTTCGACTCGTTGATCGCTCAGTCGGCTCGGTTCGCCGCCTGACTGGAAACCGATGGCAGGTGGGCGTGTTTACCATCACGCAAAGAGCGAAAGCATAGTCCTCCCTTCCCCAAAGGGCGTCCCGGTTTCCAAGCGGCCGGGGCGCCCTTTTCCCGTTTTGGTGAATGCTCCCGCACTTGATGCAGGCACCGGGGCAAGAGTTTGGCGTTGGGACTGGCATGACGAATGCAACCGAGAAGTTGAAGGATGGCGCCGCGGCCTTGCAGGAGGCGGACGCCGCCGTCACGCAGACGGTGCTGCCGGTTCAGCACAGCCGCTTTGTGCGTATCGCCGGCACGATCTCCGAAATAGCCGACCAGCCGCAAATGCGCTCGCTTTCCGCCGCGCTGATCGCGGTCGGCTTGCTCGGCCGACACCGGCGGCTCGCCCGTGCCGGCATCCGCATGCTCATTGCGCACGAGCTTGCAACCGCGACCAAGAATTTCGTCAAGAACCGCGTCGACCGCACCCGGCCGCGCTCGCTCGATGATGGCGAAGAGCCGCGCCTGCGCCCCGGCGACAATCACGACAAGGAAGAAACCAGCTTTCCCTCAGGCCACAGCGCGGGCGCCGCAGCGACCGCACGAGCCTTCGCGCGGGAATTCCCCGAATACCGAATCCCGGCCTATGCCGGCGCGGGCCTGGTCTCGATCGCCCAGGTCCCGCGCTGCGCGCACTACCCTACCGATGTCGGCGCCGGCCTGGCGGTCGGACTCGCGTCAGAAGCAGTGGTGGCGTGGCTGTTCCCGGGTCCTAGGGGCGAGCGGGACCAGTAAGCGAGCGGCACAAGCAGCGGTCTGGCTGGTTGAAGCGGGATGATCCACGCCGCACGTGCGCTGCTGCCGGCATCCTTGCTGCTGCTCGCCGGCTGCATGGCGCCAATGAAGCTGGCCGATTTTGCAGCCTCGCGGCCGGAATTGCGGCCCGAGCGCTTCTTCGCGGGCGAAACGCGCGGAAGCGGTGTCATCCAGACAAGCGGTGGGCGGCCGAGCCGCACCTTTGAGGTGTTGTCGATTGGATCTGCGCAGGGCGATGCCATCCGCGTCGATCAGACGATCCGCTATGGCGACGGCAAGGTCGAGCGCAGGACGTGGCAACTCCGCCGGGTCGGCCCGAACCGCTACGAAGGCGCGCTGTCCGACGCCGCCGGTCCGGTCCGCGCCGAAGCCCGGGGCAATGCGCTGCGGCTCCGTTACCTGCTGAAACGACCGGCGATCACGATGGAACAGTGGCTTTATCTCCAGCCGGACGGCCGCACGATCCTCAACGAAGGGACGGTGCGCGCGTTTGGGATTGTCGCGGCGCGGATCTCGGAACAGATCGTGCGATCGGAGCCGCGCTGAGGCGGGGTGTGAAAACAAGCCTTTTCAGCCTATATGGGGGCTTGAGGAGTATGAGGCATGAGGACGATACATTGGGGCTTCGCCGTGACGGCTCTGGTCGCGGCCGGTCTGGCGTGGAGCTTCGGCGGCTTCTCCCCTGCGTTCGCGCAAGGCAATAGCGGCAAGTCCGAAGTCAAAACTCCCGCCAACTTCTCTTACGAGTTGGTCAACGGCCGCCGCGTTCCCCGTGGCAAGCGCGTTACCAACAGCGACGGCTCGTGGCGCGAAGAAATTCGCGACGGCGACTGCGTCACGCTAAAGGAGCAGAGCGCCGCGGGCGAGTATCGCGAAACCAGGAAGTGCGACTAGCCGGCCGTGATCCGCGGGACGGGGTCGAGCGGGTCCGTCTTGCACGCGGGTAAGCCCAAGGTCTGGGCGTCTTTGCACCTTCGCACCTGCGCATCGCCGTTCGGCCCGATAAAGATCGCGTAGTCGCCCTCGGGCTCGCAGCGCGCGATCCACAGTTGCTGTCCCTTGTACGGAACCTGATAGGCCGACGCCGTGATCCGCGTGCAGGCCTGAGCTGAATCCTGTACCGCGCGCCGCAGCCCGAGCGAGCGGTTGAGCACGCTCAGCCCCAGCAGCTTGTCGTGATAAGGGTTGGCGATCCGCATCTTGGTCGGCTGAGCTGCGCCAGCTCCGCCGCCGCTGTCGCAGGCCGTCGTGCACAGGATCAAAGCAGCTGCACCCAGGCGGCTCAGTAGCTTCATTCTCCTCTCCTTCTGCAATTCAGCCGCGCAGCAGCCCAGGAAACGCTTCTTCCACTAGCGGAGGTAGCATGCCAAGGCCCTGTCATGCCGTTTCGCCGCCGCCCCGCTTCGGCCCGGACAATGCTCCGCGTATTCCAGCTGGTTCGCGGCCAGGCGCCGGATGCCGCCTTTCTTGCCGATCTGCAATTCGCCCAGCAGAAGGATCTGGATCTCTCGATCCGCATCGGCGCGCTGCTGGCGTTCGACGCGCTTCTGATCACGGCCGGGATCAACCCGCTGACCGCCTCGCCCGGCGCCCCGCTCAGCCTCGACGCGCCGGGCCAGCCGTGGGAATCGATCATGGTCGCGATCGGGATGATCCTACTTGCCGCCTCCAGTTTCCTTTGCGTGCGCGCGATCATGATCGGCGAGGAATTCTCGGATGAAGGTCTGCCTGAAGATCGCGACGCCCACGAACGCAGGCTGCTGGCGGCCTATATTGCCTCGATCGATGCGCAGACCCGGCTTATCCACGTCGCCGCACGGATCACGGTGATCGGCGGCCTGGTGACCGGCCTTGCTTGCCTGTGGATCCTTGTGGCGAAGATCGCCTGACAAGGATCAGCGGTCGAAGTTGGCGAAGCGCGCGTTGTCCACAAGCCCCAGCTTGGTGATGCCAGCGCCCTTCACTGCCGCCAGAACCCGGTCGAAATCCTCGTAACGGGTGGTCGCATCCGTGCGGAAGTGCAGCTCGGCGGCGGGATCCGCCTTCAGAGCCGCGAGACGGGCGGGGAGCTCCGCCTCGCTGATCGACCGGCCGTCAAAGGCGAGCCGACCGGCAGCGTCCTGGTTGAGCCGGTGGATGACCGGGGGCTTGCTCGGGATGCCGTCCGGCGCGGGCAGGTCCAGCGCAACCTTGTGCGTTGCTATCGGGACGGTGATGATGAACATGATCAGCAACACCAGCATCACGTCGATCAACGGGGTCGTATTCAGATCGACGATCGGCGCGTCGTTGGGGACGGAATAGTGATTCGGAACGGCTAGTCGGCGCATCGCATCCTCCTCAGGTCATGTCACAACATAACATGCGTCGAGCGGCGGCTGCAAGCGGCCGCGCGCGACGCGCGGTTGCTCTGCCGCGACGTGCGGGCCGAACATTGCGACTCATGCTTCGTTGTCCGGCCGAAGGAGAATGCGATGAGCAACAAGCACTTCCGACCCGACGAAACCCCCGTCGACCTGCCTGACGACCTGGAGCGCAATCCCGGCATCGGCTCCTCGAAAGGGCTGTTCGCAATGACCCGCAGCGACGACGCCGAGTTGATCGAAGGCGACAACACCTTCGAAGGCGATACCGACAATGATGGCGGGAACGCCGGCGGCGTCAGCACCAAAATGGGCCGAGATCACTGAGGCACTCCTCCCTCTCCCCTCGGGGAGAGGGAGATCAGAGAATGTATTTCGAAAGATCGGTGTTGCGCGCGATGCTCGCGAGCTGCTGCTCGACATAGGGAGCGTCGACCACCAGCCGCTCGCCGCGGCGCTCTTCCGCCTCGAAGCTGATCTCCTCCAGCAGCTTCTCCATCACCGTCTGAAGCCGCCGCGCGCCGATATTCTCGAGCTGGCCGTTCACCTCGGCGGCAATGCGGGCGAGGGCGCGGATGCCGTCCTCGGTGAAGCTCACATCGACCCCTTCGGTCCCGATCAGCGCCCGATATTGCTCGGTGAGGCTCGCCTGGGTCTCGGACAGGATGCGGACGAAGTCCTCCTCGGTGAGCGCCTTCAGTTCGACCCGGATCGGCAGACGGCCCTGTAGCTCCGGCAGCAGGTCACTCGGCTTGGCGATGTGAAAGGCGCCGGACGCGATGAACAGGATGTGGTCGGTCTTCATCGGCCCGTATTTCGTCGCGACGGTGGTGCCTTCGATCAGCGGCAGCAGGTCGCGCTGCACGCCCTCGCGGCTGACCGACCCGCCACGCACGTCGGACACCGCGATCTTGTCGATTTCGTCCAGGAACACGATGCCGTTCGCCTCCGCATCTGCAAGCGCGGTGCGGTTGACGTCATCATTGTCGAGGCGCTTGTCGGCTTCCTCCTCGACCAGCTTGGTCCAGGCCTCGCGCACCTTGAGGCGGCGGCGTTTCTTGGGCGGGCCGCCCATCGCCTTCGCCATCATGTCGCTCAAATTGATCATGCCGACCTGGCCGCCCATTCCGGGGATCTCGAACGGCGCGGCCGGGGCGTCGCTGACGTCGATCTCGACCTCGCTCCCGTCAAGATGGCCGTCATGGAAGCGGCGCTTGAAGCTTTCGCGGGTCGCCTCGCTGGCGCCCTTGCCGGTCAGGGCGTCGAGCAGCCGGTCCATCGCCGCCTCCTCGGCCGCGTCCTTGACCGCGACGCGGCGACGCTCCTTTTCCAGGCGCACGGCTTCCTCGACCAGGTCGCGCGCGATCTGCTCGACGTCGCGGCCGACATAGCCGACCTCGGTGAACTTGGTCGCCTCGACCTTCACGAACGGCGCGTCGGCCAGCTTGGCGAGTCGGCGGCTGATCTCCGTCTTGCCGCACCCGGTCGGCCCGATCATAAGGATGTTCTTGGGCGTGACCTCGTCGCGAAGCTCGTCCGGCAACCGCTGCCGCCGCCACCGGTTGCGCAGCGCGACAGCGACGGCGCGCTTGGCGTCCTTTTGGCCGATAATGTGAGCGTCAAGGGCGGCGACGACCGCCTTGGGTGTGAGTGCGTCGTTCATTTGTGAGGTGCTGTGCCCGAAATCGTTACTTCACATCCTAGATGGATGCTGGCGGGCAGCGATCAAGCTGTGCAGCGGAAGCCGGAGAAGAGCTGCTTGTGCGAAGCGAGGATTCGCTGGATCGCGGCCGGCTCCGGCTCTGTAGACCATTGATCGAGCTCGAAGGTGCCGCCGAGGATGATCCCGTCCGGCCGCGGGAACATGTAGCCGGCCTCGCCCGTGAAGGCGTAGCGGATCTCCGGCTGGGGCAGCAGGATGGCGAGCTGGCCACGGGCCGGGCGAAGCTCCTGATCGCCGAACAGCTGGCGTGAGCCGAGGCCCGTGCAGTTGAAGGCGAGCCGCTCGGGCAAGGCGGCGACCTCGGCCGGCGTTCCAAAGGATCGGATCACGACCTTGCCGCCGGCAAGCTGCAGGTCCTCGAGCAGCTGGCTGAGAAAGCGACCGGTCTCGACGTACATGGTGTCGTAGCGTGATATCCCGCTCATCCCGAACGGGTGCTCGGCTTCGGTCAGGTTGCGGCCAGCGGGATGGTAGCGGTCGAGCGGATTGGACGGGTCCGGCCCGCCATTTCCCTGCGTGTAAGTGGGGAGCCAGCGAACGCCATAATCCTCGCCGACCATGATCTGGAAACGCCGCCAGCTATAATCGAGCGCTGCCGCAAACTGCCGGCGCCATTCGGGCGTGACCAGGCTGTCGCGGTAATGGCCGAACGGGCTCCACTGCCCACCAGCGATGTTGGAGGTCGTCTCCGGCGGGAGCGCGGCGGCATAGATGGTGACGGCGAAGCCGGCTTCCTGCACCAGCCTGGCGGTAGTCAGCCCCATGATCCCGGCCCCGATCACCGCCACCGGGCCCCGATGACCGGGCAGGCCGAGCTGCGTCGCCAGCCGCGACGTGCCCCAGCTCAGGGTGATCCCGGCGCCGCCATGGCCGTAATTGTGAACCAGCCTGGTCCCGCCGATCTGCTCGGCCCGCACCACGAATCCGGGCGCGCGGTAGGGGCGCAGCCCGGCGACGGTGCGGATGACGCGCCTCTCGTCGACCTGGACCGGGGCCAGGCATCCCGTCGCGCGCGGGCCCGTCGCCGCCTGGGTCGTCGTGCAGCCAGGAAGGGCGAGCCCACCGACGACGAGCGTCGCGGAGCCGATCAGTTGCCGGCGGCTAATCGTTGGAAGCGGCGTCACCCGCTCAGCTTAAGCGGCCCCAGCGTCAGCGGCTAGGCCGCCGCGTCCAGCTTCTCCAGCGTCAAATTCTCGTTGGTGTAGACGCAGACCTGAGCGGCGATGCGCATCGACTTTCGCGCCAGCGTCTCGGCATCCGGCTCGTATTCTTGGAGCGCGGTCGCCGCGGCGAGCGCGAAATTGCCGCCGGAGCCGATCGCGGCGACGCCGTCCGCCGGCTCAAGCACGTCGCCGTTTCCGGTCAGGATCAGGGTCACGTCCTTGTCGGCGACGATCATCATCGCTTCCAGGTTGCGCAGATATTTGTCGGTACGCCAATCCTTGGCGAGCTCGACGGCTGCGCGCATCAATGCTCCATGATGCTGCTCGAGCTTGCGCTCCAGCCGCTCGAACAGAGTGAAGGCATCGGCCGTCGCGCCCGCGAAACCGCCGATCACCGAGCCGTCGCCGAGTCGGCGCACCTTGCGCGCATTGGGCTTGATGATCGTCTGGCCGAGCGAAACCTGGCCGTCCCCCGCCACGACGACCTGCCCATTCTTCCGCACCGCCAGGATTGTCGTCCCGTGCCAGCTTTCCATATGCTCTCGATTGCTCCGCTCGATTGTCGTCCTGATGTGGGAAGGACGGGGAGCCCCTGCAACCGAGCTGTTCCCGCATGCTTGTGGCTGCCCCGGCCCTGTGGCACGGATCCCGCTTTCTCAGGCGGAGTCGGCCCATTGAAGAAGCTGCTCACCCTTCTCGTCGCGCTCCCGCTCGCCGGCTGCGCGACCACTCGGGCCGGCGGCGAGATGGCGCAACGTGACCCATATGAACGCTTCAATCGAGGTGTCTGGGCGCTCAACGACGCGGTCGACACCGCTGCCATCAAACCGGCGACGACGGTGTACCGCACCGTGACGCCGGTCCCGGCCCGGCGCGGGATCAGCCGGGTTTTCTCGAACCTCGGCGAGCCGTTCAACTTCGTGAACAACCTGCTGCAGGGCAAACCCAAGCGCGCCGTGAACTCGCTAGGCCGGTTCGTGGTGAATTCAACGATCGGCGTTGGCGGCCTTGCCGACCACGCGACCGACCTGGGCCTCAAGGCTACGCCCGAGGATTTCGGGCAGACCTTGGCCCGGCATGGCGCCAGGAACAGTCCTTATCTCGTTCTTCCGCTGCTCGGGCCCTCCACGGTGCGCGACGGGATCGGCACTGCCGTCCAGTTCGCGCTCGACCCCACTCAAGCCGGGCTCAAGCAAGCGGGCGTAAGCCAGACGGGTCGCTACGTCGTCACGGGCACGCGCATCATCGACACACGCTCGCAGCTGATCGAGGGCGGCGTGGATGCCCTGCTGGAAAGCTCGGCCGATCCTTATGCGACTGCGCGGTCTGCATACTTCCAGCGCCGCAGCGCCCAGATCGACGACCGGGAGAATCGAGGTGCGGAGCCCGGCTTCGATGAGCTTTCAGCGGCGCTTGACGAGGCCGCGGAGGTGAACGGCAGCGGCGCTGGCTCAGGCTACAAGCCGGGAAATGATGGTGGTGGCCTCGATGAAAAACCCCGACGCCGCGCGAAAAAAGCACGCCGTTAGAGAGCGATAAGATTCCCTACCAAAAGGGTAGACATACTGCTCGGGCGCGTGTAGATGCTCGTTCCGCTGGAAGCCCCCACCCGGATCGGGGAGGCGCCTCGCCCAGCGACAACGAACACCCTATGGAGGGAAGTGCCCGTGAAGAAGATTGCTCTCAGCCTGATTGCTGCCGCCTCGCTCGGCCTGACCGCTTGCGGCGGCGGTGGTGAAGCCAACAATGCGGCAACCGCCGACACCAACACCGAAATGACCGCCAATGAGGCGACCACCGACACCGGCGCCGCCGCCAACGAGACCGGCAACGCGCTCGACGCAGCCGGCAGCGCGCTGGAGAATGCTGGAAACGCGGTTGTGAACGGCGCGGAAGCGACCGGCAACGCGATCAGCAACGGCACCGACGCGGCTGGCAACAGCGTCACGAACAGCACGACCAACGCTCAGTAAGAGCGCGGACGCGTGAAGATCGGGGTCGCGGGCATCAGCTCGCGGCCCCTTTTCTTTGCGCGCGATCCGGCTAGGCTCGCGACAAACAACGGAGATTGAGATGAGGGCAGGTCTGGTTGGCTTGGCGGCGCTGGCGCTGCTCACGGCTTGCGGCGGAGGTGGCCAGGAGGGCGGCCTCACGGCCGATGAAAATGCCGAGTTGAACAATGCAGCGAACATGCTCGATTCGGCGCCCGAGGCGCTGAACGGGGCGGACGAGACCGGCCTCGACACGGGCCAGGCGAACGGAACGCCGGCGAAGCAGTGATCAGTGATTTTCAAAGCTTGCGTCTATTTTGCTGAAGTCGGCGCTCGCCAGCCGGTCCGTGCCGATGAACGCGTAATACGCGCCGGTGTCGCCCCAGACCCAGTGCATCGCGTCGTCCGTGGCGATCTGAAACAGGAGGACGTCACTCCTTGGGCCGGGTCTGGGGTCTGACTGGATGGCGTCGTGGATGCCTCCCATCCGGTGCGGCCGATTGTTGTAAAGCTGCCGCCATTGCGGCTCCAGCGAAACGATCAACGCTGGCGGGATCAGCGCGCGGAGCTCCGGCGACCGGGTGTGATAATCAGCGGCTATCTGTACCAAGGCGGCCTGCAGCCCGCTCTCCCCCAGTTGCAGCAGCGAGGTTGCGGTCGGTATCGGCGACATACTTTCGATGTCATGGTGATTGCCGAGAAACCAATATTCCTGCCGACCCGCGGTCAGGATATCGCGCAAGCGGGCCCAATCCGCTTCGGGTAGACGCGAGTCGAGATCGTGCGCGAGCACTTCTTGGCGCAGCGCCCAAACTCTTTCTATAGCGGCCGAGCGCCAAGCCAGATAGTCCTCGATCGAGCTCTCGAGAAACGACCAGAGCGCATCCGGCCGGTCGACCCGAACCAGCAACGCTCGGACTTTCGCGATCCGGTCCAGTCGCTTCTGGATAGCCGCACGGCGCTCGAGCCGCTTGGCCTCGGCCTCAACATCGTCCGGAACCGCCTCGTTCGCGATACGCCAGCCCGGGCTCTCCAGCCACTTGGCCGCTGCACCGTCCAGCGCGGCAATCGTAGTCTCGAACCAGCCGGCGGCCTCGATCTTCTCGCGGTCGCCGCTTCTCAGTGACAGCTTCGGCAGTGAGCGTGTGATCGACAGTGAGCGGATGATGCTGTCAATGACATAGAGCGCACCGCGCCAGCTAAAAGGCGGCTGCGGCGGCGCGCTGACCCGCTGATCGGGCGAAACCGGAGCGCCGTCGTAGAGCGTCGAGGCGAAATCATCGGGGATGACCGTCAAGCGGGCGTCGTCGTTCTCAATCGGCCGATTCGGGATGGTGATCAGATCGACGGGCCAATGTCGCCATTCGCCCGGCACGTCGTCTTGGCTCCGAACGAATTTGTAATCGGGGCCTGTGTAGAGCTCGTTGTGGACGGGTCCGATGTTCGGCGGCGGCTCCTGTTCCGGGCCGAGTTCCGCGATGTGTAGGACCTGCAACGCTTCCTTGTTGCTCATCACGTCCCAGTCTTCGCCGCTCAGGAACAGGAGCAACCACCCGGTGCGTGGCCCGAGCCCGCCCCAAAGCTCAGTCGGCAAGTCGGCGCAGGCGATCTGCGCGACGAAATGGAGGGGGCAGCGGCCGCGCTCCGGGTACTCGGAGTTGAGCGCGATCGGCCAGACGACATCGTCAGGCATCATCGGACGGCCGCCGATCCAGGAGCGTGGCGGCTCTTCGAAGCGAACCGGGACCTGCCGGCGCAGCACGACGGAGACTTTCTCCGCAACGGGCGGAGGCGACCCGGCCCGGCGGAAACCGCCCCCGGATCGTTGCGAGCCGAGATCGCGCCGACCAAAGCTGCGGGCATCTGATGTTTCAGCGCTCTGCCTGGCCTTGGCGTCGGCGGCAGCCCGAGTGAGTTCTTCCGCAGCGGCCTGGAGAAGCTTCTCTCCGGCGCCTTGTAGGATTTTTCCGAATAGGCTCGTCCGAAAGCTCATCAACCATTCCTCCCGCCCGAACAAATCCGGGCGCATTGAAGGGTTAGCAGGGTCGTCTTTCGGGAAGCTTACTCGGACGGAGGACATGAGAAAGGCCGGAGACGTAGATCTCCGGCCTTTCGTTTCTTTGCGCAGGCAGCAGGCGGGCGAAGCCCGCCTGTGACGTCGGACGGGTCGACCCGAAGGCCGACCCGCCGGCCGTTCTGATTTCGTGTCGGGAGCAGCTTTTCGCTGCTCCCGTCCGAAATCAGAAGTCCATGCCGCCCATGCCGCCCATGCCGCCGCCGGGCATGCCGCCGCCGCCGCCGGAGGACTTGTCCTCGGGAGCTTCGGAAACGGCCGCTTCGGTCGTGATCAGCAGGCCGGCAACCGACGCCGCGTCCTGAAGCGCGGTGCGGACGACCTTGGTCGGATCGATTACGCCGGCCTGGACCAGGTTCTCGTAGACCTCGGTTTGCGCGTTGAAGCCGATCGTCTGGTCTTCACCGTCGATCAGCTTGCCCGCGACGACAGCACCGTCATGACCGGCATTCTCGGCGATCTGGCGAATCGGCGACTGCAGCGCGCGGCGGACTATGTCGATGCCGCGGGTCTGGTCGTCATTGACGCCCTTCATGCCCTCAAGCGCCTTGGTGGCGTAGAGGAGAGCCGTACCGCCGCCGGGGACGATACCTTCTTCGACGGCGGCGCGGGTCGCATGAAGCGCGTCGTCGACGCGGTCCTTGCGCTCCTTGACCTCGATCTCGGACGAACCGCCGACCTTGATCACGGCAACGCCGCCGGCGAGCTTGGCGAGACGCTCCTGCAGCTTCTCACGGTCATAGTCGCTGGTGGTGTTCTCGATCTGCTGGCGGATCGCTTCGACGCGGCCCTTGATGTTCTCGCCCTGGCCTGCGCCGTCGACGATGGTCGTGTTGTCCTTGTCAATGGTGACGCGCTTGGCCTGGCCGAGCATGTTGACCGTGACGGTCTCCAGCTTGATGCCCAGATCTTCGCTGATCATCTCGCCGCCCGACAGGATCGCGATGTCCTCGAGCATCGCCTTGCGACGATCGCCGAAACCCGGAGCCTTGACCGCCGCGACCTTGAGGCCGCCGCGCAGCTTGTTGACGACGAGCGTGGCCAGAGCCTCGCCCTCGATGTCCTCGGCGATGATCAGGAGCGGACGGCCCGACTGGACAACCGCTTCCAGGATCGGGAGCATCGCCTGCAGGTTCGACAGCTTCTTCTCGTGGATCAGGATGTACGGATCGTTGAGCTCGACCTGCATCTTCTCCGGATTGGTGATGAAGTAAGGCGACAGATAGCCGCGGTCGAACTGCATGCCCTCGACGACGTCGAGCTCGAACTCGAGGCCCTTGGCTTCCTCGACGGTGATCACGCCTTCCTTGCCGACTTTGTCCATCGCCTCGGCAATCTTCTCGCCGACGACGGTGTCGCCGTTGGCCGAGATGATGCCGACCTGGGCGATCTCGTTCGAACCGCTGACCGGCTTGGAACGCGCCTTGAGGTCCTCGACGACCTTGACGACGGCGAGATCGATGCCGCGCTTCAGATCCATCGGGTTCATGCCGGCCGCGACCGACTTCATGCCTTCGCGAACGATCGACTGAGCCAGAACGGTGGCGGTGGTGGTGCCGTCCCCGGCGAGGTCGTTCGTCTTCGAAGCCACTTCGCGCAGCATCTGCGCGCCCATGTTCTCAAACTTGTCCTTGAGCTCGATCTCCTTGGCGACGGTGACGCCGTCCTTGGTGATGCGAGGGGAGCCGAAGCTTTTGTCGAGGACGACGTTGCGGCCCTTAGGGCCGAGGGTGACCTTCACCGCATCGGCGAGGATGTCGACGCCGCGCATGATGCGCTCACGAGCGTCGCGCGAGAAACGTACGTCTTTCGCTGCCATGTTTTGAATTCCCTATATTGAGTTGCAGTTAAGGTTCAGCCGACGATCCCGAGGATGTCGCTTTCCTTCATGATGAGCAGGTCTTCGCCGTCGAGCTTGACCTCGGTGCCGGACCACTTTCCGAACAGGATCTTGTCCCCGGCCTTGACGTCGAGCGGCGTCACGTTGCCGTCTTCGCCGCGCGTGCCGGTGCCGACCGAGACGACTTCGCCTTCCTGCGGCTTTTCCTTGGCCGTGTCGGGAATGATGATCCCGCCGGCGGTCTTTTCCTCGGCTTCGACACGGCGCACAAGCACCCGGTCATGGAGCGGACGAAAGTTCATGCTTTCACTTCCTCTTACTTACGGGCAGCCGCCTCGCCCCGTTTTGGCGCGTGATCAGTTGCCTGGTTGAACCCCGATTAGCACTCATCCTTGGAGAGTGCTAACGACCTTGCATGTAGGCGCTGTTCATGTTCCGTCAAGCCCGTTGCGCTCGGCTTCCGATCGGCACTCACACTCCAAAGCGGAAGCGCCTAGATAGGCCCGCAAAGGCGAGAAGGGCGGTAGCGGATGCGATTCGTGGGTAAAGTCTGGCGGCTTCTGGTCGGCATCAAGGACGGCATGGTGCTGCTGTTCATGCTGCTCTTCTTCGGGCTGCTCTATGCTGCCCTGTCCGCGAGCCCCAAAGTGGGTGTGGGGGACGCAGGCGCGTTGGTGATCGACCTCAAGGGCACGGTCGTCGAGCAGCCTGCCGAGGCCGATCCGTTCAGCCTGCTCAGCGGCAGCTTGCCGGCCACGCGCGAATATCGGCTGCGCGATGTGATCCGCGCGCTGGACGCGGCGGCCACCGATGCTCGCGTCAAAGCGGTTGCGCTCGATCTCGACAGCTTCCTTGGCGGCGGCCAGGCTGCATTGTCTGATGTCGGCGAGGCACTCGACCGCGTGCGCCGCGCCGGCAAACCGGTCGTCGCTTATGCCACGGGCTATACGGACGACGGCTATCTGCTGGCGGCGCATGCAAGCGAGGTCTGGCTTAATCCGCTCGGCGCGGTGCTGGTGACGGGCCCCGGCGGCGCCAACCTTTACTACAAGGGCCTTCTCGACAAACTGGGCGTGACCGCGAACGTCTATCGCGCCGGCGCATTCAAAGCTGCGGTCGAGCCTTACACCCGCACCGACATGTCGCCCGAAGCGCGGCAGGCCAATCAGGCGCTGGCCGCGGCTTTGTGGGAGAACTGGGTGGGCGAGGTTCGGGCGGCCCGGCCCAAAGCGCAGATCCTGCCCTATGTGGCGGCGCCGGCGGAACGGATCGCACAGGCCGGCGGCGACATGGCCCAGGCGGCGCTCCGGTCCGGTCTCGTCGACCGGCTCGGCGACCGCACCGAGTACGGCAAGCGCCTGGCGGCTCTTGGCGGCGTTCTCCACGAAGACGTGCCCGGCAGCTTCAAGGCGATCGGGTTCGACAATTGGGTTTCCGCGAACCCGGCGCCGCGCGGCGGGCAGATCGGCGTCGTCACGGTCGCCGGGAACATCGTCGACGGAACCGCTGGCCCCGGCACCGCCGCCGGCGATACGATCGCTCAGCATATCGAGAAGGGCTTGCGCGACAGCGACCTTGCGGCGCTGGTGGTGCGGGTTGATTCACCCGGCGGTTCGACCACGGCGTCCGAGCGCATCCGCCGGGCCGTGCTCGACGCCAAGAGCACCGGGCTGCCGGTCGTGATCTCGATGGGCTCGGTCGCCGCGAGCGGCGGCTACTGGATCGCGACGGCGGGGGACACCATCCTGGCCGAGCCGGAAACGATCACCGGCTCGATCGGCGTGTTCGGCATTCTGCCGAGCTTCGAGGGGGCATTGGCGAAGCTCGGCGTCGGTGTCGACGGCATCAAGACGACCCCGCTCTCCGGCGAGCCCGATCTGCTGCGCGGCCCCTCGCCGGAAGCCGACCGGCTGATCCAGACCGGTATCGAAAGCACCTATCGCCGCTTCCTGTCGCTCGTTTCCGCGGCCCGCAAGCTGCCGGTCGAGCGTGTCAACGAGATCGGCCAGGGTCGGGTGTGGGATGGCGGCGCCGCACGTCAGCTCGGCCTGGTGGACCGCTTCGGCTCGCTCGACGACGCGATTGCCGAAGCCGCCCGCCGGGCCAAGCTGGACCCGGCCAACGCAACGGCCGTATACCTCGAGAAGGAGCCATCCTTCCTGGACCGGCTGCTGCAAAGCATGGGCGGCCCCGACGAACAAGCCGGCGCTCCCGACGCGTTCAGCCGGTTGGCAATCCGCCCGCAGCTCCTGCTCGCCCGCGCGCTCGCCGATGCCCAGACGATCCTGGCCGGCCCAGCAATCCAGGCCCGTTGCCTGGAATGCCCAGCCGCCTCGGCCGCTCCTCCGAGCTTGCGCGAGCGGAGGATGCTGCCGACCTGGCTAGCCGCTTTCCTGACCCGCTAAGCGGCCCCTCCCCGGCTTCAGCCGCAACACCGATCTAAGATGCCGGCAGCAACCAGGTAATCCGGACGATGATCGAGCTTGCCGCCGGTGCCCCCTTGAGATCTAGAGCGGGCTCGAAACGCGCTCGCTCAGACAGGACTTTGCAGGTGCGCTGATCGAGCGCTGGATGGCCGCCGCTGGCCACTGCCGCGCAGCCAGTCACGGCCCCGCAGACGTCGATGTCAAGCCGGGCTGTCACCTGGCCTCCCTTGCCGTCGGCCAAGGCTTCCGATGGATAATCGGAGTCCGAAACAAGCGCGCCGAGGTTCGCCTTGGCAACCGCAGGACGCGACAGCGCGAGGCTCGCATCTACGCCCCATTCGCGTAGCTTCGTTTGTTCGCAGTTCCTGAGCGAAGCAACGGCCTTAGCAGTGCCCGATAACCGCGCTTCGAAGAGCACTTTGCCGCTCCGGCTGAACGAGACAGCCTCCGCTCCGGCGAGCTGGTCCAGGAACTCCGGGGGCGAATGGGCGATCAGGGCGCGTCCGTCGTCCAGCCGTCGAAGCAGCGTCGGCAGTTCACGGCGGACATTCCCCGGCTGAAGCAAGAGACTGATCGGCTGCCCGGGTGCGAAGAACGGCGCCCGTCCGGTATCGGTGAGCCACAGCTCGAGACCGGCGCCCGGCACCTTGCGGACGAGCAAGCTCGAATAGTCGCCGCGATCAGCCCGACGGATCAGCGAGCAATATTCCACCCCTTTGTTGATGCCCCACCGGGCGGAGCCGCTCTCCTGAGGTGCAACGAGCGCGGCAAGAAGAAGCGCGGTAAAGGAGAGGGCCATGGGGAGAGTGTGGCGTAGAGAAGAGCACCAAGGCAATGCTCTCGGCATCAGTCTTCAAAGGTGGCGTCGCTTTCGCTTGCCGCCAGTTCGAGCAGGAGGGGTGACAAGCGGACGATCGCGAAGCCGATCACGACCGGGTTGTTCGTGTCCTCCCGCGTGGTCGGGTCCATGATGTGGAGGAATGAGAGCCTGAGCTTCATCGTGCGATCGAAGACCGATGCGCCAGCCGCGTCAAGCTCGCGCGCCCCAGCTCAGATAGTGTCAGTATCGCCCGGCTAGGCACATCAACGGCGGTAGGCGGGCAGCTTCCAGCCGCGTGCGATCGCGCCTGCGCGAAGCGCGAAACCGGCCATGGCGGCGATGCCTCCGGCCAGCGGCGGTGCGGCCCCAAGCAGCAGAAGCCCCACTACCATGGCCGCCGAGAGCGCCGCTGCAGTGACGTAAAGCTCGGCCCTCATCAAGATGGACGGCTCACCGGCGAGCACGTCGCGGATGATGCCGCCCAGGCACGCCGTCAGCACGCCCATCGCGATCGCCGGCAAGGGCGCCACCCCGAAGGCGAGGCCCTTGGCGGCTCCGAAGGCCGAGTAAGTGGCGAGCCCGGCGGCGTCGAACCAGAGCAAAGCTCGCCCACGCCAGAGACGCCGGGGCGACAGCCATACAATCAGCGCCGCCGCCAGGCAGACGAGCAGGATGCGGTTCTCGCCCATCCAGAAGACTGGTGCGCCGATCAGCAGGTCGCGCGCGGTGCCGCCGCCGACGCCGGTCACCACCGCGAAGAAGATGAAGGTGACGAGCGTCTGTCGGCGCGCCGCCGCCAGCAGCGCGCCGGAGATCGCGAAGACGGCGACTCCGGCCAGGTCCAGCAGCTCGAGCAGCGGCGCCGCGGTTTCGGTGATTGGGACCGTGGTCATGGCCCGCCCTATCGGCCGCAACCCGGCCCGGCCAGTGCGGCTCGGCCAGGCTTTCCTAGCATGGTCACTCTGCCGCTTGGGCCTGCTCCTCGCCTTCGCTCTGCTGGCGGGTCCACATCTCGGCGTAGAGACCCCCGCGCCGCAGCAGCTGCGCATGCGAACCCCGTTCGACGACGCGCCCCTGGTCGAGCACGAGGATCTGGTCGGCGTCGACCACGGTCGACAGGCGGTGTGCGATGACGATGCTGGTCCGGCCGTGCTCAACCTTCCGCAGCGTCTCCTGGATCGCCGCCTCCGTGCGACTGTCGAGCGCGCTTGTCGCTTCGTCGAGGATCAGGATCGGTGGATCCTTGAGCAGCGTGCGAGCGATCGCCACCCGCTGCTTCTCGCCGCCCGAAAGCTTGAGTCCGCGCTCGCCGACCATCGCCTGGTAGCCGTCCGGCAGGCTGGCGATGAAGTCGTGGATGGCGGCGCCGCGGGCGGCCTCCTCGATCTGGAACTGGCTCGCACCTTCACGGCCGTAACCGATATTGTAGCCGATCGTGTCGTTGAACAGCACGGTATCCTGCGGGACGATTCCGATCGCGCGCCGCAGGCTCGCCTGTGTGACCTCCCTGATATCCTGACCGTCGATGGCGATCCGGCCGCCCGTCACATCGTAGAATCGGAACAGCAGGCGCGAGAGGGTCGACTTGCCCGCACCTGACGGGCCGACCACGGCGAGGGTCGAGCCGGGCGCGATCGTGAAGTTCACATTGTGGAGGATCGGCCGCTCGGGATCGTAAGCGAACGACACATTCTCGAATCGAACCTCGCCCGCGCCAACCTTGAGGTCCGGCGCGCCCGGCGCGTCGTTCACTTCGGCGGGCGTATCGACCAGATCGAACATGGCTTCCATGTCGATCAGGCCCTGCCGGATCGTGCGGTAGACCATGCCGAGCATGTCGAGCGGCCGGAAAAGCTGGGCGAGCAATGTGTTCACCACCACCACGTCGCCGGGCGAGAAGCGACCTGCCGACCAGCCCCAGACGGTGAAGGCCATTGCGCCCGCCATCATCAGGTTGGTGATCAGCGATTGGCCGACATTCAACCAGGCGAGCGAGGTCTCGTTCTTGATCGCCGCTTCCTGGTAGCGAAGCGTTGCCTGGCCGTAGCGGCGCGCTTCCCAATCCTCGGCGTTGAAATATTTCACCGTTTCGAAGTTCAGGAGCGAGTCCACCGCCCGGGCGACGGCGCCCGTGTCGAGATCGTTCATCTCGGCGCGCAGCCGTGTCCGCCAGTCGGTGATGATCCGAGTGTAGGTGATGTACGCCGCGACCATCACCAAAGTCGCCGCGACGAGGCCAAAGCCGAACTTGACCCAGAACAGGCCCAGCACCAGCAGCAGCTGCACGATTGTCGGCGCGATGTTGAACAGCAGGAAATAGAGCATCATGTCGATACTCTTGGTGCCGCGCTCGATCACCTTGGTGACCGCGCCCGTGCGCCGCTCGAGATGGAAACGCAGCGACAGGTCGTGCAGGTGGCGAAAGGTGGACTCCGCAAGCCGCCGGGTTGCATCCTGGCCGACCCGCTCGAACACGGCGTTGCGTGAATTGTCCAGCAACACGCCGCCGAACCGCGCGGCGGCATAAGCGACCACCAGCGCAACCGCGATCGCGACTCCGGCCTCGGCTCCCGCCGTCATCCGATTGACCGCTTCGCCAAAGGCGAGCGGCATCACGAGCGTGGTGATCGCGATCGAGACCAGCACCAGCGCAAACGAGATCACCACCCGCGCGCGCAGGCCCGGCGCGTCGGCCGGCCAGAGATAAGGGAGGAAGCGCCGCAGGGTACCCCAGCCCGCCTCGGTGCCGGTCTGCATGTTCGTCGCTGGGGGAGACATGTCCGTCTATGTAGGCGTGCGCCGCCGGCATCCCAAGTTACGGACGTGAATCAATTGGAACGGTCTGATTCGCAAAGAGTTTGCAGATTCAGTACCGAGTGGGGGAAGCGTGATGGGTCCGGCATATTTCGTCCTTGCGATCCTAGGCTGCGGCGAAGGCGAAGCCGCCTGCCAGCAAGTTGCCATCGTAGACACACGCTTCACCAGCGTCGAAGCTTGCCAGTCGGCGTCAGAAGACACGCTGATGCGGCACTCGGACGCGGATTACCCAGTTGTCGTCGCGCAATGCCGCCAGGCCGGCCAGAAGGCCTCGCTGGAGGTCTGGTCCAACGACGTCGCGCTACCGGAAGGCGGACCGATGCCGGTTCAGCAGCCGGAGCGGGCCAGCTTCAAGCGCCAGCAGCTCGCGCGACGTTAGATAGCCCGTGTCCTGCGAAGGCAGGAGCCCAGCCTCTCATGTTTCAGTCTCCTGCTTCCTCAGGAGCACTGCCGTTCGTCGCCACGCGCCCTAAAACGATCCACTCACTGCGAAGGAGAAGATCGGACCAATCTTGCGGCGTCGTTCCTCGACGAAACTGACCGGCCCGTTTCGGCGTCCGACATAGTTGATCCTGTCCAGTATCGAGTTGGCGTCCAGGAGGTTCCCGACCGTGGCGCGGACCGTCAGCCCGAACACGTCCTTGTTCTCGACATAGGCATTGAGGAAAACCGGTCCCTCGTTCGAGAAGACGAGCTGACGCAAGCGGAAGTTTTTCGAAGGTCTGAAGTGCGATGCGGAGCTGCCTACCGCCCAATCCGTCTCCGGTATGTCGTAGCGTAGGATCGCTTCGGCGAAGCGGACGAGCTCGCCGCTGATGGGCCGTGGTTCGCCGGTCAGCGGATCGTCGAGCCGGGTGCGCTGAAGCTGCAGACGCGTGTCGAGCTTGGCGCCTCTGAGCCCAAGCGGCTCCATCTGGAAGGTGCTTCGCCAGTCCAGCCCAAGTACCGTAGCGCGTTCGATGTTGCCCGGGGCTTCCCCTAATTCGCCAATCGGAACCTGGTCGATGATGTCGTCGATCAGCTGCCCGTAAATCTTGAGAGTCGTGTTGCCATAGCGGCCGAGATTTTGCCTGAGTTCGACTTCGGCGTCCCAGCTCTGCGGCGGCACGAGATCGGGATTGGACTCGTTTTGGCTACCACCGCCGAGGTTCACTGAAGCGAGGAAGTCGAAGAAGTTGAGCTGCCCGACCGAGCGTTCGAGCTTCCCGTTCACATCCAGCGTGGAGTTCGGCTTCCAGGCGGCGGAGACGAAGCCCTTGGGACGGAAAAAGGCGCGGCTTTTGCCGAACTCCCCGGTCTGCTCTAGTTTCGAATATTCGCCACCGAGCGAGGCCTGGATCGACAGCTTGGGGGATAGCGTCCGGCCGTAGGTGGCGGCGATCTCGTAACGTTGCTCGGTCACCTTGGCGGTGCCGCCGGGCAGCGGCACTTCCTCGAACTCGCCATCGGGATCGAGGACGAACAGCCCCGATACATTGTCGAGGCTGTTGAATGCGGCTTCGCCCGAGAATTGCCAATCGCTCCTGCCGCTCTTCAATCGGTATTCGATGCGGCCGACCGTCTCGGTCTCATCGCCTGTCTGGGTGAAGCGGCTGCCGGTCGAAGCCGAGGCATCGGCGAACGAAATGACCGACGTGGTGACGCTCGGGCTGTGCTCGAAGCGGTGCAGCCCGATCAGCTTCAGCCGCCCGGGCCCCAACGCCCATTCATAGTCGCCCCCCACCTCGTAATTATGCTCGTTCTCGGTCTGGATGAAGCGCCGCGTGCGATCGACCTGGCCGGGGCCGGACCGGCGCGAAACCTCGATGAAATCTAGCAGGAAGAGCTGGAACGACCCGTTGAGATTGCCGACCTGGCTCCCCGGCCCGTCATATTTGATGCTGCCGCTGAGCTTCGGCTGATCGAAGAATTGCGAGAAATACTCATCGCGAAAGTCGATCGGGCTGCCGTCCGGGCCAAATATGGTGGTTCGCCCGTCGGCGCCGCCCGCGTTCGCATCGTTGCGCAGCCCGACTGTATAGCCGATCGGGCCCGTTTCACCGCTGAGGGATACGGCCCCCCGGGTCAGCACCGGATCGGTGTTGCGGGCGCGGAACTCGGGTCGGTACTCGAACTGCCCCTTGGCCCCGCCCGCCTTGACGATCACGTTCGCGACTTCGCCGGCCAACCCCGCGATGTTCAGCGTCGCGCCGTCCACGATGTCGATGCGCACGACGCTATCGGCCGAGATGCGGCCGAGTTCGGTGACGGCATCGTTGGACTTGCCGGAAATGCGCTGGCCGTTGATCAGCACGTTGCCGCTGGCCTGCCCGAGACCGCGCTCCTGGCTGACGCCCTCGATCGAGAAGCCCGGCACCTGGCGCAGCATGTCGAGCGCGGTGCGCGGCGCAAATCGGGCGAAGTCGGCGGGGGTGTAGCTTCTGGATCCTTCGACACTCGCCGGCTGGGTGGGCGTCGGCGGCGGCGCGTCCCCGGTCTCCTGCGCGTGCGCGACGCCCGACATGGCTGCCGAGGCAAGCAGCGTCGTCACCAGAGCACCGCCCGCAAGCCGCCGCGAAACTCCCATCACGTTCCCCTGTCTTTCTTTTTATCCGGTGTGCCGGTGATCTAGTGCAGCAAGCCTGCCACGAACGTAGCATGCTGGCAAGCCGATGGTGCGACGAGTTGCGGGACGGCCGCGCCCGCCTGCCTTCCCAACGGAACCGGCTTCGCGTCCGGGCGCTTCTTGGTGCAACCAAAGGAGCAAGTCATGCCGAAAAACCAGCACAACCCCGATTCCATGCAAAACACCGAAAACCAGAATAACGAGATGTCCGACGATCCGGGCGATGGCAGCCGCAACTCCGACGTGCTCGGCCAGGCCAGCGCCCAGACGCCGGTGGAGAAAGCGCCCGCCCATGACGCGCAGGACCAGTCCACGATCGAAGCCTTCGGGGAGGAAGGCGCGGGCGTCGCCGCCAAGGAGTAGAGGCGCATGAGCGGGATTGCGCTCCTGGAGGCGGAGCGGGCGTGGCCGCCTCAACGAGCCGGTCGGGCCGTCCCGCCCGAAGGTTCCAACGTCGGCAGCTGACGGGGAGGTTAAGGGCCATGCGAACCTGTGCGAACTTTTCGGAATTCTGGCCCTTCTACCTTCGCGAGCATGCCAAGCCGCGGACGCGCGCACTTCATTATGTCGGAACCAGCCTGGTCGTGCTGATCGCCGCCGCGGCGGTCGCGACCGGCACCTGGTGGCTGCTGATCGCGATGCCGCTCGCCGGCTACGGCTTTGCCTGGGCGAGCCACGCCGTGGTCGAGCGCAACCGGCCCGCGACCTTCACCTATCCGCGCTGGTCGCTCGCGGCCGACTTCAAGATGTGGTGGCTGTGGCTCACCGGCCGGCTCGGCCCGGAACTGGCCAAGGCCGGCGTGCGCGCGGATGGAACGCTGGAGGCGCGCTGACCCGCCTTCAGTCATGCTGAACTACTTCAGCATCCATCTTGGACGCGAACCTAGGGTGAGTAGCTGGAGCCTGAGACAAGTTCGGGATGAGGGTTCCTCTAGAGGTTCCGCACCTCGAACCCACTCTGCGCTTCCAGTCGCTCCGCCACGATCGCGCGGTGACAACTGCCCGCATCTCGCTCGAAGCAGAGCAGCGCCGTCCGCCGATCGAGAGCTGCCGCTTCCGCTTGTTGCAAGGCCAGCTGCGCCTCGGGTGTGGCAAGCTGGTCTTCGTAGATCCGCCGCATCTCATCGATTCGGCCTCTGCGGGCCGCATCCCGCCCCGCTTTCGGCGTTCCGAGCGGCCGCAGGTGGACATAGTCGATCCCGACCTCCCGAAGCGAACCCGCCAGCGCCGTCTTTGAGAAACCGGGGCGGCGGGATGCCGCGACCGCACGGATATCGATCAGCAGCTCGGCGCCGGCGCCGCTCAGCGCGTCGAGGAACTCTTGGAGCGTGCGACCTTCATAGCCGATCGTGAACAGGGGCCGATCCATCTCCCGGCTCCATAGCAGGATCGCTGAGCCGGTGCATCGGCAACGCCCACCGGATCTGCTGGCGCAAATCGGCCTCGAGCTTGTCCAGCCCGGCCGCCTTGGCTTCGGCACGCTTGACCAGGAGCCGGGCGAGCACCTGCTCGCGATTTTCCGGCCTCCAGCGGATCGAGCGGCTGTCAGTCAGTGCTTTGGCAAGACGGGCGGCGAGGCGCATGGCGGATTCCTGGGCAAACAAGCGGCCCGCCGAGCGCCGGTCCGCCCCTTTGCCCGGCGCCAAGTGGGAACGCCCTTCGTCTATGCCCGCGCGATTGCCAAAGCGTAAAGGAACCGCCTGCGGTTAATCGAAGATATCTTCCAGAAACGACTTGCGGCGCTTGTGGTGCGGGTGGTGGTAGCCCTGCTGGTAGCCGCCGCCGAAACCAGGCTGGGGCGCGTAGCCGGTTGCGGCCGGGTCGGCCGCGCGAGTGGCGCCCGCATTGTGCGCGTTGCTCCGTTCGATGATCTTGTCGAGTTCGCCCCGATCGAGCCAGACGCCCCGGCAGGTCGGGCAGTAGTCGATCTCCACGCCCTGACGATCGCTCATCACCAGAGTGGCGCCGTCAACGGGGCAAAGCATCGGTCCTTGGTGGTGGGACAAGGCTGGTCTCCTCTGGCTGTTGGCTCCTAAGCTATGCCTCCGCAGGGCGGGCGACAAGCTCTGGACGCATGGGCCCTTCAAGGAATAAGCAGGTTCGTTACGGGAGTGCAGGGGGAGACGCGGCATGCCGGTGCTCGGAATGGGAGGACTGTTCTTCCGCTCGCGCGATCCCGACGCGTTGAACGCATGGTACAAGCAGCATCTCGGCATCGGCGCGGGCTGCAACGCGACCGGGGACGGCGAGCCGGACGAATGGTCGTGGAAAACCGTTGGCGGCCCGACGGTGTTCGCGCCCTTCAAGAATGACACCGATTATTTCGCGCCGGACAAGGCCTTCATGATCAACCTGCGCGTCAGCGAGATCGACGCGCTGCTCGACACGCTTCGGGCTGCCGGCATCGAGATCATCACCAAGCCTGAATGGGACGACCCAAGCGTGGGGCGCTTTGCGCGCATTCACGATCCCGAAGGCAATGCGATCGAGCTTTGGGAGCCTCCAGCGGCGGCCTGATCTGTCCGGAAACGGACAGGGCGAACGCGAACTTCGTTCGCTCGCCGCGCAACTTCCCAAGTCTCGGCGCGAAATCCCAACATCTGGACATGCGTCAGAGTAGAATTCGGCTCCACTATACGCTTAAGGGCCGGATTTCCGCCACTGCAACTTGGCACGCTCCCTGCAAAGCTGTTGGCATGCCGCGGGATCAACCAGCGGCAGGTTTAGGGAGACAGACAATGACCTTCAATTTCGGTTCCGCTCAGCAGCTTTTCGCCTCGGTGGTCGGTGCGGCTCTCGCCAGCACTCTCTTCCTCTCCGCCGCGATCGGTCCGGTCTCTCAGTTCATCTGAGAGGCCGGCCGCCTCTTCCAACTTGTTGCTTACCGGAGCTCACGACATGAACGGCCCATTCACTCTCGACAAAGAAAACGGCAAGTTGATGGGCGTCTGCGCCGGCTTCGCGCGCTGGGCCGATGTCGATCCCCTGCTGGTCAGGCTCGGCCTGATTGCGACCGCCATCTACCTCTTCCCGGTCATGATCCTCGCCTATCTTCTGACAGGATGGCTGGCGGTGGATAGCCAGGGGGAAGGCGCATGACCCGCCGCCTGCTCCACGCCGCCGTCGTGCGGTTGCAGATGCTGATCGCAAGCCGGCCGGTCCCGACGCGCCGCTAGCCGCCCGCATCGACCCGATCGGCGTCCGACAGGTTCGCCGGGCCGAAGCCGAACGGGATCAACTCGGAAATCCGCATCAACCGCAGCTCGCTGCCATCGCCGTTTGCGGACACGACCTCGATGTCCCGGCCGGCCACATGAGCCGCCTCCAAGATAGCCTGCCGGCATCCGCCGCAAGGCGTCACCAGCATGTGCCCCGTCAGCCGGCCATCTTCCCGAAGATGCCCTCCGCTGACGGCGATCCGGACAATCTGGCCGAGCCCAAAGGCCTGCGCCGCCGCGGTCAGCGCCGAGATTTCGGCGCAGACACCGAGGCGGTAGCAGGCATTTTCCATGTTCGCGCCGACCGCGATGTCCCCTGACGAGGACTCAACGGCGCAACCGACGCTGAAGCCGGAATAAGGCGCGTAAGCGCGAAGTGCGGCCGCGCGGGCGCGGTCCACGAGGGCTCGGGCGGTTTCGGACATCCAGTCGCGCTAGCCCCGCCCAGCCCGCCGGGTCAAATCGGAAGGAATAGGCCGAGGATCGCGACCGCCAGCGCGACGCAGGCGATAATCAGCGCCGCCCGCGCAAGCGCCGCGGCGCGGCGTGCCTCTGCGCCGGTTTCTTCGTCGGGAGGATCGTTCACTTACCCTATGCTCCTTCAACCGCTCCGCCGTGACGGGCGATGGCACGGCAGAACGGAGCAGTGCTTGCACCTCGCGGGCCGCACCGTTATAGGCCCCGGCTTTCCAACTTAGGAAACAACCGAACCGCCCGGCCATCTAGGGCTGCCGTGGCTGTTCCCAATCGTCCGCCCCCGTGGTGGCAAAGGAGACGAAAATGCCCAAGCTCAAGACCAAGAGCGGCGTCAAGAAACGCTTCAAGCTCACTGCCACCGGCAAGGTCAAGCATGGCGTCGCTGGCAAGCGGCACCGCCTGATCAGCCATAATGCCAAGTATATTCGCACCAACCGCGGGACCACAGTGCTTGCCGACGCCGATACGGCGCGGGTGAAGCTGTGGGCACCCTACGGTCTCAAGTAGGAGGGCTGACACATGGCACGCGTGAAACGCGGGACCACGACCAAGGCCCGCCACAAGAGACTATTGGATCAGGCGAAGGGCTATTACGGCCGTCGCAAGAACACGATCCGCATCGCCCGCCAGGCCGTCGAGAAGGCCGGCCAGTATGCCTATCGCGACCGCAAGGTGAAGAAGCGGAGCTTCCGGGCTCTGTGGATTCAGCGCATCAATGCCGCGGTTCGGGCAGAGGGCCTCACCTACGGCCAGTTCATGCACGGCCTGAAGCTTGCCGGGGTCGACCTCGATCGCAAGGTGCTTGCCGACATTGCAATGCACGAAGGCGACGCCTTCCGCGCCATCGTCGCGCAGGCGCAATCTGCGCTTCCGGCGGAGCCGTCACAAGCTCAGGCCTGAACCAGCCAAGCCAGTTTTGAGGGCGCGAAGGGGCAACTCTTCGCGCCCTTTCGTTTGAAGCGAATGGGCGCAGCCGAGGCATTTACGCGCTTGTCAGTAGAGACAAGCGCTGTATTCCTTCTGTTATAATCGGTTGACGGGCGTCGGCCGAACAGGGGGGGGTTTATGTTGCTTTCTCGCGCAAGCTTGATGTGTGCTGCCGCGTTTGCGGCTCTTTTGGCGCCGGCGGCGGCTGAAGCGCAGCGGGTCAACCGGATCATCGCGCTTGGCGACTCCTATATCGACGACGGCAATGTCTTCGAACTGACCGGCACGCCGCGCCCGGCCATTTATCCCAACGGCCGTTTCTCCAACGGCACCAATCTCGTCGACACGATGGCGCGGGAGCTGAACGTGCCGGTGCTTAACTTCGGCATCGGTGGCGCGGTGGCCCGGGCGCAAAATACGACTTTGCCGCAGGTGCAGGCCTTCGATCTTCAGGTGCAGTCTTTTCTCGCCGGCGGCGGCCCTGCGGCCTTTCCGCGCTCGGACCGGACGTTCGCGCCGGACGATCTTCTCGTCCTGAACATCGGCGCGAACGATGCGCGCGCCTATGAGCGCAACCTGGGGCTGAACCCCACGGCGGCGCAGATCACGACGCTGCAGGCGGGCGTGCCGGGCCAGGCGCAGCTCGCCGCCGGCGACGCGATCCGCAACTTGAACCTGCTGGTCGGGGCCGGTGTCCAGAACATGACCGTGCTCGGCGGGGACGTTGGGCGCTTGCCCGAAGTGCGCGGGCTTCCGGTCGCGGCGGTCGGCTCCGCTTACTCCAACGCCTATAACGGCCTCATTCAACAGGCGGTGGCCGGCTATGCTGCGCAAGGGGTCACGGTAAATTACCTGGACATCAACCGGATCGGCGATGTTGTCGAAGCCAATCTCGCCGCCTTTGGCCTGCAGAGCGCGGGCGCCTGTCCCACGGCGTGCGTGACCACCAACCCTGAGTTGCTCGACCGCTTTCTCTTCTATGTCGATCAGGTGCATCTCACCTCGCGCGGTTTCGAGATCGTGGGGCTATATGCCGTGAGCCAGCTCGAAGCGCCGCTGAGCTTCGAGGCGCAGAGCGATGTTGGCCTTTCCAACGCTTCGGCCTTTGGACAGCTGATGAGTGGCCGGCTGGATCTGGCGGAAAGCGGAGCGGAGAACCCCCTCTCAGTCTACCTGGTCGCGCTCACTTCCAGCCACGATGTCGCGGGCGGCCAGTCGAGCTTTGCTTATGATTATGACAGCTTCGGCGCTGCGGCGGGCGCTGAATATGCGTTCGGCCCCGGCGTGCTCGGCGCCGTCATTGCCTATTCCCGCCCGGAAGCGGACTTCATCCGGGGCGGGAGAGTCCGCGCGGATGCCTGGCAGCTCGGCGCTTACGGGAAGTTCGATGCCGGAGGCGCGTCCGCGGAAGTCTATGTGGGCTATGGCTGGCTCGACTACGACATCCGCCGCCCTGCCGTGATCGACGAGATTTCAGCGCAAACCGACGGCAAGAGCTTCGTCGCGGGCGGCGAGGCTGGTTATCTGTTTGACCTGGCAGGCGCGAAAGCCGGACCGGTCATCGGCGTTCAATATGCGCGGGCCACGCTGGACGGCTTTACGGAAAGTGGCGACCCGGTGCTGACCCTGGACGTCGGTCGGCAGCGGGTGAGCGAGCTGATCGGCTTTGCCGGGATCGAAGCCGAAGCGGAGACCGAGCTGGGCGGGCTTTCGATCACGCCACACGCCAAGCTGCTCGCCGAGAAGGAGCTGGACAGCAGCGGGCGCCCAATCCTCTATTCAAACACGGCCTCGCCGCTCATCGTCAACAGCTTCGAACCGGAACACGCTCAGGACGATGTTTACGGCAGGATCGAGGGCGGCGTATCGTTCGAACTCGGCCAGGCCGTGGCCCTCCAGATTCAGGCCAGCGCCACCTTCGAACATCCCGAGCATGATGAAGTGTCGGGTTTCGTGGGCTTCAAGATCGGCTTCTGATCGAACTCCTCGCCAACCAGACCGGTTCGCTCTAATTGCAACTGGCCCTCAATGCACCGTCTCGGCCGCGATCGAGTAACGGGTGGTGGCGGTGGCGCGCTCGGGGCAGCAGGTGAGCCGGGTCCATTCGGTGCGTGCTTTGCGCTCGTCTTCGAAGGGTCCGGACATTTTCTCCGTGCCCGGGATCAGCGCCCGGAAGTCAGGATCCTGATACTCCCCTCCGATTACCCAGTAGCGTTTGGTCATATCGAGTCTCCTTATTCCGCCGCGACGGCGGTGATGAACTGTTCGGCTTCGGTGGATTCGGCGAGCGCGGTGGTGGACGCCTGGCCGCCTGAGACGGTCTGCGCGACCAGATCGAAATAGCCGGTGCCGACCTCGCGCTGGTGGCGGGTGGCGGTGTAGCCGTCTGGCTCGCTGGCGAACTCCGCCTGCTGGAGCTCGGAATAAGCGGCCATGCCGCGATCCCGGTAGCCGCGGGCGAGTTCGAACATGCCGTGGTTGAGCTGGTGAAAGCCGGCCAGGGTGACGAACTGGAACTTGTAGCCCATCGCCCCGAGCTCGCGCTGGAACCTCGCGATCGTGTCCTTGTCGAGCTTCGCTTCCCAGTTGAACGATGGCGAGCAATTATACGCCATCATCTTGCCGGGATGGGCCTTCTGCACGGCTTCGGCGAAACGCCTGGCGTCCGCCAGGTTGGGATGGCTGGTCTCCCACCAAAGCAGGTCGGCATGCTCGGCAAAGGCCATGCCGCGCTTGATGCAGTGATCCACACCGGTTTCCTCCTTCAGGCGGAAGAAGCCTTCGGGGGTTCGCTCGTCCGTCAGGAACTCGTGATCGCGTTCGTCGATGTCGGACGTGATGAGCTTGGCGCTTTCGGCGTCGGTGCGGGCGATGAGGACGGTCGGCACACCGCACACATCGGCCGCAAGACGTGCCGCATCGAGATTGCGGATATGCGCCTGGGTCGGGATCAAAACCTTGCCCCCAAGGTGGCCGCATTTCTTCTCGGACGCGAGTTGGTCCTCGAAGTGCACGCCTGCGGCGCCGGCCTCGATATAGGCCTTCATGATCTCGAAGCAGTTGAGCGGCCCGCCGAAGCCCGCCTCCGCGTCGGCCACGATCGGCACGAACCAGTCGCGCTGCGCGCCGCCCTCGGCATGCTCGATCTGATCGGCGCGCTGCAAGGTCTTGTTGATGCGCTTGCACAGCTCCGGGCCGGCATTGGCCGGGTAGAGCGACTGATCCGGATACATGGCGCCGGCCGTGTTCGCATCGGCCGCGACCTGCCATCCCGAAAGGTAGATCGCCTTCAGCCCTGCGCGGACCATCTGCATCGCCTGGTTGCCGGACAGCGCGCCCAGCGCGTTGACGTAATCCTCGCTGTTGAGCAGCTCCCACAACCGGCTGGCGCCGCGCCTGGCGAGCGTATGTTCGATCGGGACCGAGCCTCGCAACCGCTCCACCTCGGCAACATCGTAGGGCCGCTTGATCCCCTTGAAGCGGTTTGCCGGAGCCGGAACCACGCTGCTGAAGTCTGACATACTAGGCACCCCGTTGTTTCTGGTTCTCCGGAGTGAACGTGAGTTTCGCGGGTTTGGCAGCAGCAGAAAGGGTCGGAGTGTCACGTTGTGACTTGCGACTCCTGTCATTAGTTGACAGTCTGACCAGAGTGGCTGCGGAACGTAAACTGTACCTAGGCGGGCGCCTGCGCCGGCTGCGACGTGAGTTCGGGCTCAACCAGAACGCGATGGCGGGCGGGTTGGGCGTGTCGCCCAGCTATCTCAACCATCTTGAGCGCAATCAACGGCCGCTCACTGCCCAGGTGCTGCTCCGCCTGGCCCAAGCGTACGACGTCGATCTCAAGAGCTTCACCGCTGAAGGCGAGGGTACAGGGGCCGACGATCTGGCCGAGATTTTTGCCGATCCGTTGTTCAGCGACCTCGGCGTTCCCCGCTACGAGTTGGTCGAGGTGGCTGACAACGCTCCGGCTGTGGCTGATGCGATATCCCGCCTGTACACCGCCCTGCTCGACCGCCGGAACGCTCCGCAAGGTGCGGCTGAGGGTGGGGATGCTCTGGTCACGCCCGAAACTTGGGTGCGGGACTATATCCAGTCCCAGCGCAATCATTTCACCTACCTCGAAGAAGCCGCCGAGACGCTCGCGGGCGCGCTGGGCGATCGGCTCGCCATATTCGGGAGCCTGCGCAAGCGGCTCAAGGAGGGTTTCGGGGTCGAGACGCGCATCCTGCCGCCGGAAACGCTCGAGTTCGCCTCCCAGCATTATGATTACCATCGCAAGCGGCTGATGCTGTCCGAGCTGCTGCGCCCCGAGAGCCGTACGTTCGCGCTCGCCTACCAGGTCGCGCTGTTCGAGTTTCGCGCCATGCTGACTCGTATGCTGGACAGCGCCGCCCCACCGGACGGACCCAGCCGGCGCATGCTTCACATGAGTCTGGCCAATTACGCGGCCGGCGCGATCGTGATGCCTTACGCAGGCTTCCTCGCCGCGGCCGAGCGGCACCGCTATGACATCGATCGGCTCTGCGCCGAGTTCGGCGTCAGCGTCGAACAGGTTGCGCATCGGCTGACCACGCTCGCTCGCGCCGGCGCTCGCGGAATCCCCTTTTTCATGCTGCGGGTCGATTCGGCCGGCAACATTTCCAAGCGTTTCGCGGGCGAGAGCTTTCCCTTCTCACGCTTCGGCGGGACCTGCCCGCGCTGGAACCTCCATGCTACCTTCCAGACCCCCGGCCGGGTCGCCACCCAGATCGTGGAAACGCCGGACGGCCAGCGTTTCTTCACGATCGGCCGCACCGTTGATCGCGCTGTCCGCCTGGATCCCCGAGAAAGCAGCCAGCTCGCCGTCGGCCTCGGATGTGACGTCAAGCATGCACCCCGCATCGTCTATGCGGACGGTCTTGACCTGTCGGACCCCTATGTCACCCCGATTGGCCCCGCCTGCGCCCTTTGTCCGCGCCAGCGTTGTCCGCAACGCGCCGCTGCCCCTGTTGGCCGGACTTTAGCCCTCAGCGAGCTCCAGAAAACGATCTCCCCATATCCGTTCCTCGGCTGATTAATTCGCCGCCGCAGTAAGATATTGGCAAGGGCGTGGCCCTAAAGCGGATCGCTCAAGCTTCAGGCGAGGGCGGCATGGGTGGCGTGGTGACGGAGGCTCCGGCCGGGCGGAGCGGCTTCAAGTTCGATCTGTCGGCGCGCGGCTATCAGGTGCTGTTTCGTCCCAACGAGGCGAACCACTGCCCTGGCTGCGGGCGGGCGCAATGGTATGTCGGGCGGATCACCGCCGAGTGCGTCTTCTGCCACACCGCGCTTCCGCTCGCCGACGCCCATTGGGGGGATAGCGGCGGACGCGAGCGCAAATATGTGCCGGTCGCTGGAAGCCGCAGCTTCAGCGGTTCGGTAGACTGGGCCGAACGGCGCCGCGACGAGCGCCAGCCGGGCGAGGGTCGGATCGTGCGCCTCCTGATCAACGGCTCGCCGCAAGCCTTCGCGGTTCACAACATCTCCAGCGGCGGCGTGATGGTCGACGCACCTTCCGGGCTGGTGGCCGCCCGATCGGTCGAGATTCTGTCGGCGGACGGTGAGATCGTGCCCGCCTCCGTGCGCTGGACCAGCGGCGGTCTGACCGGGCTGCAATTCGATCGCCCGGTGGTCATCGAGGTCGCGGAGCTGGCCGCCAAGTAGGGTGACGCGCGGCAGCGGACGCCTTAGAGGGCGCCCGCATGGCGATTGACACCGAAGACCTTTTAACCCGCATTCATGCGGCGCCGGACCTGCCGGCGCTGGAAGCCGAGCGTGTGTCCGCGCTCGGGAAGCAGGGGCTGATCACGGCGCTGCTGAAGAGCTTGGGCAAGATGACGGCCGAGGAGCGGCAGGCGGAAGGGCCCCGCATCCACCAGCTGCGCGAGCAGGTGACGGACGCGATCGCCGGCCGCAAGGCCACGCTGGAAGCGGCCGAGCTCGACCGTAAGCTCGCGACCGAGACGCTCGACATGACGCTGCCTGCCGCGCCCGGGTCACAGGGCGGCGTCCACCCGGTCAGCCAGGTCATGGACGAACTCGCCGAGATCTTCGCCGACCTCGGTTTCTCGGTCGCGACCGGCCCCGAGATCGAGGACGACTGGCACAATTTCACCGCGCTCAACATCCCCGAGGATCACCCCGCCCGGGCGATGCACGACACCTTCTATTTTGACCAGACGGACGGGGAGGGTCGACGCATGCTGCTGCGCACCCACACCTCTCCGGTGCAGATCCGCACGATGATGTCGCAGAAGCCCCCGATCCGGATCATTGCGCCGGGCCGGACATATCGCTCGGATTCGGACGCGACCCACACGCCGATGTTCCACCAGGTCGAAGGCCTGGTGATCGATCGCGGCATCCATCTCGGCCATCTCAAATGGACGCTGGAGACTTTCCTCAAAGCCTATTTCGAGCGCGACGATATCGTGCTTCGGCTGCGCCCCAGCTTCTTCCCATTTACCGAGCCTTCGGCCGAAGTGGACGTCGGCTACACAGTCCAGAACGGCCGGCGCGTGCTCGGCGGCTCGGACAGGTGGATGGAGCTGCTCGGCTCCGGCATGGTTCACCCAAAGGTGCTGGAAGCCTGCGGGCTCGATCCGGACGAATGGCAGGGCTTCGCATTCGGCTGCGGCATCGATCGGCTCGCCATGCTCAAATACGGCATGGATGACCTGCGCGCCTTTTTCGACGGCGACCTTCGCTGGCTGCGCCACTACGGTTTCTCGGCGCTCGATGTGCCGACGCTGAGCGGGGGAGTGGGCGCGTGAAGTTCACTCTGTCTTGGCTCAAGGAGCATCTCGACACGCAGGCGTCGCTGGACGAGATCGTCGAGACTCTCACCCGGATCGGCCTGGAGGTCGAGGGCGTCGAGAACCCTGCCGAAAAGCTCGCGCCGTTCAAGGTTGCCCGGGTTCTCACCGCCGAGCGACACCCGCAGGCGGACAAGCTCCAGGTGCTGACGGTCGACGCCGGCGACGGCGAGCCGATCCAGGTCGTCTGCGGCGCACCAAATGCGCGGGCCAGCCTGCTCGGGGTGTTCGGTCCGCCGGGCGCCTATGTGCCGGGCAGCGACCTCACCCTCAAGGTGGCCGCGATCCGGGGCGTCGAGAGCCGCGGAATGATGTGCTCGGTGCGCGAACTCGAGCTTGGCGACGAGCATGACGGCATCATCGAGCTCGCCCAGGACGCGCCCGTCGGCGCCGACTTCGCACGCTATGCCGGGCTCGACGACCCGGTGATCGACGTCGCGATCACGCCCAACCGCCAGGACGCGATGGGCGTGCACGGCATCGCCCGCGATTTGGCCGCGGCGGGCGTCGGCACCTTGAAGCCGATCGAGATCGCGGAGGCGCAAGGCGCTTTCCCGTGCCCGGTCGATATCCGCACCGAGGACCCTGAAGGCTGCCCCGCCTTTTTCGGCCGGGTCATCCGCGGCGTGAGGAACGGACCCTCGCCCGCTTGGCTTCAGCAAAGGCTGAAAGCGGTCGGCCAGCGCCCGATCAGCGCGCTCGTCGACATGACGAACTACATCATGCTGAGCTACGGACGGCCCTTGCACGTCTATGACGTGGCGAAGCTCCAGGGCGCGCTTCTCGCCCGCAAGGCGCGATCGGGAGAAGAACTCGTCGCGCTAAACGGCAAGAGCTACGCGCTCGACCCCAGCATGACCGTGATTGCCGACCACACCCACGTCCACGATATCGGCGGCATCATGGGCGGCGAGGAATCGGGCGTGCAGGACGGCACGACCGACATCCTGATCGAATGCGCCTATTTCGATCCGGGCACGATCGCCCGCACGGGCCAGAAGCTCGGCCTAACCTCCGACGCCCGCACCCGGTTCGAGCGCGGCGTCGACCCGACCTTCCTCGATGCCGGCCTGGCCCTCGCCACGCGCATGGCGCTGGAGCTTGCCGGCGGCGAGCCTTCCGACATCGTGCGGGCGGGCACACCCCCGCAGCTGGATCGCGGCATCGCCTACCGGCCGGAGCGGACGCTCCAGCTTGCCGGCGTCGAGATACAGGAAGCTCGACAGCGCGAGATTCTCGGCCGCCTCGGCTTCGGCGTTGAGGGCAAAGCAGACTGGACGATCCGCGTCCCATCCTGGCGTCGTGACGTCAGCGGCCCGGCCGATATCGTCGAGGAAGTGGTCCGGATCCACGGCATCGACCATGTGCCATCGAGCCCGCTTCCCCGATTTGCAGGCGTCGCGTCAGCCACCGCAACCCCTCAGCAACTGGTTGAGCGGCGCGTTCGCCGGACCGCGGCGGCCCGCGGTCTCAGCGAAGCCATCACCTGGAGCTTCGTCTCGCAAGCCGAAGCGGCGTCGTTCGGTGGCGGCCAGTGGGTGCTCGCCAATCCGATCAGCGAGGAGCTGAAGGTGATGCGGCCTTCGCTTCTTCCCGGCCTGCTCGCCGCCGCCCGGCGCAACCTCGCGCGAGGCGCCGACGCCGTCCGCCTGTTCGAACTCGGCCGCCGTTATCTCCCCGACTCTGAGCGGCCGACGGTCGGCCTGCTGCTCGCCGGCGAGCGCACTCCGCGCCACTGGCGCAGCGGCCGCGCCCAGCCCTTCGATAGCTTCGACGCCAAGGCCGAGGCTTTGGCCCTGTTAGCGGCCACGGGCGCTAGGGTGGAGAATTTGCAGACGCTTGGGCCGGCCTCACAGGTCTACCATCCGGGCCGTTCTGCCAGGCTCTGCCTCGGCCCCAAGAACGTGCTGGCAGAGTTCGGCGAACTGCATCCGTCGACGCTCAGGGCATTCGACCTTGCCGGCCCGGTGATGGCGGCGGAGATCTTCCTCGACGCCGTTCCGGCCAAGCGCGGCACGGGTCACATGCGCGACGCTTATGCACCGCCGCCGCTGCAGGCCGTGAAGCGCGACTTCGCCTTCCTGGTGCCCGCGGCGACCGCGGCCGACGCGCTGCTGCGTGCCGTACGCGGCGCCGACAAGGCGGCGATCACGGCGGTGAGCCTGTTCGACCTGTTCACCGGCGCGGGCGTGCCCGAAGGCCGGAAGTCGCTTGCCCTGGAGGTCACCTTGCAACCGGTCGAGAGGAGCTTCAGCCACGAGGAGCTGGAGGCGATCTCGGCCAAGATCGTCGCCGCCGCCGCCAAGCTCGGCGCGACGCTGAGAGCCTGAGCGCCTACTGCGTCTGAACCATCTCGTCGCTGACATCGTAAGCACCGGCGAGCCACGCAATCACCTCGCGCGCCGCAGGATGGTCGAAGGCGGAGTAAATGTCCCGCAGCTCCGCCTTGCGATTGGGGCCGATCCGATCGAGACCTCTGTCGTGAAAGGTCAGGAGATCGGCCCGGAGCCGCCGGGCAAGCTCGTCGCCGAACAGCGACCAGGCCGCTTCGTCCCAGGCAGCGCCATAGCTGTAGGCGTCGCCTGCCCTGTAGCTCATCGAAAGCGTCACCGCGGGCGGCAGGCTGAGCCAGGGCTGCAGGGCCGGATTGACGCCATGCGCCGCGATGTGCGGACCGATCCGCGCCGGCCTTCCGGTGACGCCGCGCAGGTGCAGATGCTGCGACATGCGCGGGCCGTCGTTCACCGGGTAATTGTCCCACAGGAACGGCCTGCGCCCGATCTGCTCTGCGACCTTGGCCAGATGCCCGATCGAGATTTCGCGCGAGCAGACCTCCTCGCCCGTCCACATGATCTCGATCGTCGGATCGAGCAGCCGGCCGAGGTCCTCCAGATACAGGTGCGGTCGCTGGCCAAACGCGCGGTCCAGCACTGGATCGTCCGAATAATAGCTGGGGCAGCACAGGATGCGCGAAGCGACGCCCTGCCCTGCCGCAACGTCGACGATAGCTGCGTGGCGTTGCGCAAGATCCGGGATGTCGCCCCGCATGTCGTCGAACAGGATGGCGAGATCATCGATGCCGATCGGCGCCAGGGTCTCGAGCTTGGCGCGGATGAGATGCCGCAACTTGCCGCCGGGCTCGAGGTGAAGCTCAAACGGGGTGAGGCCAACGCCGAAGCGGACGCCGGCCTGCCGACAGAAAGCCGCGAAGGTGGCGATCTCGGCCAGTTCTGCGTCCGGGTGCGGCTCCTGCCACCGCCTGCGCAGAAAGGCATCTGCCTTGGGCGCATAAAGGTAGAAACGGTAACCATGGGGCTGCAGCGCGGCCACGACCGTGCGCCGCTCTTCCCAGCTCCAGGGGGGGCCGAAAAACCCTTCGATGATGCCCAGTTCGGGGATCACCCGCCGGTCTCGAGCGCGTTGATCGCGGCGTGGACGCGCGCCTCCACTTCCTTTCGGGGCAGGCCGGGCGGGATCGGCTCCCCGAACCGCACCGTCACCACTCCGGACTTCTTGATCACGCTGCCGCGCGGCCACAGGCGGCCACTGTCGAGCGCGATCGGAACGACGGGGATGCCAAAGGCGCGGTAGAGCCCGGCGAAGCCCGATTGGAGCGGCGGGCGCTGCCCAGGGGCGATGCGCGTTCCTTCCGGGAAGATGGCGAGCGGTCGCCCTTCCGCGACCGCCGCCTGGCCCGCTTTCAGCATCCGCCTCAGCGCGCTCGCGCCACCGTCGCGGTCGACCGGTATGACGCCATAGCGCCGTGCCACCCAACCCCAGCCGGGAATGTCGGCGAGCTCGCGCTTGAGCACCACGGCTGGCTCGCGAACGTAGAGCAGCAGCTCCACTGTCTCGAAGTTGGATTGATGCTTGGCCGCGATCAGCACCGGCCCTTGCGGTACCTCCCCCTCGATACGAGAGCGCACCCCCAGCAGCCAGCGCGCGCACCAGCGGTGCCATCGCGCCCATCCGATCACCACGCCGATCACTGCCCTGCGGCCGATCAATGCGGCGGGGTAGCCGAGCAGCACCGCCACCACGGTTCCAGGGTAGAAGATCAGCGTGAACAGCAGATTGCGCAGCAGCGCCATCAGATACCGACCAGGATCGCGGCCTGCCGCAGCACGAACTTGTTATACTCCGTGAACAGCGTCCGGAACCTCGGGCTGCTCTCGATCGCGTCCGTGACGATCGCGAGCCCGTCGGACTTTCGGGAAAGCTCCAGGCGCGCGCGGGGCATGTGCCAGTCCGTCGTCACCAGCCGGACCGACTTGAACTTGTGCCGCTCCAGCCAGTTCGCCGTCTCCTCCGCGTTGGATCGCGTATCTACTGCCTCGCGGCCCAGGTCGATGCAGCAATCGAACAGGCGCTGCTCGGCCTTGTATCGCGCGGCAAGCTCGGACGGGCGCACCGCGCGATCCACTCCGGAGATCAGCATCCGCTCCGCGCGACCGCGCTGGAGCAGGTCGATTCCGCGCTCCAGCCGCTTGGCCCCGCCGGTCAGCACCACGATCGCGTCGGTCCGGCGATCGTCGCCCGCCCCTGGCAGCAGCACCGCGAACAGGGCGTAACCCAGGATGTAGAACAGCAGCAGAAACGCCGCGATGCGGGCGATCACAGGAGCTTCCCCAGCGCCCGCAAGATGGTGGTTCGCGCCACCAGCGTCGCCAGTCCGACGCTGCCGACCGGGAGCGCGATCAGCACCATCCAACTCGCCAGCGGCAGGCCCGCCGATCCGACCAGCTCGGAGCCGAGCGCGCCGACGCGGTTGCCGATCAGCAACAGCACGGCCGAGGCGGCAACCAGACCGATCGTACCGCCAAACGCCGCGTCCAGGGCGATGCGGCGCTGGAACAGCCGCGCGACCTGCACGTCCGTGGCTCCCATCAGATGCAGCACCTCGATCGTGCTCCGATGCGTGTCGAGTGACGCGCGCGCGGCAAGTACCACCGTCGCTGTCGTCGCGCCGACCATGAGGGCGACCAGCCCCGCGGCGAGCCAGCGCAGTGATGCGATCAGCCTGGCGACCGGATCCAGCCACTGTGAGCTGTCATCAACTCGGGCCGCGGGCGCCGCCCGGGTCAGCGCGGTGCGAATCGCGTCGAGACTGGCGGTCTGGTTCACATCGACATCGATCATTGCGGGCACCGGCACATCCGTTTCCAGCACGCCCTTGCCCAGCAGCGGTTCCATCAGCCGCTCCATCTCCTCAGGCGGCACGCGCCGGACCGCCTCAACCCCGGCCAGCCGCCCCAGTTCCGCAACCGCACGCCGCGCCTGGCGCTCGCGCACGTCCGGATTGGCCTCCACGATCTGGACCACAAGCCGGTTGCCGACCTGCGAGTCCAGGTTTCGCGCTGCGTTGCCAAGCCCGAGCCCCGCCGCCGCCGCCAGCACGGTCAGGAACATCATGATCGCCAGCACCCAGGGCATCGGACCTTGCAGCCGCCCCTCCGGGAGCAGGCCGCGTTCGGCCGCTCCGAACTTGTGCTCGCTCGCGGTCACCCGCCCAGCCTGCGCGGCGGGTTGCGAAGCGCACCGGTGGGATCGGAAATCTGGCCCTTGTCGAGCCGTAGCATCTCCGAGCGCGCAATCCGTGCGATCAGGTGCACGTCATGGGTTGCGACCACGACGGTCGTGCCGAGCTTGTTCAGCGCATCGAACAGATGCAGCAGCCGCGCGGCCATTTCCGGGTCGACGTTTCCGGTCGGCTCGTCCGCAACCAGCAGTTCCGGGCGCGCGATCACGGCGCGCGCTATCGCCACGCGTTGCTGCTCGCCGCCCGACAATGTCGCCGGCCGCGCGGTCGAGCGGTGGCTGAGGCCGACCCAGCCGAGCATCTCCGTGACGGGCGTCACCAGATCTTTCTCCTCTACGCCTGCCACCCGCAGCGGCAGCGCGACATTGTCGAACACGGACAGGTGGCGAACCAGCCGGAAATCCTGGAACACGACGCCAATCCGGCGGCGGAAACCCGGCAGGCGCTTGCGCGGCATCGTGACAATGTCTTCGCCGAACAGCCGGATGAGCCCGCGGCTCGGCCGCTGGGCCAGATACAGGAGCTTCAGCAGCGATGTCTTGCCGGCGCCCGAGGGTCCGGTCAGGAAATAAAACCCGCCTTCCCGAAGCGAAAAGCTCAGGTCCGACAAGGTTTCCGCGCCCGTGCCGTAGCGCAGGCCGACATTGTCGAATTGGATGATGCTCCCCGACGCGCTCAGACCGGCCTCCACTCCCCTGCCCCGCCAAGCAATGGCCGATGAAACTGGGGAGGTAAAGCGCGGCAATCGCTTGCAAGTCATGGCGTCAACGTGCTTAGATTCGCGCGCGCTTTTTACGGGGGCCTGTTCCGGCGATGATCCTTTCCTGTCCCGCTTGTGACACCCGCTACGTCGTCCCGGACAGCGCAGTCGGCGCCAACGGCCGGCAGGTGCGCTGCGCCGCGTGCAAGACCAGCTGGTTCCAGGCCGCGGCGAGCGAGAAGGCGGCCGTGCCGGAGCTTGCAATGGCGGGCGGCGGCATTTCGATGCCGCCCGCGCGCGCATCATCCCGCTCGGCGGTGCCGCAGGCCGAAGCGCCAGTCACTCCCCGTCCCGATCCGCTGCCGAGCCCACCGCCGACGGCGCTGGTCGACCATGGCGACGGTTCGACCCGGCCGACCTTCGACTATGTCGGCCCGGAGCGGCGCGAGGATACGGATTACGACGCTTTTGCCCATGCCCCGCCGTTTCGCGCGCGCCGCAACCCGGCAAAGCTGTGGACGGCTGCGGCCGTCGCCGGCGCATTTCTGATGCTCTCGACGCTCGCAGCGGTGTCCTATTTCGGTCTGCCCACAATCGGCGAGAACGGGGCGGTCGCCCCTGGTCAAACCCCGCTCGTGCTGGAACTCACGCGCGACCCCGAGCGGCGGAAGATGGAAAGCGGCAACGAACTGTTCGCCGTCTCCGGACGCATCCTCAATCCAACCGGAGAGGTTCAGCCGGTGCCTCAAATCCAGGCCTCGCTTCGCGATGCGCAGGAGCGGGTGGTCTATCAATGGTCGATCTCCGCGCCCGTCTCCGAGCTCCAACCGCAGCAAAGCGCCACCTTCAACAGCGCCGAGGTGGACGTGCCCGAGACCGCCTACAAGCTCAGCCTGAAGTTCGGCCGGCCTTCCTAGCGCTCGGGGAAAATAGTCCCGTTCGGCCTGAGCCTGTCGAAGGCCGCTCCTTCCTTGGCCGGCAGAAGAGAAGTGGTGGGCTTCGACAAGCTAAGCCCGAACGGGCCCGGGTTGCGAGCGCGAAGCATGCTGGCTAGCCTTTGATCATGCGCATCGGCATTCTCACGGGCGGCGGCGATGTGCCGGGGCTCAACGCCTGCATCCGCTCGGTCACGCTCTCGGCCGACGACCGCGGCTGGGAAGTGGTCGGCTTCCGACGCGGCTGGCAAGGCTTTCTGGAAATCGACCCTTCCGATCCGGCTTCGCTCGCGGCCCACAGCCTGCCGCTCACCCGTGAGGGCGTGCGCGGCATCGACCGGCTCGGCGGCACGATCCTCCACACCTCCCGTATCGACCCGCGCAGCCAGGACGAAGGCGATCGCACGGATCAGGTGCTGCATGTCCTGGAGGCGCTCGGAATCGACGCGATGGTGACGCTCGGCGGCGACGGCACCTTGCGCTTTTCCGCCCACCTCGCAGGCCGCGGCGTGCCGGTCATCTCCGTGCCCAAGACGATGGACAACGACGTGTTCGGCACCGACTATTGCATCGGCTTCTCGACCGCCGTCAGCCGCTCGGTCGAGGCCATCAACGCCCTGCGCACCACGGTGGAAAGCCACGAGCGGATCGGCGTCGTTGAACTGTTCGGCCGCCGCAGCGGCGAGACCGCCCTGCTCGCCGGTTTCCTAGCGCAAGTGGATCGCACGGTAATCGCCGAAGTCCCCGCCGATCTCGACCGATTGCTGCCGCTGCTAGCCGAGGATCATGCGAGCAACCCGGCCCGCTACGCCATGTGCGTCATCTCGGAAGGGGCAAGCATTGGGGGCGACAAGCAGGAGGACGAGCTATCCCGCCCAGCCGCGGAGCGCAGCGACGCCGGCGTCGGCCAGCGCCTCGGCCGTGCGATCGGCGCCCGGATCGGCTGCGGCGCGGTCGTGCAGGAGCTCGCCTATCTGATGCGGGCGGGTGAGCCGGACGCGATGGACCGCATGGTCGGCTTCGCCTTTGGCGCGCTCGCCGTGCAATTGCTCGCGCGCGGCGAGACGGGACGGATGGTTGCGCTCAAGGACGGCAACTACACTCATCTTCCGATCGACACTCTGCTTGGCGGCCGAAAGAGCGTGGACGTGAATGGATTGTACGATCGCGATCACTATCGCGCGCGGCTTCAGCGCGTCGAGGGGATGCCGATGTTCCTTTACTGATCAACATGCTATCCGGCCTGCGGGGATGAGACTCTAAGGGGGTTTCTCGATGCGCTTCTCAAATCTTGTTCTGGCCGGGACTGCCGGCCTGCTCGCCGCCGCGCCCGCGTCGGCCGATACCGTTTGCGAGTGGATTGAATTCGGCGAGGCGATCGCGACCGCCGCCGCCCCGCCTCCCGACGCGCCCCGCACCGGCGAACATGATCGCGCCCGCACGCAGATGGCGCTCGCCATGTTCGAGGCGCTGAACGCGATCGATCGCAAGTATGAAAGCTATGTCGGGATGCCGCAGGCCGACGCCGGCGCATCCCAGGATGCCGCCGCGGCGACTGCCGCCTATCAGGTGATGCTGGCCCATGCGCCTGGCCAGAAGGCGGCGCTCGAGGACAGCTACAACGTAACCATGATGGGCATCGGCGACGCAGCGGCCCGCGACAAGGGCAAGGCTGTCGGAGAAGCCGCCGCCAAGCTCGCTCTGGCCGTGGGGGGCCTGGACGCGAAGATCCCCGCGGCCAACTATCGCCCGCGCACATCGCCTGGCGTCTGGACAGCCACCGCCATGCCGGTAATCCAGCCTTATTACGTCAGCATGAAGACCTGCATCCTGCCGCGGATCGACGCGGTCCGGCCGGGCCCGCCCCCTGCCCTCACCAGCGCGCGCTGGGCGAAGGACTTCGAAGAAATCAAGCGGATCGGCGCTAAGAAGAGCAAGGAGCGCACGGCCCAGCAGTCGCTGATGGCGAAATACCGCATCACCCCTAACATGACGCCGTCGATGCGCCTCATTGCGGACGCGCCAGGCCGCAGCCTGGTCCAGAATGCGCGCATGTTCTCCATGGCCGCGATGGTTGCCGACGACACCAGCCTCGCCACCGCCGACGCCAAGATGCATTACAATTTCTGGCGGCCGATCACCGCGATCCGCAACGCCGAGGATGACGGCAACAAAGCGACCGCGGCGGACCCCGCCTGGGAGCCGCTGATCGGCACGCCCAATCACCCGGAATATCCGTGCGCGCACTGCAGCAGCGCCGCTTCCACAGCGGCCGTGCTGAAGAGCGAAGTCGGCGATGCCCCTCCGGGCGGCGTCCGCGTCGCCTCCCGTTCGGTGCCGAACAGCATCGTCCAGGTCGTGCCCACTCTCGACAAATGGGTCGAGGAGGTCTCCGCCTCGCGTATCTATGGCGGCGTCCATTACCGCTTCTCGAACGAAGCGGGCGAGGAGATCGGCCGCAAGGTCGCAGCGATGGCGCTCGCCAAGATCATGCGCCCGCTGCCGGCCAAGGTGGCGAGCCGCTGATAAAGCCATCACCCCGGACTCGATCCGGTCCACCTTCCACCAGCCGCCGCAGGGAGGTGGATGCCGGATCAAGTCCGGCATGACGACTGTGCAGTTGCACCTCCCTCACCCCTTTGCTAGAGGCGCGCTCCTGCCAATCCGGGGAACGCCCCGGGTCTCATCACGTGCGGTCGTGGCGGAACTGGTAGACGCGCAACGTTGAGGTCGTTGTGTCCGAAAGGACGTGGAAGTTCGAGTCTTCTCGACCGCACCAATCATTCGTCATGCTGAACTCGTTTTAGCATCCCGCTCTCCGCTCGAAAGGCGGCGCGGCGCTGGTGGCGAGCGGCCTCCCAGTCTACCTGATGATGCGCAAGTCTGCACGGGTAGTGGGCGGGATCAGCCCGCCTTGCCGCTGAAAGTCGCGCCAGACGACTCCTCCGCTCCTGCACGGAATCACCTTTCAGCGGGACTCTTGTGAGCCCGCCGCGCAAGCCCTAATCCTTATCGGCCATGGCCAGTAAAGCTGCCTCTCCGTTCAAGCGGACCCTGTTCACCCTCCTCAAGATCGGCATCTATGCCACCATTCTGGGATTGATCGCGGTCGCGGTGGCGGTCGGCGTCGCGATGAGCTCACTGCCGAGCTACGGCGAACTGGTCCGGCGCGACGATCTCGGCCAGATGATCCGCGTTCGCGCCGCTGATAATTCGATCCTCCTGTCGCTCGGCCCAAGCTTCGGCGAGTGGCTCCCCTACAGCGAGATCCCCCCGATCATGCGCAATGCCATGATCGCGGTCGAAGATCGGCGCTTCCGCTCGCATCCGGGAGTGGACCCGATCGGCTTCGCGCGCGCCGTCAAGGTCCGCATCGACCGCGGCCGCTGGACCCAGGGCGGCTCGACCATCACTCAGCAGCTCGCACGCAACATCTTCCTCAGCAACAGCCGCACCTTCGGCCGCAAGATGCGCGAAGCCATCCTCGCGCTCGCGCTCGAACGCCGCTTCACCAAGGACCAGATTCTCGAACTGTATCTCAACCGGGTCTATTTCGGCGGCGGCGCATACGGGATCGACGCCGCCTCGCGCCGCTTCTTCGGTCATTCCGCGCAGCAGCTGTCGCTCTCAGAAGCAGCGATCATCGCCGGCCTGGTCAAGGCGCCGTCCAATTACTCGCCCACCGCCGATGCCGAGGCGGCGCGCGGCCGCGCCGGCGTGGTCATCCAGTCGATGCTGGAATATGAGTTCATCACCGCCAGCGAAGCCGCCGCGGCCGAGCCCGCTCGGGTGGAGCTTGTCCCGCCCCCCAAACAGAACAGCGTCCGCTATTTCACCGATTGGGTGCTGCCGCAGCTCGACACCTTGATTGATGAAAGCGTGGAGCCGATCGACGTTTTCACGACCCTCGATCCCGGCATGCAGCGCGTTGCCGATCAGGCTGTAAACGCCAACACGCCGCGCGCGCTGCAAGGCGCGCTGGTCTCGCTCGATCGCGACGGCGCCGTTCGGGCGATGGTCGGCGGCAAGAACTATGTCGACTCGCTCTACAACCGCGCGACCCAGGCGACGCGGCAGCCCGGGTCCGCATTCAAACTGTTCGTCTATCTCTCGGCGCTGGAATCCGGGCACAAGCCGGATGACGTGGTGGTGGACTCGCCCGTCAACATCAACGGCTGGAGCCCGCGCAACAACGATCGCGTGTTCCGCGGTCCGATCCCGCTCCGCCAGGCCTTCGCCCAATCGATCAACACGATCTCCGCCAAGCTGGGAGAGGAGGTCGGCTTCCGCACCGTTGCCGACATGGCCCAGCGCTTCGGCATCACCACCAAGGTGAATACCCAGCCTTCGATGGTTCTCGGCACGTCCGACGTCCGCCTGCTCGACATGACCCGCGCCTTTGCCGCGGTAGCGCGCAAGGGCGTGGCCGTCTCGCCCTATGGCATCCGTCGGGTCACCACCGCCAAGGGCGAGCTGCTCTACAGCCATGAGACCGACGATTCCCGCGTGCTCGTCGCCCCCTGGGTGGCCGCGCAGATGACGGACCTGCTCCAGGCGGCTGTTCTGACCGGCACCGGCCGCGCCGCCCAGATCGGCCGTCCGGTGGCGGGCAAGACCGGCACCACCAGCTCCAACAAGGACGGCTGGTTCATCGGCTTTTCGAGCGCGATCACCACCGGCGTGTGGATGGGCCGGGACGATGCGCGGCCGATTCCGGGTCTCCAGGGCGGCCGCGCGCCGGCCCAGGCCTGGCACGACTTCATGGTCCAGGCGGTCGCCCGCCGCCCGGTCGAGCCCTTCGACATCACGGTCGCGCAGCCGGAATGGCAGGTCGAGACGGACGCGGAGGTCTTCTCCGAAACGTCGGATGGCGGCATGCAGGTCGATGCCGACGGCAATCCGATCCAGCCGCAGGATCCCGCCTATGGCGATCCTTTTCCCGATGCGCCCGCCCCTCCGCCGGGCAGCCCTCCCCCGTCGCGAGAGGTCAACCGTCCGCGCCTCGACGAGCAGCAACTCGACCAGGAGTGGATCGACCGCGCCAGCAAGGGCCGGGGCGAGCTCGAATCAGAAGAGCCGCCCGAAGCGGTGGAGCCCCGCGCCCTCGCGGCGTAGCCACGCCCGGGCCGGAGCCGGGTCCTCACCGAACAGTTCGGCGACAAGCGCGTGGAATTGCGGGCCATGGTTCATGTGGACCCGGTGCGCGACCTCGTGCGCGACCGTCGCGCGGCGGACATGATCAGGGGCCAGAATCAGCCGCCAGCTGTAGCGGATCGCGCCCGAACTCGAACAGCTTCCCCACCGCGACAAGGCGTCGCCGACGCCGACCCTGTTAACGGTGACTCCTGCCACCGCGGCATATTCCTGCGTCTCGCTGCTGAGGACGTCCAGCGCGTGGCGCTTGAGCCAGCGAAGCAGCCGCGCCTCGAGCGTCTCGGCCGGCCCACCGATGACGATTCGGCCATCCTCCACCCGCACGACGCGCGGCCGCTCCGCCGCCCAGTCGATCCGGTGCTCAACGCCGTAGAGCGGAATGCTCCCGCCCGGCGCGATTGAGGCGGCGGGCGGCACCGCGGCCAACTGCCGCTCAATCCACCCCTGCTGCTCCGACGCCCATGCCATCGCCCGTTTGACCGACACGCGCGTGGGCACGGTTAGCATCACAGCCCCTGTGCGCGGATCGACTCGCAGTCGCATCGCCTTCGCCCGCGCCGATCGGCGAACCTGGAGCTTAGAGCTCACGATCGACGATATGCTGCTCGAGGTCTCCCGCATCCTGCTCGGCGACAGTCCAGCCCCTTGTGGACTGGCCCGCGCGATGCACGCTCTCCGGATCGCCGCTGATCAGGTGATGCCAGCTGGGCAGCGGCTCGCCGGCCGCGCGCAGGCGGTAGGCGCAAGTCGAGGGCAGCCATTCGAACCGATCCACTCCCGCCCTGGTCAGCCGGATGCAGTCTGGCACGAAGGCCCGACGCTGGCGGTAGTTGCTGCATCTCCCGGAGCCGCGGTCGAGCAAGCGGCAGGCGACATTGGTCGGGAAGACCTCGCCCGTTACTTCGTCCTCCAGCTTGTGGAGGCAGCATTTGCCGCAGCCGTCGCACAGCTTTTCCCACTCCACCCGGTCGAGCGACTCGAGCGGCCTCTCCCAAAAGGCGTTCACGCCACCCACTTCTTCAGCTCCGTCAGGATTGCTTCTGCCCCTTCTTCATGCGGCAGAATGGCGATCGGCTCGCCCTTGGGCCCGAACAGGAATGCGATCCGGCTGTGGTTGACCAGATAACCGGACGCCCCCGGCGTCTCCTGCTTCACCCCGTAAACCGCATAGGCCTTGCTGACGGCAGCAATCTCCTGAGGAGTGCCGGTGAGTCCGATCAGCCGCGGGTGAAAGGCGGCGACGAATTCCTTGAGCACGGCCGGATTGTCGCGCTCCGGATCTGTGGTGATGAAGAGCGGCTGTACCCGCTTCGCCCTTTCCGGCTCGCTCTCCTCGAAGCGCTTCATCGCGAGCCCGATCTGCTGGAGATCGACCGGGCAGACATCCGGGCAGAAGGTGTAGCCGAAATAGACGATGCGATACTTGCCCGCGAGCGATTGGCTGTCGAACCGCGCCCCATTCTGGTCCGTCAGGCTGAACGGGCCGCCGATCCGCGCCCCCTGCAGCGGCGGCTCGCTCCCGCCCGCCGGCGAGCAGGCAGCCAGCGCGAGGCTGGACAGCCAGCCGAGCGCGAGGGGGAAGCGGGACCTTTCGTTCATGGCTTCGCCAGCCTTGCTTTGCTATGATCCCCCAATCAAGTCCAAGAGATGGTGGGGGTTAGACGTGGCGGCAAGGTTCGGACGCGCATTGGTTACGGCGCTCGCGCTCGCGGTGGCGGCGCCCGTTGCTGCCCAGGATTATTCGAACAGCTACACCTTCATAAAGGCTGTCAAGGACCGCGACGGAACGAAGGTGGAATCGTTGTTGTCGGCGCCTGGCTCGACGGTGCTTGGCGCCAAGGAAACTGGCTCCGGCAACGGGGCGCTGCACCTCGTCACGCTCGACCGCGACATGAATTGGTTGAGTTTTCTCCTCGGCAAGGGTTTGAAGGTCGACGCGCGCAACGGCCAGGGCAACAGTGCGCTCAGCCTGGCCGCGCAGCTCGGATGGGTGGAGGGTGCCCAGCTGCTGCTGCGTCAATCCGCCAGCGTCGATCTCGCGAACAATCGCGGCGAGACTCCTCTCATCCTCGCCGTCCAGCAACGCGACCTGCCGATGGTGCGCTTGCTCCTGTCCCGTGGCGCCGATCCCAAGCGGACCGACAGCGTCGCGGGCTATTCCGCAATTGATTATGCCAAGCGCGACAACCGCTCAGTCGCGATCGTCAAGCTGCTCGAGGCGCCGCGGGCGGCCAACAAGAAGATGCAGGGCCCGACGCTCTAGACCGCAGCCGGGCAGGGAGCCTTACAGCAGCCCTTCTATGCTCGGATCCGCTTCTCCGGAGAGCCGACGCGCGGCCCGGCGGGCGAAACGCAGCGTCTCGGCCTTGCGCCGAGCGGCCGCGAGCGCGCGCACCGGGGCTTCGCGTATCACCGCTGCATCGTAGCGGTCGGCAACGATGAGCCCGCAGCAATCGGGCCGGAAGTCCGCGCCCTCGAACGGATCGAGTCCGAAGCCGGCCGGCACCGCCCAGAAGAAGCGGTCGCAATAGTCCAGATAATCCGGCCACTTATGATCGCCGAGCAGGTCGGCGCGGCTGACCTTGATCTCGACGATGGTGAGCGTGCCCTTGGCGCAGATCGCCATCATGTCCGCCCGCCGGCCATTGGGTAACGGAACTTCGCACATCCCGAACCAGTCCTTGCGGAAGAAGAGCCGGGTCACCCCACGCGCCACATCCTGCGCGGCGAGCGGGGCGTGTGCGAAGCAATCGTCGGGAAGAGTCGGCGAGCTGGCCATCAAGCCCGGCCTAGAATGAACCGGGAACATAGGGAAGCCTCAGTTCACCGGTAGAAGATGTGATTCCCCACCTGTGCCACACGCTTGAGGCCGCGCCAGCTTGGCGACACGTAGGTGGCGTGGAAGAACATTGCGGATCCCGCGCGGCTTGTCGCCAGGTCCTGCATCGCGACATGCGCGATCGCGATCGCCTTGCGCCACGCGGCGCTGCTCTTCTGGATCGGGGGGAAACGGCCGCCGCGAATGAAGGAGAATTGGCTCTTCTGCTTGACGACGCCGCAAATCGTGGTCGGGAAGCGCCCGGACTTGCTGCGGTTCAGCACCACCTCGGCGACAGCCAGTTGGCCTTCGAGCGGCTCGCCCTTGGCCTCGAAATAGATCGCGCCGGCCAGGCACTCCTGCTCGCCGTCGGTGAGATCGGTCTCGGCAAAGGAGGTGACCAGTTCGCCGAGCGACTGCCCTTCCAGGGACTCCGCTGCGGGCTCGATCGCGGCTGCAATATGGGCGGAAACTTCCGCTTCCGCGGGACCGCTGCTCACCGGCGCTGCTGGAGTTTCGAGCGGCTCGGAAGCGGCGCCGCCGTCGACCATCGAAACAGTATGGGAAAGATAAGTCGGCGCGAGCGGCGCTTCGACCAGGGTGGGATTGGCGAAGGTCGGGCTAGCCGCGACCAAGGCTCCGGCCACGGCGTAGCCGATGACCCGTGCAAGACGGTACATTCATTCTCTTACCAATGCGGTTGGCTGACCTACGCCGGATGCACCTAAACAGCATCCTGGCCGCCCCCCGACTCGAGCCGTCCCGCGGTTTCACTCGGGCAATCCCCGCGGCCCCCGCTCTCGTCAATCTGGTGAAAAGAAGCTCACCCAGGCAGCCTTCCAAGTCAAACCGACTCATTCATTTCAGCGGTGAACCGTTCGGCGGACGGGACATCCAGTTCGATTAACCACAGATCGGGATCATTTTTCCTGCGGCGAGCCAGGAACTTTGTGGTTTCTTCTTCGTTTTGAAGCGCTTGGCCGGACAGGTCCTGCCACCGGTAGTGCCCACCCATGTCCAGCACGCGCTCCAGAAGTCGCGCTTTCCTGCCCTTTTCGGCCAGAATGACCAGGATCGCGCCCGCCACCGAATCACCTCGCGCCAGCACGGCGGCGAACCCGCCCTGCGATTCGGCGCTCCGTCGCAGAGCCCCGACCAGCAGGTCGGCGGTGACCCGTGGCTGCATCAGCCGCTCCGATATCCGTCCAGCGACGAAAGCGGGATGTGGCTGCGCATGAACGTGCCCGTCCCCCGCGCCGCCTCCTCGCCCCTGGCGTCGATCAGCCGCGCGTCCCCGACCAGGACCCGACGCTTGCCGCTCGCCCAGCGCCCTTCCGCCGTCACCGGCCCGCTCTTCAGCGGCCGCGTGAAATTGAGGTTGAACGCGGTGGTCAGCAGGAAGCGGTCGCTGACCATCGAATTGCAGGCGTAAAACGCGGCGTCATCCATCATCTTGAAATAAAGCGTGCCATGCGCCGCGCCCGCGGCGTGGAACAGGCTCTCCTCCACCTCGAAGCGGATCCGGGCGAACCCGGCCTCCACGATCTCGAGCGTCGAGGGAAACAGGCCGTTCACCGGCGCCCGCGCGTAGAGCGACTCCAGCGCCCGAAAGTGAGCGCCCTCTCCCGCCGCCTCAGGCGGCATGAAGGGTCTCGACCCCCGAGAGTAAGGCGAAAATCGCGTCCCGCGAGCGCGCGCCTCGCAGCTTCGCGACCGTCTGCCGATTGCGCAACGCCCTGCTGACGCTCGCCAAGGCTTTCAGATGGTCCGCCCCGGCATCCGGCGGCGAGAGCAGCAGGAAGACTAGGTCGACCGGCAGACCGTCGACCGACTGGAACTCGACAGGTTGAGTCAGGCGCGCAAAATAACCGAACACCCGGCCCAGCCCGTCGATCCTGCCGTGCGGGATCGCCACGCCGCCGCCGAAACCGGTCGATCCGATCCGCTCGCGCTCGTTCAGCGCAGCGACGATCGTCTTGACCTCAATCCCGGTCTTGCGCGCCGCCGCCAGGCCCAGTTGCTGGAACAAGGCCTTCTTGTTCGCGACCGTGAGGCCGGCGTTGATCGCCTCCACGGCCAGGATATCGCTCATGTCGCTCATCGTGCACCTGGAGGACTTGGCCGTCCTCCTGACAAAAGGGTGCGGGGTTCCCCTCCCGCTTTCAGGTCAGTCGCGTTGCGGCTCGACCCAGCCGATCGTGCCGTCGCCTCGTCGGTAGACCATGTTGAACTTGGCGGTCGCGCTGTTGCGGAACATAAGCGCGTTGGTGTTGCGCAGGTCGAGCAGCATCACGGCGTCCGAGACGCTGGCGTCGGGGATGTCGACCCGAGTTTCCGCGATGATCGGCGGATTATCGGCGGGTTCTTCCTCTTCATTGCCGGCGTCGAACACGCGGTAGCTCGCGTCGGCGGCAATCTCCTGCGCGACTTCGGCGAGGTTTGGACCTTGGTGATCCTTGAGGCGGCGCGTGTAGCGGCGCAGCTGCTTCTCGACCTTTTCGGCCGAAGCATCGAACGCCGCGGTCGCATCGGCGGCGCGGTCGGTGCCCTTCAGCACCACGCCGTTGGGGACATAAGCGACGATTTCGGAGGTGAAGCCATGATCGTGCGGACCCTTGCCGAAAGTCACCTGGGCGGAGATGACGCGGGCGAAATACTTGTCCGCGATCGTGGTCAGTCGCTCTTCGACGCGCCCGCGCAGGGCCTCGCCGACGTCGACCTGATGCCCAGAGACTCGGATGTCCATGCTCTTCTCCGCCTTGATACGAAGCGCCGCATGTGGGCTCGGCTCAAGCCAGCGTCAACGGACCCCGTCGAGCCGAACCCAGATCGGATCGGTGAGCGTGCCCACAAATGCGGCATGCCGTTCCAACTCCTCCGCGCTCGGCTCGAAACGGCGCGGCGGGCGCACCTGGTTTCGCGCCGGAGCTGCCCGGACCACGTCGGCGAACTGCGACTGCGGCGCCTCTGCGGCGAGCGAGAAGCCGATCTGCCGACCGCCGGTCAGCTCGATATAGCATTGCGCGAGCAGTTGCGCGTCGATCAGCGCGCCATGCTTGACGCGGATCGACCGATCGACGCCATAGCGGGTGCACAGCGCGTCCAGGCTATGCTTGGCGCCCGGGTGACGCTTCCTGGCCATTTCCAGCGTGCAGATCATCCGCGTCAGGCACACGATCGGCCGGCCGCACAAGGTCAGCTCGTGGTTGAGGAAACCGAAGTCGAAGCTCGCATTGTGCGCGACCAGCGGCGCATCGCCGATGAAGGCCAGCAGCTCCTCGCACAGATCGGGGAAGCGGGGCTTGTCCGACAGGAAGACCTCGCTCAAGCCATGCACCGCCTCGGCGCCGGCCGGCATCGATCGGCCAGGGTTGAAATATGCATGAAAGCTGCGCCCGGTCTCGACCCGGTTGATCATCTCGACGCAGCCGATCTCGACCATGCGGTCGCCGGTCAGGGGGCTGACCCCGGTGGTCTCGGTGTCGAACACAATTTCGCGCATGGTCGGACTATGAATCGGCCGAGTCCGTCAGTCCAGCGATGATCGCCCGCACCGCCGCTCGGGTCGTCGCAATCTCCCCGCCAGTCGGGATCACGAAATCGGCTCGCGCTCTTTTCTCGACGTCCGGCGTTTGCAGCGCCAGAATCCGCTCGAACTTCTCGGCCGTCATTCCCGGCCGGGCCAGCACCCGCGCCCGCTGCACGTCGGCTGGCGCTGACACGACCGCAATCTTGTCGACCCTGTCCCAGCCGCCCTTTTCGAACAACAGCGGGATATCGAGCACGACAAGCGGTGCGTCCGAATGGGTTCGCAAAAAAGCCTTCCGTTCCCTCGCGACCGCTGGATGAACCAGCGCCTCCAGCCGCAGCAGCGCGTCCGGCGCGCCCAGCACGCATTCCGAAAGCGCGGTTCGGTTGACGCCATGACGGCCGGTCGTGCCCGGAAATTGGCTCTCGATTTGCGCGACCAGCGCACCCTCCGGACCTTGTAGACGATGGACGGCGGCATCGGCGTCGAACACCGGCACGCCCTCCTCGACGAACATGTGCGCCACCGTCGATTTGCCCATGCCGATCGAGCCGGTGAGGCCGAGCTTGATCATCGGGTGAGCAGCTCGCGCAGTTCGGAATCGTGTTCGCGAGGCGGCTCGGTCCTGAAGAAGAGCTTGAAGGCCTCTGCGGCCTGGCGGACGAGCACGTCCAGCCCATCAAAGGCAAGCAGCCCATGTCGCCGAGCTTGTGCGATCAAGCCGGTGCCACCGGGATTGTAGGCCATGTCGACAACCACCGTGTCGGGATAATATCGGCTGAGATCGATCGGCACATCATCGTTGCCGAGCATGCCCATGCTCGAGGCGTTGATGACGATGTGACTGTATCGCTGGTGTTCGGGGCGGTCATCATCCTTCCTGATCGGGCCTATGCCGTCCAGGCCTCCCGCGAACGACGGCGGCAGCGACAGTCGTTGCGCCATGGCAAGCGCTTTCTCGGGTGTTCGATTGAAGAAGTCGAAGTCTGCTCCATGACCGGTATCGAGCGCTCCGATCACGGCAGCCCAGGCCGCGCCCCCCGCCCCTATGACCTGGACGTAGGGCGCGACCTGGTCGGGAAATGTGGGCGGCCATGCCGCGCGCAGGATTTCCGTGATCGCGAGCACGTCCGTGTTGAAGCCCGATCGAGTTCCGGCCTCGCCCCGAACCACGGTGTTCACGGCGCCGGCCCTGGTCGCTTCTCGCGACAGTCTGGCCATGAACGGCGCCACTGTCTGCTTGTGAGGTGCCGTCACGTTGCAACCGCGCCAGCCGAGGTCGCCGCGGCGGCTCACGAGATATTCGTGCAGCATATCCGGATGGACCTGGACGGCTCGATAATCGGCGTCGATGCCCAGTTTTTGGAGCCAGAATCTATGGATCAGCGGCGATTTGCTGTGCGCGATCGGGTCACCGATCACCTCGGCGTAAGGAGCCCCCACTGCTATCCTCCCGGCCCGGCTAGCAGACGGGCAGGGTAACCATGCGTTGCATGCTGGTCGGGAACGCAGCGCCGGTTACTCCACCACCAAGCTTCGGCTGGTCCCCCTCCCCGCAAGCGTCGCACATAGGGAGGAAAAGGGAAGCTCAACCGCCTGCTCACGAGAACAGCAATCCGCGCTCCCGCAGAAAGCCCAGCAAGGGCAGCAAGGGCAAACCCTGTACAGCGAAGAGGCTTCCCTCGATGCGCTCGAACAGCTGTGCCCCACGGCCCTCGACATGGTAGCCGCCGACGCTCCAGCGGACCTGCTCCCACTCACGATCAAGATAGTCCTGCAGAAAGGCTTTTCCGAGCGGCCGGACATGCATCGCAACCGTTTCAACGTGGCGCCACTGCATCACGCCAGCATCGATCACGCAACCGGCAGTGTGAAGCTTGTGCGGACGTCCGCTCATTGCGCGAAGCTGCGCCATCGCTTCGTCCCGGTCCTGCGGCTTGTCGAGCATTGAGCCGTCCTCGAGCTCTAGAACCTGATCCGATCCTAGCACGAGCCCTTCGGCCGCGGCGACCCGCGCCTTGCCCTCGGCGAGCGCCAAGGCGATCTCCGCAGCGCCGAGGCCGCGTCGCTTCATCGCCGCCTTGACGCCCGATTCGTCAAAGCGAGTCTCCACGGTCTCGAACGGCACGCCCGCCGCCTCCAACATTCGCCGCCGTGCCGCGCTCTTGGACGCCAGCAGCAGCCTCATGCGTCTTCCGCGGCATCGCTGCGCTGCTCGCACAGCTTGACGATGGCATAGGCGGTTTCCTCGATCGAGCGGCGCGTCACGTCGATCACCGGCCAGCCATTGTCCGCGAACAGCCGCCGCGCAAAGGCGAGCTCGGCATTGACTGCCTCCTGGTCAACATAGTCGGTCTCCGGCGCCTGGTTCAGCGTCAGCAGTCGGTTGCGGCGGATCTGGATCAGCCGCTCCGGATTCGTGGTGAGGCCCACCACCATGGGGTGCTTGAGCGCGAACAGGTTGGCCGGCGGCGGCGATTCCGGCACCAGCGGGATGTTGGCGACCTTGAAGCCGCGATTGGCGAGGTAGATGGAGGTCGGCGTCTTGGAAGTGCGCGAGACGCCCGCGAGCACCACGTCCGCCTCTTCCCAATTGTCCGAGCCGATCCCGTCGTCATGTGCGATCGTGAACTGGATCGCGTCGACCCGCGCGAAATAAGCGGCATCGAGCGCATGCTGCCGCCCGGGCCGCGCCTTGGCTTCCTGCCCCAGAACCGCAGAGAGAGCGTCCACCACAGGGTCCAGCGCCGAGACGGCATGGATGCCCCGCTTGCGGCATTTCTGCTCGAGCTCCCGCCGGATGTTGCTGTTCACTAACGTGTAGAGGACCAGCCCTGGCCGGCGCTCGATATCGTCCAGCACGCGGTCGAGATGCCCCTCCGATCGTACCATTGGCCACAGATGCCGCAGCGCCTCGACGTCATCGAACTGCGCGAGGCAGGACTTGGCGATCACCTCCAGCGTCTCGCCGGTGGAGTCGGACAGGAGGTGGAGATGGAGGCGACTCACGAAAATCGCCTGTGGATAAGCATGGGGAGAGGGCTAGCGGAACCCTCGGGGCGGTTACAAGACAAGCTTTGCTCCCCGGCTTCCGCGATTCATCCACACTTTGACAAAGAGTGAAAAGGTTCCTCTTCCCACCTGTGGATCGCGGGGATGATTTCGGCGAATCCGCGGCCGCTCGTGAGCCTGTCTGAGTCAAGCTGTTTGCAAAAAGGGGCGAAGCGAATAAACCCCGCCAAACCTCCTCCTACTAACTTCATCAGACTCTCTTTCTAATAAGACTCAATAAGTGAGAGAGCGGAGCCAGACGCCCGTCATGCCCGGTAGCCCTAAGCCATTGCTCACCGTGCTGAACGGCGGAAATCCTGGGATTCTGCCGATCTGGCTCATGCGCCAGGCCGGGCGCTACCTGCCCGAATACCGGGCGCTCCGGGCCGACAAGGGGGGGTTCCTCGAGCTCGTCTATGACGGCGACGCAGCCGCTGAGGTAACCCTTCAGCCGATCCGCCGGTTCGGATTCGACGGCGCCATTTTGTTCTCCGACATCCTGATCGTGCCCCATGCGCTAGGGCAGGACCTGGTGTTCGAGGCAGGCGAAGGTCCGCGCCTCTCCCCTCCCCTTGTCGATCATGCCCTGGCTGCCCTCCAGGCCGTTCCTGAGCGCCTGGATGCGGTTTACCGCACGGTGGATAAGGTGAAGCGAGCCTTGCCGCCTGAAACCACCTTCCTGGGCTTTGCAGGCAGCCCCTGGACGGTCGCGACCTATATGATCGCAGGGCAAGGCAGCAAGGAACAGGCCGCTGCCCGCCGCTACGCCTATCGCGATCCGGTCGCCTTCGCGGAGATCATCGATGCGGTGGTCGCAATGACGGTCGACTATCTTTCGGGCCAGGTTCGCGCCGGTGTCGAAGCCGTGCAGCTGTTCGACAGCTGGGCGGGCTCGCTCTCGCCGGCGCAGTTCGAGGACTGGGTGATTGCGCCAAATGCGGCGATCGTCTCCGCCTTCAAGGCCCGCCACCCCGACGTGCCGGTTATCGGCTTCCCGAAGGGCGCGGGCGGCAAGCTCGGCGCCTATGCCCGCGAGGTCGGCGCCGACGCGATCGGGCTCGACGAGACCGTCGACCCCGCCTGGGCCAATCGCGAGCTGCCGGCCGGCCTTCCCGTCCAGGGCAACCTCGATCCGCTCGCCCTCATCGCCGGCGGTCCCGCGCTTGAAACGGCGGTGTCGCGTATCATATCCGCGCTGAACGGACGTCCCCACGTCTTCAACCTTGGCCACGGCATCCTGCCCGACACGCCCATCGCCCATGTCGAACAGCTGATCCGGCTCATTCGCGGATGAGCATGGATCTCGGAACTGCGCTGCAGATGATCTATCTCTGGCTCAAGTCGGCCCATGTCATCTTCGTGATCTTCTGGATTGCGGGCCTTTTCATGCTGCCCCGTTTCTACGTCTATCACCAGGAATCGGCAGCCGGGTCCCCGGAAGAGCGCCGCTGGATCGAACGTGAGCGCAAGTTGCGCACGATCATCCTCAATCCGGCCATGATCCTGGTCTGGGTCCTCGGCCTCACCCTTGCCTTCACCGGCGACTGGTGGAGCCAGGGCTGGCTGCATCTCAAGCTGCTGCTGGTGCTCGGCCTGTCCGGCTACCACGGCTACATGATCGGATACGGCAAGAAGCTCGCCTCGGGCCAGCGCCCGGCCAGCGGACGCGCGCTGCGCATCATGAACGAGGTTCCCGGCGTCGCAACCGTGCTGATCGTCGTCCTGGTAATCGTGAAGCCCTTCTGAATTGTAACAAAACTCGCGTTGACTTGAGGCAGGGCGGAGCATAACGCCCGACCAGTCGTTAGCTCGCGAGTCCTCGCAGGGCTTCCCTCACCCGATCCATTCCTCGCGCATCGGCACGACCCACTCTCCGCCCGAGAACCTACATGCACTTGAAAGAACTCAAGAAACAAAGCCCCGCAGACCTCGTCGCCATGGCCGAGGAACTCGGCATCGAAGGCGCCTCCACCCTGCGCAAGCAGGAGTTGATGTTCTCCATCCTCAAGGTCCAGGCCGAGAACGGCCAGGAGATCATGGGGATGGGAACCATCGAGGTTCTCCAGGACGGCTTCGGCTTCCTGCGCTCGCCCGAAGCCAATTATCTGGCTGGCCCCGACGACATCTATGTCGCGCCCAACCAGGTCCGGAAATTCGGCCTGCGCACCGGCGACACGGTCGAGGGCGAGATCCGCGGCCCCAAGGATGGCGAGCGCTACTTCGCGCTGACCCGGCTCATTTCCGTGAACTTCGACGAGCCCGATGCGGTTCGCCACCGCGTCAACTTCGACAATCTGACGCCGCTTTATCCTGAGTCGAAGCTCACCCTCGACAGCGCCGATCCGACCCAGAAGGACAAGTCGGCACGCGTGATCGATATCGTCGCGCCGCAAGGCAAGGGCCAGCGCGCCCTCATCGTGGCGCCGCCGCGGGTCGGCAAGACCGTGCTGCTCCAGAATATCGCAAAGGCGATCACCGACAATCACCCGGAAGTCTTCCTGATCGTGCTCTTGATCGACGAGCGGCCGGAGGAAGTTACCGACATGCAGCGCTCGGTGAAGGGCGAGGTCGTCTCCTCCACCTTCGACGAGCCGGCGCAGCGCCACGTCCAGGTCGCCGAGATGGTGATCGAGAAGGCCAAGCGCCTGGTCGAGCACAAGAAGGACGTCGTGATCCTGCTCGACTCGATCACCCGCCTCGGGCGCGCCTACAACACCGTCGTGCCGAGCTCGGGCAAGGTGCTGACCGGCGGTGTCGACGCCAACGCCTTGCAGCGCCCGAAGCGCTTCTTCGGCGCCGCGCGCAATATCGAGGAAGGCGGGTCGCTCTCGATCATCGCCACCGCCCTCATCGACACCGGCTCGAAGATGGACGAGGTCATCTTCGAGGAGTTCAAGGGCACCGGCAATTCCGAGATCGTGCTCGACCGCAAGGTGGCGGACAAGCGCATCTTCCCGGCGCTTGACGTCGGCAAGTCCGGTACCCGGAAGGAAGAGCTGCTGGTCGATCCCGCCAAGCTTTCCAAGATGTGGGTGCTGCGCCGGATCCTGATGCAGATGGGCACGATCGACGCGATGCAGTTCCTTCTCGACAAGATGAAGGACGCCAAGTCCAACGACGACTTCTTCGCGAGCATGAATCAGTAGAGCGCAGCGCGGCCGGCCTGCGCCCGCCGCGGCAGGCGACAGGACCGGCGCGCGGGCTTTGCCCGCGCTTCTCACGGCTTG
>NZ_DASVTH010000029.1:0-138205 GCF_036387615.1 Allosphingosinicella sp.
CTGTGGCGGCGCTCACCCTCTCCAACTTCGCTAAGCTCACCTGCGGTTCGCCAAGGCTCCTTATCCCTCTCCCATCAAGGGAGAGGGGCTGGTGTTCCGCTTTGCGTGCTTGCAGTCCGCCGCTCTTCGCTCATCCGCACCGCGCTCGCGCCGGGCAGGCCCGGGAAGCGGGGCCACATGCCTTGCGCCAGCGCCGTTCGGCTGGCGGAGCGCTTGCCGGCCTGGCTCTCGTAGATCCAGTAGTTGCGCAGCACGATCGGCACGTAGCCGCGGGTTTCCCAATAGGGGATGCTCTCGATGTAGAGCAGCGGATCGCCGCGATCCATGGCGCGGCTGTTCCACTCGGTGATCGGGACGGGGCCGGCATTGTACGCGGCGATCACCTTGGGGAGCAGTCCGCCGGTGCCGTGATGATCGCGCAGCTTCTCGATGAAGGTCTGGCCATATTCGATATTGTGGACCGGATCGACGAGGCGCTGCTGGTCGAACGGCTCGCCGCGCGCGCGGGCGATGTCGCCGGCGGTGCCTGGGCGGACCTGGAGCAGGCCAGCTGCGCCCGCCGGGCTGACCGCGCTTGGGCGAAAGTTCGATTCCTGCAAGGCATGGGCGAAGACCAGCGACTGATCGACCCGCCAGCCGCGGGCGGGGCGCCAGTCCGGCATCGGATAGCGCGCGGCGATGTTGATGCTGGCGCCCTTGGGCCCGTTATGGGCCAGCCAATATTGGGTCGCGGTCAGGTTGAGGTCGGCGGCGAGGTGGAGCAGCGCGTCATGATCGCTAGACGAGCCGAGCCGGGCCTGGTGGCGGATGAACTCGTCGGCGAGCGCGGTCTCGCCGATCTCGGCCAGCGCGAGCGCGGCCTTGACGTTGGGCTTGGCCGCGATCCGGCGCCATTCGGCATCGCGATAATCATGGAGGAGGGCGCTGACCGGCGTCTTGATGCCGAGCGCCTCGCGCGCGAGCTGGCCATAGAAGGTCTCGGGCGAGCGCGCCGCTGTCCTGAGCCGCGTCTGGACGCGCTCGGGCCGCTTGCAGCGCATGTCGGCGCGGGCGGCCCAGTAGTTTCCGGCCGCGCCCAGCTCGAGGTCGGTCGCGCGGGCCGCGACGGCGCTGAAGGCGTTGGAGGCTGCCGCGCAATCGCCCATGCGCCAGGCGGCGAGGCCCAGCGTCCAGCTGCCCTGGAGCGCCCATTCGCCCGAGCCGAGGGCGGCCTGCTCGGCAAGCCTGCGCGCGTCCGCATCGCGGCCGGTGAGGTAATAGGACCAGGCGACGCGCTGGCGGAACTCGGTGCCCGCTTCCGGCGTCAGCGGCTCCAGTGAAGCGGAAAGCTGGGCTTCGGCTTCGCTCGGCTGGTCGGCCACGATCAGCGGCTGGATCACCGCTTCCAGCCTGGCGGCGACGGCATCGGCGTTGGCGAGGCTCCTGGCGCGCTCGCGGCGCGGCTGGCTGCCTTGCCAGTAGAGCTTCTGGGCTTTGGGCAGTTCGGGCGTCTCTTCGGTCCCTCGCGCCGCCGCCAGCCTGGCCAGCTGCGCGGCCTGAGGGAGGTCGGGAGCTTGGGCGATAAGCGCGCGCAGCGGTTCCAGCTCGACCTTCGGCGACCCCTTGGCGAGGTAAAGCTCGGCGCGGGCGGCGGCATGGAGCGGGCCTTCCTCGGCCGCGTCCAGCTTGGCGGACGCCGACGTCCAATCCTCATTGCGGATGGCGGAGAATATCTCGCGATAAGCGGTGCGCTGCGCGTCAGTCAGCACGGGGTCGGGCGCGGAGCGTCTCGCAGCCGCGCTCGAAACGTCGGCGGCGGCCGGCAGGGTCGGCGACAGGGCGACGGCGGCGAGCAGGAGAGCGGAGCGCTTGATCATGGGTTCAGGCCTTGCATCAACATCTGGAGATCGGCCCAGGCATGGGCCTTCAGTTTCGGCGACTTGAGGAGAAGATCGGGCGGAAGCGTTACCAAAGTCCTGACCGGCCCGGCATGGGTGGCCAGGTCGTGCCAGCGGCCACGCGCTTGCGCCATGTTGAGCCCCAACAGGTTCGTCGACGGGGCGTCTCCGAACAGCAGCAAGGCGCGTGGTCGCACGAGCCCGACATGGTGGCGCGCGAGCGCAGCGCAGCGGCCGCCCGCTTCGCCATCGAGGCGGCCGCCCGTCGAGCGCAGACAGGAGAGGGAGGCGAGGTAGATCGTCTCGCGATTGCGCCCGATGGCCGCGAGCATGCGATCGAAGAGCCGGCCGACCTCTCCAGACAGCAAGGTCCCGCTCGCGCAATCCTCGCTGCCCGGCATATCGGCGAGCATCATCAAGCCGGACGCGGGGTCGCCCGAGGGGCAGACGCGGGGCGCACGAGGCGCGGCGAAGGGAAGGGTGGCGCTGTCCTGGAGCCAGGCGCGGAAAAGCGGGAGCTGGTCGGGCGGGTCGTCGCTCTGAGCGCCTTCGGCAATCCCGTCATCCCGGCGAAGGCCGGGATCCAAGAACGCCGGTCTGTGCTGGCTTCCCTCGACCTGTGTTCTTGGGCCCCGGCCTTCGCCGGGGTGACGAGCATGTGGGCCGTTCGGCACGGCTTGAGGGCGCAGCCAATCGCGCGGGGCTTCGTCGACGAAAGTGTCGACCCCCGCATCGCTCCACCATGACAGAAGGCTCGCCGCCTCCGCCGGTGAGATTGGATAACCGCCCCGCTCCATCCCGGTCCGAGTTGGGCGCGCTCCACGCAGGCTGGTCAACCTGCGGATTCCTTCTTATCTGCCAAGCGTTGGCTGTTTGCGACGAGAGGTCGCGACGGCGCCGGAACGGAGCGGACGGGAATGACGGCGACGCGCGAGTCGATGCCTTATGACGTGGTGATCGTGGGGGCCGGACCCGCCGGGCTTTCCGCAGGCATTCGCCTCAAGCAGCTCGCCGAGGAGCGCGGGCAGGAACTCTCGGTCTGCATCCTGGAAAAGGGTTCGGAGGTCGGCGCGCACATCCTGTCCGGCGCGGTTATCGATCCTAAGGGATTGGACGAATTGCTGCCGGACTGGCGCGAGGACGACAGCTGCCTGATGAACCAAGTACCGGTCACGTCCAATCACCATTGGGTGCTGACGCGGACCAAGAAGACAAACCTGCCGCACCTGATGATGCCGAGCTTTCTCGACAACAAGGGCACGTTCACCGGCTCACTCGGCAATCTGTGCCGCTGGCTGGCCGGCAAGGCGGAAGCGCTCGGCGTCGAGATCTTCCCCGGCTTCGCTGCCGCGGAGGTGCTCTACAACGAAAACGGCTCGGTCAAAGGCGTGGCCACCGGCGACATGGGTGTAGCCCGCGACGGCTCGCACAGGCCTGATTATCAGCCAGGCATGGAGCTGCATGCCCGCTACACCTTCTTCGCGGAAGGTGCGCGGGGTCACCTCACCAAGCAGGTCAAGCAGAGGTTCGATCTGGAGGCGAACTGCCAGCCGCAGGTTTACGGCATCGGCATCAAGGAATTGTGGGACATCGATCCCGCCAAGCACGAACCGGGCAAGGTGGTGCACACGCAAGGGTGGCCGCTCACCGGCGCCTGGGGCGGCGGCTGGATCTATCATCAGGCCGGCAATCAGGTCTCGATCGGCTTCGTCGTGGCGCTGAGTTACAAGAACCCGCATCTCTCGCCGTTCGAGGAGATGCAGCGCTGGAAGCAGCATCCCGATATTCGGCCTTTGCTGGAGGGCGGGCGGCGCGTTTCCTATGGCGCACGCGCAATCAACGAAGGCGGCTACCAGTCCATTCCCAAGCTCGCCTTTCCGGGCGGCGCGCTGATCGGCTGCTCGGCGGGGTTCGTGAACGTGCCGCGCATCAAGGGCAGCCACACCGCAATCAAGTCCGGCATGCTCGCCGCCGAGGCCGCCTTCGAGGCGGTGGCGGCCGACCGCGCACATGACACTTTGCAGGCCTATGAGGACGGCCTTCACGGGAGTTGGGTCGCGGACGAGCTAAAGATGGTCCGCAACGTCGAGCCGTTCGTCGCGAAGTTCGGCGCGACCGCCGGCACGCTGCTTGCCGGCACGGATATGTGGATGCGCACGCTCAGGATCGGGCTGCCGTTCACGCTCAAGCACAAGCCGGACCATGAGCAGTTCATGCGCCGCGACATCGCGCCCAGGATCGCCTATCCCAAGCCCGACGGCGTGATCAGCTTCGACAAGCTTTCCTCGGTGTTCCTGTCGAACACCAATCACGAGGAGGATCAGCCGATCCACCTTACTTTGCGTGATCCCGAGGTTCCGACCCGCGTCAACCTGCCCGAATATGATGGGCCGGAGCAGCGTTATTGCCCGGCCGGCGTTTACGAATATGTGGAAGAAGCGGGCAGGTCGCGGCTGCAGATCAACGCGCAGAATTGCGTTCACTGCAAAACCTGCGACATCAAGGACCCGCTGCAGAATATCAACTGGGTGGTGCCCGAAGGTGGGGGAGGTCCGAATTACCCGAACATGTAAGCGCGCCGCCCTGGCGATCGGCGCGGCCCTGCTGCTGCCGGTTAGCGCCTCGGCCAATGTCGATGAGCGCGCCGAGCTCGCCGCTTACGCGCGAGCACGCGGGGCCGACACGTTCGGTGCCTCGGCCGACGCGGCGAGAGGTTATGCGGCCCTCCTGGCGCTCTCGCCCGGCAACGAGCTGGTTGCCGCGCGCGCGCTCAGCCAGGCGATGGCGGCGGGGGACTATCAGGTTGCGCTTCAGGCGGCCCGCATTCTGGACAGGAGCGGGCGCTTGGCGCCCGACTCCCGGTTGCTCCTGCTCACGGAGGCGCTGCGGACGCGCGACTGGAAGGAAGCCGAGACCCAGGTCGCCGCCATCGAAAGCGACCGGGTCTATAGCTTCATGGTGCCGATCCTGCGCGCCTGGATCGCCGTCGACAGGCGCGAGGGTGACCCGCTCGCGATCCTGGAAGCGGCCAAGGCAAACCCGCTGGCCACCGTCTACGCGGCCGAGCATCGCCCGTTCCTGCTGATCGCGGCCGGCAAGCGGAAGGAGGCCGCCGCCGAGCTCCTGAAAGTGATCGAGACCGGCGGCGCGCGCGCGCAGCGGCTCCGGATCGCCGCGGCCGCCTCGCTCCAGCGCAAGGATCGGGAAGGCGCTGCGGCTTTGCTTGTCGGCGAGACGGCCCCGATCAGGGCCGCCCGGGAGCTGCTTGCCAACCGAAAGACGATCCCCGGCGCGATTTCCGGCGCGCGCGCCGGTATTGCCGAGTTCCTGGCCCGCGTGGCGATCGATTTGCACGGGCAGAATGCGACGGCGTTGGGCCTCGCCCATGCGCGCCTGTCCACCTTCCTTGCTCCCGAGAATAGCGAAACCTGGCTGGTCACGAGCGAGCTGCTCGCCGCGCAGGAGAAGAACCGCGAGGCGCTCGCCGTGCTCGCCAGCGTCCAGGCGGACGATCCGTTCGCCGGGAGCGCGACCGACAGCAGGGCGAGGCTGCTGGTCGCGGTCGGTGACAAGGATGCAGCGATTGCCCAGGCGGAAGCGGCGGCGGCTCGCCCTTCATCCGCGGCGTCGGATTGGGTGCGGCTTGGCGAGCTTTATCTCGAGCTCGAACGGCCGGCGGACAGCGCCCGCGCTTATGGCGAAGCGATCGCGCGGGTCCAGGCGGCGCCGGCCACGGGCGAGGCGGAATGGACCTTGTGGCTGCTGCGCGGAAGTGCGCTGGACGAGGCGGGACGCTGGCCCGAGGCCAAGGCGGCGCTCGAACAGGCCCATAAGCTCGCGCCGGACCAGCCGCTGGTGCTGAACTATCTGGGCTACTCGCAGCTCGAGCGGCGCGAGAATCTGGCGGAGGCCGAGAGGCTGATCCGCGAGGCGAGCCGGCTCCGGCCCGACGACGCGGCGATCACCGACTCGCTCGGCTGGGCGCATTACATCCGCGGCAACCTGCCCAGCGCGATCACCTTGCTCGAGAAGGCGGCCCTCGGCCAGCCCGCCGACCCCGCGATCAACGAGCATCTCGGGGATGCATATTACAGCGCCGGCCGGCGCTTCGAGGCCCGATACGCCTGGGAAGCGGCCCTGCTCTATGCCGAGGACGAGGACGCCGCGCGGCTGCGCGCCAAGATCGAGGCCGGCCTGACGCCGAAGCTCGCCGCGCCCTGATGCGCGAGACGGCCTACGCCAAGCTCAACTTGGCGCTGCACGTCCGGGCCAGGGAGCCGGACGGCTACCATCGCCTGGAGACCCTGTTCGCTTTTTGCGAGGATGGCGACGAACTAAGCGTCGCCGCGGACGATGAGCTCGAGTTACGGATCGAAGGGCCGTTCGCGGCCGACCTGGCCGCTGGTGAGGACAATCTGGTGCTTCGTGCCGCCGAAGCCCTGCGGCAGGTTTGCTCCATCACCTCCGGTGCCGCGTTGCGGCTCGACAAGCGACTGCCCGTCGCGTCCGGGATCGGCGGCGGATCGGCGGACGCAGCCGCAACCTTGCGCCTGCTGTGCCGCTTCTGGAGTCTCCGCATGAGCGCGCCGGAATTGCACGCCGTGGCGGCCGGGCTCGGGGCCGACGTTCCCGCCTGCCTGCGTTCCGAGACGGTGCGGGGCGAGGGCAGGGGCGATCGCCTCTCCGCCGCCGAGAATGATCTTGCTGGAGCGCCCGTGCTGCTCGTCAATCCGGGCGTGGCGGTCTCGACACCCGATGTGTTTCGGAACTGGGACGGCGTAGACCGGGGATCCCTCGCCGCGACTTCAGCACGGGCAGCGGCGCTGGAGGGGCGGAACGATCTGGAAGCGCCTGCCACGGCGGTCGCGCCGGTGATCGCCGATGCCCTCCATTTTCTGCAATCATGCGACGGGGTGACGGTGGCGCGGATGTCCGGCTCGGGCGCAACCTGCTTCGCCTTGTTCGAACGGGAAGCCGATCGGGAAGCAGCGGCGGATCACGCCCGGCGTGCGCATCCGGATTGGTGGCAGCTCGCCAGCCACCTGCGTTGACGTCGAGTCGGAGCCTTTACTTCGAGCGTGCGGCTGGATCATCATTCGCGCATGATCGAAAGCTTTCTTCACGGAACGGTGCATGAAGCGCGCGACGATCTGCGTGACGCCATCCAAGCGGATCCGGTGATCTTCAAGCTTTGGCAGAAGCTGACGCCGCTTGGGCGCAACGAGTTCATCTGCTGGGTCGACGACGCCAAACAGGACGCGACCCGTGAGCGGCGGATCGTGCGGACCCGCGAAGAGCTGCTCGAAGGAAAGAAGCGTCCCTGCTGCTGGGCGGGGTGCATCCATCGGACTGACAAAGCTCCGAGCACGTGGCAACGGGCGGTTCTGATCGAGAAGCAGAAGCGATAGCATATGTTCGAACTGACACTTCGCGGCGGTGAGATCGCCATCCTGCGCCTCGATCGCCCCGAAGTGCGCAACGCCATCCCGCTCGCCGGCTGGGCTGAGCTCGAAGAACGGGTCGAGGAAGCGACGGCAGCTGGCGCAAGAGCATTGATCCTCGCCGGCGTTCCGGACGGCGCCTTCTGCGCCGGAGCGGATGTCGCCGACTTCGGTCTGTTCGCAATCGACGAGGGTGCCCGCGCGCGTTTTCGCCTGGCGATCCGCTCCGGGCTGGACCGGCTCCGGGATGCCCCGATCCCGACGCTCGCGATGATCGAAGGCGCGGCTTATGGCGCGGGCCTCGCGCTCGCAATGGCGTGCGACATTCGCCTGGCCGGCGCTGGCGCCCAGCTTGCGGCAACGCCGGCCAAGCTCGGCATCTCCTATCCGCAGGAAGATGTGCACCGGCTCGTTTCGCTGGTGGGGGGCGGACAGGCGGCTCGGCTGCTGCTCAGCGCTGGCAGCATCGATGGCCGCGAGGCCGAGCGGATCGGTCTGGTCGAGCGCTTCTTCGAGAGCGATCTGGAAGGCGAGGCACTCATCCTCGCCAGTCAAATGGCAGCGAACGATCCGGACAGCCTGCGCGTGCTCAAGCGCGGCATCCGTCTCGCCGCGGCCGGAGTCGAGCATGACGCCGAGCAGGACCGCAGCTTCGACGCGCTGCTCGGCTCGGATGCGCTGACGCGCCGCCTCGGCGCCTTGCGCAAGCCCGGCCGCTGATGCTTGCCTGCACACGGGCGATCCCGCAAAGGCGACGCATGCGGATTCCTGCCTGTCTTGCTCTCGTGACCCTGTCGGCATGCGGCGGCGGCGACGAGCAGAAGACGACGGCCACCGCGGCCGCTCCGGCCGAAAACCGGATCGAATGCGCGCTGGGCGGTTCGGAACGGTTCGCGACCACCTGCGCGATCGAGCGCGACCCGAATGACCCGAACAGCCTGACGCTGCGGCACCCGGACGGAGGCTTTCGCAAGCTCCTGGTCACAAGCGATGGGCGGGGCGTGATCGCTGGCGACGGAGCGGCGCGGGCGTCGGTGCAGGTGATCGCGGACAGGCGCATCGAGGTGGCGATCGAAGGTGACCGCTACCGCCTGCCGGCCACCGTCAAGGGCAAGTGAACCCAAACGTCATCCTCACGGCGGCCGAGATGCGCGCGGCCGAGGAGCGTGTGATTGCGGCTGGCACGCTGGTCGAGACGCTGATGGAGCGCGCCGGAATGGCCGCCGCCGAGGCGGTCTGGCGGTTCGCGGGGCCGGTGCCGACGCTGGTCCTATGCGGGCCGGGCAACAATGGCGGCGACGGGTACGTGATTGCGCGGGTCCTCAAGGCGCGCGGCGCCGAGGTCCGCATCGCGGCGCTCGGGAAGCCGGCCAGCCCCGCTGCCCGGGGCGCGCGGGAGCTTTGGGATGGGCCAGTGGAGGCGCTCGATAGCGCCGCGCCCGCGGTGCTGCTGATCGACGCCCTGTTTGGAACCGGGCTGACCCGTTCGCTGGAGGAACAAGCGGCCGCTGCGCTGGCCCGTCTGGCAGCGGGTGCAGCCGTCCGGGTCGCAATCGACCTGCCGAGCGGGGCCGCGACAGACGATGGTTGTATCCTCTCTCCGGTCCCGGACTACCACCTGACCGTCACCTTCGGCGCCCTCAAGCCCTCCCATCTTCTCCAGCCCGCGGCTCGGCACATGGGGCGGGTCGTCGTTGCAGAGATCGGCGTCGACGCGGAGAGCCGCCTGCACCGGATCTCACGGCCGAAGATCGCGGCGCCCGGTGCCGACGGTCACAAATATACGCGCGGCTATGTCGCCGTGCTCGCCGGCGAGATGCCCGGCGCTGCCGCCTTGACCGCCGCCGCCGCCGCGCGAGCCGGGGCCGGTTATGTTCGGCTGGTCTCGCCGGCACCTGTGGCGGGACTGCCGTCGGCGGTGGTGCAGGGTGGAGCGGACGCCGAAGCGGTGCTCGAGGATGGTCGGGTCGGCGCCGTCGTCGTCGGCCCCGGGCTGGGCCGGAGCAATGCCGCGAGGGCGTTGCTGCGCCGGGCTCTGGATTCCGGCCGACCGCTGGTGCTGGATGCGGACGCTCTTGTTCTGCTCGCCGAAGAAGGAATGAGCCCGCTTCACCAGGCCAAGGCGCCGCCGATCCTCAGTCCGCACACGGGCGAGTTCGAGCGGCTGTTTGGCGCCGGGCAGGGAAGCAAAGTCGAGCTTGCGCGTCGGGCCGCCGCGCAAGCTCGCGCCGTCCTGGTCTTGAAAGGCGCGGACAGCGTCATCGCCGCTCCCGACGGCCGGGCCGAGATCGCTCCGCCAGCGCCGGCATGGCTCGCCTCCGCCGGAACAGGCGACGTGCTGGCTGGAATCATCGCCGCCCGCCGCGCGGCCGGGATGCCCGCCTTCGAGGCCGCTTGCGCAGGCGTTTGGCTCCACGGAGAAGCCGCACGGCTTGCCGGGCCGGTGCTGATCGCGGATGACTTGCTCGCCTGGCTCGCGCCCGCTGTCGCGGACTGCTTGTGACTGAAGCCGAGACGATCCTCCGGATCGCCGCGCGCGGGGACGGGGTGACGGCAAGCGGCCGACACGTGCCCTTCACCGCGCCCGGCGATCTCATCCAGCCGGACGGCACGATCCAGGCCGGACCGCATCGCGCCGTTCCGCCATGCCGACACTTCCCGGAATGCGGCGGTTGTCAGCTCCAGCATCTCGATGACGACGCGTTCGCCGGGTTCCTGCGCGATCGGATCGCCTCGGCTCTCGCCGCTCAGGGGCTGGCGGCGCCCGACATCCTCCCCGCCCATGTCTCGCCGCCGGTCAGCCGCCGCCGTGCCGCGCTGCGCGCCGAGCGCCGCGGCAAGCAGGTGCTGCTCGGGTTTAACGCCGAGAAGAGCCACCGCATCATCGACATGCGCGAATGCTTCATCCTGCGGCCGGAGCTGTTCGCGCTGGTGGACCCGCTCCGGCGCCTGATGGGCGAATTGCTCGGGCCACGGGCGAGCGGCGGGGTCCGCATGACTTTGGCCGATCAGGGCGCGGACATCCTGCTCGAGAAGGTGGAGGTGGAGGAACTTGCCGCGACCGAGGCGCTGGCGCGGTTCGCCGAGACCTACCGTCTGGCCCGGCTCGCGATCGACGACGGCTACGGCCCTCAGACTCGCTGGGAGCCGGAGCCGGTCACGGTGACCTTGGGCGGCGTCCCGGTTCCGCTGCCGCACGGCGCCTTCCTCCAGGCGACCGCGGATGGAGAGGCCGCGCTGGTCGCCGCCGTTCGCGGAGCGGTCGGGCCGGCCCGGATCGTCGCCGACCTGTTCGCGGGGCTTGGCACATTCGCCTTGTCGCTCGATGGCCGGGTGCTCGCCGCCGAGGGCTCCCGCGACTCGGCGCTCGCCCTCAAGGCCGCCGCCAACCGGACTCAGAAGCAGGTCTTCGTCGATCACCGCGATCTCTTCCGCCGTCCGCTCGACGCAAAGGAGCTTGCCCGGTTCGAGGCGGTGGTGCTCGATCCGCCCCGCGCCGGCGCCAGGGAGCAGGTCGAGCTGCTCGCCGGATCGGCGATGCCCCGCATCGCCTATGTCTCGTGCAATCCCAGCACCTTCGCGCGCGATGCGAATACGCTGATCGAAGGAGGATACAAGCTCGCCTGGGTGCAGCCGGTCGGCCAGTTCCGCTGGTCCACCCACGTCGAACTCGCCGCCGCCTTTCTGAGGAGCTGAGCGCCAGGCAAGCTAAACAGGACTTCATCGCCGCTCTCGACAGGTGTAGAATAGAAGCGGAAGGAGACCGGAAATGCGTTTCGTGATCCTGCTCGCCGTTCTTGCCACGCCTGCCTCGACCTTCAGCCATCCGTCGCAATCGCCGACGGGCCGCGAGATCAGCGCGCCCGTGCGCGGTGCCAAGCTCGACTGCGTTGCTTATCGGGTCCAGCACGCGCTTCAGGGCCCGAAAAAGCCCGACTTCAACCGGTTGGGCGAGCTGCCGCCGGGCGATCTGCACCTTGCCGTGATGCGTGAGGTCGACGGTTGCCAGGAGCCGGTCATCGTCCGTCAGGACATAGGCGGGTTGCGCGCCGAGCCTGTGCGGCCGGGCCGCCGCTGAGGCCAAAGAAAAACCCCCGCCGGTGAAGGGCGGGGGCTTACTTGCTTAGTTCTTGTGGAACAGCTTGGAGAAGCGGCGCTTCGCCCGCTCCCGCCAATGGCCGCGGTGATAGGCGTCGGACGCCAGCAGCGGCACGACGCTGGTCGCCTCGGCGAACACCATCTGCTCCATCGCGGTCGAGACCTTGCCCCAGCTCGCCGCTTCCTGAAGCGTCGAGGAGGAGCAGGCGCCGTCGCGGACATCCGCCACGGTGATCTGGATGGCGTATTTGTGGACGTCGACTTCCTTGCCGAGGATCTCGGCGCAAACCACCGTGTCCTGGATGAAGTTCTTCGGCACGCCGCCGCCGATCATCAGCAGGCCGGTCTGGCCCGCCGCGATCTTGATGTCGGTCAGCTCGCGGAAATCCGCGATCGAATCCATCGTCAGGTAGGGCTTGCCCTCCTTCATGCGATCGACCTGATGCTTGACGAGCCCGAAGCCCGCCGAGCTGTCGGTGAAGGCCGGGCAGAAGATCGGCACGTCATGCTCGTAGGCGAGCTTGACGAGGCTGTTCTCCTTCTTGCCATTCGTCAGCAGCCAGCGGCCCATCTCGCGAATGAACTCGCGCGAGCTGTACGGGCGGGCCTCGAGGCTGTTGGCGATCTCGCCGATCGTATGATCGGTCTCCTGCAGCTTCTCTTCATCGATATAGGTGTCGTAGATGCGGTCGATATAGAGCGAGCGCAGGGTGTCGTCGTCAGGGATTTCAAGCGCTTGATAATGCTTGTGGCCAAGCGCTTCGAAGAAATCCATGTCGACGATCGTGGCGCCGGTGGCGACGATGCCGTCCACCATGTTGTTGCGCACGAGATCCGCATAAAGGTCCATGCAGCCGCCGGCCGAGGTCGATCCGGCGATGACCAGGAAGATCGAGCAATCCTTGTCGGCGAGCATGGTGTTGTAGATTTCCGCCGCGCGGCCGAGGTCGCGGCTCGTGAAGCTCATCTTCTTCATCGCGTCCACGATCGGGCGCGCGTCAAAGCTGGTGATGTCGATATGCTCGACGACGCTGCCGAGCAGCTCGGCCTTGCGGGTGTCGTTGATCTTGGTCTGGTCGTTCACTTGAGGCTTCTCCAACATCCGCGACGCGCCGGCTTGGCAGCCGGGTCCTTCGGTACATAGTTCACAGATATGGACGGGACCCGGGCTCCCGAAGGCCACGCAGGTCACCGTCCGTCTACACAGACGCGGCTTGCTTAGAGCTTAACCACGTTGCTTCTTGCAACCTCGCGCGCCGGAACATCGGCGTAGAGCGAAGTCATCGGCTCATCCTCGACCACGACGCGAAGATCGGAGCCGAAGCCGTTGAAACCGGTCCGCATCGCGCAGCCATAAGCGCCGAGCATCCCGATCTCGATATAGTCGCCGGCCTGCACGTCGGCCGGCAGCATGAACGGCCCTGCCATATGGTCGAGATCATCGCAGGTCGGCCCGTAGAAGCTGAAGGCGACGTCCCTGGCGTCCGAATCCGGCTCGCGGACGAGCTTCACCGGAAACCGCCAGCCGATATGCGCCGCATCGAACAAGGCGCCGTAAGCGCCGTCGTTGATGTAGAGCTGGTCGCCCCGGCGCTTCTCGACGCGGACCAGCACGCTCGCATATTCCGCGCACAAGGCCCGGCCAGGCTCGCACCACAATTCGGCCGAGTAGGAAATGGGCAGGCTCTCGAACGCCGCGTGGATGACGTCGAAATAAGCTTCGAGCGGCGGCGGCTCCATGCCCGGGTAGGAGGAGGGGAAGCCTCCGCCGACATCGACGATGTCCACGGTCACGGCCGCCTCGACGATCGCCGCGCGAACGCGGCTCATCGCCTCGGAATAGGCGGCCGGGCTCATCGCCTGGCTGCCGACATGGAAGCAGATGCCGAGCGCGTCCGCGGCCTGGCGCGCCGCGAACAGCAGCGCCTTGGTTTCGCCCGGCTCCGCCCCGAACTTCGAAGCCAGGCTGAGCTTCGAATGATCAGAAGAGACGCGCAGCCGAACGCACAGGTTCAGGTCCGCCGCGTTGCCGGTCGCACGCAGGATCTTCTCGAGCTCGTCCATGGTGTCGAGCGAGAAGGTGCGGGCGCCGTGCTGGTGGTACGCCTCCGCGATCGCTTCCTCGGCTTTCACCGGGTGCATGAAGCAAAGCGTCGCTTCCGGAAGAGTCTCAGCAACCAGGCGCACCTCGGCGATCGAGGCGACGTCGTAATGCGTGATTCCGCTGTCCCACAGGATCTGGATCAGGTCGGGCGAAGGGTTCGCCTTGACCGCATAGATCGACCGGCCCGGAAACTTCTCTGAAAAGAAGCGGGCGGCGCGCTGGGCGGCGTGCGGACGAAGCAGGGTCACCGGCTGGACCGGACGCCCTTCAGCGATGGCGGCAACATCCCGGTTGCCGTCGTGGGGCGAAGCTAGCCCCAGCGCGCGATGATGCTTGTGCAATTCAAGGGACCTCCAAGGGGTAGTGACGACCAAGGCTGCCTTGCGGTTATTGGAAGTCCCCATGGGGCAGCGGTGCGCGATATATGGGGGTGGGGGGCGCGTGTAAAGTCCATTAGGCCGCTGCATGAGCGCGTTAACCGCCATACGCCCGACTTGCAGCTTGAGACGGCCGCTCGACCGCTCTAGGTTCACACTTCGTTCCGAAGGGTGAAGCAATGGACGGGTCCGTGTTGACGTTGGTGGTGGCGGCCTTGGCGATGCTTGCGGCGCTTTTGCTCGGCTGGATCCTTGGGGGCAGGGCATTGAAGCCCTTGCAGGCCGATCTTCAATCTGCCCGCGAGGAGCGCGACAGCCTCAGGAGCGAGGTCGAGTCTTGGCGCACCAGGTTCAACGATGCGATCAGGGACCTTGCGACCGAATGCGAGCGGAACAAGCGCCTGGCCAGTTTGGAGACCGAACTGGCGGACGAGCGTGCGGCGAGTGCGGAAGCGCGTTCGGAAGCAGACCGCCTTCGTCCCGTCGCGGAGCGGGCGGAGCGCCAGGATCGGGAGCTGGCGGATCTGCGCGCCGAAAAGGAACAACTCACCGCCGCCAAGGCCGCCTTCGAACGCGGCGAGGCCGAGCGCAGCCAGTCCCACGAGAAGCAGCTGGGCCAATTGAAGGAGATCGAAGCCAAACTCGAGGCGCGCTTCGGCGAGCTTGCAGGAAAGGCCGTCGATGGCGCGCACGATCGTTTCCTGAAGCAGGCGGAGGAGCGGTTCGGCCATGCCGGCCGGCAGAATGAGGAAAAAATCAAAGCTCTGCTGCAGCCCGTTCATACGACGCTTGAACGTTACGAGCAGGGGCTGAAGGTGGTGGAGCAGGCCCGTACCGACAGCTATGGCGCCCTCAAGGAAGCCGTCGCACAGCTTTCGGTGGGCAATGAGGTCGTACGCCGCGAAACACAGCGGCTTGCCAACGTGATGCGTTCGAGCCCCAAGGCGCGCGGGCGCTGGGGCGAGGAGCAGCTGCGCACCATCCTGGAGTCCGCGGGCCTGGCCGAGAATGTCGACTTCACTCTCCAGGCGACAGTGAGCGATGGTGAGCGCCAATTGCGCCCCGATTGCGTGATCAACCTGCCGGGCGATCGCTGCATCGTGGTGGACGTGAAATGCCCCCTGGTCGCGTTCGAACAGGCGTTCGAGGAAGAGGACGAAGCCAGGCGCATCGAGCACCTGCTGCAGCATGCAATGGCGATGAAGAGCTATGCCAACGACCTTGGCCGCAAGGGCTATTGGCGTCAGTTCGAACGCTCGCCCGATTTCGTCATCATGTTCATCCCGGGCGAGCATTTCCTCTCCGCCGCCGCCGAGCGCGCGCCGGACCTGATCGAGAGCGCGTTCAAGAACGGCGTGATCATCGCCTCCACGATCAACATGCTGGCGCTCGCCAAGATCATGGCCGGCATGTGGCGGCAGGAAAGCCTCGCGGCCCAAGCCAAGGAAGTCGGGGAGGTCGGCAAGGAGCTCTACAAGAGGCTGGTCACCATGGCGGGCCACGTGAAGAAACTCGGGACCAATCTCAACCAGGCGTCGAATGCTTACAACAGCTTCGTCGGCAGCCTTGAGAGTCAGGTGCTGACCCAGGCGCGCCGGTTCGAGGAGCTGAAGGTGGAAACCGGCGGCACGAGAATCGAGTCGCTCCCGATTGCGGAGGTCGCGATCCGTCCGCTCACCAAGCTGGTCGCCCCGGACCTTCCCGAGGCAGCCGAATAGCACGGCTCGCGGGGGCGGGGCTGACGGCTATCTCGGCATCAGCACCGCATCGACGACGTGAATCACCCCGTTGGACTGCAGAATGTCGCCCTGCGTCACGCGTGACTGGCCACCCTTTGCGTCGGTGATGACCAGAGCGCCGTCCGCCTCGGCGATCGTCAGCTTGCCGCCGCGCACGGTCGCAAGCTCCGTCTTGCCGCCGCGGCGGCGTATCGCCGCCCTCAGATCGGCTGCGGTCACGACGCCAGGCACGACGTGGTAGGTGAGGATGCCGGTCAGCGCCGCTTTCGACTCCGGCCGCATCAGCCCTTCCGCTGCCCCAGCGGGGAGCTGTGCGAAGGCGGCGTTGGTCGGCGCGAAGACGGTGTAGGGGCCGGCGCCGGCCAAGACTTTCTCGAGTCCAGCCGCCTTGACGGCCGCGCCGAGCGTCGTGTGGTCTGCCGACTGGCCAACACCCTCCAACAGCGTCTTGGCTGAGGTGGGCGCGGGAGCCGAGCTGACGGTTCCGCCCGCCGAAGCCGATCCGGCCGGCGGCGCATTCCCGGCCTGGTTGCCCGCTGCGTTCTGATCTGCGCAGGCGCCCAGCGCCAGGAAACAAGTCAGGCTGAGAGCAAGGCGAACGGGCATCTGGCACACTCCCACAATTCAGCGCACCAGATGCCGTTCCGCCCGCGTCATGACAAGCCTCGGGTCAGCTGAGCGACGATCTGCTCGATGATCATCGACTGCGGATCGACCTCGTAGATGTTGCCGTCCGCATAGCGGTACATGGATTCGTCGCTGTCCTGATACTGGTCGCGATACTCCATAGGCAGGTTGTACGCATCGTAGCCGGACGGGAGCTGCTGCCCGACATTGAGGTCTCCGCCCAGCAACGCCACCACGGCCTCGATCATCTGGCTCTGCGGATCTACCTGGTAGATGGCGTCGTCACCATAACGGTAGAGCGAGTCGTCGCTGTCCTGGAAATCGTCGCGGTAGGACATCGGCAGGTTGTAGGCGTCGTAACCGGCGGGAAGGACTTCACCGATGCCGAACCCGCCGCCCAGCAACGGAATCAGGCTCTCGATCAGTCCCGACTGACCGTCCACGCCATAGATGTAGCCGCTGTCATCGTAGCGATATCGGTAATCGGGCGTGTCCTGATACCAGTCCTGATATTCGGACGGCACGTTGTAGCTGCTGTAATAAGCGACGGGCAGCGCCTGGCCCACCGCGAACAGTTTCCTGGCCTGTCCGGGTGGCAGGCAGCCATTGTTCTTTCGCGCGAGCCCGGGCGGGCAATCGGAAGCGTAACGCTCACCCGCGTAGCGTTGGCCGGCGTAGCGATCTCGATAGCGTTCACGAGGGGCGTCCAGCCGCCGATCCTCGTAGCGGACCCGGCGCAGATCCTGACCTCGTTCGGCGCGCACAACGCGGTCCGCGCGCTTGGCTTCAGCCTTCCAGGCCTTTTTCTCGACCTTGGTGAAGCTGCGCTTCTCGGCCTTGCGCTCCGCGCGTGCCCACTTCCGGTCGGCTTTTGCAGGCTTGCCGCTCCAATCTCGGCGGCGCCCCTCGCGGGCAAAGGCGGGCTCCGCCTTGCGATGCTCGCGGAACACCGGGCGATCGAACTGGCCGCCGCCCCGATGTTCGGCCTTGTGAGGCTTGCCGCCCCCACCGCCGCCGGCGTGGTGCTTCCCGCCGCCTCCACCCTGATGCTTCTGGGCGTTCCCACCGCCGCCGCCGTGACCGCCACCGCCGTGGCCGCCGCCTTCATGCTTCTCGGGCTTGCCCCCTCCGCCGCCGCCCGGCTTGGCTGATGCCGGAATGCTCGCCGTCAGCGCAATGGCGCCGGCGATCAAAATTGCACTGCGCATAAGCATACTCCTTTTGCGGTTGAAACCTGCCTCGGGGGGCGGTGTTCCGGAAAAGGGGCTTGCACGACGCGCAGTGAACTTGGCCGGTACCGCGCCTTCATCGGGCGTTCAGGACGGCGGAAAGGGGCGGGCGGTCAGGTCAGGGAGTAACCGCCGCCCGCCCAGAGGCAGGAGCCGGTGATCCCGACTCGTTGCGACCCATCCCACTTAGCGCGTTAACCAAGATTAACAAGCGGTACCGCGAAGCCCGCGAAACCCATTTGCCGCCCAGTCAGCCCTCACTGATCAGAGGGTCACTCAATCCCATATGCTGCGGCGGAGCGTGATCCATATGCACGTGCCCTTTCAGGTGTCGAACTCCTTGAGCGGTGATCCGTTGGCCTTGCCGATGCTGCCGCCCTTGTTGCGTCACATTGCCGTGCTTATAGGCACCTCGAACTCCCCAATCAGGAAAACGTAATGAGCCTCCGCAACGTGGCGATCATCGCCCACGTCGATCATGGCAAGACGACGCTCGTCGACCAGCTGTTCCGCCAGTCCGGCACGTTCCGCGACAACCAGCGCGTTGAAGAGCGGGCGATGGACTCGAACGACCTCGAGAAGGAGCGCGGCATCACCATCCTTGCTAAGTGCACCTCCGTCGAGTGGGAGCATGGTGGCGAGACGACGCACATCAACATCGTCGACACGCCGGGCCACGCCGATTTCGGCGCGGAGGTCGAGCGCATCCTCTCCATGGTCGACGGGGTGATCCTGCTGGTGGACGCGGCCGAAGGGCCAATGCCGCAGACGAAGTTCGTCACCGGCAAGGCGCTGAGCCTCGGGCTGCGCCCGATCGTGGTGGTCAACAAGATCGATCGTCCCGACGCCCGGCCGGCCGAAGTGCTCGACGAATGTTTCGAACTGTTCCTGAGCCTCGACGCGACCGACGAGCAGCTCGACTTCCCGGTGCTCTACGCGTCTGGCCGCAACGGCTACGCCGGCGAGACCGACGATGTGCGCTCGGGCGACCTCACGCCGATGTTCGAGACGATCGTCAGCCACGTTCCCGCGCCCGGCCTCGACCCCGACGGACCGTTCAAGATGCTGGCGACCCTGCTCGACCGCGACAATTTCCTCGGCCGCATCCTGACCGGCCGGATCGAGAGCGGCCGGCTCAACGTGAACAGCCTGATCAAGGCGATCGACGTCGAGGGCAACGAAGTGGAGGCGGGGCGCGCCACCAAGGTGTTCGCCTTCCGCGGCCTCGAGCGCGTCCCGGTCGAAAGCGCCGAAGCGGGCGAGATCGTCGCCATCGCCGGCCTCATCAAGGCAACCGTGTCCAACACCTTCGCCGACCCGTCCGTAACCGAGCCGCTGCACGCGCGTCCGATCGACCCGCCGACCCTGGCGATGAGCTTCGCGGTCAACGACAGCCCCTATGCGGGCCGCGACGGCGACAAGGTGCAAAGCCGCGTCATCCGCGACCGATTGGAGCGCGAGGCCGAGACCAACGTCGCCATCCGCCTCACCGAAAGCCAGGAACGCGACGCCTTCGAAGTGGCCGGGCGCGGCGAGCTTCAGCTCGGGGTGCTGATTGAGACGATGCGCCGCGAGGGCTTCGAGCTGTCGATCAGCCGTCCGCGCGTGCTCTTCCAGGACGGCCCGAACGGCCGCGAGGAGCCGTACGAGACCGTCGTCATCGACGTCGACGACGAGCATTCGGGCACGGTCGTCGAGAAGATGGCGATGCGGAAGGGCGAGATGACGGACATGCGCCCGTCCGGCGGCGGCAAGACGCGGCTCACCTTCTCGGCGCCGTCGCGCGGCCTGATCGGCTATCACGGCGAATTCCTGTCCGACACGCGCGGCACCGGCATCATGAACCGCCTGTTCGAGAAATACGGTCCGTATCGTGGCCCGATCCAGGGGCGGCAGAACGGCGTGCTGATCTCGATGGAGCAGGGCGAGGCTGTCGCCTACGCGCTCAACATGATCGAGGAGCGCGGCGTGCTCTTCATCTCGCCGGGAGACAAGCTTTACGAGGGCATGGTGATCGGCGAGAACGCGAAGCCGCAGGACCTTGAGGTCAACCCCCTCAAGTCCAAGCAGCTCACCAACTTCCGCGCTTCCGGCCCGAAGGACGAGAGCATCCGCCTGACGCCGCCGCGCCGCATGACGCTGGAGCAGGCGATCGCCTACATCCAGGACGATGAACTGGTCGAGGTCACACCCAAGGTGATCCGCATCCGCAAGCGCCATCTCGACCCGCATGAGCGCAAACGCGCTTCGCGGCGCAGCGAGGCGGCTTAGGCTGTCGCGGCTCGCCGCCGGTTCGGCTACAAGCGGCCGATGAGGATTGCGATTCTGATGGCCAGCCTTCTGGCTGCCGCCTGCGGAGAGGCCGTCAAGGACGACCATTTTGCGCAGGATCTGAACCAGCAGCCGGCTGCGCCGCCGCCAGCGAGCGTGCCCGAAGCCGTGCCCGTCCGGATTGGCGAGATGGGCGCCAGCTTCGATGCGTGCGGGACCGCGGGGACGACACGGCATCTTGACGCCGGAGCGGCGCTGCCGGTCAGACTTGCGCCGTTCGAGGCGGCGGCGGAGACCGGGCGCATGCCGGCCGGGGCACGCTTCTTCATCTGCGCGCGCTCGCACGATCAGCGCTGGCTGGGCGTCGTCTTCAATGATGCGGGCTCTCTTGGCCCGGAGTGCGGCGTCTCCTCGCCGATCACGAGCCGGCGGGCGTATGACGGCCCATGCCGGTCTGGATGGGTACCCAGCGCATTCGTCAAGCTGATTGCCGGCTGAGGATCGCGCCGGTGCGGCTCGCTTACCGGGTTGCTGGCATCCTTTCGCTCGCGCTGGGTTTCGTCGGGATATTCCTGCCGTTGCTTCCCACCGTCCCGTTCGTGCTACTCGCCGCCTTCTGCTTCGCCCGCGGCAGCCCGGCCTGGGAAGCACGCATCCTCGCCGACCCTCGCTTTGGGCCGCATATCCGCGCCTGGCGCGAGCAGGGCAGCATCAGCCGGCGCGGCAAGCGCGCGGCGGTGGCGGCTTTCGGGATCAGCGCTCTGATCGGCTTCGCCCTGCTGTCGTGGCCGGCCGCGCTTATCCCGGCGGCGGCAGCACTCATTGGCTCCACATGGATTCTGACCCGCCCGACAAGCACGTAAGTTGCTGAATTATCAGTGATATTCGTAGTGGTTCCGCGGGTCGTCGCCGATTCAGCCCGACTCGTCCGGCCGCTCGCCCCCGTCGCGTTGACTCGCTTGTCGATTTTAACCAAAGCCGCGTCACCACTGAGCGGGAGCGGGTCAGCCGGCGACGGAGCGGGCGACCAAGCGAGACGGGGGGCTGACGGGACGCGCAAGGATCGCGTCGCCGCGCACATGCCCACCGCATGGAACTAGGGACTTGAATGAACCGATTTGTTCGGGCCGGCGGCATTGCCGCGGCTGCGCTGGGTCTTGCCTTGTCTTCCGTGATCGCCGCGCCCTCCGAGGCGGGCGAAGTGGGGGCTCCGGCCACTGCTTCCTATCTGGACCATGCCGAAGCGCTGATTGAGGGCCACTCCGCTCCGAGCAACGAAACTGTGGTAGCCGACGCAACGGGCATCGAGACGCAGATTGCGGCTCACTCGGCGGCTCGCATTGCGGGCGAGCTGGTGGCATTTGCTGATGCGTCGGTTCCCCGTGCCCGCTCCCTCTCGGAGATGGTGACGCAGCTGGCGCACACCGATGTGCCTGACGCGCAGCGGCATTGCCTGGCGGGCGCAGTCTACTTCGAAGCGCGCGGCGAGCCGATCGAAGGGCAATTGGCAGTCGCCGAGGTCGTGCTGAACCGCGCCGCCTCCGGAAAGTATCCGTCCACCATCTGCGAAGTGGTGACGCAGAAGGCGCAATTCTCCTTCATCCGCAACGGCGAATTCCCGCCGATCAACAAGAGCAGCAAGGCCTGGGGCAAGGCCGTCGCGATCGCGCAGATCGCCGCCAGCCAGCTTGACGACAAGCTCAAGTCGGACGTGCTCTGGTACCATGCCGATTATGTCGCGCCGAGCTGGGGCAAGCGCCTCAGCCGCGAAAAGAAGATCGGGCTTCACATCTTCTACAGCTGATCAGGCGCGCAGCGTCCTGAACGTGATCGAGTAACGCAATTCCTCGACCGCGGGGATGCTGTGCTCCCACTCGGATCGCGCCTCTCCGGTCAGATGGTATGCCGAGCGCGGCTTGGCGATCAGGTCCGCACGCTCCCACTTGGTTTCGCACCTGCGACGAAAGCGAAGGCGCGCCGGGGAGAGGAGGGACAGGCCGACGACCTCACCGAAGACGGGCCGATCGCGATGCCAGCCGATCGCGGCGCCAGGTGCATATTCGGTCACAAGCACATGCTCGAGTGCGTTCGGGGCGAGGCCGGCGAAGCGGGACGCGGCGTCGCGGACTGGTAGCAGGAAATCGGGGATCGGTTCGGCACGGTGCAGGCCGCTGCCGTCGAAGGCATAGCGCCAGCCGAACGAAACCACGCGACGATTGCCGGTGAAGCCCTGGAACTGGAAAGGGCGGAACGGGAGCGCGACCATGGCATCGGCCAGCGAGGCCTCGTTCTCAGGCGTGATCACGTCCGGCGCATAGCGCAGTCCCGCAGGGAGAGCGGGCGCGGTTGGAAACAAGTCGAGCTGACCGGGAGTCATTGCCTCGCCCAATCCCGATCGAACGATCTCATCGTCAGCATTTCGGTAAGGATTGTTGAGGCATAAGCGTCGCGAACCGTTTCCGGGGGGACAATGCACGATATCCGCTCAACATTCGTCGCGGGCGAAGGGGTGCACAGGCCCAGCTTGGTTGCGCCCAAGCAGAAGAAGGCGGAGCCTAAAGGGGCGAGCCTGACGGCGATCGCAGTCAACCGCTCGGCGGCCCGGATCACCAATCACCGCCGCGAGGACCGGCTGCGCGATCTCACCGATGCCGCCACTGTGACATTCCGCCGCAAGAAGGTGCAGGTGTCGATCGTCAACTTGTCCTCGCTGGGCGCGATGATCGAGAGCGACATCGAGCCTCGGATCGGCGAGATCCTCCAGATCCAGTTCGCCGACTGCAACCGGACGCGCTGCACGGTGCGCTGGGTGAAGGGCAACCGGATCGGCCTTGAATTCGAGCAGCAGACCGACATCGTCGGCCTCGCCAAGACACGCGCTTTCGTGGTGGCTTCGCACTCGCAGGCGTCCGTAATTCCGGAGCGCACCAGCAAGCCCTTGTCGATGCGGGCGGCGCGCCACGGCCTGATCTGGACCGGAACGCTCTACTGGAGTTTCGAGGCGTTCAACGTCCGCTTGCGCAACATCTCGGCGGACGGTGCGATGCTGGAGTGCGAGCGCAGCCTTGCGCCCGGTTCCGCGGTTCGTCTGAATCTTGCCGAGGCTGGCACGCTGACCGGCGAGGTGCGCTGGTGCCGGGCGGGCCAGATGGGGGTCCTGTTCGACGAGAAGTTCGATCTTCGGTTGCTGGCCAACGCCAAGCCGTCCGGCTGTGCGGCAGACCATATGCTGAAGCCCGAATATCTGAAATCGGACGGCAGCAAGGATTCCCCGTGGGCGGCGATGTGGGACAAGTTCCTGCCCGACGACCTGACGCCGCAGCCCTGATTTCTAGCGAAGGACGAAAGCCAGACCCTTAACGCCGTCGTAACCAAATTGCCTGCATATGCTTTGGCATGTGAAAGAAGGGGCGGGGTGCCCCCTCGGATGCGAGTAACAGTCCCGGGAGAGCAAGATGGAGTCAAATCACCGCTACTTCTCCAGGCGCGCGCATGAAGAAAAGCGCGCCGCCCAGCGCGCAATGACGCCGCAGGCACAGGCCTGGCATCGCGAACTGGCGGAGGACTTCGCCCGAAGGGCCGAGCAGCATGCCACGGTGCTGCAGGCTCTCTAGTCAGAGAGCCTGCACCTGAGCGTCCCCGTCCTTAGCAGCGGCGCCCGATTTCCCGACCGAGCAGCGCGCCTGCCGCACCGCCGATGATCGCACCGGTCGTGCCTCCGCCCCGACGATAGCCGTAATAGCCGCGCCGGCCTCCGCGCCCGATTTCCCGACCGAGCAGAGCGCCGGCAGCGCCTCCCACGATCGCGCCCGTGGTCCCGCTTCCGCAGCGATGACGCTGGCCATAGTAACGGTCCCGATGGCTGTAGCGGCTGTAATGACGCGGCGCGTAGCCGTGGCCGTAATAGCCGCGATCGACATAGTAGGTGCGGGGGTAATAGGCCGGCGCATAATGGCGCGGCGCGTAGTAGTGACGCGGGGCGTAATAGCTGCGGGCGTAGTAAGGATCGTGATAGCCGTAGCCGTACCCGCGCGCTTCTGCGGCGGACGGCACCGCGGCGAAAGCGCCGAACAGGGCGGCTAGGCTGAACAGGAACTTCTTGAGCATGGTACAGGCTCCTCCGGTGAACCGGGCGCGAGCGCAAGGAGGCCGACTCGGCCGTCCCAAACGCCCGTCCCGGATACCTTGTTAACCAAGCAGAGCCTGAGCCGCCGATGAACGGCTGTTCAGGGGCGCCGGGCTTCTCAACGCTTTTCAGCGGCTTGGCTGGCGAGTAGCGTCCGCCGCCATGAAGCTCTTCGCCATGATCGCCGCCGCGGCCGCCCTGATCGCTGCAGCCCCGGCCGCCGCCCAGTCCGCTTACGCCGACATGCTGAACGAGAAGCAGGTGACGCTGCGGGACTTCCGCTTCCGCACGGGCGAGCGGCTGCCGGAGTTGCGCATGCATGTCGCGACGCTCGGCAAGCCGAGGCGCGACCGGAGCGGCGGGATCGTCAATGCGGTGATGGTGCTGCACGGCACCGGCGGGACCGGGCGGCAGTTCCTCCAGCCGCAGTTCGCGGAAGAGCTGTTCGGACCGGGGCAGCCACTCGACATCAGCCGCTATTACGTGATCCTGCCGGACAATATCGGCCACGGGAAATCGTCGAAGCCGAGCGACGGCATGCGCATGCGGTTTCCCAAGTACGACTATGACGACATGGTCGAGGCGCAGCGGCGGATGCTGGTCGAGGGCCTTGGCGTGCGCAAGCTTCGCCTGCTGATGGGCACGTCGATGGGCTGCATGCACGGCTTCGTGTGGGCCCAGACGCACCCGGACTTCGCGCGGGCGATGATGCCGATGGCCTGCCTGCCGACCGAGATCGCCGGCCACAACCGGATGTGGCGCAAGGCCGCGGTGGAGGGGATCCGAAGCGATCCCGCCTGGGCCGGCGGCAACTACGGCACGCAACCGCTGCAAGGCCTGCGCACCGCCGTCAGCATCCTCCAGATCGCCGGTTTCGCGCCGCTCCATCTGCAGAAGGCCTATCCGACCCGCGACGCGGCCGACGCCTACATCGTCGAGCGGATCGCGCGCGACATTCCGACCCGGGACGCCAACGACCTGATCTATCAGCTCGAAGCCTCGCGGACCTATAATCCGTGGCCGCGGGTGGAGAGCATCCGCGTGCCTATGACCTGGGTCAACTCCGCCGACGACTTCATCAACCCCTCCGAATACGGGATCGCCGAGGACGCCGCTCGCCAGATGCCGACCGCGCGCTACATCCTTATCCGCGCCACCAGCGACACACGCGGGCACGGGACGCACACCTGGGCCAAGTTCTGGCGGCAGGACTTAATTGACCTGCTCGCCCGAACGGAGAAATGACCTCGTCCTGGTGGAGGAGCCTTACCGCGTAAACTTCTCCCCCGCCCCCGCCTTGCGGACGAGGAGGTCGGAGAGGCGGGGGTCGGTGAGGCGGTCCTGCTGGCGGCGGAGGCCCTCGACGATCTTCGGCAGCCCTTCCGAGTCTGCCCAGAACATCGGGCCGCCCCGGTAGACCGGCCAGCCATAGCCGTAGACCCAGACGACATCGATGTCCGACGCGCGCTGGGCCATGCCTTCCTCCAGGATCTTCGCGCCCTCGTTCACCATCGTGTAGAGCGTGCGCTCGATGATCTCCTGATCTGAGATGTCGCGCGGCTGGACGCCTTCGCGGGCGCGAAAATCATCGATGATGCCGGCGACAACCGGGGACGGGGAGGGGCGGCGCTTTTCGTCATAATCGTAGAAGCCGGCGCCCTTCTTCTGCCCCCAGCGATCCATTGCGCAAAGGGCGTCGCGAACATTCTCGACGCGTGACGGATCCCGATGCCAGCCGATGTCGACGCCGGCCAGGTCCGCCATCTGGAACGGGCCCATCGGCATTCCGAACCCGACATGGACGCGGTCGATCTGTTCGGGGGTGGCGCCTTCCAGCAACAGGCTGTTTGCTTCCACCTGGCGCGGCAACAGCATGCGATTGCCGATGAAGCCGTGGCAGACGCCTGCGACCACCGCGACCTTCTTGATCTTCTTGGATAGCTGCATGGCCGTCACCAGTACGTCCGGCGCCGTCTTCGCGCCGCGCACGACTTCGAGCAGCTTCATCACGTTTGCAGGCGAGAAGAAGTGGAGTCCGACCACGTCCTGCGGCCGTGAGGTGCTGGCCGCGATCTCATCGACGTTCAGGTAGGAGGTGTTTGAAGCGAGAATCGCACCCGGCTTGGCGATCGCGTCGAGCTTGCCGAAGATATCCTTCTTCACATCCATGTTTTCGAACACAGCCTCGATGATCAGGTCGCAGTCCGCCAGTGCATTCAGGTCGAGCGCCGGCTTCAGCAGCCCCATGGCGCCCTCGACTTGCTGCGCCGTCATCCGGCCCTTGGCCGCGGTCGCTTCGTAATTCTTGCGCATCACGCCCGTACCGCGGTCGAGGGCGTCCTGCGCCATCTCGACGATGGTGACGGGGATCCCGGCCGACAGGAAGTTCATCGAGATGCCGCCGCCCATCGTGCCGGCGCCGATCACGCCGACGCGGGCGATCGGGCGCGGCTGCGTATCTTCGGGCAGGCCGTCGATCTTGGAGGCCTTGCGTTCGGCGAAGAAGAAATATTGCTGGGCCCGCGCCTGGGTGCCGCTCATCAGCTCCATGAAAAGCTGGCGTTCGGTCAGCACGCCCTCCGCATAGGGTTTCTGCACGGCCGCCTCGATTGCGCGAACATTGTATTCCGGCGCATCGAAGCCCTTCATCTTGCGGGCATTCGCCTTTCGGAACTCCTCGAATATGGCGGGATTGGCGCGAGCTTCGGCAAGCTTGTCGTCATTCTCGCTCGACTTCGGAATGGGGCGGTAATCCGCGACTTCGTGCGCGTAGGCGACCGCATGCTGTTCGAGATCGCCTTCGATGAGCTTGTCGAGCAGGCCGACCTCGTACGCTTCCTTGGCGCCGATTGGATTGCCCGTTGCCGCCATTTCCAGCGCCTTCTGCACGCCCGCGACACGCGGCAGTCGCTGCGTCCCGCCCGCGCCGGGGAGGAGCCCCAGCTTGACCTCGGGGACGCCGAGCTTCGCCGAGGGCACGGCGATCCGGTAATGGGACGCAAGCGCGACCTCCAGGCCGCCTCCGTACGCGGTGCCGTGAATGGCGGCGACGACCGGCTTGGTGCACGCCTCGATTCGATCGACCACCTGCGGGAGCATCGGTTGCGCGAACGCCTTGGGCGTTCCGAACTCGCTGATGTCGGCGCCGGCGAAGAAGGTGTTGCCTTCGCACAGGATCACCACAGCCTTCACCTGATCGTCGGCATCGGCTTCCTCGATCGCCGCGACCAGGCCTTCACGGACGGCATGGCCGAGCGAGTTGACGGGCGGATTGTTGGACCGGACGATCAGGACATCGCCGTGGCGGTTGGTGGTGATCGGGTTCATAAGCTGTCTCCAACTCAGGCCGAGGTCTGGCCATATTCCTGACGATTATAGGGATGCGAGATCGAGAGGCCGCCGTCCACGACGAGGGCGTGGCCGTTGACGTAGCTGCTCTCGTCCGAAGCGAGGAACAGGGCGGCATGGGCGATCTCATCGGGCACGCCGCCGCGTTTTAGCGGGTTGAGGTGGCCGAGCCGGTCCTCTTTGCCGCTCTGCCGGGCCCAATCGTAGAAGGGCTTGGTCATGCCGGTCTCGATCAGGCCCGGGCAGATCGCGTTGACGCGGATGTTTGCGCCGGCAAGCTGGGTTGCGGCAACCTCCACGAGATTGATGACGCCGGCCTTGGACGCCGAATAAGCCGGGCCGCCCGCGCCGGCGCGGATGCCGGCGACGGAGGCCGTGCAGATGATCGAGCCGCCGCGGCGCTCCTTCATGAGTGGCGCGGCATGCTTGATGGCGAGGAACGGGCCGATCAGGTTGACCCGCAGGATTTCGGACCAGTCCTCTGGCGTCTGCTCGAAGATGGAGGCGAGGCCGCCGGAAATTCCGGCGTTCGCGAAGACGATGTCGAGCCCGCCGAACCGGGCCACGGCGCTGCGGATCAGGTGGGCGACATCTTCTTCGCTGCCGGCGTCCGCACGGAGGGGGACGATGTTGTCGCCGCCCTCGGGCTCGTTCACGTCGGCGGCGATGACGTGTGCGCCCTCGGCCGCGAACAGCTGAGCGCTCGCGCGACCGATGCCGGATGCAGCGCCGGTGACGATCGCGACCTTATCCTGAAGCCTCATGGCCGCCTCAGTGTTCCTGCGGAAGCAGGAACCCAGATGCAGCCGCTGAACCGGGCTCCTGCCTTCGCAGGAGCACGGGGCGACGCGGTCACAGCCCCACTCCGATCGTCGAGCCGCCGTCGACGACGATCGTCTGCCCCGTCATGAACGTGGAAGCCGGAGAAGCGAGGAAGACGGCGGCGCCGGCGATCTCGTGCGGCTCGCCGATGCGGCGCATAGGCGTGCCCCGGGTTACGGCCTTGAGCGTGTCCGGATTTTCCCACAGCGCGCGGGCGAAGTCGGTGCGGACGAGGCCAGGGGCGATGCAATTCACGCGGACCTTTGAGGGCCCAAACTCGGCGGCGAGGTTGCGGGCGAGCTGGAAGTCCGCCGCCTTGGAGATGTTGTAGGCGCCGATCACAGTCGAGCTGGTCAGCCCGCCGATCGACGAAACGATGATGATCGAGCCTTCCTTGCGCTCGATCATCTCGGGCGCGACCATCGAGATCAGCCAGTGGTTGGCCAGCACATTGTTGTCGAGAATCTTGCGGAACTGATCGTCCGTGATGCCCGCCATCGGCCCGTAATAAGGGTTGGACGCGGCGTTGCAGACCAGCACGTCGATGCGGCCGAGCTGGCGACGGGTTTCGTCGGCGAGCGTCTGCAGTGCCTCCTTCGATGAAATGTTGGCGGGGACCACGATCGCGGTGCCTTCGCCATGCCTGGCGTTGATCGCCTGCGCCGCTTCCTCGCAGGCCTCGGCTTTGCGGCTGGAGATGACCACCTTGGCACCTTGGTCGGCGAGCGCTTCCGCGATCGCCCGGCCAATGCCGCGTGAGGAGCCGGTGACGATCGCCACTTTGCCGGAGAGGTCGAACAGGTTCATGCCGCTGCTCCTCCGCCGGCGCCGCTCGGCTGCCCCGCCTCGCTGGCGCGAAGGTCGGTCGGGGCGTGCTTGGCGAACTCCATCAGCGCGATGGCGCGATTGTGGACCTCGTCCGGCCCGTCCGCCAGCCGGAGCGTGCGGATCCCGGCCCAGCTATAGGCGAGGCCGAAATCCTGGCTGACGCCGGCGCCGCCATGGGCCTGCACCGCATCGTCGATGATGCGCAGCGCCATGTTGGGCGCGTAGACTTTGATCATCGCGATCTCGAGCTTGGCGGCCTTGTTGCCGGCCTTGTCCATCATGTCGGCGGCCTTGAGGCAGAGCAGGCGCGACATGTCTATGTCGATCCGCGCCGTCGCGACCCGCTGCTCCCAGATCGAGTGCTCGGACAGGCGCTTGCCGAAGGCCACGCGGCTCTGCAGCCGCTTCACCATCGCCGCAAGCGCCTCCTCGGCTGCGCCGATCGTGCGCATGCAATGGTGGATGCGGCCCGGCCCGAGCCGCCCCTGCGCAATCTCGAAGCCGCGACCCTCACCCAGGAGCATGTTGGACGCGGGGATGCGTACGTCCTTGAGCTCAATCTCCATGTGGCCGTGCGGCGCATCGTCATAGCCGTAGACGGTGAGCGCGCGCTCGACGGTGATGCCCGGCGCGTCGAGCGGAACCAGTACCATCGATTGCTGCTGATGCTTGCGCGCCTTGGTGTCGGTCTTTCCCATCACGATCGCGACCTTGCAGCGCGGATCGCCCGCGCCCGACGACCACCATTTGCGGCCGTTCAGGACATAGTCGTCGCCGTCGCGGCGAATCTCGCACTGGATATTGGTAGCATCCGATGAAGCGACGCCCGGCTCCGTCATCAAGAAGGCGGAGCGGATCTCGCCGTTCATCAACGGCCGCAGCCACTGCTCCTTTTGCTCACGCGTGCCGTAGCGGTGGAAAACCTCCATGTTGCCGGTGTCGGGCGCGGAGCAATTGAAGACCTCCGAGGCCCAGCCGATCCGCCCCATTTCCTCAGCGCAAAGCGCATATTCGAGGTTGGTGAGCTGGGTGCCTTCGAACGCAAACGTCTCGTCGACATGCTGGAGCGCGGAACCGGGCGGCATGAACAGGTTCCACAGGCCCGCCGCCTTGGCCTTGGGCTTGAGCTCCTCGATCACCTCGACGGGTTGCCAGCGATCGCCGGCCGCGACCTGGCGTTTGTAGTCGGCAGTGCGGGGCCGAACATGAGTCTCGATGAAGTCGCGGACCCGGTCCCGGTAGAAAGCTTCGCGTTCCGTAAGGGTAAAATCCATCGCGTCGCCTCGCTTGGCTTTACGTGCCCGTCAACCTATGTTTCCGGCTATCCCGGACCCGCATCGGAGACAAGGCCAGTGGCTGATTTGGACCTGTTTAGGCAAGAGACGCGCGCCTGGCTGGATGCCAACTGCCCGCCCGAGATGCGCGAACCGGTGCTGGACGAGAGCGACGCTTGTTGGGGCGGGCGCAACGCGACATTCAAGAGCGAGGCGCAGGAGCGCTGGATGCGGATCATGGCCGAGCGCGGCTGGACCGTGCCCGACTGGCCCAAGGAATATGGCGGAGGCGGGCTCTCGCCGGCCGAAACCAAGATCCTGCGCCAGGAAATGGCGCGGATCGGTGCGCGCAACCCGCTCTACAGTTTCGGCATCTCGATGCTCGGGCCGGCTTTGCTGAAGTACGGCACCGAGGAGCAGAAGAAGCGGTTCCTGACCGAGATCGCGCGCGGCGAGATCCGCTGGTGCCAGGGCTATTCCGAGCCGGGCGCGGGCTCCGACCTCGCTTCGCTGCAGACCAAATGCGAGAACAAGGGCGATCACTGGCTCGTCAACGGCCAGAAGGTCTGGACCTCCTACGCCGACAAGGCGGACTGGATCTTCTGCCTGGTCCGCACCGACCCGCAGGCGCCCAAGCACAAGGGGATCAGCTTCCTCTTGTTCGACATGGCTTCGCCGGGCGTGTCGACCAAGCCGATCCTGCTCATCTCGGGCAACTCGCCCTTCTGCGAGACCTTCTTTGACGATGTGCAAGTGCCCAAGGATCAGATCGTCGGCGAGATCAACCGAGGTTGGGACGTTGCAAAATATCTGCTCGGCCATGAGCGCGAGATGATCAGCGGCATGGGGCTGGGCGGGGGCGGCGGCTCGCTCGGCGAAGCGGTCAAGGACCGGCTCGCCGACGATCCGCTGCTGCGCGCCGACGTTGCGCGGTTCGATGTCGACGCGATGGCGTTCCGGGCCATGTCGGAGCGGTTCATCGACGAGCTCAAGGCCGGGCAGGCGCATCCAGCGCAGCCGAGCATGATGAAATATGCCGGTACCGAGCTCAACAAGGACCGGCACGAACTGGTCATGGCCGCCGGCGGATCGAACGCCCTTGAGTGGGAATCCGAGCGCAGCCGCGGCGGCAAGGCGGCGCGCGAATGGCTGCGCACCAAGGCCAATTCGATCGAAGGCGGCACTAGCGAAATCCAGCTCGGCATCATCGCCAAGCATATTCTCCAGCTGCCGGGGGCTTGAAAGCCCTCTCCCCTTCAGGGGAGAGGGTTGGGAGAGGGGAGTTCGATTGCGAGACCAAGTCCTTCTAGAACGTGCGAAGAGCATGCGACGAGAGCAAACAGGGCCCGAGCAGCGGCTTTGGCTGAATTTGCGCGCCAAGCGCTTCGCCGGCGCGAAGTTCCGTCGCCAGGTCGTGATCGGAAAATTCATTGTCGATTTCGCCTGCCGCACGCCGAAGATGCTTGTCGTAAAAGTCGATGGTGAGACGCATGTCTTGCAAGAAGCCTATGATGCAGGTCGGACGATCTACCTGCGGGAGCAAGGTTACGAGGTTCTCCGCTTCACCAATGCTGAAGTGACCCACAATCTCGATGGTGTGCTGCTGGTCATCCAGCAGGCACTCCAACTCCCCCTCTCCCCGACCCTCTCCCCTGAAGGAGAGAGGGAGAAAGGTGCGCAATGCCGCTCTACCTGACCGAAGACCAGACCATGCTGCGCGATACGGCGCGGGACTTCATGGCGTCGGAGGGCGCGATCGCGTCGCAGTTGCGCAAATATCGGGACATGAACTGCAAGGATGGGTTCGGCCATGCTTTGTGGAGGCAGTTCGGGGAGATGGGCTTCACCGGTATCCTGGTGGAAGAGGGCGATGGCGGACTCGGGCTCGGGCACGTCGAAGCGGGCATCGTAATGGAGGAGATCGGGCGCAACCTGACGCCTTCGCCCTTCCTGATCACGGCCGTGGCGGTGGTGGAGGCGTTGCGCGGGGCGGGCGAGGAGCTTCGCGGGCGCTGGCTTCCCGGCATCCTGGCCGGCGAGACGGTCGCCGCGCTCGCCGTCGACGAAGGTCCCAAGCATCGCCCGCACGACATCGCTATGGCGGCCGAGCGCTCGGGCAACGGCTACAAGCTCACCGGCGAGAAATCGTTCGTAGTCCAGGGCGGATCGGCCGACTTGATCGTGGTCGCGGCGCAGACGGAAGAGGGCACCGCCCTGTTCGCGGTCGAACGCGACGCAGACGGACTCAGCGTCGATCCGGCGCGGCTGGCGGATTCCAGCATGGCCGCGCGGATGCGGTTCGATGGCGTACAAGTGGATGCGCCGATCGGGGATGAGCAGGCGCTGCGGCGCGTGCTGCGGGCCGGCCGGGTCGGCGCCGCGTCCGAGCTGGTCGGGGTCGGCGGCGCGGCGGCGGAGCAGACCGTGGCCTATATCAAGGAGCGCAAGCAGTTCGGGCGCGTGATCGGCGAGTATCAGGCGCTTCAGCACCGCCAGGCCGATCTCTACGCGGAGCTTGAGATTGCCCGCGCGGCGACGCTGAAGGCGCAGCAGTTGCTCGACGAAGGCGATGAGGAAGCCGCGGCCATGAGCCACGTCGCCAAGGCCAAGGCCGGGCGCGTTTCCACGCAGGCCGTTCAGGAAGGCGTGCAGATGTTCGGCGGCGTCGGAATGACGGACGAGTACGACATCGGCCTCTACATGAAACGCGACCGGGTGCTGAACGAACTGTTCGGAGATGCCAACTACCATGCCGATCGGCTGGCACGGATGAAGGGTTACTAAGCTGGCGCTCGATCCCGAAACCTTCGACGCGCTGCTCGGCGCAATCCGTCGCTTCGTCGCGGAGCGGCTGCGCCCGCTCGAAGACCAGGTCGACCGCGAGGACGAGGTCCCGACCGAGATCGTGCAGGAAATGCGCGAGATGGGCCTGTTCGGGCTGTCAATCCCGGAGGAGCATGGCGGCTTAGCGCTGTCGATGACCGAGGAAGTGCGGGTCGCGCTCGAGCTGGGCCGCACCACGCCGGCCTTCCGTTCCGTGTTCGGGACCAATGTCGGCATCGGCAGCCAGGGCCTGATCATGGCCGGTACCGATGCGCAGAAGGCCGAGTGGCTGCCGCGCATCGCGAGCGGCGAGATCATCACCAGCTTCGCATTGACGGAACCCGGCGCGGGCTCCGACAGCGCGTCCGTCCAGACCCGCGCCGTCCGCGACGGCGAGGTTTATCGGCTGTCCGGCACGAAGCGCTACATCACCAATGCCGACAAGGCGTCGCTGTTCACCGTCATGGCCCGAACCGGCGGGGAGGGCGCGCGCGGCGTTTCGGCCTTCCTTGTGCCTGCGGACCTGCCGGGGGTCAGCATCGGCCGGCCCGAGCGCAAGATGGGCCAGCAGGGCGCGCATGTCTGCGACGTCAACTTCGACGATGTGGTCGTTCCCGCCGCCAATCGGCTCGGCGAAGAAGGGGAGGGCTTCAAGATCGCCATGCGCGTGCTCGATCGCGGGCGGCTGCACATTGCGGCGGTCTGCGTCGGCATCGCGGAGCGGCTGATTGGCGATGCGGTCGCTTATGCGAGCGAACGGCGCCAGTTCGGCAAGCCGATCGGGGAGCATCAACTCGTTCAGGCGATGATCGCGGATTCCAAGACGGAGACGATGGCGGCGCGGGCGCTGGTGCTGGAATCGGCCGCGCTCAAGGATGCCGGCCAGCCGATCACGCTCGAGGCCGCGGCCGCCAAATATTTCGCGAGCGAGACCGTCGGCCGCGTCGCGGACCGCACAGTCCAGATCTACGGCGGGGCCGGCTACATCGCCGACTACGGCATCGAACGGCTGTACCGCGACGTACGCCTGTTCCGGATTTATGAAGGGACGAGCCAGGTCCAGCAGCTCGTCATCGCGCGAGAGACGATGAGGCGCGGCGGCTGAGCTTTCCTGTTCGTCATGCCGGACTTGATCCGGCATCAACCTCTTTCCGGAGCTGCTGAAGAAGTTGGACGCCCGATCAAGTCCGGGGTGATGACTTTTGGTCGTCGCGGCGGATCAGCAGGTTCATGCGCGCGGCGGCGATCGGTTTCGTTCGGTCGCTCTGCCAGCAATGCGCCTCGACATTCGCGACGCGAGCACCGAGGCGTGTGATCACTGCGCTCGCATAGGTATCGTGGTCGACGCCGCCGCGCATGAAATCGACGGTGACGTTGATCGGCTTCACCTGCACGGGTTCGTCAGCGAGAGCATCATACAGAGCGCCAAGCGCCGCGAATTCGAGCAAGCCCGCAATTGCGCCCCGATGCAGGTAACCGGGTCGGCCCACCACTTGCTCTTGAAACGGCATGACCCATAACAGGGCTCCATCGTCAGCGCGCTCCGTGCGCAGGCCGAGCAGGTCGGCATAGGGTGGAAGAGTTCGCATCCTGGTCAGAAGGCGCAGCGCTGGTCGCGGGCGACGAAATGAAGGTCCGCGAACGCCGCTCGAGCGCTGCCGCCGCTATTGTCGGTATCGCTCGCCAAGGCCAGCTGCGTGACACTGCCGGGCACTCCGCCGAAGGCGCGGGCGAAATCGGCGGCGATGTCGGCCCGCTCGCCCACCCACTTGCCCGCGCGTGCGGCGCCGGTCTCCGCGACGATCAACTCGGCGCGGTCGGTGTAGGCGCTCCTGGCGCGCGTACCTACGGCGTGCTTGTTGTCCCAGACATAGTTCAGCGCCGCGTCCGGCAGGTTGCCGCCGAACATGCGCCGGCCGAGGCTCAGCTTCAGTCTCGTGCCCGCGCTCAGCTTATCGTCGGGAATGTCGAACGAGACATAGATGCGCGCCGCATAATCGTCGCCGCGCTTGGTCCGCATGTCGGCCTTGGCGACCGGCGCATCGACCAGCCAGCGCCAGCACAGGACGGGCGTCCGGGCGAGGTCCACGCGCAGCGGCCGGGCGAGCAGGGCCATGCTCTTGTTCGCTCTCGCCTCGATCGCGCCCACTCCGGCGACCCTCGCCCCACGGTAGACGGTAGCGGGAACCTTCTTGTTCAACAGGACCACGCGCCAGGGGGCAGGCGGGGCCCCTTCGCCGGAGAAGCGGCCGACCCAAAGCGGGCTTGCGGCGGCGGCAACGGCGAGGAGAAGCATCATAACAGGTCCTGCACCAGCTCGAGATCGGCTGGTTGGTCAACGTCGCGCAGCGTATCCCCGATCCACAGGGACCAGCCGAGCGCCTGAATACGCGCGATGGTGTCCACAGCAACGGCTGGGCCGCTCCAGCCGATCCCGGCGAACAGGCTGGGATCGAAGCGCTTCAGCCCGAGCAGTGCATAGCCCCCATCTTCGGTCGGGTGGATCGCGGCGTCATGGCGTTCCAGAGCGCGCGCGGCCGCCCGCAGCCGATTGCGGTCCAGGCCAGGGCAATCTGTGCCGATCAGCAGGATGTTCTCGCCGGTGAGAGTGACGCGCCTGGCCGCGCGCGCGAGGCGCTCGCCGAGATCGCCTCCGCCCTGATCGGTATAGCGGATTTCCGACTTGGGCAGGAACGGCTTCCACTCCTCGTCAAAGGGGTGCGGCGTTGCGCACAGCTCCGGGATCGCGAGTCGAGCCGCTTCGGCTTCCGCCACCGTGCGTTCCAGCATGCGCCGGGCAAGCCGCGCCGCGCCGATTTCGCCGAGGGCAGGGGCAAGCCGTGTCTTGGCCTGCCCCGGCACCGGCGCCTTGGCGAAGATGACGATCCGCGTCCGCCTCACCCGCGGCGCCAGCGGTGACAGCTCATGGCCGCTTCTCCGCCCGGCCGTTGCTCATTGCGAGCATCTATTCGCTCGACCGATGACCGTGCCGGGTCGGTTCTCATCCACGTAGCGCCACGACAAGCTCCAGGCGGTTCCCGTCCGCGCCGCTCTCGTAGCTCAGGACATCCGCCCAGGCGCGGACGATCGCCAGGCCTGCGCCACCGCCGCGCGCTTTCTCCGGGGGAACAGCTTGAGCGGTTCTCGGGTCGAAGGAATCGCCGGCGTCGACGAGGATGATGCGCACGCTCCTGCCCTCCAATGCCATGCTGACTTCAGCCGAAGGGGAGCCGCCATGTTCCACAACGTTGGTCACGAGCTCCTCGACCAGGATGCACAAGCGGGCGGCGTCGCCGGTGGCGAGCTTGGCCGCGGTGGCAAAGTCGCGAGCCGCGTCGCACGCCGCACCCGGAGTTACGCCGGGCGCAAGTACCTGCACGATCTCTGAAGAATTGGATTCGCGCTCCCCCATTCGATGCCGTATGTCACGGACGAGGGCGGCTGTGGAGACTCTGGATGAAGTACAAAGTGGCTGCGCTCCTTCTGATCGGCATTGCGGCGACCCAGCCAGCCTGGGCGGAGATCGGCCGGGTGAAACGCACACTCGGCATTGCGCTTGTGCAACGTGGGGCAGCAAGGCTTCCCGCGGCACCGGGCCTTCAGCTCCAGAAGGGCGACACCCTTATCACGGGGAAGGACGGCCGGATGGCGCTGACCTTCATCGACAACACCCGCTTCGCGCTCGGGCCGAACAGCCGCGTCTCGGTCAATGAGTATCTGTTTGATCGGCGTACTCAGCGCGGTCAGTTTCTCACCCAGGTGAACCGCGGCTCGCTGGCGGTCGTATCGGGCCAGATCGCCAAGTCGGACCGCGATGCGATGAAGGTGCGGACTCCGACATCGCTGCTGGGCGTTCGCGGCACCCGCTTCGTGGTGGCGGTTCCCTGATGCGAGCAGCGGGAGGGTTGCTCAGCGCCGCACTCCTTGTTGCGGGCTGCGCCGGACCCTCCTTGCTGCTGCTTCCCGATGAGGGCGGCAGCCAGGGTGCTGTCGCGGTACTTGAAGCGCGAGGCCGGGCTCAGGAAACCGTGGTAGCGCAGGGGAACAGCCGCACCAGGCTGGGTTCCGCGCGGCCCGTCACCCGCGCCGTTGACCCCGCGCGACTGACCGCAGCCGAGCGTGCTCTGCTCGCCGATCTGCCCCCGGCACCTGCGAGTTTCACGCTGTATTTCCTTGAAGGGACCGTCCGCCTCACGCCTGACTCGCAGGCGGCGGTCGCCGCGCTGCGGGCCGAGGTCGCGCGCCGCCTGGGTGCAGAGGTGCAGGTCACCGGGCATACCGACCGAGAGGGCTCCGAAGAGGACAACGACCGGCTGTCGCAGCGTCGCGCCGAGGAGATACTCGCCGTCCTCGCCGGGGAAGGTATCCCGCGCGAGCTTATGACGGCGGTCGGCCGCGGCGAGCGCCAGCTCCGCGTGCCGACGCCCGACGGCTTGGCCGAGCCCGCCAACCGACGGGTCGAGGTCATTGTCCGCTAGCCGACGTAGCGCAAGACCATCACCGTAAGATCGTCGCCTGCTTCGGCGCCGGCCTCGAAGCCGCGCACCGATTGGACCAGCCCCTCGACGATCTCATCCGCGCGGGCGCCGCGTCCTTCAGCGACTGTGGCAAGAGCCAGCGCGCGACCGTAGAACGCACCTTTGGGGTCCTGAGCTTCGGTGACGCCGTCGGTCATCAGGACCAGCGCTTCGCCAGGCTGAAGTCTCAACGTCTCGACCGGCCACGGATAGTCGACGATGCAGAAGGGCGGGCCACCCTCCATCTTCACCCCCTCGACGCTCCCGTCGGAACGAAGGCGGATCGGATCCTCGTGGCCCGCATTCACCAGTTCGAGCTCGCCGGTCGCAAGATCGATCACGCCCAGCAGCATCGTGACGCCGCTGTCGCCGTTGCCGCGCGATAATTCTTCGTTCAACATCGCCGCCGCCCCGGCAAGGTCCCGCTCTCGCAGCACCACGCTTTTCGAAAGCGCCTTGGAGACCGCCATGAACAGCGAAGCGGGAACGCCCTTTCCGGTGACATCGGCGACCGTGAAGGCGATCCGATCCGCAGACAGCCGAACCGCGTCGTAGAAGTCACCGCCGACCGAGCGAGCGGGTTCCAGGGCGGCGGCGAGGTCGAGTCTCGGATCGAGCTGCGCGAGCTCGGCACGGGGCGGCAGCATTCCGAGCTGGATGGTCCGCGCCGCGTCAAGCTCGGCCGCGGTGGCCGCCGCAGCGACGCGTTCGTCGACCAGTTGTTCACGCAGGCTCTCACGCTCGCGCCGCGCCTGTGCGAACATGCCAAGGCTCAGCCCCGCCGCGGCACCGCCGCCAAGTGCGAGCGGCGGCAGCGGATCGAGGAGCAGGGACCAATAGTCGAACGCGGCCCATGACAGGCCGACCACTATGCCTCCGGCGAGCGGCAGCGAGATCGCGGCGCGCCTCGGCTGGGTGATCAAGGCAAGGGCCATCAGGACCAGCAGCGCCGCTGCGCCCCATTCCGCGGCAGGTGTCCAGCCGGGCCGGCTGAGCCAGCCGTTTCCGCCAAGGATCGCGTCCACCGCCTGCGCGTGGACAAAGACCCCGAAGCTCTCGGCAGCAAGCGGCGTCGCCACGATGTCGGCGGTTCCCTCCGCCGCCAGTCCAACCAGCACCACCTTTCCGGCGAAAGCGTTCCCCGGAAAATCGCGCCGCATTACGTCGACGGCCGAGGTCACCTGCCGGGCCGGAAATTCGCCGAATCGCAGGATCATTCGCCCTTGGCGATCGGTTGGGACGCGGCTGCCGCCCAGTGCAATCGTGCCAGGCGCCGCGTCTATCCTGTCCGCCTCCAGCGCGACCCGTGCGAGTTCGAGCGCGAAGCCCGGCATCGGCTGCCCGCCCACTTTCGCCACCATCGGCAGGCGGCGCACGACGCCGTCGCCATCGGGTGCGCCGTTTATCAGTCCGTGGCCGAGCGCCACCTCATCCAGTTCGGCGATGTTGGTGAGCGCCTGCGGGTACTCGGCGACCGCGGAGGGAAGTGTCCCGGCAAATGTCGCTTCGACCGGGAGGTCCGATGGGATGCCGCCGCCCCCCTGGAGACCTGCCCGGGCGAGCACCACCGGCGCGCGCCCGATCACTTCACCGAACAACTGGTCCATCGGCTTCTGGCTTCTGAGCTCGGCCGCGGCCGCGGGGCTCAGCTCCGGGTAAAGGTCGGCCACGATGTCGGGCCGCACCCGATCAGGCTCGGCGAATATCATGTCGAACCCGATCGCAGCGGCGCCCCGCGCGGCGATCTCTTCGGTCAACCGAGCAAGATGATAGCGCGGCCAGGGCCAGGGACCGCCGGCTGCAAGGCTTTCGGGATCGATCACCACCACGTGAACTTTCGTCGCGGCAATGTCGCGGGGTCCGAGGCGCTGCCAGGCGTCGAACAGCGGCCGGCTCAACGCCCCGTTGCTGACGAGCAGCAGCAGGCCCGCCGCGAGCGCGCCTGCAAGCCCCGCAATGCGGATGCGGAGGAGCCGCCGCCCGGGTTCAGAGACGGGCTTGAAGGCCGTCATAGGCGCACAGCACCTCCAGCGCCGGGCCGCAACGCGTCAGCTCCTCGTATCGGAGGGTCTCCGCATGCAGCCGCTGAATGTCCTCGTCGCTATAGATCGGCTCATGGTGGAACAGGGCGAGCCGCTTCGCCTGTGCCGCATGGCAAAGGTCCACAGTGACGATGTTGCTGGAATGACCCCAATCCTCCTTCATCGATACGCTGTCGGCGAGCGAATACATGGTGTCGCAGATGACGAGATCGGCCTCGCGGAAGAAGCGGACGATCTCTGCCTCGCTCTCCATGCTGTCGATCTTGTGCTCGCTGTCGGTGCTGAACACGAGGGTCTTACCAGCGGCGTTGGTGAACCGGTATCCGTAGCTGGAATGCGAGTGATGCTGCTCCATCACCTCCACGTCCAGACCGTCGACGTGGTAACGTTCCCCCGCCTTGACGGTGATGAACTCGATCCTGGCTCGGAGCCAATCGAACGGCACCGGGAAGGATATCGCTTCCTGCTGGCGGCGTAGCGCTTCCTCAGCGTCGGAATGTCCGGAATGGATCACGATCCGAGCCTCGGGGTCGAAGGCCGGCGCGAAAAAGGGGAACCCCATGATGTGGTCCCAGTGGAGATGGGACATGAAGAAGTTGTAGGTCCGGGCGTGACCGCTCGCGCACCGCTTGAGCGCGCTGATCCCGAATTCGCGGAGTCCGCTCCCCATGTCGCAGACGAAGAAGGGCCCGCCCTCCACCTCCAATTCGACGCAGGTGGTGGCGCCGCCATAGGTGCCGCCGGTGGCGAAATCGAGCTCGGCCTCGACGAACGCCTCGGCTTCGGCTTGGCCGGAGAAGCTGCGTCCCTTGGCTGCAACAAGCGCGAGCGCGATCTTGCGCCGGATCGCGGGCCCGGTCTGAGCAACCGGGAGCGAACCCCTTGTGCCCCAAAAGTTCACCAGCATATCACCGCTTCCCCCCAGAGCGCCGGCCTACAAGGCGGCTTCGACCGTGTCGCAAATGGCGAATAGCTTGTCGTAGCGGCTGATCGCCAGAATCTCGCGCATGATCTCGTTCGGTGAGGCGAGGGCGATGGTAACGCCCGCTGCTTCGGCCTCGCGCTTGCCCAATGTGAGTGCCCGCAAGCCACGTGAGGACATGTACTCGACGCTGGAGAAATCGACGACGAGCTTCCTTGAAGGCAAAGCCGCCGCTCTGGCTACGCAAGCGGTGAGGCAGGCGGCGAAATCTTGCCAGCTCGCCTCGTCGATTCGCCCTCGCGGCCTCGCGATGGCGGTCCCTCCACGCTCCTCAATCGACCAGTCCATGCCGCCCCCGTGTCTCCGCTTTATCGAGACTAACGAAGAAGCCCTGCCGGTGAAACCGGCTCGTGCGCAAGCTACGGGGCGGCGACCGGGGCGGTATTCGTGCCGCAAGAATTGCTTCTGGTTGAATGGCCGCTTCCATTCCCCTGTTTTGCTCCTGAGCGGCGGCCGGTGGCCCGGATCAGATCAGAGCAGCTGCTGTACGGCATCGGAAAGGCTTTCTTCCATTGAGCGGTGGCACCGGTTTCTGAAGCTCGGGGCGGCGGCGAGGGCGCGGCCTGCGAGACCCTCGTTTTCGTAGGCATCGATCAGCGACCGGGCAAACGGGTCAGGTTTGATGTCCGTCATCGAGACCATGCCGCCCACCGAGAGTCCGGTGACCGCTTTGGCATAGTGGACCTTCTCCAGATCGAAGTGGCAGATGACTTGCGGAATGCCTGAAAGGAGAGCGGAGCAAACAAAGCCGTGCCCTCCATGTGAGAGCAGCAAGCGCGAGCGTGCCGCGATCCCGGAAAAGGAAAGCGGTTTGTCTTCGACAAAAAAGCCCAACGAGGCGAGCTTCTCCCGATAACCAGTGGAGACGCTGGACACGTATACCCGTATCGGCAGCTTGGACTCGGCAAGTCCCCGCCAGATTGGCGCGTCAACCTGGACCTGTTCGGGCATGTAGACGAAAATCTCTTCGCCGCCGCTCGCTGTCTCGGGAAAGCCTCCCCCAAGGACAGGCGCCAACAGCGGCTCCGAACGCCAGCTTCGATACGGGTCCAGCTCAGCGAAGCTGCAGGCGAGTTCGCGTTCCGCAGCGAAGATCCCTGGCAGGCTCGCAAGCGGGGAGAGGCCCGTGCGTTTCAAAGCGACATTGACCCCGCCGAGAAGAGTATCCTCGTCGTGGGTGGCAGGTCGGCCGGACAAGCTCGGAAAGCTCGTCATTACGGAGGGCGGCACTCCGAATCCGGTGCCGATGCTCACCGTCGGGCAACGCTGGCGGGCTGCGGTCAGCAGGAAGGGACCGTAATCCGAGATAACGAGGTCAGGCTGGATCGCGTCCAGCATTTGAGCCCATCCGCGCAGCAGGGCTTCCACGATGTCCGCGTCGTCCAAGCCCAAGCGGCCCAGTATGTCGCCCATCGTAGCGGGCGCTCCAGTACGGGGCTTGCTGGTGCTGATCAGCAGGCGAGGGGTGATCGGGGTCTGCCAAACCGGCGAGCCGCACCTTTGCTCGGCGGTGAGCGCATCGACGCGCTGCATCGCAAAGCTGATTTGGTGGCCGCGGGCGCGCAGAGCCTTGGAGATACCAACAAGGGTCAGCGCATGGCCGCGGTTTGCACCAAGTTCCCAGCCGAGCAGAATGTGCGCCATCTGGGATGGGTTTCCTCATGCAGGCTCTGAGAGGGAAATGTCAGATCCAGGATATGACAGATGTCCGCTTCAAGCGAACAATCTTCCAGGCAGGTCTGCGCTCACCACTCACTTCCCCGTCGGAGCAACGCTCCGGTCGATTGGATCATTCTTGGTGCAAGTTGCGGAACCAGCACCGCTTTGGCCTCGGCTTTGCTGATCCTTGGCGCAATCCATCTGCCCTTCACTTTCAGACTGCAGCGCCTCGTTACCAGCGCCAGTCACAGCTCCCCCAATCTCGTTCTGCCCGGGCAAGGCATCGCCTGCGTCCAGCGGGCCGAAGCTGTCCAGGCCGAGATCCTCGTTACCGGCTCCCGTCACCGGCTCCTCGACCATTGGGAAGAACGGCGAACCCGCCAAGCTGATGAGGCGATTGAAACCGACCCCGGACGGGCGGGTAAGGCTGGCTTCCGACGCATCTTCCTCCCTGAGCCGCTCGATGATCTCTCTTGCCGACACGAACGGGCTTTCCTGGAATACCTCGCCGCATGATCCGCCGCTGACCAGGCAACCGTTGACCGTCGATCCCTGCGCGAACTGGAACCCGGCGCCTTGCAGGCCTTCAGTGCGTATGGCCGGGATCAAGTCCTTGCCGAGAACGAAGCCGCCCTGGCCATTGTCCTGGCGTCCGTTGATGATCACCTCGACGGGGGTGGTGCCGAGTGACGCGAGCGTGATCCCGCCCGCTCCCGCCGACATGCCCGCGCGCTCGTTCGGCCTGCGCGGCGTGTTGGCGCCGCTATTCTGGACGAAGATACGATCCGCCGCAGCCAGCCGGATCGAGCCGGCCCGGAGGAAGCCGCCATTGTCCACGCCCGCATCGTTGGTGCCGAGCCGTTCGTCGCGCGATCGGACATCGGTGGCGGTGGCAAGGTCGGCGAGGGCGCCTCGACCCGCAACGATGATGCTGCGGCCGTCTATCTCCAGGCGCCCGCCTGGCGCCGCGCCCTGTCCGGTCACGGCGATCCCCGCACCCGCATTATCGGCGAAGAAGGTTCGACCGGAGGAGATGCGGAGCAGGTTCGTGTCGCCCGCATTCTCGAAGGACAGCCTGCCGATCATCTCGACGTCGCCGCTGCTTGCAAGCGTCAGGCTGTTGCCGACGTTGAACGACGTGCCACTCGCGGCTCCGCGCACGGTCAGTGCGTCGATCTGCATGGTGGCATTCTCACCCTGGCCGCTGATCCGGACGTCGCGCGCGGTGAGTCGGGCGAATTCTGCATTATCGAGCCGGTAGCCTGCACCCTGCGCCGTGCCGCCGATGACGATTGGGACATTGCCGCCATTGGCGCTGATCTGAAGGCTTTGCGTGCGCGCCGCCGTGCCGACCTGTGCCGAACTGCCGATCTCGATATCCCGCGAGGAGAAGCTCAGCTGAGCCCCGTTCACGGCGCCGGCGATCGAGAGTGCGCCGCCCGAGCTCCCATTGACTGCGCTGCTCGCGTCGGCCGTATCGATCGCGAGGTTGCCGCCGCTCGCAAGCGCGACATTCCCGGCGCTCGCGGTGGCGCTCCGGACGGCGAGCGCGCCGATCGCATTCAGCGTGACTGCCCGGCCCGATGCTTCGACCGGCCGAGCCGATCGCAGGTCCTGCGATACCAGCACCGCTCCGTTCAGGGCTCGCAAGCTCACCCCGCCCGCCGAGTTGATCGTGGCGGCGGTGACTCCGCCGGCTGCGGCGACAATCACCGACGCTCCATTGTTGCCGTCGTCCGGGGCTCGGCCCGTCGTGGTGAGCGAACCAAAGGTCGCCGTTCCGGCCGCCGTCACATCCACGTCGTCGCCTGCCACCGCCGAAGCTAGCGCGACAGTGCCGCCGGAAGACAGGCGAACGTCCGTGCCGGCGGTCAAAGCCGCTCCGCTGACCGCGCCGCCGGCGCGAAGATCGATGCCTTGCCCGGCAGTGGCGTCGATCAGCGTCATGCCGGTCGCGGCGTCGGCGAGGATCGAGTCACCAGCCGTCAGTGATTGCGTGCTGGCGATGCCGCCCTGACGGCTGGCAAGCTGGATGACGTCCGCGGCCGTGCCGGTGGCGAGCTGAACCGAGCCGGTTGCGTTGATCCGGATGTTGCTGCCGTCCGGTCCGGCCAGCCTGGTGATCCCGCCGCCGGCCACATCGCCCACATCCGGGCCGAGCCCGGTCGTCACGACGTTGGTCGCGGCGAAGCTGCCACCGGCCTGCGCTTCGAAATCGTCGCCGGCGCGCGCCGTGCCCACCGCGATATCGCCGCGCGCGTCGAGCAGAATATCTCGACCCGCAATGCCGTCCGCCAGCGCGAGCCGGCCGCCGCTCAGCGCGATGTCGGTTCGCGCCGTCGCGCCCTGAACGGTGACGTCTCCCGACATGGCGGAAAGCGCGATCCCGCCGGCTGAGGTGAGCGTGGTCGCGACGATGCTCGCCCCGACACCCGTGATATCGCCCGCGTCGACCGGACCGAGCCGGATTGCGCCCGCCGTGGCGAGATCGAGCACAGAAGGCGTCTTGACGCTGCCGAAGTCGATAGAAGTGCCGCTCGCGAGGATCTCGGCGCCGGTTTCTATCGAGTCCGCCTGAAGCCCGGCTCCGGCGGTCAGCACCAGGCCGTTGCCGGCCTTCAGCGCACCCGCGTCGATCGCCCCGTCCGAGCCGAGTGTGATTGCCCCGCCCGCGGTGACGGACGCAAGGTTGAGATCGAACGCGGAGTCGACCAAGACGTCGCCGCCGACTTCGATCAGGTTGGAAGCGGGAACCTGCGGCGCCCCCAGACGCAGAATGCCGCCTTGCGCGGAAACGAGCCGCAGGCCGCCAGGTGTGGCGGCGGTGCCGAAGCTGATGTTGCCGACGGCGGCGATGCGGATGTTCGCGCCATCACTCTCGTTGTCGACGCCGGTGCCCGGCGCCGCGGCCGCGCCGACCAGCGCCGTCGTTCCGGCGGTGACGCTGATGTCGTCGCCGGCCCGGGCCTGTTGCACCGTCACCGATCCGGTGGCGCCGAGCGTGACGTCACCCCGTGTCGCCAACGCCGAGCCGAACGCGATATCGGCCGCTTGTACGAGCAGGCCTCCAGCGGCGTCTGCTGTCGCAACCGCGGCAAGGCCGTCAACCGAAATCCGGATATTGCTGCCGTTACGTGGCCCGGTCGGCTCTTCGCCAAGGCCGGTGGTCGCCAGGCGATCGGCGCTCAGCGAGCGGGCCTGCACGATGAGATCGTCACCCGCTTCAACGGATCCGATTTGCAGTGCGCCGCCGCTCAGCAGGATGTCCGTTCCCGCCGCCGCCCGAGCCAGCCTCAGGCCCGTGCCGGCCTGGAGCGTGATGGCGCCGGTAGCGGTCGCGTCCTGTACATCGATAGCGCCACCGGCCGAACCGCCGATCGCGCCGGCGCGGATCGTGCCGACATCGAGATTGCGGCCAGCGGCGAAACGCGCCTCGCCGCCGGCTCTGGCAGCGAGGAGGCTCACGTCGCCGCTTGCCCCGACCGAGAGGTCGCGGCCCGCGACCAGGCTTCCTGCCTCGGCCGCCCCGTTCAGCGCCTGGATCGAGATGCCGCCGCCGGCGGTGAGATCGCCGGTGCCGATGTTGCCGCTTTGCGCGAGCAGGCTGATCGAGCCGGTCGCCTCGCCGAAGCCGAGCTCGATTCCTCCGTTGCCGCCTTCGATGTCGATCGACGCGCCACGCGCATTGACGAGCGACACGCCGTCAGCCGCAGTCAGATCGATCGCCCCGCCGGACGTGAACGAATTCCCGCTGATCGCCCCGTTCCTGGCGCTGAGCACCAGATCGGCAGTCGTAGACACGTCGGTCAGTGCGAGGTCGGCACCGGCCAGCGCGCCCAGCTGGCGAGCGGTGAGGGCGCCGCCGCTCAGGATCGACCCTGCATTGGCGGTCAGGTCGATGCGGCCGTTGGCTTGCCCGGTCTCGAGCCGGATGTCGCCGCTGTTGGAGACGATGCTGAGGTTCGCGGCCGACCGCGCGTTGCCGACCAGCGCATTGCCTTCCGCGCCGATGGAGATGTTGCTGCCGTCGCCGGGACCACTCTCACCCGCGTCATCGCCGAGCCCGGTGGTGACCAGGTTCTGGAGCATCGCAATGCCGCCGGAGCGGACGGAGAGGTCGTCGCCGGCCTGCGCCGAGCCGAGCGTGACGTCGCCAGAGGCGCGAACCGACAGGTCCCGCCCCGCCATCAGGCTGGTGGCGGCGACCGGGCCGTCCAGCGCCTGCAGAGCGATGTCGCTCGCAGCCGTAAGCGTGCCGGCGCTTACTGGGCCCGTCTGAGCGAACAGGCTGATGAAGTCGCCGGATTGCGCGGAGCCGATCGACACGCCTCCTGCGCCTGCGGTCAGCGAGACCGAGCCGCCTGCATCGGCGCTCAGAAGCGACACGCCGCTCCCGCCGGAGAGATCGATGACGCCGCCCGAAACGAAGTCGCCGCCGCTGATGCGCCCGTCGCGCGCCGACAGGATCAAATCCTCGACGGTGGTCACGTCGTTGACGGCGATGTCGCCGGCGACCGTCACGCCGAGGCTGCGGGCCGTGAGCAGAGTCTCGCTCAGCACCGAGCCCGCACTCGAACTCAGCGAAATCGCGTCGGCCGCATCGCCGTTGTCGAGCCGTACGTCGCTGAGGGCGGAGACCAGGATGTTGCTGCCATCACCGGCGCCGTAGCCCGTCTCGCCGGCATCTTCACCAAGACCGGTCGTGACGACCCGGCCCGCGGTGAACGCCCCATTCTCGCTCTCCGCGACGAAGTCGTCGCCGGCCTGCGCGAAGGTGAGGCTAATCCCTTCCGCGCCGTCGAGGAGGATATCGCGACCCGCAGCGATGCTGCCGACCTGAGTGATTGGCCCTTCGATAAAGATGTCCAGCGCGGCGCTGCCGGTGCCGAGGTTTGCCATGGTGCCCGCTGACAGCGTGAGCGAGCCGCCTGCGCTCGCGGTGGCGATGTCGATCGAACCTTCTTCGGATTCGGCGAAGAGACTTCCGCCCGCGTCGCCATTGCCGAGAGTAATCGCGCCGTTCGCGAACAGGGCAATGTCGCCCTGCGCTGTCGCTGCGGCGAGCGTGATCGCTTCGGACGCTGCGAGGTCAATGCCGCCGCCGCTGGTGAAGCTGCCGCCGGAGATCAGGCCGCCGGTCGCGAAAAGGACGAGCGACTCCGCGACGATGACGTCGTTGAGCGCAATGTCCGCCGCCGCCGAAGCCGAAAGGCTGTCCGCGCGCAACAGTCCGTCGCTCAGCACCGAAGCCGCGTTGGAGCGCAGGATGATGCCGCTCGCAGCGTCGCCATTGTCGAGCCGGGCGTCGCCGGCCGCGGTGACGCGGATGTTGCTGCCATCGCCCGGGATCGGACCGTAGCCGGTCTCGATCGCGTCTTCGCCCAGCCCGGTGGTGACGACCGTCCCGATCGACGCCGTTCCATTGCTGCTCCGCGCGACGAAATCGTCGCCGGCTTGCGCAGTCGTGACGGTGATCGCGTCACTCGCCAGCAGCCGGATATCCCGTCCCGCCGTGCCGTTCGCAAGCGCGATGCTTTGTGCGTTGACGGCAAGATCGCGCCCGGCGTTCGCCGTCCCGAGGTCGGCCAGGCCGCCGCTCGACACAAGGATGTCGCTTCCCGAGGTGAGCGATTCGCCGGCGACCGCACCGTCGCCGAGCAGGTTGATAAAGCTACCCGCCATGACGGTGTCGACATCGAGCACGCCGTCGGACGAGAGCGTAACGCTGCCGCCAGCCTCGACGCCGGCAAGCGTGAGGTCCACTGCCGAACTCACGAAAATGTCGCCGCCCGCGTCGATCAAGCTCGGAGTCTCGCCGCCCGGATCGGCAAGCCGCCCGATGCCCCCCGCGTTCGAGACCAGCCGCAGGTCGCCGATCGTGTCGGCGCTGCCGAACGTCAGGTTTCCGTTCGCCTCGACGCTGACATTGAAGCCGTCGCCTTCGCCGTCGCTGCCGCCGCCAAGCGCATTGGCCTGCCCGACCACGGCCGCTCCGCCCGCGAAGATCGTGACGTCGTTGCCAGCATTCGCTTCACCGATCGTGACATCGCCGATGCCGTCGATGTCCACGTCGCCGTTTGCCGTCGCGCTTCCGATGTCGATCGTGGCGCCATCGGCGCGGAAGCCGCCGCCGGCATCGGCGGAGGCGAGGGTGATCGCATTGCTCGCGTCGAGCAGAATATCGCCGTCGCTGACGAAATCGCGACCGGAGACCGACCCTGCGCTGGTCGAAAGCACCAGGCTTTGCGTCACGTCGACGTCGTTGAGCGCGATGTCGCTCGCGGCGCGCGCGTCGAGCCGGTCCGCGGTGATCAGTCCGGCGCTGTCGATCCGATCATTCGCCGTGAGGCTCACCAGATCGACCGCCGCGCCATTGTCGAGCCGAATCGCGCCCGCGGAATCGACGATGATGTTGCTGCCGTCGCCAGAACCGTAGCCACTTTCGCTCAGGTCCTCGCCAAGCCCGTCCGTGACGATCGAGCCGCCGGTGAACGATCCGTCGCTGCTCCGCGCGACGAAGTCGTCGCCGGCCTGCGCCGTCGTGACCGTGATCGCGCCGCTCGCCAGCAGCCGGACGTCACGTCCCGCCGTGCCGTTTTCAAGCGTGATGCTTTGTGCGTCGACGAGGAGATCGCGCCCGGCGTTCGCGGTCCCGAGATTGGCGAGGCCGCCGCTCGTCACGGTGATGTCGGTTGCAGAGCCAAGCGATGCTGCGGCTACAGCGCCGCTGCCGGACAGGTTGATGAAGCTGCCTGCCACGACGCCCTCGACATCGATCTTGCCGCTCGCGCCCGCTTCGCTGGAAGCGGAGACCCGGACGAAGTCTGCGGCGATGAGATTGCCGCCGCTGAAGCTGCCGGCCGCTACGTCGATGAAGGCCGCCGAGTCCGCGCTCCGGATCGTGGCCTCACCGCCGACGGACACTGAGATACCGCTTGGGGTTTCGCCGTCCGCCGCATTGGTGGTCGTCAGCTGGCCAAGATCGGCGCTCGCACCCTCCACGAAGATGCTGTCGCCGGCGGTCGCGACACCGGTCAGCGCCACGGCGTTCCCGGACAGGCTGATCTGGAGATCGGCTCGAGCGTCGGAAAGCATGATATCGCCGCCCGCGTCGACCGCGAGGTCCCCGCCCGCCGAGAGCAGGCCGCTGGCGACGATAGCGCCGTCTGCCAGAAGAGCGATGTCGCCCACGGCCGCTGCGTTTGCGAACGCAATGCTTCCGCCGTTCGCGTCGAGATTGCCGCCCGTGGAGAGCAATCCGGAACTGGAGATGCTGCCGTCGGCGAGAAGGGCGAGATCACCGCCCGCACTCGCATCCGTCAGCGCGATCGCTCCGCCGTTGACGTCCAGGTCCACGCCCGCAGTCAGCGTCCCGGAACTGGAGACATTTCCGTTCGCAAGCAACGCGATATCGCCGGCCGCACTCGCGTCGTTCAGCGCGATCGACTCGCCGTTGATGTCCAGGTCGACGCCCGCGGTGAGCGTCCCGGAACTGGATATGTCTCCGTCCGCCAGCAACGCGATATCGACGCCTGCATTCGCGTCGGCGAGCGCGATCGTTCCGCCGTTGACGGCCAGGTCAAAGTCGGCAGTGAGCGTACCGGAACTGGAGATATCCCCGGTCGCGAGCAGCGCAATATCGCCACCCGCCCGGGCGGTCGTGAGCGCAATTTCGTTGCCCGCCAAGGCCGCAAGATCGCGGCCCGCGAGGAGCGCACCGGTGCTCGATACATCTCCCTGCTCGGCCGTGAGCGCGATGTCGATCGCAACGTCCGCGTCGGCGATATCGATCGAGCCGGTTGCTTCGACGATCAGGTTGGAGCCATCCTCCTCCTCATCTTCGCCAAAGCCGTCCGTCTCGGCCGCGCCGATGCTGACCAGCGCGGCATTGATGCGGATGTCGTCGCCTGCCCGGATTGTAGCGAGGTCCGCGCTGCCGGCCGCCTGAATGGTGAGGTCCCGGCCGGCATCGAGCGTGCCGCTGCTGGTGACGCCGGCAGCACTGGAGGTGAGGGTGATGTCATCCGCCGCGTCGGCGTCCTTGATCGCTACATCGCCGGCGGCGAGGACGATGATGTTGCTGCCGTCGCCCGGCCCGGGGCCGTAGCCGGTTTCGGTGATGTCCTCGCCAAGACCGGTGGTCGATAGCGTCTCGGCGTCGACGGCGCCGCCCGCGACAATGTTCAGATCGTCACCGGCTTGGGCGAAAGCGACATCGATGTCGCCGGTCGCATCCAGGCTGATGTCACGGCCTGCCGTGCCGCTGGCGAGGGCGATGTTGTCCGCCTCGACACTCAGGTCGCGGGTTGCCGCCGCACTTCCCAAGTCGGCGGTCCCGGATGAACTCACGACAATGTCGGTTTCGGAATTCAGCGCGCCCGCGAAGATTTCGCCCTCGGCGAGGAGGCTGATCGAGCCACCAGCCTCAACGCTGTCGACGTCGATCGCGCCACTGCCGCCAGACTCGCTGGAAGTGGAGATCCGTGCGAAATCGGCCGCGGTCAGGGCGCCGCCGCTGAAGCTGCCGGCGGCTATGTCGATGAAGGTTGCAGAATCCGCGCTGCGGATCGAGGCCGCTCCACCGACGAACACCGATATGCCGCTCGCGCCGTCAACATTGGTGTTGGTGGTCGTGAGATCGCCGAGAGTTGCGCTGTCGCCCTCGACAAGGATGCTGTCGCCTGCGCTTCCGGAGCCGCTAAGCGCGATCGCGTTGCCGGAAAGCGCGATGTCGCTGCCGGCCGACGCGTTGACCAGCCCGATATTCCCGCCGGCCGAGACGAGCACATCGCCGCCCGCGGCGAGCGTGCCGGACGAGGTGACATTGCCTTCCGTCGAGGTCAGGCGAATGTCGTTCGCGATATCGGCGTCGGCCACCGAGATTGCGCCCGTCGTCTCGACGATCAGTTTAGAGCCTGGGTTGTCTTCCTCGGCCTCTTCGGTGCCGCTCGCATCGGTAACCGCGAAGCCGATCGATGCGGAGCTGGCGGTGATGAGGATGTCGTCGCCTGCGCTGAGCCGGCCCAGCGTGACATCGTTGATGGCCTCCACGATCAGGTCGTCGCGCGCGGCCAGGCCGGCGCTGTCGCCCCGAACGCTGTCGGCGGACACGAAGGTGGATTTCGCGTTGACGAGCGGCGTCTCGACGCCAGCGTCTTGAGCAAGAAAGAGCGCCTGCCCGGCGAAAATGTCGAATCGGCCGCCGACCTCCATCCGTCCATCGCCGACTCCGGTCAACGACGCGTCGAGCTCAGTGGAGATGTCTACATCCCCGGTCACCCGGATCGGGCCGTTGGCTGTCGTGAGTTCGAATCCAAGTTGACCGACGTCGCCTCCGCCGAACGCGGTGGCGCTCAACTGGCCGAACTCGATCGATCCGCCCGCCGCCTGCCCCGTTTCGACGATGCGAACCAAGCCGGCAAAGGAGCTGCCCGCGCCCGCCATTCCAAAACCCGACCCAAGCAGGTTCACCGAGCCCGCATTTAGCGTTCCGGCAGAGCCGCCGGACGAGTCGCCAACCGTGATCTCGACCAGCCCGCCGGTCCCGGAGCCACCAAGTCCGTCTGTCCCTGATGAGCCGCCCTGGCCGGCGGCGCCGACCTGAAGGATATTGGGGCTGACGATGGTTCCGCCGGCGATAATGACACTTGCCATTCCGCCAAAGCCGTCGCCGCCATCGCCGACCGACTCGGCTGCCAAGCCGCCATCGCCGCCCTTGCCGACCGAGACGATCCTGATGCCGTCGCCGGGTTCGCTGCCCGCCTCGGTCCGGCCGCTGCCGCTGGTGCCTATCGCCGCATCGCCGCCCGTGCCGTCCCCCCCAGCGCCGGCGCCCGTGCCGTTGCCGCTGAACCCGCCAACTCCGCCTTCGCCGGTCGCCTGGATAGAGAAGGCGCCTGCGGTAAGCCTGGCGCTGCCGTCGGCGCTCGCCTCCGCGCTGCCGCCGATTCCCTCGCCGCCGTCGCCGCCAATGCCGTCGGTCGAACCGCCGCCAGCGCCGCCCGTGCCATTCGCGGAAATGCTGAGCTCGTCCCCGAAATTCGTCCTGCCGACGGCGCTTGCGAGGACGATGTCACCGCCAAAGCCGTCTCCGCCGTCGCCTCCATCGGCCGCATCGCCGCCGAAGCCCGGCTCGCCATAGCCGACTTCAAAACCGCTGCCCCCGTCTCCTCCAGTCGCATTCGCGTCGAGCGTCAGCCCCGTAATGCCGAACTCTGCGGGTGCGAAGGTAGGCCCGAATCGGACATCAATTGCGCCGCCGACTGCCTCGCCGCCCGTTCCGGACGGGCCGGGCGTGACGATCCCGGCGCCGCCGCCGCCGCCGGTGCCGCCGACGGCGCCCGCGGTCACCTGGAAGAGCGGGCTCTGCTGCGCGATCGTGCTCGTCCCGGCGAACTCGACCTCGATCGTTCCGCCGACACCGCCGCCGCCATCGCCGCCGTCACCAGCGACAAAGCCTGAACCGCCACGAGCGCCGCTGCCGCCAGCGCCGACTGCGCTGAGGAGAGCAGGGCCGAAGTTCAGCGCTGCGCCGCCCGTGGCGATGAATTCGATCGTCCCGCCAGTGCCGTCGCCGCCTGAGCCGCCTGAGCCTGCTGTTTCGTTATCGCCCTGCTGGTCGCCGCCGGAGCCGCCCTGGCCGCCAACGCCGTCCGCAAGGAAGTTCGGCCCCGTGATAAACGTCGCCTCGCCGCCTTCGGTCTCGAAGGTGAAGCGCGACGCGATCGTGAGCGTTCCGTCGCCGCTCTCGACCGAGATGCTGCCGCCGACGCCGTCGCCGCCTGAACCGCCGTCGCCGGCCGGTCCGCCGGCGCCGCCATTGCCGCCATTGCCACCGGATCCGGACGCATCGAAGTCGGTGCCACCGATCGTGACCGTACCGCCTTCGATGACGCCGAGCGCGATTGAACCGCCTCCGCTGACGCCGAGCGTGAGCGTGCCGCCGATACCGGCGCCGCCCGCCCCGCCGAAATCCCCATTGCCGCCGTCCGAGACCCCGTTGCCGCCTCCGCCCGAGCCGCCGAGCCCGGCGGAGGTCATCCCGAACCGCTTGATCGACACCTCGCCGCCGGTCGACAGCAACGACGTTTCGCCGCCAATACCATCGCCGCCGGCGCCGCCGCTCTCGCCCGTGCCGCTGGTCGTGTCACCGCCGTCGCCGCCGACGCCGCGCGCGTCGAGTCTGAGGCTCGTGATCTCGCTGGTGCCGCTGCGAAACTCGATCGAAGCAGAACCGCCGACGCCGTCACCGCCGTCCGCGCCTGGGCCTTCGGCGTCGTTTCGACCGCGGATGCCGCGACCTGTCGCCAGGATGTTGATCGCTTCGGTGGTGATCGCGCCATCGATCAGGACCGTCGCTTCGCCGCCGGTCCCGTCGCCGCCTTCGCCCGTTGGTTCGCCTTCTTCGCCGAAAAACCCGCTTTCGCCGCTGACGTCGATCCCGATCGAAAATGCCGCCAGGCTGCCGCCGATTCCGTTCAGCGATGTGACGGCGAGGTCGGCGGTGCCGCCGGTTCCGCTGCCGTTGCGCCGAAGGCTCTCGCCGCCGCGCCCGCGCGCATGAAGCAGGAGGGAGTTGCTCACCTCTACATTGCCGCCGCCGACCGTCAGCTTGACATCGCCGCCCAGAGCGTCGCCACCCTGATTGACCCCGAACCCGCCCGACGCGCCGGCCTCAAGCCTGAGTTCGCCCAGGACGACGAGATCGCCGCCAAGCGCTTCCACTTCGGCGCTGCCGCCGGTCGCCGCGCCGCCGGCGTCCGAACTCTCGCCACCGATTGCAGCCGCGTAGACCTCGACATCGTCGTTGAAGGTCATCGACGCGCCATTGCTGCGGATCGCCGCATCCCCGCCAGTCGCGGCGCCGCCCGGGCCAGTCGCGCCGCCCCCAGACGCGCCCGCATCCACGCTGGTCAGGCCGTTGACGGTCACCACGCCGCCGGTGGCTGCGAACAGGGCTGTTCCGCCCGTTCCGGCGCCGCCGTCCGAACCCGGATTGCCGCTCTCCAGGTCCGATCCGCCATCCCCGCCTCGACCGCTGGCGATGACAGCCGTGCTACCCAGGCTGACCGTGCCGGCCTCGGTCGTCACACTCGCCGTGCCGCCCGTCCCGTTGCCGCCCGCACCCGGCGTCTGCGCGCTGCCGCCATCGCCGCCCGTGCCCTGCGCGTCGACTGACAAGCCCTCGGAGATGCTGCTCGTCCCGCTCTTGAACAGCACGGTCGCGGTGCCGCCGGTGCCGTCGCTGCCGGAGGTGGCGGTCCCGCCCTCGTTGAAATCATCGGTCCCTTCGCCGCCCGTGCCCGAGACGTCGACATCGAGCGTCGGAATGGTGAGATCGCCCTCGATCGACACCAAAGCCGTCCCGCCCGTGCCATCGCCGCCGGTCGCGGGTTGCACGGCCAGGAACGAAGTCAGCGGCGGACCGCCACCGCCCCCGCGCGCCGCGAGGCTGATCCCGGCCAGAGCAGTGATCGTCCCCGCGACCGCGCCGATGCGCGTCGCGACGAGCGAGGCCGTCCCGCCCGTTCCGTCGCCCGCATTGTCGCCGGTGCCGCCGGTCCCGTTGGCATGAATCGAAGCGCCCGCGTCGAACAGGATCGTCGCCGCGCTTGCCGTGACCGAGGCCGATCCGCCGGTGCCGGAGCCGCCCGCGCCGTCGCTGGCGAACGCGCTGCCGCCGTGGCCGTCGGCGTCGAGCTCGGTCGCGCCTACCTTGAGCGTTGCCCCGCCGCTGCTGCTCAGCGCCGCGCTTCCGCCTTGACCGGCGCCGCCGGCCGGTCCGCCAGCGCCGCCGAAGCCGGCCGCGAGCAGGTCGACGCGCTGGTTGGCGGTGATCGACCCGCCCGCCGCCTCGATCGAGATCGAGCCGCCGCGGCCCTCGCCGCCGGATGCTTCGTCGCCGTTGTTGCCGCCATAGCCCTGGGCGACGACGTAGATCGCGCTGCCCCGCGGCGTGGTGGCGGTGATGGTGCCGCCGTTCGCGGCCCGCAGCAACACGGTGCCGCCCCGGCCGGTCCCACCGTCGCTGCCCGATGCGTCGGCGGTGATCAGTAATTCGTCGCCGCTGAACGCAATATCGCCGTTGTCGGCTTCGATCGTGACGCTCCCCGCGGCGGCGTCGTGGCCGCTGGCCGAGACGTTCGATTGGAATTGACCGATGGGTCCGATCGTGACGGACCCGCCGTCGCTGGCGCGGACGAGGGATTGGCCGCCGGTGCCGGTGTCACCGGCGCTGCCGACCGCGTCGTGCAGATAGCCGCTGAGGGCGATGGTGCCGCCGATCGCTTCGAAAGAGGTGGCCCCGCCCTTCGCGTCGCCGCCGGAGAAGGTGACCGCATTGGCGGTCAGCACGGAGGTGGGATTGCTTTCGTCACGTCCTCCGATGATCCCGCCATTGATGGCGCGCAGCGACGCCGTCCCGCCCTGCGCGACCAGCCCCGCCCCCTGGGCCATCGGCCCGGCATAGCCGTCGGCGCCCGCGTCGATCGAGCCGGTGCTGGTGATCGTTCCGTCATCGGCTTCGATCGTCGTCGTCCCGCCGAAGCCGCGCCCGCCGCTGAAGCCGTAGCCGCTCGCGTCCACGTAAATCTGGGGGCCACCGTCAATCTCGCCGCCGTCTGCGGCCCGGACCGTCGCGGTGCCGCCGGTCACGTCGAGGGCGTTGCCGGTGCGCTGGTTGATCGCGAACGCCTCGGCTATGATCGAGTCGCCGGCCTTGATCGTCCCTCCGAGCGCTTCCACCAGAGCGGTGCCGCCGGTCAGGTTCGACTGCCGGCTGGTCGAGGCGGCCCGGCTTTCGACGCTTGCCTCGACGTTGATCCGGCCACCGACATCGACCGTTCCGCCGCTCAAGCTGTGGAGGCCGGCGGTGCCGCCGGTCGCCGCACCAGTGACCGGTCCGCCGCCGCCTAGCGCCGTTGCCGATATCCGCAGGTCAGCCGCGATATCAAGCGTGGCGCCAGAAACGCTGACGTCGGCGGTGCCCCCCCGGCCGCTGCCGCCATTGCCGTCGGTCGCGCCGTTTCCGCCTGTCCCATCCGCGCGCGCGGTCAGCCCCTGCGCGACGCGGATCGTGCCCGTCCGCGCCGTCACGAAAATTCGGCCGCCTGCGCCGTCGCCGGCCTCGAAGCCGTTACCGGCGATGCCGTCGGCTGCCAGCTCGAGCTCGCCGTAGCCGAAGTCGAGCGACCCCTCGGTCGCCTCGATCCGCACCGTTCCGCCGACCGCATTGCCGCCTCGCTCGGAGCCGTCCCCGGCCTGCGCGGATGCAGACAGGGTCGTGCGTCCGTCAAATTCGATATCGCCGCCGTCGGCGACGATCTCGGCGAGGCCGCTATTGATAATGTCGAGCGCTACCGAGCCGTCGCTCGCGACCGCCCTGGCGTCCGCCATAATCGAAGTGTCGCCCGCGATCCGGATCAGCGATCCGTCCCGCGCGACGAGGCTGCCGGTTCCGGCGCTTGAGTCGACGCCCGACGCGTCAAGAGTCAGATCGCCGCCGACCGAGACGATCGCGTCCGAAGCTTCCAGCCGCGCTTCATCAACGCCAACCAGAGTCGCCGACCCGGCGAAGACAAGGTCAGCAATCCTGATTCCGTCATCAAAGGTGCCGGTATTGGTCGCGCGCGCGGTGACGCCCCCGGTTGCGCGGGCAACGAGGTCGCTCTCGAATACGGTTCGGCTGGGCTCGTCCGACGAACCGTTGTTGATCCGGATATCGACGCGGCCTTCAGCGCCGCTCGCCTGGTCGATCGCGCCGTCGGCGATGTCGTAACCACCCGACAGGATGATCCGCCTTTCGGAAAAGCCCGTGCCGTCACCCGCCTCGTATTGGATAGCGCCCGACACCAGCATCGTGGCGTTATTGTCCTGTGGCGCCGCGACCAGCAGCGCGCGGCGCGGATCGCCGGTCGGCCCGTAACCGCTCTCGTCGCGCTGGTTGAGCAACGTGGTCGAGCCGTCATGAACGAGCGCGGCGTCCGCGGCCTCGGTGCCGTTGACCCCGCTGCCGCGGTTAATGGCAATGTCTAGTAGCGGCGCGCCCAGGCTCAGGGTGGCAGCTTCGGCAGCGACATAGGCGGCGGAGCCATCGACGCGGACTTCGCCCGACTGCCGCACGCGTGGCGCGACCAGAGCGACATAGGCGTTGAGCGACAATGCCTCCATCAGCGCACCCGGCGCAATCTCGATCGCCGCTCCACTATCGGCGCGCGCGAAGGAATAGGTTGAATCGGTGCCGAGGAAGTCCTCGTCTTCAATGTTGCCGCCGCTGAGCAGCAAGCTGCCGACGTTGATCCGCGCCGTGCTCCCGACCAGGATTCCGCTCGGACTGTAGAACCAGATTTTGCCTTGGCCGGCGGCCCTGCCGACGAAACTGTCGATCCGCCCGTTGAGCTGGATCGCCTGGCTCATGTCGGTCGGCAACACGCGGTTGAGAACGATGTAATCGCTACCGCCGCGGAATTCGGCGAAGTTGGCCGCCGGCAGGAAGTCGGTTTCGGCATCGGTCCAGTTGATGATCGCGCGCGGGCTGCTGACGGTGATGAAGCTGTGATCGTCGGTCACGCTCGCGTTGCCGCCAACTACGTTCGGGGTGCCGATGAAGCCCGTGATCTCGCTAGGCGGGGGCGGGGGAGGGGGCGGTGGCGGCGCAAACGCGCACTCGCCGTCAAGCGTGCAGCCGTTGATTGTGGAGCCCTCGGCGATGTTCGCCGGCGTTCCGTCGTCGCCGGTGAACACGACCTCGTCCAACATTTCGGCGCCAGTCACGAAGCCGCCCGATCCATCCTCCGCGCGGCCGTTGATGATCACCTCGACCGGCTCGTCGAAACTTTCGGTGACGATCGTCATCGTGCTCGGACCGACCGTGAAGCCGGCGCGGTCGTCGGGATTGTCACTGTTGACGCCGCTATTCTGGACGTAAACGCGCTGCGATCCGCTCAGCGTGATGTCGGCCGCGCGAAGGTTGCCTTCCGGATTGAAACTCCCGTCGTTGATGCCGAGCCGGTCGCTGCGCGCCTGGACGGTGTCGAGCACCGCCAGGTCGGCGATCGCCGCCTCGCTCGCGACCAGGATCGACGGCGCATCGAAGCCGATCGAGCCGAGCAGATTTCCGTCGAGGTCGGTGTAAGTCGAGATACTGGTGCCGAACACCCGGATCGCATCGCTGGCGCTGACGTTGAGGGTGCCGGTCCGCAGCCCGACGATGCTCTGGTCGGCTCCCTCGAAATTCCTGAAAATGGCGTCGCCGCCAACCAGGATCGTGGTGTTGTCAGCGACGCGGAGCGCATCGGGCGCGTCGCTCGACAGCAAGAACGTGGCCGCGCCCGGCTCTGACGGCGCTCCCAATGCCGTGACCAGCAGATTGGCGGGCAGGTCGTCGAGCGCATCTCCGATCCGGACTCGGCCGGTCCCGAACAGTGAAAAATGCACGATGCCTGCGGTGCCGACGCCTTCATCGCGCGTCGTGCCGTCCGCGCGAAGCGTGACGTCGCCCGCAACGTCGATGCTGCTGGTCGTGACGAAGACGATACCGCCGCCCGCGGCCCCGGCGCCAGTGCCGGACACGTCGATCGTGGCTGGGCCGCTGATCGTGATCGGCGCATCATTCTCGATTTGCGCCAGGCCGCCTTTGCCTTCGCCGCTCGTGCCGGAGCCGACAACGCCCTGGTTGTCGATGTCGAGGGCCCCCACCGCGATCGAGCCGTCCCGCGCCCGCACGAAGCTCTGGCCGCCAAAGCCGTCGCCTGCCGGTCCTTCGCTGGTGCTGCTACCGCCGGTTCCGACGCCCGAGAGGACCAGGCCGCTCTCGCTGGCGATGACGCCGCCATCATCGTTGGCCCCGACATCGACTGAGGTTTGCCCGCCGTCGCCCGATCCCCCGGACTCGCCGTCGCCGCCGGTCGCGTCGGCCCGCAGGATCAAGCCGCCGCCGTCGGCGTTGGTCGACCGGACCGAGCCGCCGCTCGCCTTGATCTGGGCCCGTCCGCCGAACGCTTCGCCGCCTTGCGCGACGCCGGCGCCGCCCGTCGCACCCGCAAAGATCGATGTCTCGTTGCCGATCCGGATCAGTCCGTCCAAGCCGGCTTCCAGGGCCGCATCGCCGCCCAGCGCGCTGCCGCCGGAGCGGCCGTTGAGCGTGCCCTGACCACCCTCGGCGCGTGCCGAGACCGTCGCCGAGCCATCGACGAGCAGTGACCCGCCAATCGCGCTGACGGAGGCGAGGCTCTCGTTGCTGGCGCCTTCTTCCTCGCTGAAATCTCCGCCGTTGCCCCCGCTGCCGCCGACGCCGCCAAAGGCGTCCGCGCTTACGGACAGATCGCCGGAAATGACCACCGTGCCGCCGGTCACGTCGACGATCGCGTTGCCGAGGCCGCTCGCATCGCCGCCGAGCGAATCGCCCGCAACGGTCTCCTCGTCAACGATCCTTAAGCCGCCGGCGCCGCCGACCCTGCTGGCGTCGACGGTCAAGCCGCCGAGCTCATTGTTGCCGGAGCTTGCCGTGAATCGGGCTTCGCCGCCGGCCCCGGACCCGCCAGTGCCGGGATTGCCCGTCGGCGCGTTGCCACCGGCGCCGCCGCGGCTGCCGGCGTCGATGGTCGTCACGCCCAGGCTGTTCGCGCCGGCGAGCTCAATCGTCGCCGTGCCGCCACGCCCGGCGCCACCAGCCGTGGCGGGGGTGGGGCCCGTCTCACCGGGGCCGCTGGCGAGGCCGCGTCCGCCGATGCCGGTGGCCGTGACGGCGACATGGTCGCCGAGATCGAGGCCGCCCGTGCTGATGATGCTGGCCGCGCCGCCTGTTCCCGCGCCGCCGTTGCGGCCGACGGCGTTGGCGGACACCAGGGTGGGCCCGCCGATCTCGATCGTTCCCGAGTTTGAATTTGCAATGTTCGCCGCGCCGCCGGTGGCGCTGACGGCATCACGGCCGATCTGGAGCTCGGCACGGGCTTCCGCTTGCACGACCGCACCCTGCACGACCCGGATAGCGCCGCCGTCCGCGACCAGCTCGGCGGCGCGCGTGCTGTTGAAATCGCTCGCGCCAGCGGCATCGGCACGAATGTCGATCGCGCCTTCGATTTCGAGGTCCGAGCCCGCGCGCGCGATCAGGCTGGCGCGCTCGCCCGCGCCGCTTCCAAAGCCCGACGCGTCCAGCGTAAGATCGCCAACCACGCGAACGACCGTATTGGCTCCAGCGTCGAACGTCGCTCCCTGAGCTCCGATCAAGGTCGCCGATCCGCCGAAGAAGAGGTCGGGTAGTCGTCCGTCGTCGTCATCGCTGCTGGTGTCGACCGCCGTGGCGCTGACCGCGCCGGTCGCTTGAGCGACGACGTCGCTTTCAAACCGCGTCCGCTGCGCCTGGCCGTCCACCACCGGATTGAAGATCCGAATGTTGGCGACGTCCTCGGCCGGCGCTGCCTGCGTGATCGCGCCGTTCTCTACATTGTGGCCGCCGGACAGGATGATCTTGTTGTCGACCACCCTGGCGCTGCTGGCCGCCTGGTAGTCGAAACGGCCCGACACCAGCATGGTGATCGCGTCGTTCTTCGGCACTGCGACCATAACGGCGTGGCGCGGCCCGATCGGATCGCCATAGCCGGCTTCGCCGTAACCCGCCTCATTGCTGGTGAGGTTTGTGGTTCCGTCATGCACGAGTGCCGCATCGCCCGCAGTCGTGCCGCCCACGTCGGTGCCGCTTGCCACCTCGATGTTAAACATGCTTCCCGAGATCGTCATGGTGACGTCCTCGGCGGCGACATAGGCGGCCGAGCCGATGGTGGTGATTGTGCCGGACTGGCGCACCCGCGGCGCGATCAGCGCTACGTAGGCGTTATGCGAAAAGGCGCTGATCTGCGCATCCGTTGAGATTTCGATCGCACCGTTGCTGTCGTCGCGGCCGAAGGTGAAGCTGGTATTCCCGTCCAGGAAATCTTCGTCGCCGATATTATTGGCGCTCAGCAACATGCTACCGACATTGATGATCGCCGAACCCCCGACCAGGATGCCGCCCGGCGCGTAGAACCAGACCTGGCCACCCCGCGCACCACTGGCGACGGTGCTGAGCGTGCTGGTGACTATGCCGTTGAGGGCCACGACCCGGCCCGTTGCTGTCGGCAATATGCGATTGAGGACGATATAGTCCTGGCCCGAACGGGCGGTGCTGTTGACGAACTCGGCGCTGCGGCCGCCCGGCAGGAAGTTGATCGCTTCGGTGGTGTCGGTGCGGTTGTCGTTGGGCGTCCAGTTCAGGATCGCGCGGGGGGCCTGGATGGTGACGAGGGTGTTGGTGTCGGTCGCCGCCGGCGGGGTCACTGTCGCTCCCGAACTGCCGGCTCCAACCGTTCCCTGGAAGCCGCCGGGGGCGAGCTGCGGAGGGGCCGATTGCGCCCTGGCGGGCGCGTGCATCGTCAGCGCCGCGATCGCCGCGACCGCGCTGGTCGTCAGGAGCCGGTTGCGGCTGGAGGCGGTTCGTGTCGCGGCGGTGGACATGGGGGTCGTCCTCAGTGGATCAGCGGTTCCACGGCACGAGGCGCGTGGTGAAGGAAAGCAGGAAGCGCGGGTCGCCGCGCTCCTCCTGAAGGCCGGCGCGTTTCAGCGGTACGGCTACGGTGAGATCGACCCGGGCGCGGTCGCCATAGGCGACGCGAACGCCCGCCCCGGCCGAGTAGAGGCTCTCCGTCCCGCGGAGGGCGTCGCGGCGATTGGAAACCCAGGCGGCGTCGAAAAAGGCATAAGGCAGAAAGGCGAAGCTGTCGGGCGATTGCGGCGATCCGGTTTCCACGCGCACTTCGGACTGGAATCCGAAGCCGCTGTCGCCGACCAGGACACCCGGATCATAGCCACGACCGGCCGTGTAATTGCCGGCCGAGAATTCCTCGTAGGCGAACAGCGGATCGTTGCTGAACTGCGCACGCGGCGCGAGCATGAAAGCGATCTTGGGCATCGGCCGGTATTCGGCGATGGCGGAGGCGCGGAGCACCGTGCCCTTGGCCGTGCCCGGCACCCGGCTTGGTTGCACGTCGCAAGTCGCGCACTGCTCCGTGGCATCGAAGATATCGAGCCCCTGGCGCAGCTCGAGCGATCCGCCGAACCGCCAGCGCGGCGCAAAGGCGGTGTAGCCGGGCAGGGCGCCGAGGCTGCCCGGATCGATCGAGTCCAGGTCGATCCTCGCATAAGCGACGCGCAACTTGTCTCGGTTCAGCGTCTCGCCAAGGATGTAGACTTCCTGGTTGACCAGATCGAACCCAAGTGCGCCATACAGATTGACCGCCTGCGAGCGGATGAACGGATAACTGGCCTCCAGCGTGCCGAGCAGCGTGCGCGACTTTATGTCGAGCTCCGGATTGCCGCCGGGCTGCGTCCAGGCGTGCGTGGCGCGGCCGGAGAAGCGAAGACCTTCATCGCCGATCCCGAAATCATGGAACAGCTGGACGACCTGCTGCTCCTCTAAGTCGGCGGTGGCGTAGACGCCCAGTGTGGTGCGGTCGCCGAGGCCGGTGAGCCCATTAAACTGCGCCCGAAGCTGGCCGCCGAACCGCCCCACGTCACGGCCGCCATAATTCTGGGCCGAAAAGTCGACCATCACCGGCTCGTGAACCACCGTGACCTCGCCGATCACCTCGCCCGGTCTGGTTCCGGCAGGGCGGAGCGTCAGGCGAACGTCGTATCCGGGCAAGTCGCGGGCGAGGAGAAGGTAGCGCTCCGCTTCCTGCTCGTTGAACACCGGCATCGCGGTCAGAGTGTTGAGGAAGCCGGCGATGGTACGCTCGGACCGGCCGGCGTCGCCACGCACCTGGACGGACACGATCCGCGCCATCAACACATCGAAGCGGACGATCCCGTTCTCGATCTCCTGCGGCGGCACCTGGACCGCCGCGAGGTAGCCGCGGCGGCGCAGGATCGTCGCCGCGCGGTCGCGGATCTCGCAAACGGTGGCGAGCGGGACGGTTCGCCCGACGAACTCGGCAAAAGCGGGGCGCAACTCAGCAGCCGACAAGCCGCTGAGGCGATCAAACGCCACGTCAGCAAGCGTGAAAGTCACGCCGGAGTAAGAGGGGGCCGCGAGCGGACAGGGAGCACGTTCGATTTCGCCATCGACGCTGAGGCGAGCGGGCGGTCGAACGTTCGTATCTGGATCGGCGCGCAGGATCTCCTCGCGCGTCGGCGCGGCAACGTTCGGAACCGCCTGAGCCGAGACCGGTGAGGCGCCGCCGCCGAAGGCCAATAAGCCCGTTAGTGCATAAGCAAGCGGGCGAGAACGCGCCATCTTGGTCTCCCCGTCTCAGCGGTTTCCCGCATCCCCTAACAAGTTCGGCTCACCGGTCATGCACGTGTCCCGCTACACGGCAGCCGCAACGCTTGAGCGAGCCAAACTAAAGATCGGCGACTCCGCTGAAATTGCGGCAAAAGCCACCTGTCCGAGCGGTATCCCGATATCCCCCGCGACCAATTGTCGCCGATCCCACGAGGGCGAAATCTATCAGCCCGGCAGGGCGGAGACAACCGCAGGCAGAAGGTTTATTTGCCTGCTCCATTCACGACTTAAGTTTTTGCACCGAAAGCGCTTGACGCAGCATTGATGTCCGCCAAGTCAGGGGCACCGCGAAGCATTGTTTTCGGTTGCGGGACGCGCATTGCTGTCCGATTTCGACAGCACAGCCCTTGAAGTGGTCGCGACCCACTCGGTTACTGATTAGAGCCGCCTCCGCAAAAGTGGGCGCCTTGGAGATCAACGCCAGCCAGAGTGGTAACGCATCAAGTCATCAATTCTTCGGTATCGGCGCAGCTTCGCTCTGTGATGCGCCCGATCAGCGGGGGCGAAGCACCGGGCGGCTTGCATCCCCGATCACTGCAAAGCCGGACCAGTAATAGGGGTGGGAGGTGGCTGCCTCGTCCATCAGGCCTGCTTGCCCGGCTCGCAACGCCGTCCCCAGCGCAGTTCCGGGCGGCGCCGTGAAAAGACTGCTGATCAGTCGTTCCGTCGCGCCGAAATCGTCCGGCAGCGGCCAATGGCTTGCGATGATGGAACGTCCGCCCGCGCCGACGAACGCGCGGACCAGCCCGTCAAGCGCAAAATCGCCCCCAGACGCCAGACCAGCCTCGCGGGTCGCGGCCGCGGTTGCTGCGCCGGCCGTGTCGCACGCGGAAAGGATCACGATATCGGCGTCCAATCGAAGATCGAAAATCTCCTTGAACGTAAGAAGCCCGTCGGACGCCAGTTCGCCCCGTGGTCCAACGTCAAAGGAGGTGAGCAACGCTGGTTGCGCCGGGCAGTCCGGGCGCGGCGCTGCGACCAGGCCATGCGTCGCGAAGTGGAGGATGCGATACTGGGAAAGGTCTTTTAGCTCCCGGACCCCGGCGTCTGTGAATGCGGCGCCAGTCAGCAGTCGCGCCGCTTTGGCCCCAATAACCCCCTGGGCGGTGACAAGCTCGCTCGCGGAAATCGGGTTGCTCCAGGCATCGAGCGGCCAAGTGCAATCGGGCCGATCCCTCGAGCCTTCCGGGCCCTCCAGCACAGGCGCGGCAGGCGGCGGCGCGTTCTCCCCAAGCCCCAGATATTCCAGTTTAGCCTTCGATCCCGGTACGGCACGTACGTCTCGGAAGGCACGTGCCGACACGGCCGTGGAGATGTCCCGGTCGCGACCGAGCCAACGGATATTTCGGAAATCGAACTCGTCTGTCGCAGCTTGAGCCCGGTAGTTCGCTACGCTCGCATCATCGGTGATAAGCAGATTCAGCGGCAGCTTCAGCATCGCGCCGGCGGGTTCGAAGATGATGTGTTTGGCTGTTGCCAATTCCCGTGCCACCGGCCCGAAAAGATCAGTGAAGAGACGCCGGGCAGCACCGACGTCGAACGGGTAGGTGAGTTGCTCGCCATCTTTCTCCATGGAGATGCTGTCCCGGATCGTCGAAACCCTGCTGTCCAACATCTTCGGCGTGAGCGGGACGACATACGCCGCTGCGGTTTCCTTCGTGATCAGCATCGCATAAACGGCGCCGCCGACCTGAGACATCTTCAGATAAGCTTCGCCAGGTTTCAGGCTGGAGCGAAGGTCGACCAGCGTGAGGGCTTTCGTCGAAAGTGCCCGGAACTTCGGAAACTCGGCAAGTCGCGCCTGGGTTGCCGCCTGAACCGCCTGAAGTTTCTCGAGCTCGCTTGTGAGAACCGCAATCTGTTCGGGATCGGCGCCGCCTGCGGAAGCGGCATCTTTTTGTCTCGCCAGCGCTACCCTTCCTTGCTCGATTTCCCGGGTGAGTGTCGTAGATTGGCGGAACAGGCGGGCGGCCTCATCGTCGCCGGCGCTTAATTCTCTCGCCAGCACGGCCTGGGTGCTCGCCACGCCAGGCCGGATGAGTGTCTCGCCAGCAGCGAAAAAGTCTTCCAGCAATTCCGGCCTGCGTGGAATCTCACGGGTCAGGAGCGCAAAGAACGGCCCAAGCATGTCGCCTGAGATGTTGTTGGAGAGTGCGTCGCTGCTCGCCCGCGAGACAATGCCTCGGTACAACTCGATCGCCGCATCCGTTTGCCCCCGCCGGGCAAGGTATGCGGCGAGCCGGGAGTTCGCCGCTGCAACCGCTACCGAGTTCGGGTACTCGGTCGTCAGGCTCGTGACGGCCTCGCGAAAATTCCGCTCAGCAGTGGGGTAGTCGGCCTTCTGCTCGGCGATCAGCCCGAGCTCGTTGAGCCCCTGAGCGCGAAGCCGCGCAATCGATGTCACTCTTCCGTCCCGGATGGACAGAAGGTCGCGGAGAGCGGCGGACAACGCCTGTTCGGCTGGTCCGCTGCGCCCGCGCCGCCTTTGTATCGAGCCTTGCAGCAGCAGGGCCTGAGCTTCGAGGATCTGAACTCGCTCCTCGGGGCTGAGAGCGGCCGCCCTGGATCCTGTGAGTTGCTGCGCCAGAGGGGTAGAGGTGTTCATGATTTCCGCGGTGGTTGCGCTGATCACCGTCTTGCCTGGCGCGCCTGCGTCGACGCTCGCCTGGTCGGCACGTCCGAATTTTCGGTCAAGAACCTTGGCGGCCTCATCGAACCTTCGCTGGTTCATCAGATGCAAGGCACGGAAATTGCGGCGAAGGCGAAGCTGGACCGGGTCGCTCGTCGGGATCGCGTCTGCTTGCAAAAACAAGGCGTCGGCCTCTGCGAACGCGCCAAGATTGGAGCGTTGCAGGGCGCGGTTGATCAGATACTCGCCCCGGTAGCGGCGTCCGTCTTGATCGTCCCCCGCGCGTTGCAGCAGCGTGTCGAAGAATTCCGCGGCCTCCGCATAATTGCCGCTATTGTTGCGACGATAACCCTCATCGAGGGCCTGCGAGATGTCGAGACTGCCGGCCTGCACCCTCGCAAACGCCGCCGGATCGCCCGCTTCCGTTGCGGCAATCTCGATCTCACCTTCGATGATGCGATCCGCGACGATCGTACGAAGACCGAGCGTCAGCGCGCTATCATAGCCGGCCAGCCCTTCGGCAACGTAGGTGGTCCGGCCCTTTTCGAAGCTGTAGACACGATACGGGATCTCCGTGTCAGCAAGCTTGCACTGGGTGACGGCAACCGGCGCCAGCTCATTCATGGTCCTGCTCGACGAGGCGCCGCAATCGACCTTGGCCCGGCGGAGCGCTTCCAGCCTGATGAGCGGGTCATCTGCTCCCTTGCGCAGTGCGTAAAGGCGGCCGACCGGCTGCGCGGCGTCGCGGCACACAACCGAATAGGCCCGGTCGAACATGCCCTTGGCTGCCGGGTCCAGGACGACGCTCTGCACCTGGCACAGGGCTTCACCGCCCGTGCCGAGACGGAAGCTGGTTTGTAGAGACGGGCGAAGCTGCGGCTTTGGTGCCGCGAGGACCGGCGCAACGATCATCGAGGCGGCCAAAGTGGCGATGATCGTGTTGCGCATGTCGCTGTCCCCCGTGAGGCCGGCCACATCCAAAGGCGTGCTGCGCCGCTAATGCCCCGTCCCCAGGGGACCATAGCCTTGTTCGGCCCGGAACAATAGAGTGGGAGCACTGTGCGCTCAACCGGCCGACGAAGCCATCTCCGCACGGTGGTGACCCCTACGGGAATCGAACCCGTGTTTTCGCCGTGAGAGGGCGACGTCCTAGACCGCTAGACGAAGGGGCCGGTCTCGATTGGCGCGCTTGGCGCCCGGATAGCCGCGCATATGGGGCGGGGTGGGGCGCTGTCAAGAAACCGCTCAGGCGAAGCAGGGAAGGGGCACGGGTGCGGCCAGTTGGCGCTCGGAAGGGGGCCGCGCGAAAAAAGCGGAGATGGCGGTGACGATGCGCTCGGAAGCGCGTCCATCGCCGAACGGCAGGTTCGGCCTGCTCATGGTTGCATAGCGCGACTCGTCGGCGATCAAGCGGGACACCGCGTTAACGATCCGATCCGCGTCGGTTCCAACCAGCTCCGCGTTGGCGCTGGAAACGGCCTCTTCTCTTTCGGTCACCTCGCGCAGTACGAGCACGGGCCGCCCCAGCGCGGGCGCTTCTTCCTGGATGCCGCCGCTGTCGGTGAGGATCAGCCAGCTGCTCGTCATGAGTTCGACCATCCCGCGATAATCCAGCGGATCGATCAGGTGCACATGCGGCTCACGTCCGAGCAGGCGCAGGACGGAGCGGCGAGCGACCGGACTGCCGTGCAGCGGCAGGACGATCTCGACGGGCAACTCGCGCACCAGCCGGCGGCAAGCCTCGGCAACGCGGCGCAGCGGATCGCCGCGATTCTCCCGCCGATGACAGGTGACCAGGATGCGCTTGCGTCGGCTCTCGGGCGGAGCAGCTGGGGGCAAGGTCCTCAGTACGTCGAACAGCGCATCGATGCCGCTGTTGCCGGTCAGATGGACGGCCCCGCGCACTCGGGGCTCGCTCTTCAGATTGCGAACCGCGGCTTCGGTGGGCGCGAAGAGCAGATCTGACAGGTGATCGATGGCGATGCGGTAACCCTCCTCCGGCCAGGGCTGCTGGAGATCGAAGCTGCGCAGGCCAGCCTCCACATGGGCCAGCGCGATGCCGCGGTCGCGCGCGGCGAGCGCGCCCGCATAGGCGCTGCTCGTGTCGCCTTGAACGAGGACGAGGTCGGCCTCCTCCCGTCGCAGATGCCGGCAAAGGCTATCGTGAATGGCATCGCGCAGTTCGCCCGCGCTCTGCTCGGCCGGGTTGACCGGCAATTCGGTGACATTCGAGCAAGGCAGGCTGTCGAATCCGGCGGCGAGCCCGCGATGCTGACCGGTCATGATGACCTGCTGTTCGAACCCGCCATGATCGCGCAGGGCCCGGATCACCGGACCCAGCTTGATCGCCTCCGGCCGAGTCCCGACGATCGAGACGACCCTTGGAGCGCGCTCGCGACTCCGCTCAGCCTCCACGCGGGACGCCGAGTTCCGTGGCGGCGCGATCGAGGCGGCCCTGTGTGGGTGCATCCCCCTGGAAGGCGGCGCGAGCGGAGCGGAGCGCTTCGGAGGCGGCTGCGGCTTCACCCAGCACCATCCGCGCGCGCATCAGGCGGATCCACCCGTCCGCATCCTTGGGATTGCTCTTCAGTCGGTCGGCGAGGCGGCTGACCATGCCCTGCACCATCTCGTCCTGCTGACTGGGCGGGATGGAAGATGCCGCGGCGAGCTGCTCGGGCGTCGGGCCGGGAATCGGCGCGGTCGCCACCGACTGGACGGCCGCGGCGGTCTGCGCCGCGGGCATGCGGCCCTTGACGTCGATCTTCGACTTCTCGGCCACCTGCAGGATCGTGCGGCGCAGGTCGGATTCCCACGGAGCCCCGGGAGGGGTCTCCTTGAGCAGGCCGATCCAATCCTCGATCGCGGCTGCATGCTGCCCGGAAAGATCCTTCTGGACACCCAGGAAGTAACGGGCGCGAGGGTCCTTGGCGTCGATCTTCATGGCGCGCTCGAACGCGGCCTTGGCCTCTGGCGAGACGTCGGTGCTGGCGGTTTGCAAAGCTTCCCCGAGCGACGACCAATTCTCCGCATTGTTCGGCTCGATCTGTGCCGCACGGCGATAGGCCCCCGCCGAGCGCATCAGGTCGCCGGTTTCGAAATAGGACCAGCCCAGCATGCGCCAACCCTGCGCATCATCGGGGTTCTGCTTCAGCTTGGCTTCGAGCGAGGCGATCATGCTGTTGACATCGCCGACCGGTTGATCGGGCTTGGCCGAGCCATGTGCGCCGGCCGGAGCGTCGACCTTCTCATTGTCGCGGGTCAGCGCCACGGCGGCGGAGGCGACGGCGATCACCCCGGCGGCGCCGAGGATGATCGTGGCGGTTGAGGGCCGCTTTCGGACGGGCTGAGAAGCTTGAGTCATGGCGCCGGATTGTCCGCCCAAAAATTTCAACGTCAAGTCTGGCGCGGTGCCGACAAAGTGTTAGAGTGTCGGCGGGTGTACACGTGCCGGGTTGGCGTGCGTCTTTGGGTGGGGACGCGCTGAATAAGCGTGACAGGGGGGTTGAACAGGTGGCCGCAACTTATCGCATCGCGATTGTTGGCTCAGGTCCGGCTGGTCTCAGCGCGGCCGGACGCGCTGCGCAACTTGGGCTGAGCCACGTCCTGCTCGAAAAGACCGATCACCTTTCGGATACGATTTATAAGTATCAGAAAGGAAAGCACGTTATGGCGACGCCGAACCAGCTTGTGCTGCGTTCGGACCTCGATTTCGACGCCGGCAAGCGTGAAAAGATCCTCGGCACTTGGGACGAGCAGGCCAAGGACCGCGGCATCAATGTGAAGCTCAAGTCCGAGGTTAAGTCGATCGTCGGGACCAAGGGCGATTACACGATCACCCTTACCAACGGCGAGACTCTGACTGCGGAAAACGTGATTCTCGCGATCGGCACGCAGGGCAATCCGAACAAGATGAGGACGCCCGGAGGCGATCTGCCGCACATCCAGTATCAGCTCGACGATCCCGGCGAATATGTGGACGAACATATCATGGTGATCGGCTCAGGCGACGCCGGCATCGAGAATGCGCTCGGCCTTGCCGCCGATCCCGAGCAGAACAACACCGTCTACATCATGAACCGCAGCGCGGATTTCGCGCGCGCGAAGAGCGCCAACGTCAAGCTGCTGATGGAGGCGCGAGACGCCGGCCGAATCAATGTGCTGACCGAATCGAGCCCCAAGCTGGTCGAGAAGGGCTTCCTGACCGTCGACACGAGGGACGGCGAGCAGAAGATTCGCTGCGACCGAATCATCGCCCGCATGGGATCGGCCGCGCCGCGCAGCTTTGTCGAAAGCTGCGGAATCCAGTTCACGAGCGAAGACCGCGAATCCTTTCCGATCCTGTCGCCGCAGTTTGAATCAACCGCGCCCGGCGTGTTCGTGATCGGCGCGCTCGCCGGCTATCCGCTGATCAAGCATTGCATGAACCAGGGCTATGACGTCGTCGAGTTCATCAACGGCAACACCGACCTGAAACCGGCCGACGAGCCGATCCTGGAAGCCAAGTTCAAGCATCTCGCTGCCAGGCGCAGCGTCGACGAATGGCTCGGCTTCCTGCGCGAGCGGGTGACGATCCTCAACGAAATGTCGATGCTCCAGTTGCGCGAGTTCATGCTCGACTCCGAGGTGATCAGCTATGGCCCCGGCGAGGTCGTCTTCCGTCGCAACGATCCCGGCTCCTCGCTCTTCGCCATCGCGGAGGGCTCGCTGCTCGTCGAGATCAGCACCGCCGACCCCGACATCACCGTGCCGATCGAGCAGGGCTCGATCATCGGCGAAGTAGGCCTCATCTCTGGCCGCCGCCGCGGCGCGACGGTACGCGCGGCCAGTCAGGCGCTGGTGGTCGAAATCCCGCGCAACGCTGCGCTCAAGCTGATGGCGACGGTGCCGGCCGCCAAGCGCGCCATTACCCGCATCTCGACCGAGCGGCAGCTCTTGCAGATGTTCGGCTCCGGCCTCACGCCAGCCGATTTGGCGGAAGTTCTCGAAACCGCCGAGATCAAGCCGATCAGCGCTGGCCAGACCATCATCAACGAAGGCGAGGAAGGCTACGACATCTTCGTCATTCGCCAGGGCTCGATGGTGGTCGAGAAGAACATCGGCGGCAAACCCGTCTTCCTGTCCTATCTCCCCGCAGGCTCCTATGTCGGCGAGATGGCGGTGATCGACGGCGGGCGCCGCGCCGCGACCGTACGCGCGGCGATCAAGTCGGAAGTGATCAGGATCGACGGCCACGCCTTCAAGCGGCTGCTGGAGCGCAAGCCCGAGCTGCTCGCCAAGGCCAAGAAGGAAATGGCCTCGCGCGAGCAGCTCAACAGCTTCATCGAGGCCAAGAAAGACAGCTTCGGTACTGTCGTCGACATGTATTCGTCAGTCGCTTCCTTCCTGCTGGAGAACGGCATCGGCGAAGCGACCGACGTCCTGCTGATCGACGAAAATCTGTGCGTCGGCTGCGACAATTGCGAGAAGGCGTGCGCCGACAGCCACGAGGGCCTGTCCAGGCTCAATCGCGAGGCGGGCAAGACGTTCGCGCACCTCCACGTGCCGACCTCCTGCCGCCATTGCGAGCATCCACATTGCATGGCGGATTGCCCGCCAAACGCCATTCACCGCGGTCCCGATGGCGAGGTGTTCATTGACGATACCTGCATCGGCTGTGGCAATTGCCAGCGCAACTGCCCCTATGGCGTCATCCGGCTCGACAAAGTGCCGCCCAAGAAGCCAGGCCTGCTTGCCTGGCTGATTGCAGGCATCGGCCCCGGTCCCGGCGAGCCGCCAAAGAAGTGGACGGCGAAGCGAGTCAGCCCGGAGACTCCGAAGAAGGCGATCAAGTGCGACATGTGTTCCGGGATCAAGGGCGGGCCCGCTTGCGTGCGCGCCTGCCCGACCGGCGCCGCCATTCGCGTTGCGCCGGAAGAATTCCTGACAGTGGCCCGTCTGGGCCAGGAAGCCTGAGCGGGGCGGGGGCATGGCGACGCGAGGAATAGCACGCACTGAAGTCGGCGAGGCCAATCACGAGTCCTTCTTGCGCCATCGCGGTTATCGCTGGCTCAAGATCGCGCTTGTCCTCTCGCTTGTCTCGCTGATCGCTTATGGCGCGATCGACGTGCAGCCGCGCCATAATGGCGGGAGCTGGTACGGCTACCTGCTCGGCACGATCGGCGCGCTGCTGATCCTCTGGCTGACCATGCTTGGGGTGCGCAAACGCGCAATGACGCGCGGCCGATGGTCGCTGAAGGCCTGGACCTCGGCTCACGTCTATCTCGGCCTCTCGCTGATCGTGGTGGCGACGCTTCACACCGGCTTCCAGTTCGGCTGGAACGTCCACACACTGGCTTACGCCTTGATGATGCTGGTGATCTTCTCCGGCATTTACGGCATCTCGGTTTACGCGACGCTGCCAAATGAGCTCAGCGACAATCGCGCGGAGATGACCAAGGGGCAGATGGTCGACTCGGTCTACAAGATCGACCGGCAGCTTCAGCTCGCCGCCCAGCCCCTGCCCGGGGAGGATACCGAACTGGTGGTCGGCTCGACGGGCCAGAACCCGTTCGCGGCCGGCCTCATCAGGCGCTTGTCGGGCCGCTACTCCAAGTGCCCGAACCGACGCGCGCTCACCGAGATGCGGCGCCGCATGACGACCGCGACAGGCGAGCAGGCGAACGCGCTCGAGACCGTGGTCAACCTGCTGGAGCGCAAGGCGGCCGCGCTTGGCCGTATTCGCAAGCATATGAAGATCAAGGCTCTGCTCGAAGTCTGGCTCTTCATCCACGTGCCGGTCACTTTCGCCCTGATCGCGGCGTTGGCGGCCCACATCGTCAGCGTATTCTTCTACTGGTGAGCGGGGGCTAACAGATGGCATTTCTGCTGCGCCAGATCAGCTACAGCGCCGAGGGACGGGAGATCGTCCGCCCCTCTCGGATCAACGACGACCTGCTTCGCATCGGCCGCGATCCCGAGATGGACATTCGGCTGAACGACCTCGCCGTCGCGCTCAAGCATTGCGTGATCGAGCTCATCAACGAGCGTCAACTCGGCGTCTCGGCCGAGCGCGGCCTCACCGTCGAGCTGGACGGCCGCTCGACCAATTTCGGCAAGATCAACCTGGCCCAAGGCGGCGACATCAAGATCGCCAGCCACCTGCTCCGGATCAAGCCAACCGCGCCGGGCTCAGCCGACATCGCGATCGACGTCGAGAAGATCACGGAATCCGACATCCGGCTCGATAAGAGCGCAGAGCGGGAATTCTCTCTTGTTTCGGTACTGCCGGGCAAGCGCGTGACGGCTTATGCGCTGACCTTGGCTGTGCTGGCCGTGTTCCTCGCCTGGCCGGTTTGGACTTACCTTGAAAGCCGCGATCAGGGGCGCGGCGGCGGCAACAGCGCGACAGCGCCGGTGATGCTCGCCGGCGGAAAGGCGTTCCACCCGGATTCGACTTGGTCGAGCGGCAAGCTTTCGCTGTCCCACGCCGGGCTCGAGGACAATTGCCAGGCCTGCCACGTCAAAGCGTTCGAGGCGGTGCGGGACGAGAGCTGCGCGTCATGCCACGCGACCAGCCACAATCACGCCGATCCGTTCCGGATCGCGCGCTCGCAGCCGGACCTGACGCAGTGGGGCAGGGTCGAGCTCGCGTTCAAAGAGACGTTCGGAATTCCCGCCGGCCGCTGCGTCGACTGTCATACGGAGCATGAAGGCCGCACGCAGATGGCGGCGACCGCGCAGCGTTTCTGCAGCGATTGTCATGCGACGCTGAAGGACAAGCTGCCCGATACCAAGCTTGCCAATGCCGGGGATTTCGAAACCTCTCACCCGCAGTTCCAGCCGGCGGTGCTGACCCGCTGGAACGGCAATCGCCCCGTGCTCCAGCGCGTGTCCTTCGACGCCAAGCCGCGCGAGAACAGCAACCTGAAGTTCCCGCACGACATGCATCTCTCCTCCACCAACGGCGTCGCGCAGATGGCGCGGCGGCTCGGGGGAGAGTTCGGCTTCGGCCAGTCGCTCGCGTGCAAAGACTGCCATGATGCCGATCCGACCGGCACGCGCTTCCAGCCGGTCAACATGAAGCAGGATTGCCAGATGTGCCACAGCCTGGGCATCGAGACGATCGGCGGCACGACGCGCGAGCTCAGCCACGGCAGGCCCGACCTGGTCGTCGCCGACATCCGCTCCTTCTACCAATCTCGCGGCGCTTATCGTCCGGCCGGACTGCCGGTGGCGCAATATGCCCGCCAGCGCCCCGGCGAGGTGAACTTCATTCGCCGCTCCCAGGATGTCGCGCGCGGCGCGGCGGCCGTGCCGATGCAGACCGAGGCCATGGTGCGCGCCACCTTCTCCGGAAACGGCGTCTGCGGCGAGTGCCACACGGCGAGCTTCGTCGGTGGGCGCCCGAAGATCGCGCCCGTCGCCTTCCCCGTCCGCTACATGCACAAGGGCTGGTTCGATCACCGCCCGCACGAGACGGTCGAGCTCAGGAACGGGAATGTCGTCAGCGGCCAGCAGGCCTGCGTCGCCTGCCACGACGCGACCAAGTCGGCTACCTCCTCCGACCTGTTGCTCCCACCGCTACAGACCAGCGCCAGTTCCACGGTGATGGGCTGCCGCGATTGCCATGGCGGCGAGACAACTTCCAAGGCGGTGCCGTCGGGCTGCGCCATGTGCCATGACTTCCACATGGATCAGGGCGCGCCTTCCCAACTGATCCGCCAGCGCGTCCGGGGCAAGAAGCAGGATACGAACGTGATCGCGCGCGGGCCCTCCGCCCCTCGCAAAATCGCTCTTGCTCAGGTCCCCGTCGCGGAAGGGAAGCGTTAGGCCCTGGATGCTGATCGCCCAGATTACGGATGTCCATCTCGGCTTCGAGCCGGACAATCCGAACGAGTTTAACCGCAAGCGGCTGGATCAGACGCTGAGGACCTTGGTCGCGATGAAGCCGCGGCCGGATATCCTGCTCGCGACCGGCGACCTCGCCGATACGGGCGAGGATGAGGTCTCCTATCGCCGATTGAGGGAAGCGGTGGCGGGCCTGCCGTTCCCGATCTTCTACGCGATGGGCAATCACGACGGGCGCGCCGCGTTCCGGGCGCTGTTTCCGGACACCGGGCACGCCGACGGCTTCATCCAATATGCGATCGAGGAGCATCCGCTACGCATCCTGGTCCTCGACACTCTGGAGGATGGACGGCACGGCGGCGGTTTCTGCGAGACCAGGGCGGACTGGCTCCGCGCCCGCCTCGCCGAGCAGCCCGACCGGCCTACCCTCATCGCGCTCCACCATCCGCCGCTCGCCACGGGCCTCAGCTGGATGACCGAGGATCCGGGCGCGGCCTGGATCGCGCGCCTGCGCGAGATCGTCTCGGCGCACAAGAACATCGTGGCCATGATTTCAGGCCATCTCCACCGCCAGATCACGACGATCTGGGCTGGCACTCGCCTATCCGTCTGCCCGTCTACGGCGCCCCAGGTCGCGCTCGATCTCGACAGCATCGATCCCGACCTTCCCGACGGCCGCCCGATGATCGTCGCCGATCCACCAGGCTACGCGATCCACTATTGGAATGGCACCGAGCTCATCTCGCATTACGACACCGCCGGCGACCACCTCGTCCTCGCCCGCTACGAGCCCGCGCTGCAGCCGCTGGTTCAGATGCTGGTGGCGGAGAAGCAGACGGGCTGAGCAACCAGTCGGCCCGTCAATCAGCTCGGTTCATCACCTTTTGTTACCGGGTTAGGGCGAAGCGCAAAGACTATCCACGCCTCACGGACCGGGGTCACTTCGCTTCCAGCTCTGTGCCCTTGGCCTCCGGTTTTCGCCCTTGGCCCTCGGCTTTCGCTCGAATCCGACCGATTACCGCGCTGCCATCCGCGAGGCCACCCACTCGCTCATGGAGCCAGTGTCGTTCACCTTGTAGGGGAAGCCGCTTCTGTTGAGGAAGAACCGCTCCATCTCAGGCCGCGTGAAGGGGCGGGAGCCGAGGCGGCCGAAGATCGCCATCTGGCCGCCGGTCTCGTCGACGGCGCGGTCGCGGTCCAGGCCCTTGGAGAGGGCGAGGGCGGCCTTGGGCGTCTTCACCCACGCGATCAGCTCGGGCTTGGGCGCAGGCGAGAAGCCGTACAGGTTCGGCTGACTGTCGAACGAGGTGAGCTGCAGCACCTTCATCCCGTTGCGCCCGTCGGCGACGTAGCCGAACAGGGCCGCGTTTGTGGAGCCGACGATCACGTCCTCGACGTCGTTCATGCGGCCGCCGAGATCGACCATCTGGTAGACGGACGGCGCTTCCGGGTTGCGGATGTTGACGATCGCGAGCCCCTGGCTCTTCGCGGCCACATAGGCATAGGTGCGGGCAAGATAGATGCGCCGCGCGTCCGCCAGCGGCACCATCGCGCCAGGCACCAGCTGCGGCTTGGCCATGTTGGTGACGTCGATGACCTTGAGGCCCTCAGCGTCGGTCACGAACAGGTAGCGGAACTGGAGCGCGCTGGCGCGCGCGTCGGTCAGCGGAACCGTTGCAACGTGCTTCGGGCTGAGCGGGTCGTTGAGATCGATCACGACCAGCCCTGCCGCCGCGGTGATATAGGCGTAGTGGCCGGCAAGGGTGATGTGCCGCGCTCCGGTCAGCACACCGCCTTCGTTCCAGGCGGTGCCGCCGTTCTTCAGCTTGGCGCGCTTCAGGAAGTTGTTGCGCGGTTCGGCATCGTTGAAGGTGTTGATGTCGGTCAGGATCAGGCCCTCGTCGGCGTCCGTGATCACCGCGTAATTGTAGATGGGGTGGAACGGCTGCTCCTGGTTCATCTGCCGCATCTGCTCGGTGTTGCGCTGGGGGCTGATCGGCTGGTTGGTAGCGATCGCCATGCAGGTGGCATTCTTGCTCTCCACCCGCGTGTCCTGGCCGAGCGGCGAGAAAGGCGCGGTCAGCGAGCGCTCTGATAGCCCCTTGTTGCCGATCGAAGCGACGTCATAGACCCGGAAGCCGCCGGCCCCCTCGGCCACGAACATATACTCGCCGCGCAGTTGCAGACAGCGGGCCGCGCCGTTCGTGTCCTGCGTCACATTGGCGAACTGCTCGAGCGCCTGGGTCTCGCCGCTATACTTCGCATCCTTGTCGAAGGCCTTGCCGCGGGTCCACTCGATCAGTTCGCGGCCGTTCTTCTCGACATGCGCCTTGAAGTAATCGGGATAAGCGTAGCGGTGCAGCCAGGATCCGATTACGGCCTGCGGCTCGTCCCACTCGGTCACGCGCACCGCCTCGAACCCGTCCTCCATTCCGACGAAGGCATGCAGGCCGACGAAGTTCACGAAGTTCGTGCCGTGCAGCAGCAGCTGCGCCATGATCGCATTGTTGTCGTTCTTGTCGGAGACGTGGCAGTCCGTGCAGGTCTTGGTCTCGGTCTTGCGCACCGTGTGCGGGAAGTGCGGCGCGAAAGCCTGGCTCGAGAAGCCGATCGAACTCACCGGCGGCTGTTGAACGTAGATGCGCTCGCGGTTGATGTTGGTGGAGGACAGGATCAGCGCGGAGGTCGAGCGCACGGGCGCGACGATGTTGCCCTTCGTGGTCTGATGCCGACCAAGCTGGAACATTTCGTCGCGCGCGACCTGCGGGTTGTAGGTCGCGAAGTTGCGGGTCTCGACCCCTTCATATTTGTGGCTGACCGTCTTCCAGTTCGCCTCGATCGGCAGGTGGCAGCCGGCGCAGGACGTCGTCCAGCTGAGATGGCAGGTGAAGCAGGCCATCTCCTCTTCCTTGTGTGCGAGGTCGCCCTCCGGAACGCCCGGTCCGAAGGCGAACTTGCCGGTCTCCGCGCCCGCCTTGGACATGAGCTTGGCGCGCGCCGCCTTCATGCTGAACTGCGGGTGATCGCGGTCGACGCTGTCCTTGACCAGGCTCACTTCCCATTCGAGCTCCGGGTCAATGATCGAGCGCTGGATCAGCACGCGGCGACCGTCCGGACCCTGCATCCATTCGAAGCGGCGACGTCCGTCGGCATTGCGGATCAGCGCCAGGTTGGTGCCCTTGGGCGGCGCCGCCGGGCCGGACGTCAGCAGGTTGGGATAATATTTGGCAGTGCCGTGGCAGTCCTTGCAGCCGATCTCGATCGCGTTGGCGACTTCGCCGTAGATGTAGCCGTTGCCGTGATTGTCCTGCGCAAAGTGGCAGTCGGCGCATTGCAGGCCCTTCTCGGCATGGATGTCCATCATGTGGACGCTCTTGCCTGGGTTGAGCCCCGCGGGGACGAACTTGCCTTCCTTGCCGTGGTCGGCGGTGCTTTCGCACAGCGCGCGCTGCTTCTCGTCCTTGTAGGCGGCGCAGGACTTGCGGAATTTCTCGGGATCGTTCGGCGACACGATGCTGGCCGTCTCGGTCCCGTAGGTCGCCATGTTGCCGTTCTCGTCGAGGAGATTGCCCTCGCGGTCGCGCTTCAGGATCGCGCGGAAGTTCCAGCCGTGGCCGTGATAGTCGGCGAACTGGGTGTGCCGCGCCTTGTCGTTCACGTCGTAAACGTTGCGGACGAAATCGACGTCGGCCCACAGCCCGCGCGGCGCCGCGCCTTCCGGGTTGCGATCCAGCACTTCATGAACTTCGGCCGCGGTCGGGAATTTCTGCTTCTTGTACTTGTCCTCCTGGCCCGCGGGCGGGGTCAGGCGGTTTTCAGGCCCCGGCCAGAGCAGGTCGGCGTCGGACTCATAGTCCCACATCGTGTAGCCGAGGTACGAGTTCAGGAAGATATTCGGCTGGTGCATGTGGCAGTTCATGCATTGGGCGGTGGTGATCGCGCGCGTGAAGACGTGCTCGATCGGATGGCCCTTCTCCTTGACTGCCCCGTGATTGGAGTCCTTGGGCGCGCCATGGCCTTCCGGAGCAGGCGCGCGATTTTCGCCGGCGCCGCCTTTCAGCGCGCCGTGCTGCAGGCCTTCCTCGTTGCTCGTCCCGTGCCCGCCGCCGTGAGCCGGCTCCATCTTGCTCGCAATGGTGGGATCCACCGTCGCCGTCTGCCCGTCGCGGCCGAACTTGGCGTAGGTGAGGCTGTGCCGCGGCTCGCGGTCGTTTGCGTAGACTACGTGGCAACCCGCGCAGCCGGACTGACGGTAGTCGCCAGGCTGGTCGTTGGTGCCCATGAACCACATGAACGGATCGTTGAGACGGGTCTTGTGGATGTTGAGCACCGGGATCGCGACGCGAAGGCCGGTCGCCGGGCCGCGGTTCGACTGGCGAATGTCGGGCCGGCCCGATTCCTCGAGCCGCTGGATATTGCCGGACGGGGAGGGGAGGCCGATTTCCGGGAACTGTGTGCCGATCGTGCGTCCGCCGCGCTCGAACACGCGGAACACGTCCGCCGGCGGGATGACGTGCCAGGTCGGCAGCGGATAGAGTGCCGCGAGCGCGCCGCGGGCCTCCTCGCGCTGCGTCAGCTTGCCGTCGCCGTTCGCTGACGGGCTGACCACCTTGGCCGGCTTTCCATCCTTGGTATAAGCCTCGCCGAAGACGTAATTCTTGAACGGCGCGATGCCGTTATTGTAGGCGGCGCCGCCCCACAGCATCGCGCCCGTCGCCATGATCGAGCGCTCGGCCGCTTCGATCACCTCAATATGGCACGCGCCGCAGGCTTCGCGGGCGACGCGGTAATCCGACGGGTTGACGAACTTGACGTATTCCGGCGATTCCTTGTTAAGCAAAGTATAGCTGCGTTTCGGATTGGCGCTGGACGGCCAGTGCCAGGCCTTCGGGTATTTGGGCAGCACGTGGGCCTTGTCGCGGAGCGCGACGTAGGCGGGTGAATTGTGGTTCGAGACGTCGGTCGCGACGATCGACGCATTTCCGCCGTGGCAATCGGCGCAGCCCAGAACGACCGCGGTGGACTTGTGCATGGTCTTTGCATCGCTTGCCGTGTGGCAGCTGACGCAGCCCGCGCTCTTTGCGTCGGCCTGGTCCCAATCCTGCGTACGCGGAGCCGCGGCCGCGCGGACGAGGCTGTAGTCGCGCTCGATCGGCTTCTCGGTTTCCGCCGCGATCAGATGCCCTGCGCCAAACAGCGCGGACACGGCCAACGCCGCCCCAGCAAGGACCCGCTTGGTGATTCGACCCGTGAGCATTCCCCAACCCCTCAGTAGGTCAGGATAGCGTTTAAGAGAACGGAAACATAGCGCTTATCGCCATCGAAATTGTCGAACAAATTCTTGAATCCCGCACCTTTCTCCAGAACGGCGCCCGACAGCCGGAAGACCAGATTCTGCGTAAACTTGGGACGCCAGATCGCCGCAGCCGAAAGATCGAACCCAATCGCGCTCGGAATGGTGCCTTCGGTGCGCAATGTTTCCAAGACTTGGGTCTTGTGGAACCAGAGATGGTTCAAGTTGGTCGATATTCGGAATTGCGGGCTGATGTCGAAATCCGCGCCGACGCCGACCAGCACCGTGCCGGGATTGACGAAGTTTGACTGGCCCTCTTCTTTCGATGATCGCAGCGAATTCAGAATGCCATTACGGCCGTTGATCGATACGGCTCGGCCGCCGCCTGCGAATGGGATCGTCTGCCGGATCCAGTAGCTGGTGTCGGCCCCCGCGAAGATCGGGTTCTCGAAGATCGAGTCGAAGCCGCTCTGAACGTTGTTGAACGGCTTGCCGTCGCCGCTGGCGAACAGGAACGCGCCGCGAACGCGCACCCAGTCAACGTCGTAACTGGGCTCGACCGCGAAGAACCAGGAACGGATGTCCGCATTCTTGCCGGTGAAAATGTTGCGCCGATCTTCGCCGAACGCGCCATAGGCCTGCGCGCTGACGTTCAAGCGCCCGATCCGGCCGTCGACGCCGTAGCCGAGATAAACAACGTCGTAATTGCGCGCGCGCAGGTTGCCGATCAGCGCCGGGCGGACGGGGAAGCCGTTGTCGTCGACCTCGATGTCGCCGCGCTCGCGGTTCATGTTGTAGGTGATGCTCGCCATCGAGGTCAGCCCAACCATCGGGAAGTCCTGACGGTAGACGTTGCCGTGGAAGACGTAGCTCTGCCGCGGCATTTCGGTGACGTCGTTCAGCCCCGAATTGGTGTCCTTCTCGAGCTGCCAGACCGCCGCGAGATTGTACTGGAAGCGGTTGTTGTCGCGATTGCCGAACAGCCGCAGCCCAAGCTGCTGATCCTGGAACAGGAAGCCGCGAAAATCGAACTGGAAGGGCTGGATCCCAACCCGGACCGAGTCGAAATCGAACCGGTCGGAGACGTTGCGCAGGTGATAGTCGACGAACAGTTCCTGTAAGCCGATCCAGCTGTCGAGTCGGTCCGTGCCTTTCGACGGCTCCACGAACAGCACGCGCTTTTCGGACAGATCGACGTAATTGGCCTGGAAGGCGAGTGCGATCCGATACTCGATGTCCGGCGGCTTGTAAGCGGTTGAGCCCTTCAGCAGCGAGGCGCTCAAGATGAATGTCTGCGCCACCACCAGGCTGTCATTCTTCCCGAAGACGTCGTTGCGATCGGGCTGGTTCGTAGTTTGCACCCCCACCGGGATCGGGAAGGTGCGAGGCTCGATCACCGTATCGGAGATGACGCTGATCGGCAGGAACCACTCGTCCGTCTTGAGGTTGAGCCAGGTCGGCGTGCGGCAGGGCGGCCGGCCCTCGGCTGCGCGCTTGGCGTCCAGATCCGGGCTGCGAATGCAGATCGGCCGGTCGCCCTTGTACGTGTTCTGGTTGTACGGGTCGTACCAGCGCTCGCGAACGATGCCGAGCGTCTCGATCAGGCGCCAGCGGTCGGGGACCGGGATCTGATCGGTCGGGAAAGCCTCCGGCGGGGGCGCGCGCACCGCGCCGGGATTGTCCTGCGTCACCCGATCGGGAAGATCGCGCTGCTCGACACCCGGGCGGCGCCGGCCCTCGATCATGGGATCCTCGGCGTTGCGGCCGACATCGGCCTGCGACTCGGGCTGTGTTGCGGGCGGCGCCTGGTCGCCTGGAGCGGGTTGCGGCAGCGATGGTTGCGCAGCGCCTTGGGCGGTGATCGCCAGCGCCGAGGGATCTTCGGCCGTCTCGCTGGAGACGACCGCCCCGAGGCTCGCTCCGATTGCGGAGCCCGGACCTAATTCGAGCGTCGCTCCCAGCGCTGGGGCGCTGACCGAAGCGAGCAATGCGACGAGCGGCCCCCCGACCTTCATCTACTTCCCCTGGCAGACATTCTGCTCGCTCGAGCCGATAAACGGCGCGAACGGACAACCCACGTAACGCAGGCGCACCCGCCCGTCGCCGACGGGCACTTCGATGCGATCGGACCGGATCGCCGGATCGGCATTGCCGATGCCAACGCGCATGCTTGCATTATGCAGGCCCAGGAAGCCGACCATGTCGTCCTGGTCGATACCGTCCCCCGATACCCCGATCCCACCTACCAGCTGTCCGCCGCGGTAGATCGGCTCGCCGCCCGGGAAAATCTGGATGCCGTTCTGGAGCGGGTTCTGGCCCGGCGCCACATCGGGCGTCTGGGTGCAGCGCGCCGGAGTGTCCGGCCCGCCGGACAGCAGGGCGCCGACATGGGCGAGGATGTTGTTGAGCACCAGCGCCGATTGCAGCCCCGTCGAGAACGGGTTGAAGCTCTGGATAGGCCGCGACAGCGCGCCGGGCGGACGCCCGACTTCACCGTCCGGGAAGTAGGGCCGGGAGATGTTGCCGACGGCGCGGTTCGTGATCGCGAACTTGCCTGAGAGTACCTGCGGATCGCCGGTCTGACTGCGCAGAGCGCCTGCGAACATGCGCACGTCCGCACTGGGGTTCGCCTCGATCAGAGTGCCTGCTCGCGCGCTGGAGAAGAAACTGGCCGTGCGGGCCTTCTGCAGCGACACGTCCGTGCCGAAGATCGGCGCATCGGGCGACCGGATGATGCCGAGCACCGCACCGTTCGTGTCCACCACCGAAATCGTGGCCTGCATGCGGCTGTCGAGCGGACGGCGGATCTGGGCGCGCGCCGCGCTCAGGATCTTGAACGCTTCTTCGAGCAAGGCCCGCACTTCCGCCTCGGTCAGCGGTTGCGATACCGTGCCGGCGTCGGTCGCTCCGCGAATCGGAAAGCGGTTCTGTCCGGAGCCGTTGGTCAGCACGAACGCGTCGACGTTGGAGAATTCGGCGGGGGTAGAGCGGCGATATCCTGAGGCTTCGGCCCCATAGGGCGTGCCCGGGACGACTCCGCCCGCAGCGTTGAAGTAGGCCGGCACGGAGACCAGCTGGCCCGGCAGGCTGCCAAAGGCCGGAGGGGAACCGGGATTGCTCCTGAAGTCGGCTGGCGTTGCGTCCGAGAAGCGCAATTGCGTGCCGTCGACCGTGATCCGCTCGGCGCGAACCTCGTCGGGGGCGGCGAAGCCCTGAGCCCCGGCCAGGGCGATGATCTCCTCCGCTTCCTTGTCTATGTCCTGGATTTCGCGGTCGAAGCCGTACACGCCGTCGGCCATGATGCCGATCCCGCCTACCACCACGCCGTTTTTATAGAGCGGGAGCCCGCCGGAGTCTGCGGCCAGGCCCAGAGGCGAGCGTTTCGGGCCGATGAAGGCCGCCGCCCCCTGATTGCCATTGAAGCGTGAGTTGAGATCGGAGCAGGGCAACTGACTGAACTGCACCCCGAACAAGGGCCCGCTTTCAAGTCCGACTGCGACACGGGACGGCGGGAAATGCTCCTGCACGATCATGCTGGCGGTGCGCGTCGAGAATGCGTTGCCTGCCGAGGACAGATAGGCCCCTGTAATCGCCTTGGCGATCGCGCCGGCGGCCGCGGCCGGAGCGGGGAGGTCGGCGCCCTGCAGGTCGAACTCCGGGCCCGGCACATCGGGCACCTTGAGACGCAGGTTCGCCCCGTTCATCACGTAAAAGGCAAGTACATTGCCGACCCGGTCGACCACTGCGATCGAGGCGGGCGAGTTTTGCGCGGTTGCCTCGGCCGCTGCCTGCGCGATGATCCGCTGCACCTCGGCCGCGGTCAGCGCCTCCTGCGCCGGAACGGCAAAGACGCCGCTCGGAGTGGGTGTAGGCGAAGGGCCGGGCGTCGAGGTGGGCGGGGGCGTCGGCGAGGGGCTGCCACCGCCGCCGCCGCCGCCGCACGAGGCGAGCAGCATGGCTGCAATGGTGATCAAACTGGTGGCACGCATTATTTCAGCCTTCTGATGGCGCCTGCCGCGCGCCCGAGGCTCGCCCGGAAGTCGCGCGGCTGGTAATCGTTCGGATCGCGCACGGCGCGGTAGGCGCTGTTGATGTCGGCGCGGATGGCGTTCACCGCCTGCGCGTTGACCTGGCCCGAATTGACCAGCGCGGAGAGCAGCGTATCCGTCGCCATCACGGCTTGCACGCTGCCGGCATAATCCGTGTAACGCTCGGAAATCGCGTTGCTGGTGATCGCGTCGATGATTGCGAACGCCTGTTGCCGCCCCATCGGCGCAGTGGAGAAAGCGGTGCCGAGCGCTCGTGCCGTTTCACGCAGACGGCCGGCCGCGGCCACTGCGGAAGGCCGGTCCTTGGCGATCGCCTGATGGAACGCCCTGCTGTCGCGCTCCAATCGTTGCGCAACGCCGGGAGCGGCCACGCGCGCCGCCGCCGCCAGCATGATCATGTTCTCGTCATTGTAGGCGGGCATGCCTTCCGGGATCGGACGGGCCGGATTGTCGAGCGCGGTCGGCTCGAAATTCGGATTATCCGAAATCCGACGGTGGCAAGTGTGGCAATCGAAGAAGTAGAATTCGGGGAACACGCCTTCGGTGCCGCGCTGCGGATTGGAATAAAGCGCGAGTGACCGCTCGAGGGCGAGCGCCTGGCCCACCGCCCATTGCTGGATGCCGTTCGAGCGGCCCTTGCGCTGCGCGTAATCGGCATCTTCATTGTGGTGCTGCTGAAGCGTCGTGAACAGGTCGAGCTCGAAGGCGATGCGCGGATGGCCGGCCGCCATGATCCGGTGCGTGACGAACTGCCCGTCCTGGGCGCTGCCGAAGTGGCAATCGAGGCACTTGTCCGCCCGGGCGCGCGGATTCTCGAGCGGCACGAGGCCCCGCGCCACATTCTGCGCGTGGCTGGCTCCGACTGCATAATGCGAGGAGAGCCAGCCTGAAGCCGGACCATGGCAGCTCTCGCAGCCGACGCCGTCGGAGGTCTGGAAGCGTCCGCCGCGAGCATTGGCCGCAGCCGGCGTGGCGTGGCAGCCCAGGCACATCGGCTCGGTCGTGGCCGATGCCTTGCCTAGACGCCGGGCGATCGCCTGGCTGCGCTGCGATTGCAGCACACGCCAGGCGCGGCTGTGCGCGCCGGCCGGCGATGATTCGTCCTGCCAGATCATGAGTTCGTCCTGGCGAACGACCTTGCCGGTCGGCTCGCTGCGGCCGTGGCAGGTGGATCCTGAGCATGAGGCGACGCCGACGTGGACGCCGCTACTTTGGGCCTGCGCGGTCGCCTGCGCGCCTTCAGGCCGGAACACGAGCACAACCAGCAGCGCGAGCAACAGGCATGTGCTCGCGGCTACAATCGCCAGATTCCGGCTGCGCCCCATCTCGAAACCCCCCATCGCCGGCTCGTGAGACTCCGAGCCGGCTGCTTACCCGAGCCGGACTATGTTCAAGTTGAGGACGCCTTTCAAGCACAACCTGAACAGGCGATCAGTCAGGGTGACAGCCCAGACAAAGCCCGATAGAGGATGGGGCAGGGGGAATGGGGAAATCCAAACACGAGTCTCCGCTCGCCCGCTGTGCTTCAAGCCTGGCGTAGAGTGAACCATAACAGCGGAGACCGGCGACATGACCAAAGCCTCGGACCTGTTCATCCAGTGCCTGGAAGAAGAGGGGGTCGAATATATCTTCGGCGTGCCCGGTGAAGAAAACCTGGACATGCTGGACAGCTTATCGCGCTCCACCAAGATCAAGCTGATCCTGACCCGGCACGAGCAGGGCGCCGGCTTCATGGCCGCAACTTACGGAAGACACACGGGAAAGACCGGCGTCTGCATGGCCACCTTGGGGCCGGGCGCGACCAACTTCGTGACCGCTGCCGCTTATGCCTTCCTGGGCGGAATGCCGATCCTGATGGTGACCGGCCAAAAGCCGATCAAGAAGTCCAAGCAGGGCCGGTTTCAGATCCTGGACGTAGTCGACATGATGCGGCCGATCACCAAGTTCACGCACCAGCTCGCCTCATCCGACAACATCCCGAGCCGGATCCGTGAGGCGATCCGTCTGGCCGAAGAGGAGAAGCCCGGCGCGACTCACATCGAGTTTCCCGAGGACATCGCCGACGAGGAGACGGACGCGGTGCCGCTCAAGCCCAGTGTCCACCGCCGCCCGAACGCGGACGAGAAGGGCATCCGCGCCGCCGTCAAGCGGATCGAGCAAGCGCGGGCGCCGATCCTGGTGCTGGGCGCGGGCGCCAACCGCAAGATGACGAGCCGCATGCTGCTCCAGCTTGTCGAGAAGACCGGCATTCCGTTTCTCACCACCCAGCTCGGCAAGGGCGTGCTCGACGAAACGCATCCGCTGTTCCTTGGCTGTGCGGCGCTGTCGGCGGGCGACTTCGTCCACCGCGCGATCGAGGCGTCCGACCTCATCATCAATGTCGGCCACGACGTGATCGAAAAGCCGCCCTTCTTCATGAAGCAGGGCGGCACCCAGGTGATCCACGTCTCGACCAAGACGGCCGAAGTGGACCCGGTCTATTTCCCGCAGATCGAGGTGATCGGCGACATCGCCAACGCCATCTGGCAGATCAAGCAGGACATCGTCCCGTCCGGCAGCTGGAAATTCGATCGCATGCTTTCAGCACGCAAGGCGGAGATCGAGCACACCGATTCGATGTGCGACGACATGCGTTTCCCGATCTTCCCCGCCTGCCTCGTCAAGCAAGTCCGCCAAGCGATGCCGGCCGACGGCATCATCTGCCTGGATAATGGCGTGTACAAGATCTGGTTCGCCCGCAACTACAACGCGCGCCAGCCCAACACCGTGCTCCTCGACAATGCGCTTGCCACGATGGGCGCGGGCCTGCCTTCCGCGATGGCCTCCGCAATGGTCTATCCCGACCGCAAGGTGATGGCGATCTGCGGCGACGGCGGCTTCATGATGAACAGCCAGGAGATGGAGACGGCCGTCCGCCTCAAGCTCAACATCACCGTGCTGATCCTGAACGACAACAGCTACGGCATGATCCGCTGGAAGCAGGCGAATATGGGTTTCAAGGATTGGGGCCTGACCTATGGCAATCCCGACTTCGTGAAATATGCCGAAAGCTACGGCGCCTACGGCCACCGCGTGACCAGCGCGGAGATGCTGCCGGACCTGCTGAACCAGTGCCTGAACAGCGAGGGCGTGCACCTGATCGACTGTCCGGTCGATTATGCCGACAACGACCGCATCCTGAACAAGGAAATCAAGGAGCTCAGCGCCAAACTGTCGCACATGGGCTGAGGCGGGGGATAAGACGATGACGAAGCTCAAGGACGTCTACCCGCTCTACCTCGCCAACGAGGCGCAGCAGCCGAACACCGATCTCGAAGTCACCGACAAGTATACGGGCGAGGTCGCGTTCCGCTGCGCATTGGCGGACGCGAAGACGATCGATGCCGGTATCGCCGCGACGGTGGAAGCGGCCGAGCCGATGGCGCGAATGGCGAGCTATGAGCGGCAGGCGGTGCTGCAGCATTGCGTGGACCGGTTTACCGAGCGCTTCGACGAGCTCGCCTATGCGCTTTGTGTCGAGGCGGGCAAGCCGATCAACGACGCGGAAGGGGAGGTCTCTCGCCTGATCGATACCTTCCGAATCGCGGCGGAGGAATCCGTGCGCATGACGGGCGAGGTCCAGCCGCTCGACATTTCAAAGCGCGCCAAGGGCTATGTGGGCATCTGGAAGCGCGTGCCGATTGGGCCGTGCAGCTTCATCTCGCCATTCAACTTCCCGCTCAACCTTGCCGCGCACAAGGTCGCGCCAGCGATCGCGGTCGGCTGTCCGTTCGTGATGAAGCCGGCGAGCCGCACGCCGCTCGGCGCGCTTATCATGGGCGAAGTCCTCGCCGAGACCGACCTGCCGAAGGGAGCCTTCTCGATCCTGCCGGCGAGCCGCGACGGCGCCGACCTGTTCACCGAGGACGATCGCCTCAAGCTGCTCTCCTTCACCGGCTCCCCCGGCGTCGGCTGGGACCTGAAGGCCAAGGCCGGCAAGAAAAAGGTGGTGCTGGAGCTCGGCGGCAATGCCGCGGTGATCGTCGATGCGGACGCCGATCTCGACGACGCGGTCGAGCGGATCATCTTCGGCGCCTTCTACCAGTCCGGCCAGTCCTGCATCGGCGTCCAGCGCATCATCATCCACGCCGACATCTATGACGAATTGCGCGATCGCCTGGTTGCCCGCGCCGGCAAGCTCATCGCCGGCAATCCGCATGACCGCGATACCTTCGTCGGCCCGATGATCGACCTCAAGGAGGCCAAGCGCCTCGACGGCTGGATACAGGAAGCCGTCCAGGGCGGAGCGACCCTGCTCTGCGGCGGCAAGCGCGACGGTGCGATGCTGGAAGCGACCTTGCTCGAGAACGTCGACCGCTCCGCCACCGTGGTGGTGGAGGAAGCCTTCGGCCCGGTTGCGGTCCTCTCGAAGTTCACCCGCTTTGCCGACGCCCTGGCCGAGGTGAACGATTCCAAGTTCGGCCTGCAGGCCGGCGTCTTCACGCGCGATCTGTTCAAGATGTTCGACGCCTGGGATCACCTCGACGTCGGCGGCGTGGTCATCAACGACGTGCCCTCCTACCGCGTCGACAATATGCCCTATGGCGGCGTCAAGGATTCGGGACTTGGTCGCGAAGGCGTCCGCTTCGCGATGGAGGACATGACCGAGATCCGTAACCTCGTCATCCGCCGGGGCGCGGGAGCGGCGCTGCGCTACATGGGGGAGTGATGGTCAGCGCCTGATCGCGAAGAGCGACAGGAAGCCGACCAGGAACAGCAGGATCAGAAGGACGAGCCCGAACAGGACGAGCAGGATTGTCCAGGTACCGAGACTATTGTCCGGTCGCCAGCCCATACAGAGCTCGTGCCCCCCGATCCCAGGCTAGATGCGGCAGATGCTGAAGGTGACCGGCGCGAACGCCAGACGGCGTCCAGAGCGGATTCGGGCGCGGCGGGGGCGGGCAGGGGTGTGAGGCAAGTGCGGCGTCTGCCCGCGAAGGACGGCGATCACTTCCCTTCCATGGGCACGAAGCAACGCCCACAGCGCGACGGCAGAACCGGCAAGAGCGGCAAGGAAGAACAAGGCATAGGCGTTCTGAAACATCGGCCGATTCTCCTATCGCGCTCAAAACGCGATAGGATCGGGCAGCGTTCCTGATCTGTGCCAGCCAGCGGCGACTTCGGCCGTCAGTGCGTTGTCCAGGTCACACTTGGTTAACGCCGGCCGGCTCGGTCACGGCTCCGCCGGCTCCGGCGATGCGCTCGTTGCTCTGCCTGAGCTTGTTCTTGATCGACACGGCGAAGCCCTGTTCAAGCGCGTGCCGGACATCCTCATGAGTGAGAAGATAAGGCTGCAGCACCGCCGCCGGCGCACACCAGAATCGGGCGGGGCTGTCGAGCACCACCGTAGCGGTCGCCTGATCTCCGGACAGAATCGCCACTTCTCCAATCAACTCGCCCGCGCCGCAGGTGGCGATGCGGCGACCATGGCTCATCACCTGCGCCTGCCCCTGGGCAAGATAGTAGAGGTGGGAAACGGGCTCGTCCTCCCGAACCAATACGTCGCCCTCGCTTCCGTTCAGCCAGAAGCCCTGGTCGAGCAAGTGCCTGGCGCGGCTGCGGGGAAGGCTGGACAGCGCCCCACGCAGCATTCCCTCTTCCTCCTCGCTGAAGCGGCTGCGGGTGTCCGCAACGACGCCGCGCCCAATCACGAGCAACGCCGCCCCCAACAGCAAGCCCCACCAGAGCGCCGCGACCGGGCTGCCCTGCACGGCGAGGGCGTGGATCAGGCCGACCGCCGCAGCCGTCGCGACCAGCCGCCGCGTGCGGTCCACCCGGGCCGACAATATTGCCGCGATCAGCAACAGGAAAGGCAGCTGGCCGAGCAGTCCTGCAGGGGACAGAGCGGCGGCGATGTCTTCCATGGCCAGTCCGACCCGGTCAGCCGGTCGGCGTCGCCCCGGCTTCTGGTAGTCTGGCGGTTTCGATCAGCAGGTCGAGCTGCGCCGTGCAGCCGTTCTGGATCAGCTTGGAAGCCGTGTCCTCGAGTGCGGATGGCCGGGTCGCCAGCGTGCGAAACTGGATCCGGGTCGGCACAGCCGAGCCCTCCCAGCTCAACCGATAACCGGCGCCGTTGCTGATCGGCAGGTCGGTCGGCCAGCTCTGGGTGCGCTGGCCCGCGGCCCATTTCAGCTGCCGACTCGTTCCGGGCTGCTCGCCCGACAGCGTCATCACCGCAGCCTTGGACGCATCCGGCCTCCACATGCTCAAGCCAGCTGGACTGGCCACGCACATGTTGGAGGTCTTCGAAACGTCGATGTGCCAGATGCTCGGCCTTGCAGAACCGAGCCCCACGCTGCGTACCGCCCCGACCCGGGCTCGGCCTCTATTCGCGCCGGTCACCGCTCCCAGCGATGACATGGCGCCGGCAGCCTTGGCCGGTCCGCCAGGGGTGAAAGTGCCGGGCCCTTTCAGGGTTCGGGTGCCGCGCGCGTCCAGGACGACGAGCGTGTCGTTGGCCTTGAGCGCGATCTTGCCATTGTCGTCCAGGGACTTGCCGGGCGGGAAGCTTCGCGCCGACGGTCCGGAGGAGCGGACCACCAGCACTGCGGCCGATGATGCTGTCGCAAGGCCCAGCGCGACTGCGGCTGTAAGATAGCGAATGCTCATTCTACTTTGACCCCAAAACAAAGTGTCCTCCCGGACCTGCCTCCCGAATGCGATACACGAAATTGGCGAGAGCGGCATCCTCCTTGTGGCGAGTCGCAAGCTCGGCCAGTTCCGTGATCGCACTTGCCTCTCCGCTATCGAACCTTTCCCAGAGCTTTACCAGTTCAAGGCGCAGTTCCGCGTCCATTTGCGGGACCGGCTCCCAAACTTCGACAGGCGTCGCGCGACCGCTCAGCACGATGCGCCCCATCGGGCGGAATATGTCCAGCGTTGATTCGGCCTTGGCCTCCGTGCTGACGAGAACCGTCGTCTTGAGCGACTTGTTCGCCGATTCGAGTCGCGCCGCAGTGTTCATGCCGTCGCCGAGCGCGGTATATTGGATGCGGCCCTCCCCGCCGAAATTGCCGACCACAGCCTCGCCGCGATGCAGGCCGACGCGGGTGCAGCCGATCGCGGGCATGTCGGCGGGAGCGCGACGCCGGAACTCCTCCCCGGCCTCGTACATGGCGACGGCCGCCCTCACCGCCCGTTCGGCATCGTCCTGGCGAGCGATGGGAGCGCCCCAGAAAGCGACCACCGCGTCGCCGACGAATTTGTCGATGGTGCCGCCGTGCTTGAGCACGGTCTCGCTCAGCACGTCGAGATAGGTGTTGAGCAGGTTGGACAGCTGCTCGGGAGTGATTGCGTGGCTGAGTTTGGTGAAGCCCTCCAGATCCGTGAACATGGCATAGATCTGCTTCTTCTCGCCGCGAAGCTCGAGCCGGTCCGGGTCGCGTACGATCTGCTCGGCTATGTCGCGCGGCAGATATTTGCCAAGCGCCGACTGGGCGAAGCGCCGTTGCTCGGCGCCGACCGCCCGTTCCATGCTCAGCACGGATGCGAAGGCGATCGCCCAGCCCACGCCCCAGCCTGCTGCCGGCAGGCCCAGCGTGTCGACATTGTTGGCCTGGAGATAGAAGGGTAACGCCGCGAAGAAGATCAGTTGCGCGATCAGGATCAGCACGAGCTTCCCGCCGCGCACTTCAAGCAGGCTGGTCAGCCCGCCGGCAATGACGATGAACAAGGCGGCGAGCCACAGCGACCAGCCTGAGATCTGGCCGGGCATGCGGCCGTCGAGCAGCTGGGCAAGCAAGTGCGCGTGCACTTCCAGGCCCTTCGTCATCTGGCCATTGCCGCGGTACATGGGGGTCTCGTAATCATCGAGATCCTGGATATCGCCGCCGATCAGCACGTACCGGCCCTCGATCTGGGAACGCATCGCGGGTGCGAGCTCGCTGGCGAACAGATCGATCGGCAGCTTCGAAAAGACCGGATATTCCTCGCTCTTCGGCAGCCGGAACGTGATCGAGCGCTGATAGTCCTTGAACGCCGGCCGGAACGGCGCAAGCGATGTCGCGAACAGGTCGGGAAGCCCCCGCGGGTGGGCGGGCCACCGGCGGATCACATTGTCGGGGTCCGTGGAAAGCCGGATGCTGGTCGGCCGGACCGCGCCGCCGGTGCCGGCTTGCTTGATGAAGTTGGTCAGAAACTCTTCCTGCCAGACCTCGATCTGCTCCGGGTTGGTCGCGTTGGAGGCGTAGGCGAGGTAAGTCGGTGTCTTCATCCGCCGGAACGCTTCGATCAGGATCGGGTCCTCGCGCTGCGTTTGATCGATCAGGATATCGATCCCGATCGCCTTCGGGTTCATCGCGTCGATCGCGGTCAGCGCGTCGGCCAGCGTCTTGCGATCGAGCGGTGATCGCTTCTCCACCCGCTTCAGCGTCTCGTCGGTGAACACGACAAGCGCGATCCGCGGATCCTGGTCTACTTTCGGCGCGGTCAGGATGACACGCATGTCGTACAGCGCGCGCTCGCCTTCGAGATTGAGCGGAATGGCCCAGCCGAAGCGGGCGAACAACAAAGCAACGATCAGGAAGAGGCCGGTGACGATCAGCCGGACGACGCCGATCTGCTTGATCAGCCGGCGGAGGCGCTTGCGCCAGGCTGGAACGGCGATTGGTTCGACTTTCACCCTTCAGACCCCCTCCGCGCACCCTTCGCGGCTTCGGCCGAGCGCCGCTCGACTCAACAGGAGACTAGACCTTCCCGGCCCCAAGTCCACCGCGATCGGGCGCACTCACCTGGCGCCCGCGCGCTGCGCCTGGCTCCAGGCAAGCTCGGCCAGGACTTCCAGCCCGGCCGCGGCGGCCTCGGCGTGGGCGGAGGCGGCAGTCCCGCGCGCGACCCGGCCCTTGATCCCATGCAGGATCGCGCACAGCCGGAACATGTTGAACGCGATATAGAAATCGAGATCGGGGATGCCGTCCCGGCCGGTCCTGGCGCAGTAGGCGGCGACATATTCGGCTTCGCTCGGAATATTGAGAGCGGGCAGGTCGAGCCCGGCCAGCCCGGCGGTGATGCCGGCCGGCATCCGGTACATCATCAGATGGTAGGAAAAGTCGGCGAGCGGGTGGCCGAGCGTCGACAGCTCCCAGTCGAGAACCGCCAGCACACGCGGCTCGCTCGATTGGAAGATCATGTTGTCGCAACGATAATCGCCGTGGATGATGCGGGCGCGCGGCTCGTCCGTCGGGACGTTGGCAGGGAGCCACTCTGCCAGCCGATCCATTGCGGGCACCCGGCCGGCCTCGGTATCGCCCAGATACTGCCTGGACCAGCGCCCGATTTGCCGCTCGAAATAATTGCCGGGCTTGCCATAGTCGGCCAAGCCCGCGGCATCCGGATCGATGCCGTGCAGCGCCGCGATGGTTGCGTTCATCGCGTCGAAATAGGCCGCCCGCTCTTCGCGTGCGATTTCCGGGAGATGCGCTTCCCAGAAGATGCGGCCTTCCACCAGCGCCATCACGTAGAAGGGCGTTCCGAGGACGCTTTCATCCTCGCACAACCCAACCGGCTCGGCGACCGGGAAGCCTTGCCGGTGGAGCGCTGAGATGACGCGATACTCGCGATCGACCGCATGGGCGCCGGGCAGGAGCTTGCCGGGGGGCTTGCGGCGCAGGACGTAGCTGCGGGTCGGCGTCGTCAGCTTGTAGGTCGGGTTGGATTGTCCGCCCTTGAACTGCTCGATTTCGAGCGGGCCTGCGTAGCCGGGGACGTTGGCTTCAAGCCAGCGCTCGAGACCGGCCTCGGAGAAGCGGTGGGCTTCCCGGACGGCGATCGTGCCGCTGTTTTGCGCAGCCCTGCTCATTGCGCGCCCTCCTTGAGCCGGAGCCGGTGTGCGTGGAGCACCGGTTCCGTGTAGCCGGACGGCTGCCGCTCGCCCTCGAAGATCAGCGCAGAAGCCGCCCGATACGCGACGCTGTCGGACGTGAGCGGACGATAGAGCGGATCGCCCGCATTCTGCTGATCGACCACCGCCGCCATCCGCCTGAGCGAGGCTCCAACCTCATCCGGGGTGACAACGCCGTGCCGCAACCAGTTGGCGAGATGCTGGCTGGAGATGCGGCAAGTCGCGCGGTCCTCCATCAGGCCGACATCGTGGATGTCCGGCACCTTGGAGCAGCCCACGCCCTGATCGATCCATCGCACCACATAACCGAGGATGCCCTGGACGTTGTTGTCGATCTCTTCCCGGATTTCGTCGGCGGACCAGTTTCGTCCGGTGGCGATCGGGATCGCGAGCATGTCGTGCAGGCGCGGCTTGCGTCCCCCAAGCTGCCGCTGCCGCGCAGGGACATCGACCCGGTGATAATGAATGGCGTGGAGCGTGGCTGCGGTGGGGGAGGGGACCCAGGCGGTGCTGGCGCCGGCGAGGGGGTGCGCGATCTTTGTCTGGAGCATCTCGGCCATGCGGTCCGGCATCGCCCACATGCCTTTGCCGATCTGCGCCCGGCCGGCGAAGCCGCAGTCGAGGCCGACATCGACATTGTTGTCCTCGTAAGCCTTGAGCCAGGCGGCGCCCTTCATCTCCGCCTTTCGGATCACCGGACCAAGTTGCATCGATGTGTGGATCTCGTCGCCGGTGCGGTCGAGGAAGCCGGTGTTGATGAACACGACTCGATCCCGTACTTCCGCAATCACAGCGGCGAGGTTGACGCTGGTCCGCCGCTCCTCGTCCATCACGCCGATCTTGATCGTGTGGCGCGGTAAGCCCAGCAGGTTCTCCGTCCGGTCCAAAAGTCGGTTCGCGAAGGCCGCCTCTTCGGGCCCATGCATCTTCGGCTTGACGATGTAGATCGAGCCGGCGGGGCTGTTGGCGCGCGCGCCATTGACGTCATGAAGCGCGCACAATGAGGTAATCACCGCGTCGGCGAGGCCCTCCTGCACCTCCTCGCCGTCGAGCCGCATCATCGGGTTTGTCATAAGGTGGCCGACATTCCGCACGAAGAGAAGCGCGCGGCCTTTGAGCGTTAGCGTCCCGCCGCCCGGTGTAGTGTAGGTGCGGTCCGGCTCTAGCATCCGCTCTAACTGCTTGCCGCCCTTCACAAACGAAGCGCGCAAGTCGTCCCGCATCAGGCCGAGCCAGTTCCGGTAAACTCCGATCTTCTCTTCCGCATCAACCGCCGCGACTGAATCCTCGCAGTCCATGATCGCCGTTACCGCGCTTTCCAGCTCGATGTCGTAGACGCCGGCTTGGTCGGTTCGGCCAATTGGGTGTTCGCGGTCGAACCGAACTTCGAGGTGCAGCCCATTCTTACGAAGCAGAATACCGCCTTCGCGCCAGCCTGCAAGCAGGCCCGGATTGGCCAGGGTACCCCGGTCGGTGACCAAGGCATCGTTCTCGACGCGGCCAACCGTCACGTCGGCGTGGCTGCCGTCCGTCAGTGGCGCGATCTCGTCGAGCAGAGCGCGACCCCAGGCGATCACTCGGGTCCCGCGCTCGGGATCGTAGCCGCCGCCGCTTGGCGGGTCGCCGAGCACGTCCGTGCCGTACAGCGCATCATAGAGGCTGCCCCAGCGCGCGTTGGCGGCATTCAGCGCGTAGCGGGCGTTGTTGACGGGCACGACCAGCTGCGGCCCTGCGATCTGGGCGATTTCCGGATCGACGTCGGTCGTGCCGATCGTGAACGGGGCGGGCGGATCGACGAGGTAGCCGATCTCGCGCAGGAACGCCTCCTCCTCGGCAGGATCCGGGGCGCGGCCGCCGAGACCGGCATTGCGCTCGTCGATCCGCGCCTGCAGCGTCTCGCGCTTGCGCAGCAGCCGCCGGTTCTCGGGGGTCAAGTCGCGGAGCAGGGCGGAGAAGCCGGGCCAGAACACATCCTCGTCGAGGCCGGTGCCCGGGAGCGCCTCGTCCTCGATGAACCGCCGAAGCCGACTATCCACCTCGATCCCGCAGAGCAGCTGATATTCGGCCAAGTCAGGTCGCCCCCTAAGGATTTTGCGGTTCCGCCTATTGGGCGCGGGGAGCGCCTTCAAGAGGCGCCCTTAGTGAAGTCGATCTCAGTGCCTGCGTGTCAGGAATACTAATCTGGTTTAGCAGCAGCTTAGCCGAATTCTTAACGATGTTCGCCTACAGGCACGCTCTGAGATTCCGACGAGGGGCGCAAGTGGGCTGTACGGGCTGCCGCGACGGTAAGTCGCTGGACTTCGAATTCTCGATGGCCTTCCAGCCGATCGTCGAGCTGTCGACCCATGAACCTTATGCCTATGAAGCGCTGATCCGCGGGCCCGAAGGGCAGGGCGCGCTCGAGATGCTGTGCAAGGTTACCGACGAAAATCGCTACGCGTTCGACCAGCAATGCCGGGTTCGCGCGATCGAGCTCGCGGCCGAGGCAGGGATCCTGCGAACCGACGCGCGACTTTCGATCAATTTCCTCCCCAACGCGGTTTACTCGCCCGTCGCCTGCATCCAGCTCACGCTCAAGACCGCCCGCGCGCTCGACTTCCCGGCCGATCGCCTCATTTTCGAATTCACCGAAAACGAGCAGATGATGGATCCGGCGCATGTCGCCAACATCATCGCCACCTACCGCCAGATGGGATTCGGCACCGCGCTGGACGATTTCGGGGCGGGCCATGCCGGGCTCAATCTGCTCGCCCGCTTCCAGCCGGACACGGTTAAGCTCGATATGGAGCTGATCCGTGGCATCGACACCAGCCTGTCGCGCCGAATGATCGTCCGCGGCATCGTCGGCATGTGCGAAGGCATGGGGCTTCGATTGCTGGCCGAGGGCGTCGAGACGGAAGGCGAACTGGCCGCCCTTCGCGAACTCGGTATCCGCTACGCCCAGGGCTACCTGTTCGCGAAGCCCGGCTTTGAGGTTCTGCCCCGCATTAACTCCGCCGGCTCGCTCGTGCAGCGGGTTGCCTGAGGGTCGCAATCCGCGGCGAAATCGCTATCTGCGGTCCGACCAGATCATCGGACCCCTGACATGCTGAACCGACCGACCGGCCGTCCCGACCGGCGCACCTTTGCCATCATCTCGCACCCGGACGCGGGCAAGACGACTCTGACGGAGAAGCTGCTGCTGTTCGGCGGGGCGATCCACCTTGCGGGCGAGGTCAAGGCCCGCGGGGCTAACCGGCGCGCGCGATCGGACTGGATGAAAATCGAGCAGCAGCGCGGCATCTCCGTCACCAGTTCGGTGATGACGTTCGAGCATCAGGGCGTGACCTACAACCTCCTCGACACCCCGGGCCACGAGGACTTCTCGGAGGATACCTACCGGACGCTGACCGCCGTCGACAGCGCGGTGATGGTGATCGACGCTGCCCGCGGCATCGAGGCGCAGACGCGCAAGCTCTTCGAGGTGTGCCGGCTCCGCAATGTGCCGATCATCACCTTCGTTAACAAGGTCGACCGCGAAGGCCGGGAGCCGTTCGAGCTCCTCGATGAGGTCGCCGAGATGCTGCAACTCGACGTCTCGCCGATGAGCTGGCCGGTCGGCATGGGCGGCACGTTCGAGGGCGTGTACGAGCTCACGACCAACCGGCTGAACCGGCCGGCAAAGACCGACAGCGGGCATTTCGAAGGCGACAGCGTCGAGTTTTCCGGCCTCGACGATCCAAAGCTGGCGGACAACGTTTCCGCCGAGGGTTTGGCGAAGCTGCGCGAGGAGGCCTCGCTTGCGATCGCCGCCTATCCGGAGTTCGACTCCGCCGCCTATCTGAGCGGTGATCTCACCCCTGTCTTCTTCGGCTCGGCGCTGAAAGAGTTCGGGGTTGGCGAGCTGATCCGCGCGCTTGCGGCGATTGCACCCAGCCCGCAGCCGCAGCCCACCGCCTCCGGGCCGATCGATCCGGACCACAAGGCCGTCTCGGGGTTCGTGTTCAAGGTGCAGGCGAACATGAATCCGCAGCATCGCGACCGCGTCGCGTTCATGCGGCTCTGCTCGGGGCGGTTCAAGCGCGGCATGAAGCTGCTCCAGCCATCGACCGGCAAGGCGATCGCGGTGCACAGCCCGATCCTGTTCTTCGCCCAGAACCGCGAGCTCGCGGACGAAGCCTTTCCGGGCGACATCATCGGCATTCCCAATCACGGGACCCTGAGGGTCGGCGACACATTGACCGAAGACGAGGCTATCCGTTTCACCGGCTTGCCGAATTTCGCGCCGGAGATCCTGCGCCGCGTCGTGCTGGTCGATCCGACCAAGACCAAGCAGCTGCGCAAGGCGCTGGACGACATGGCGGAGGAGGGTGTGACTCAGGTCTTCTACCCTTCGCTCGGCGCGAACTGGATCGTGGGCGTCGTCGGCCAGCTGCAGCTCGACGTGCTGATCTCCAGGTTGGAAGTGGAATACAAGGTCGACGCGAAGTTCGAGCCATCGCCTTGGGACACGGCCCGCTGGGTGGCGGCGGACGATCCCGCTGACCTCAAGGCCTTTGTCGAGACACATCGCAGCGCGACCGCGACCGACCGCGACGGTGCGCCCGTGTTCATGGCGAAGGACCTGTGGGAGCTGAACTTCCACGAGGGCCGCAATCCGAAGCTCCGGTTCACGGCGACGAAGGAGCGGGCGTGAGACTTCCCCCTCTCCCGCTTGCGGGAGAGGGTAGGGTGAGGGTCTTCTTCTCTTTCGAAGGCCATCAGACCACCTCAGCCGCGGAAAAAGACCCTCACCTCCCAAGCTTCGCTTGGGCCCCTCCTCTCCCGCAAGCGGGAGAGGGTGTAGGTAGGAGATCATGACGACTGCTCGAGCCGCATGTTTCGACGCCATCATCCTCGGCGCGGGCGGCGCCGGCCTGATGTGCGCCGCCACCGCCGCGCAGCGCGGCCGGCATGTGCTGGTGATCGATCATGCCGATCAGCCCGGCAAGAAGATCCTGATCTCGGGCGGCGGGCGGTGCAATTTCACCAATCTGGGCGCTGCGCCGGACCGATACCTCTCATCCAATCCGCACTTCCCCAAGTCGGCGCTGCGACGCTACACCGCGCAGGACTTCCTGGCGCTGGTCGAGAAGCACCGCATTGCGTGGCACGAAAAGACGCTCGGCCAGCTCTTCTGCGACGGATCGGCGCGCCAGATCGTGGCGATGCTGATGGGGGAATGCGCGAAGGGAGCGGTGCGGATTTCGCTCGGACGGCCGATCCGAGACGTCGCTCACGCCGACGGCCGCTATCGGGTCAGCTACGGAGACGAGGTGGCCGAAGCGCCCGCCCTGGTGATCGCGACCGGCGGGCCCTCCATTCCGAAAATGGGCGCGACCGGCTTCGCCTACGATCTCGCGCGCAAATTCGGGCTGAAGGTGGTCGAGCCACGCCCCGCCTTGGTGCCGCTGACGCTTGGGGGCGAGGAGGTGCTGTTCCGCGAGCTCTCCGGGGTCGCGACCGAGGTCACCGCCACGGCCGGCAAGGCGAGCTTCCGGGAGGCCGCCTTGTTCACGCATCGCGGCCTTTCGGGACCGGTTATCCTGAAGGTCTCTTCCTACTGGAAACATGGCGAGCCGGTCGGGATCGACTTCCTCCCGGCCCAGGCGCCCGATTGGGCGCTGGCGGCGAAGCGCGCCCGTCCGCGAGTTCACTTCCACACTCTGCTCGGCGAACTGCTCCCCGGCCGCCTTGCCGAGACGCTCGCCAAGCGGATCGGGCTGTGGGGCGAACTCGGCAACATGCCCAACGCCAAACTGGACGCTGCCAACCGCCGTCTCGCCGACTGGCGCTTCCACCCCAACGGCACCGAAGGCTTCGCCAAGGCGGAGGTGACGGCCGGCGGCATCTCTACCGCGGAGCTGTCCTCGCAGACGATGGAGGCGAGGAGCGTGCCTGGGCTCTACGCGATCGGCGAAGGCGTGGACGTGACAGGCTGGCTCGGCGGCTACAATTTCCAATGGGCCTGGGCGAGTGGCTGGGCGGCGGGGCAGGCGATCTGACCCGTACCACGGAGCGTCAGAGGCCGGGCTTGTACACGCGCTTGGTATGTCCCCTCAGCTGGTCCGGGTAGAAATAAACCTCTCGCAGATCGCCGGTCGCGTAGCGCAAGGCCTGGTCGTTGAAGTGAGGCGAACGCGGATCGCCGCTCTGGCCGCCGGCGCTCACGGCTCGCGCGCGGATGCGCCGGCCGAACTCGACTGCGGCGACGAAACTGTTGCCGCGCAGACCATAATAGCGCCTGCTGCCGTCCTGCCGGCTTGCGCCGAATGAGGCGAGGGAGCCCCAGGCGCCGGACGTGAAGCCGACCGGGATGCTGGGCGCGGCGTCGCTGAATGGCTGGTCGATGTCGCCCGTCAAGCGCTGGAAGCGGTTAATCTCGCCCCAGGGCGTGCGCCAGCTGCCGAAATCACGTTCGAGCCGCTCCACGGCGGCGGCAAAGGCGCGCAGCTTCTGCTCGGGCGATGTCTCGTTCGCCATGTAGGCGGGCACCTGGTTGCCGCGGCTCCGCACGTCCCGGGGCAGCGTCTCGAACAGATGGTCCGCCCAGAAGACGGCGAGGCTGGTCGGGACGGAGTCGACGCCCCAGCGATGATCCCAGCCGCGCAGGGCCGCGATCGGCTCGGCGAGACGGCGCTTGAGCGGATCGGTCCGGGGCGCGGCGTCATGGGCCGCGATCAGGCCTGGCACGAGCTGCGCGAAAGCGGGCTGGAAGCTGTCGTAGGCGGCGGTGACGAGGCCATCCAGCGTCCAGCCGCGCCTGCTCCCCAGCAGTTGAAGCGCGTGCAGGCCGCGGACATTCTCGCCGAACGTGTCCATGTAGCGCGGGAACGCCTTTTCCCTCGGGCTGTGCGGGCCGGCGGCGGAATAGGGCCAGTTGTTGGTATTCTGGATCCAGCCAGTCGGCGGACTGCGTAAGGAGGGCAGGTCGCGCACCTCGTGCACGCCGCGCCAGTCGGTGCGCGGGTCGCTGCCATCGACGGGCTTCGTGTAATCATAGCGGTCGTCGCGGACCGGAGCGAATTGCGGGTGCAGGTAGGCGATGTTGCCATCCGCATCGGCATAGATGGTGTTGTTGGAGCTGTTGGCCTTGTACTCGGCGGCGCGCAGGAACTGGTCGAACGAGCGCGCCTTGGTCCGCAGATAGGACTGGCTGAGCGCCTCGACCGGCTTGTGCATCAGCGCGATCGAAATCCACTTGCCGTTCTCGGAGCGGATGACCGGCCCGTGATGTGTGCGATACGTCTTGAAGCTGCGGGTGGAGAGGCTCCCGTCGGACGAACGATATGGGATCGCGATCGTCCGCGTTTCGACCGGGCGCAACTCGGCTCCGTGGCGGTACAGGATGCGATCGTCCTGGCGGAAAATGGTCTCGGCAAACTCGTCCACGGCGTCGAGCCCGCTGGTGGTGTGCATCCAGCCCAGCCGGTCGTTGAACCCCTGATAGATGAAGAACTGGCCCCAGGTGGAGGCGCCGTATGCGTTCAGCCCTTCCTCGCTGGTCACCTGCTGTTCGGAGCGGAAGAAGAAGCTGGTGTGCGGATTGATCAGGAGCAGGGCGTTGCCGCCGGTGGTGATCGCAGGCGCGATGGCGATGCCGTTCGAGCCGGTCGGATCCTTTTGTCTGACCGGGTCCTGGCGCGCCAGAACCGGCCCGCGGGGCTTGCCGTAGAAAGCTTCCAGGTCGGCCAGCGACACCCGCTCGAAATCCGCGCCGATGCTGCCCTCGGTGAAGCTCAGCGCCATCCACGGCTCGAACCGGGTCAGCACCCGCGGACGGGTCTCCGGGTGCGTCGCGAGATAGTAGTTGAGGCCGTCCGCCCAGGCGGTCATCAGCCGCTGGAGCCACTGCGGGCTTGCAGCATAGCGCGTCCGCAGGTCGGCGCCGTCATTGAACAGGCGCATCCGGAGGTCCTGCCAGATCGCCTTTTCTCCCTCCGCTTCGGCGAGCCGGCCGAGCTGGACCAGGTAGTTGGTCTCGATGCGATTGAAGTCGTCTTCGGCCTGGGCGTAGATCATCCCGAACACGGCGTCCGCGTCGGTCCGGCCCCGGATATGAGCGATGCCCCAATCGTCGCGGGTGATCGTCACACGCTGGGCCTGGGCGGCCAATCCGGCGGGCTCGACCCCTCCGGCCCGGGGGGTTGCGCAGCCGGCGAGGGCCAGCGGGATCAGCAGGAAGGAGAGGGCGCGCACCGTCAGGCGACCTGTGCGGCGGCGCGGGCGGCCACGACGCGTTCCAGCACCGCCAGCGGCATCGTACCGAGCCGCAGGATCTCGTGGAATTGCTTCAGGTCGAAGCGGTCGCCGAGCTTGGTCCGCGCTTGCTCCCGCAGCCGGACCCAGGTCAGGTGCCCGACCTTGTAGCTGGTCGCCTGGCCCGGCCATGCGGTGTAGCGGTCGATCTCGTTCTGGCTGCGGCCGCGAGCAATCCCGGTGGTGCGGATGAAGTAATCCGTCGCCTGCTCGCGCGACCAGCGCTTGGCGTGGATGCCGGTATCCACCACCAGGCGGGTCGCGCGGAACAGGAATGACTGAAGCATCCCCGCCCGCTCGAACGGCCGCCCTTCATACATGCCGAGTTCGTCGGCGAGCTGCTCGGCGTAGAGCGCCCAGCCTTCGCCGTAAGCGGAATAATAAGCGTGGCGACGGATCAGCGGGATGTGCGGCGATTCCAGCGCCAGCGTACCCTGCATGTGATGGCCCGGAACCGCTTCGTGATGGGTGAGCGTGCGCAGCCCGAACTTCGGCCGGTCGAACGTGTCGCGCAGGTTGATGAAATATTGGCCAGGGCGCGAGCCGTCGAGCGGCGCGATCTCGTAATAAGCGCCGGGCGAGCCGGCCTGGATGGACACGGGAACGCGTCGCGCCTCGACGCGCGCCTTGGGAAGCGTCGCGAAAGCTTGCGGCAGCCGGGCGTACATCTCGGCGATCTGGCGGTCGAGCTCGGCCACCAGCGCGGCCTTGCCCGCGTCCGTGTTGGGATAGACCTGGTCCGGGCGCTGGTTGAGCTCCGCCAGGCGCTCGCCGGCCGTGCCGCGGGTGAGGCCCGCGGCGCGCAGGATCGGATCGAGCTCGGCCTCTAGCTGAGCGACTTGCTCGAGCCCGAGCCGATGGATTTCCTCTGCCCCAAGCTTTGTCGTCGTCGATGCCTCGAGCGCCCCGGCATAATAGGCCTCGCCGTCCGGAAGCCGCCATACGCCGGCGTCGTGGACGGCGCGGCCACGCAGCTGCGTCACCAGTGCGCGCTGGCGGTCGAGCGCCGGGTAGACCGCTGTGGCGACGATCTTCTCCGCGGTCGCGCCATGGTCCCCCGGTATCCGGGCCGCCTTCGCCCGCCGGGCAAGGGAGGTCACCAGCTGCGAGCCGGCGGCGGGCTGGTCGCGCAGGCCCTTCATCACTTCCAGCGTTCGATCCAGCAGGTAATCCGGCGCGAATACGCCCCGCTCCGCGTCGCGCCGCTGCAGCTCGCTATTGGCATCGATCGCCCTGGCGAAGGCGGAGAGCCGGGCGAGATAGGCGTCGACGTCGGTCTTGGTCTCGATCGGGTGCTGCGTATCGAGGAAGTCGGGGACGGTGCGGTAGCGGCCGGAAAGATGGCTCAGCACATAAGGGGTGTAGCGGTCGCCGCCCGCGCCGTAAGGGAAGCGGGCGCCGCGGATCACGGTGCTGAGGCCATATTCGACCACGTCATAATCGATGGCCGCATTGTCGCCCAGCCGCGTTCGATTGATGGTGCGAAGCTGGTTGAGCTCCGTTTGCGCCCGCGCCTGCTCGCCCGTCCGGCTTGCCGCCGACTCGTCGTTCAGCAGGAAGCGAAGGTGCGCGCGCCCGCCCTTGTCGAGGCCCAGGCTGGTCGCCGTCTCCGGCGAGGTTTCGAGCCGCTGGTAGAAGATGCGGTCGAGGACGGCGCGAAGGCGCTGGTCCTCACTGCCGCTTCGCCCGGTCGTTGCACAGCCGGGCAACGCCGCCGCCACCCCGAATGCCCCCGCTGTCCCCAGGAATCGCCGCCGGTCCATCATCCGCTCCCTTCGCCCAGCGGGATGCGCGGCGGCAAGCGCCGGTGCAAGCGGGAAGATTTGAAGGTTGTGGAGGTGGGGCCAGCCCGAGGATCCCATACCTCTGCGGCTAAGACCCTGTTCTGCGCGGAGTTACCGCGGAAATAGCTTTCATTTAGCCCACCGGGTCAGGTTGCGATTACGCGGACGTTCGCAACAGGTGGAGTCGCCCTCAGGGCTGCGGGGGCTTGGCTTGTGGCGGTGCCTCTGTAATCGCGCGTCCATTGGAAGCAGAAACGCTTCCCAGAGTAAGTCCAGGCGCGGAGTTCGGCTGGAGATCTTTGCCGTTGCCCAGGACCCTCACGCAACGGCTGAAGTCGCAGGCAACGATGTTCCCGTTGCCTGTATTCAGCCGCACGATCTTATCGTTAACGACGAAGCCCTGATAATGCGAGGGTGTCGCCGCTTCAGGCAAGGACCAACCGATGATCCCTGCCGCTATCACAAGGGAAACGCCCAGTGTGACGGCTGCCTGTCGGATGAGCTCGTACTTGGGCTCCATGTTTACTCCTACAATCAAGCTGCGAGCCGGACATCGATCTGTCGCTTCAGCGGTCGAACTTCAGTTCCGGCCAGGGCTCGGCATTATCGACCGACCTCGATCGACAGCGCCGCTTCCGTGTGGCGTGCCGAAGCTGAGGAGGACGGCTACTGCGAAGATCAGATCAGCTGGGTCACCGGGCCGATCGCGGCCGAGATGAAGACGGTGCTGGTCAGCAGCGCGGCGAAAACGCAAGCCAGCATCTGCTGGGCGGAAGCGGAATTGAAGGTCATTGGTGGTCTCCCTGATCTTGCCGCCTGTTGATCAGGAGGCTTGCCCAGTGCTTTGCAGTAAGTGTGCCAACTTTCCTGTGGCCGAGAAAACTGCCGTTTCCGCCCGCCAGCGGTCGGAGCGCCTGCCTCAACCTTGTTCAAACTTGGTAAATGCGACCAACATCTGGCGGTTTATTCATCGCTATGTCCGGCGCTCCGTTGCGCGCTCGCTACTGTCCGCACTGCGTGGCAGCGGCGTGGACCACCGTGCATCTCCAGTCGCTTTGAAAAGGCTTTCAAAAAGCCAAGCATACTGATTTAAGAGCGGTGCTGATCATCTCGGAATATGAAGCCATAACACCTGGCCTAGCTCGGCTCACCAGCCGTTGGGGCAGGCCGAACTCGCCGCCAAGCTGGCTAGGTTTACGGAATTGCTGCCTGCTGGAGATGGCTGGCAGACCGTCTGCTTCTCGACGGCAGGTTCGGAAAAGCAGACGGGGTGCTGGCAGGAGCGGATTATCGGAATGAGCTGCGAGCAGACGTGAGTCGTGATTGCTCATTCAGGAAGACACGAGACGTTCGCCGGCTCCGTCGCCGTCCCGTTATCCTGTGCCTCAGCGAACTCTAGCACGAACTTCTGGGCTTCCTCATCGGAGCGAAGCAAAACGACTTTGCATCCTTGCGGTGCTGAGGCAGCGAGAGCTTCGATCTGCACCCGAGAACGACATCGGGTTGTCCATATATAGTGGATGAACCCTGGCAGCAGGTGGAGTCGTTCCGGGCAGTCATCTGCAAGGTCGGGCCGTGACTTACCCAAACCCGTGACGGTCCGAGCGATGACCCGCCGCAATCGAACAAACAAGGGCCGGTCGAGCCAAATAAGCATGTCCGCTCGCTCGATCCGGCTTGGCCAGGTCGCCGAGTGCCCCCCTTCAAAAATCCATCGCGCTCCTGCCTCAGCTTCGAGGCAAAGCCGCGTCTTCTCCTCTGGAGTTCGCTCTACCCAGCCGGCTTGCCAGTGGATTCGATCGATGTGGATGACAGGCAGCCCGGTACGTTCGGCTAATTTCCGGGCGAGTGTGCTCTTGCCTGACCCAGGCTGGCCGACGATCATAATCCGATCCATGTTGCAATTGCTCCGGGTGCTTTCGGCTACCCCGCTTAGCTAGGGCGCCAAGCGGATGGATGCCCAATATTTCCGTCGCTGCTGCTCAAGGTGCATCATGGCGGTGTAGCGACGCGGGGTAGCGTCCGTTCAGATTCAGGCTGAGAAGGAACTCGTAGGGACATTCCGAACCAGCCGCCGCCTTCGCCCGTGCTCAGCCGGACACAGGGAATCTTACGGCGGCCGATGTTCTGCCAGTGCCACTCACGACCGTCTCTCCGCCGAGCGCGCGGCGCAAGGCCCGAAGCAGACGCATCCCGAGAGACCCGTTTCTGCAACACCTTCTTTTCATCTGGCCTGTGACAGCATCAGCTTGGCCTCATCCACCAGAAGCGAAGGCTTGAACGGCTTAGGTACGAACGCCGCCCCAACCGGCAGGTCACGATCGTCGGGCCGGGTCACTCCGGAGATCACGATTAGCGGTATTTCCGGATGCACCGTCGAGACAAACTGGCCGAAAGCCACTCCATCAATGCTTCCGGGCATGCTTACGTCCGTTACGACCAGGCTTATGCTCCCGCTTTCCTCAAGGATTGTGTGTGCGCCCAGAGCATTGCTCGCAGTGGCGACATCGAAACCGGCCTCTTCGAACGCCAGCACCAGCAAATCCAGAATGGCCTCTTCGTCGTCGACGACGAGCACCTTGAGCTTGCGTCTGCCCATGTCGCCCCCGCTCCTGCTCAGCTACTCTGGCTGCTGAACCTTCTTGCGACGTCCACGAGCTGGCTTGGGCGGGGCGTCCGCGGCTGGTGCTTGCTTCGACCGGGCCTGCCGTCCCTTGGCTCCGAGACCGATCTTGTGGGCCATAGCGCGACGTTGTTCTGAGTAAGCGGGCGCAACCATGGGATAGTCGGCCTTCAGCTTGTAGCGCTCGCGGTACTGCTCTGGCGTGAGCCCGTGCCCGCTCAGATGGCGTCGCAGCGTCCGGTAGGGCTTGCCGTCGATCATCGATATGATGCGATCAGGCGAGGCGAGGGATTTCCGTACAGTGACGGCCGGCTGGTACTCCGGGGCAGGTTGCTCTTCGGGCTCCGGTGCCGGCGCGGGCTCCGACAGACCATTCAGGGTTGAATGCATCTTCTGGAGAAACGCAGGCACCTCGTCGGCTGCAACGCGGTTATTGGGGTTGCTAAGCCAGGCCACAGTCAGTTCGGTCGCTAGTTCGACGGTGTTCAGCGGGAGAGTTTCGTCAGTCAAAGTAATCTCCATCTATACGAGCTCAGCGTTAGTTGGCGTCCTGCTCACGTCAACGGCATTTTGCATCAGACTGGATGGCCAACAAGCGATCATGCCGAACCAAGTCGTCTCAAGACTTGATCGTGCGGCGCCGATCACCACGTAACGGCAGCGCCGGTAAGTCACTCCCCGGCCGCTTCTTTCCCACAAATGTTGGCTCCATATGCGTCCTCTGACCTGTCCTACCGACTTCAAAGATTTTGCCTCCTCAAAAACTAACCGGCAGCTCGCTGAGAAATACGGGGTCGGTGAGAAAACGATCACGCGATGGCGCAAGGAGACTGGGTGCACGGCAGCTATCCGGCCGTTCGCGAGCTCTGCCCTTCCGAAGCAGCACGTACCGGCAATCAGTTCGGGCCTGGCGAGTGAGGCCGCTCAGTATCTCCGGAAGACCCACCGCCCGGTCTATCACCGGCTGATCGAAGGGAAGCAGCATCGGGGCCAGTATGTGGTTGGGAACCTCGTGCTCTCCGAGGCAGAGGTTCTCGCGTTGGCAGCCGAGAAGGGCTTCGTGCCCTACAATCCGCGGTTCGACCGCGCTGCGTGACCTCAGCCTGCGTACCTTCTCGCGGGTCGCCAGTTCGTCCTGCAAGCTGGCCGGCAGGGGCTCAAGGGTAGCCAGTTCGGCGGCAGTGCACGACCGCTTCTCTGCCCTGTAGTGAGCCAACAGCTTCACCCAAAAAGCTTCGGTGTCGGCGTGGTGTGCGCGGACAAGCTCAAGCTGACCCTCCTGGCTAGGAACGGCCGAAGTGCTGGTCCGGCCGAACGATGCCTCTCCGAGCGCCTCTACGCTGTCCGGCCCCATTCGGGCGCACCTTGCAGCCGACGTTCCGAGTAGCTTCGTCGACGGTCGCACGGATGGCCGTCTCAGGATTGTCGACCTGCGCAAGCTCTGGGGATTCGACCCGAAGATGCTCGACGCCTGCGCTCCATTGGCGACGCCACCAAGCGTTCATCGCGCGCGCGCTGATCGTCGGCAGAACGGCACGCGCGTGGCGCACCATCTCGTCGGGCGGGATCAAGTGCCGCTCGTCTGCAAGCGCGTGCGACAAGTCCTTCGCCAGCTCCACATTCGGAATATCCGCCGCGCGCCGCTCCAGATCCTGGAGCAGATACTGCTTCGCCGTGGTCCAGTCCTGTTCGGACACGCCGATCGTGCTCAGCTCGCAGGCCGTTCTTTTCAGGCCGGTCACGGCCGGTCGCCACTGGCCAGGCACGAAATTGTCCCAGAGCATGATCAGGCGATGGGGACCCTGCTCGCCATTCTCGATGAAGGCGCCGAACTTGCCGGGCGGACCAGCGGCCTGCGTGAGGCTCAGCCGGTAGTTGATCGCGCGCAACGCCAGCATGTCCATCAGCGTGGCGTCGGCCTGTTGCCTGCGCGTACGCGCTGGCGGCGGCAGAGGCGCTGTGACAGTGATCGTCGCGCTCGTACGTGCCTCCGCGAGGGCCGAATGGCTGATCGGCAGGATACGTCCGGGCCGAAAGGTCGGTATGGGAGCGCGGTTCGGCCTGGGGCCGGCACCCCGCCAGCCGCCGAACCGTTTTTTGATCAGCGCCTCGATCTGCGGTGCGTCCACGTCGCCCACGACCACGACCATCATGTTCTCGGGCCGGTACAGGCGGTGGTAGAGCGCGCGGATGGTGTCGACGCTCGCAGTCGGCACATCGTCCGAGTTTTGGGCGTCGATTACGTCATTGGGGGAGCCCGGCGCGACAGCCGCGACATACCGGGCGGAGATATCGTTGCCGCGCTTCTTCTCGGCCATCTCTCTCATGACGCTGGCCCGTTCGCCATCGACGGCGTCGGCACGGAAGGTCAGTTCGCCCGCGACTTCACGGAACAGCCCTAGCAAGGTGTCGATGTCGGCAGGCTTTGTGGTGCGGGAGGAAATGAAGAAGTTGCTCTCCCGCCAAGTCGTTGTCGCGACATTCGGCGCCGGAAAGGTCAGCGGCAGGCCCACGCGCAGAAACCGGTCCAACTCGCCCGGTGCGGTACGGGTCGGGCTGTGGAAAACGATATGCTCGATGAGGTGGGCGAGGCCACGTTCGCCAGGTCGCCGCTCGGCGATGAATCCGCCCTCATTTCGCATGAGCAGTCCCACGCCGGGTTCGCGCGTCCGTCGAGGCAAGATGGCGTAGCGCAGACCGTTCTGCAGGCGCCCCTGAACCACCGTCTGCCCACCATCGCCGCGCGTCAGCGTGGCAGCGGCCTGATCCTGCTTGGTCGAGGCTGGGGCGCTCGGAGACGGGTTCTGAGCCTGAAGGGGCGAGGATACAACAAGCACCGTCAGGCAGGACAGGCGGGTCAGCAGCCCCAAGGGACGCGCGGTATACAATGTAGGACCTCCTGCTGTGGCACCATATGATCCGACCCGTTCCAGGAGGGATCGCCCCCAGCCATCGTTGCCGATTGCGGCGACAGGATCGCCGGCGCGCCTGTGTCGCTCGGGCCCAGTCGGCACCGACGCGCGCGCGATATCAGTCATCCTGGAACTGAGTGGAGGCCCGAGCCGGAATCGAACCGGCGTGCAAGGATTTGCAGTCCCTCTAGCTAACATTCTGGATCGTGCCGTGCTGGCCAATTCGAGTTCCCGTTCAGGAGGTTAGGGGGTGGGGAGGGGGCTTGGAACGTTCTGGAAACGCCCGTGTAATTCCGGGCGCGATTACACACGATTTACACCACCTCCGCCGCATTCTCTATGCTATCTTCTCGGCTCGAAGGGGGACTTGCTTTGTCGAATCGCATGCGTTGGTTCCTGCTCGGAGCGATCGCGTTTGCGACGCCGGCTCTAGCGCAGCAGCAAACCGAGTGCTCAACGGACGCCCTAGGAGTCACTCGTTGCCAGACCACCGGCCAGCCGGGCAGCGGAGGCATGAATGTGGACTGGAGCCTGTTCAAACCGGCGGACGGCGGCGCTCGGGTCCGGGAAGGCTTCGAAGCGGGACAGCGCCAACGAGCGTTGATCGAGCAGCAGCAGTTGGCGCGTGAACAGCGCGAGCTTGTCGCGGAACAGCGCGCGGCACTTCAGCAGCAGACGACACGATCGAGCCAGCCGCGCGCCGCTGAAGGAGGGATGATCCGCAACGGCAACGACATACTTGAACGTTGCACGCAGGGCGGGGAAGCGGGCCTAGAGTGTGCGTCCTTCGTCTCGGGCGTGGTGCAAGGCGCTCAGGAAAGCCTACAAGCTCGGGGCGCGAAACAATACTTCTGCATGCCGGATGGCGTGACGCTTGGGCAGTCGATCGACATCGTGACGAAGTACCTAACCGCTAATCCGGAATCCCGGCACATGAGCGCCGCGTCTTTGATTGTGGTCGGGCTCGCGAAAAGCCTCCCCTGTCCCGCTTAGGGCAGGGCTACAAAGCCGGGCGGGAGTGGTGGAGCCGCTTGGCGGGCATCATCGTCGGCCTCGAACAACTCCTCCCGAGCAGCCTTGCGCGCCGCTGCGACAGCTTTCCGAATTTCCTTCTTCTGCTCGCCTCGCGCAAGTGAGCCCCAGCCTTCCTCCTGCAGGAGCGCGTTGATGTCCTCCCGCACATATTGGCCGGCGAGTTCCTGATACCGATCAAACTCTTTCGGGCTTAACTGACGATCACCGCCCATCCCGTCAGAGATCGTGCGAGTAGGACGACCCATCCCGATGCCTGCGCTGAGCAGCGCCTTACCGACTGGATCATTCTTGTCCGTACGCATGTAGAAGGGCGAGAGCAGATTGGCAGCAGGTCCACCCTCGCGCCTGACTTCCTGCCCCCATGCATCGCGCTGAGCCGGCAGGCTTTGCGACAGGCCCGGAATGCGGGAGCGCACACGATTGGCGATGGAGGCGGGAAAGTCCCCGTTGACCACCGTCTCGCGTGCCACCGGATCAATCGAGTTGGCCGCATGCGCAGAGATCGTCGGAACCAGCGAGCCCACCAGGCGCGACGAGTAGCTTTCCCCGAAGCGGCCCGGATCGTCCATCGCCTGCACGAAGTCACTCAGACCGGAGAGCCAGGTCTTTGACTCGATTTGCGCCATGATCGAGCCGAGCAAGGCTACGTGCCGAGCCTCCTTCTGCTTGTCGGTCAAATTTTGGTCGTACGTCACCAGATCGGCCGACACCCCGAACAGCGTGGCGAACGGATCGGTGCGCGAGTAGCTGAACCACTTGTCCCCAACCTTGATCGAGAAGGGCTGCCAACCGCCAGCCATCAACGTGCGCCGGGTGGCGGGGTCAGAGGGACCCTTGCCGCTTACCTTCCCTTCCGCAGCGTAGGTCATCACCGTCGCCGCGATGCCTGCTCCGAAGGTGGCACGAGCAACGGCAAGGTCTCGCCGGACGCCGCCGGCCTTGTAGTCGTCGCGAACCCGCTTCACCGCCAGCTGCGCACCGGGCACTCGCTCCAGGGCGAACTTGAACAGGTTGGCCGGCGTGCGGACGAACGGGAATATGAGCTTGAAGATCGGCGCGACTTCGAGCGCTGCGGTCCCGTACTGGCCAAGCTTCAGGAGTGGTGTCTGGAATGTGAGATACCGGGCGAACTGGAAAGACTGTTCCACCATGTCATCGGTCGGATTGGCGACAAGCTCAGCAACGCGCGCCTTGGCGGCTTCTCCTTTCAGTCCTTCGTTCCGCGCCGCCCGAACAGCCAGGCCCGCCATAGACGAGCGCCGGGCAGTTGCTTTGAACAGCTCGTCTTCTGCCATGAGGAGGCGACTAGGCGTGCGGATGATGGACCCCGCGACACCCGGAATGGCCTTGTGCTTCCGGACCTCCAGTGCCGTCATGGGGTCGGTGGGATCGCCCGTGCGCATCACCTTGGCGAAGGCTTTCAGACCGTCTTTCGTGCCCTGGACCAGCCCGAAGGCCCGTGCTCCAGCTTCGGATAGGAAGACGCGCTCAGCCGCTTCCCGTCCGGCCACTTTCGCCACTCCCGAGCGCACCGCGCCCACGCCGGCAGCCAGCGCATATTCCGGGATCTGCATAAGCTGTGTGGCAAGGTTCGACGCGCTGTTCACGACATGGGTTGAGACGCCGGAGAGTAGGGCGTTGTAGTAGTATTCGATCAGGTAGTCCGACTTGCGCGGCTTGAGCGAGGCGAGAGCAAACTTGTTGACCGCGCCTTGGTCGACGCCCTCCCGCTGGAGGTCCAGAATGCCTTGCGCGACCTTCTCCAGACGATCAGGCCCGCCCAGCCCGTTGATGATGTTGTCATGAATGCGCCCGCCCACGGCCTTTGACCGCGCCGCCATCTTGAACTGCGCCAGCGTTCGTCCGGCTTCAGCCGTCGCCGCCGTCAACTGCTCCTGAATAGCCGCGTGCCGCACGATCGCTTTGGCAAACACGGCTCGTTGCTCATCAGAGGGGCCGTCGAGCATGCGCTGAGCGAGCGCCGTTACCTCATCGGCCGACTTGGCGAGTAGCTGTCGAGCAGCAAGCGCCTGTTCCGCATTGAGCGCCTGCCCCTTGCGCCGACGCAGCAGATCGTCGGGCGTCATACCCAACTCACGGGCCAGCGCCGCAGTCTCCCCCTGAGTGACCTTGCCCCTGCGCGCCGCGTCGAAGCCGCCGAACTTTGTTTCCACGTTCTGGAGCAAGCGGCGGATGTCGTGCCGCGTCTCGACGTTGGCGAGGTTGATGTTGCCGACCATGCCGCCGACCTGGGGCAAATCCTCATAAGCGGTGACCGGAGGCTCGTTCGCCTTCAGATCATCCGGCCCGATTGGCTCCCCCCGACGCTCGACCGCGCCTTCCGGGAACCGTGCTTCGAACTCCTGCCGTTGCCCGACCCGCTCGTTATATCCGGCCCACTCGTCATAGGCGGAGCCCCGCTGCAGAGCCGTCTCGTCGCCTTCGAACGAACGGCGGAGCAGATCCCCAACATCGTCGGGCTCAAGCCTCCCCCCGGCTAGATCGTCAAAGCCCCAATCAACCGGGTCGATGTCAAGCTGATCGAGCGAGCGAAGATGCTGTTGCGTCCCCGACATCGTACCGAAGCGGGTACCGAAGATGGACGGATTGCGCAGTCGCAGCTTAGAGCGGTCAGCCACATTCGGGTTGGTGTAGATATACTCCGCAGGCACGCCGCGGTTGATCGCGTCTTCCGCGTCGATCCGAACGGCCATCCCCTTGGCGTTGCTCTCTGATGCGGTCCAACCTTTCAGCCCGTCTAGAAGATTGCTCGGCTTCTTAGCCCGCCGGCCAGACGTAGGCGCTTCCATCTGTGCGAGCGAGCTAGGCAGTTCGTCCGTCTCGTCGACGACGTTGCGCGGGATCGGTACGACATCTTCGGGATACACCGACCGGGCCGCAGCGGCGATGTCGTCAGGGCTGACCTGCTCGCCCATCGGACGGACACGGGCAAGCGCAGGCTCGTCGACAAGCTGAAAGCCAGGCGGGAGTGGCGGCAGATCGTCTAGGTTGATGTAGTCGCGCTGGCGCTCGATAGGGCCGGTGAACATCGGCACTTCGGCTTCGTTGGCCATTGCCGCCGTGGAAGGCCGGCGCAGCCCCTCCAGCCGCGATGACAGCACCTCATCGACATCAGCGGCACTCCAGCCCCGCTCGCGTAGATTCGACGCCAGATCGGCCGGAAGATCGGCGAGCGATTTGCCGCGTTGCTTGAGGGCATCGAGCGAGCCCATCATGCGCACGAAAGCAGCCTGTTCGCTCGGCAAACCCTGCCCAGAGCCTACCCGGTCCAACCAACGCGGGTCACGCTGCTCGATCAAGGTTCGCCGGATCACATCGACCAAGTTGGCGTCATCGAAGTCAGTGTAGGGCTGATGCTCCCGCAGCATCTCGGCCGCCATCTCCCGTGAGATTGGCCCGTCATCGACGTCGGCCTCACGCGGGGCCATCACCGCCAGCCGCTCCAGTTCTGGGCGAGACAACTGATACAGCGAGCCGTATTCAGGTGGCGCGTTCGGTTCAGCCGCGTCCGCTCGGCCCACGACGCCGCCCTGTGGCTGCGACTTGGCAGCAGGCGTTGGCCCAGCAGCTTGCCCAGCGTCATTCACGACAGGAGCGGCACGATAGCCCGACTCCCGCGCGACCGGCTCCAGAGCGGATTGCACGGGCTCAGACGTACTGCGTCCGAACGCCCGCCGAACAAGCGGAGCCCCGGCCTCGATAGCCTTGCCCAGCACGAACCCGCCTGTGGCACCCATTCCGGCCCCCAGGAGCGCGTTGGGCGACCTTTCCAGCGGATTACCTTCACCGGCACCGAAGCCCGCCAGAGCACCCTCAGCAGCGCCCCACTTCGCTAGTTGCGCCGCGCCTCTGGCCTTGTTGCCGATCGGCAGTAGCATGTTGGTGGCGAGCTGACCGCCGAAACGCGCGGCAAAGTGATCCCGCTCGTCTGCTTTCAGGATGCCACGATTCTGGTCGATATTGCCGTAGAGGATGTCACCGAACCCGCGCTCCGAGTTCCAGATGTTCTCCCGCCCCGATGTGGTGCCCAGCGTGTCGGCGACCGCGCCCATCTCATCCAGGAAGTTGAAGGGATCGCCCAGGCCGCGAATGGCAGCGCCTGTAGCGCCATCGCGGTTCTTTGCGGGGATCGGCAGCGGCACGTCAGTAACGATCCCGACCTTGCCCGTCTTCCGGTACTGCTCCAGCACTTCCTTGGCGTTGCCGATTGAGGCGACACCGCCCGACAAGGAGCGTGCGAACGCCTGCAATTCTTCCGGTGTTTTCACCTTGCCGACTTGGGCTTGGATCGCTCGGCGCTGTTCGTCCGTCCAGTTGTAGGTGGACTGCTCCGGCATCTGATCGTTGAACACGACGGTGGAACTGACGCCTCGTTCGTCCACAATGGGGGCGCGCTCATCACGAACGTCTTTGGTCCACTGTTGATGCTCGGCAGGCGTTAGGCTTCCGTCTGCAAGACCTTGATCGAGCGTAGCGATGCGAGCCGCTTTCTCGTCCACATAGTTGCCGCCCTGAAGCGAGCCGCGCTGCTGAAGCTCGAAGCCGGGCGGAAGCGGCGGGAGACCGCTGTTAGGCGTTCCAGGCGTTCCCGGAGCCGCACCCCAGCCCGGTAGGGCAAGATGCCTGTGGTGGCCCTCATCGAGAACGACCGCGCCATCCCAATCCCCGAACAATTCCTCGAGCCGGCGCTTCTGCTGCGTGCGGTTCAGCCTGGGATGATTGAGGTCCACGCCGTCGCCACGGTTGTGAGCGCCATCCTTCGCGGGCGTGTAGCCTTGTGCTCGGATGCGCTCGACATCGCCCTCCGTCCGATAGCCGTTCGTCGCAACGAACCCCTCCGCTTGCAGAATGGCCCAAGGATCGCGCTTCGGCTGTGGCCCGCTTTCGAGCACGAAACCAGGCGGCAGAGGCGGCAGACTGGCCATCAGCTAACCGGCCGGCCCGTGACTTCATCGACCCACTTACCGCCGCGAAGGACGATTGCGCGTCCGTCCGGACCTACAGCACGGGCCGTGCTCCCGCCGCCACGACCGCGAGCGCCGCGTGCGCGACCACCACCCATGTCCTGACCGCGCCGAACCCGAACGTCTGTCATGTCCTGGCCCCGGCGACCGCGAGCATCGGTGAGAGTTTGCCCGCGCTGCCTGTCCGCGCTGCTCAGGTTCTGACCGCGTCGACGATCCCCGCTTGACAGGTCTTGCCCGCGACGGCCGCGCGCGTCGGTCAGGTCTTGCCCGCGCCGAGTATTATCGAGCTGACCTTCCCGATAATCGACTTGGCTCTCGACACTGCGGTCATCGCGCGTGTTGTCGATCTGATCGTCTTCGATGTCCCATTCGAGCCGGCGGTCGTTGCGCTGCTCGGTCAGGTACTCTTTGGCAGAGAGCGCTTGCAGCTCGATCGCATTCACCGCTGCCGGATCGAACTGCGGAGGCAAGGAGGAGGTGTCCAGGCCCATGCCTTGGGCTTGCTGGAGAGCGGCTTCGTAGCTGGGTTGATCGACGGCACCACGGGCGAGACGGCCAATCAGGTCCATCTGCGTCACCATCGCCTCGTTCTGCGCCTTGGTGAGTTCGTGCCGCCCGAGCATCGTCTTCATGGCTCCGGACGGATCGGCTCGCACGTAGCGTTCCCAATCCGGGTTGCCCGCTTCAGGTTCGGGCAGTCGAGCCGCCCGCGAGCGTTGCGGCATCGGGCGGCCCATCATTGACGGCATGAGCCCGTTGACCGGCAGCGCAGCAGCAGGAGCCGCACCGGGAACCTGTCCGTCCCCGATCATCGCCAGAAGACCGTTAGTTCCTGGCGTGGGCGACAAAGGCGTAAACGCAGGCGCGGCAGCACTCCCGAGCGGGCGACCGCCCTCCATACGATCCGACAGCGTTGACGCGGGCGGCATGTCTCGCCGCACGACACCCTCCGACATGCCGACCTGCACGGGCGTTGCAGGCGTGGAGAGAGGATCACCGCCTTCGAAGGCTGACGGCTGAGCCTGACGACTTCCTGACAAAAGGTATCCTGACAATGCGGACCGTGCTTCGCCGGCACGGGCGCGCTCTGCCTGCTGATATTCGTGCTCGTCCTGCTCCCGCTTCATCGCCATTTGTCGGGCTCGGAAAGCTTGGCCTTCACGCATGCCCTGCTGGACCGCAGCGGCCACGTTGACGTTGGAGTCGAACAAACCCCAGTTGATGTTGAGATTCACTTCGCCGCTCCTTCCAGGTGCAGGCCGTTTGCCGCCATCGCAGCAGACGCCACCACGATCCCCGCAGCGGCTTCCTCGACACCCTCGTCCGCAAGCTGATCGAGCAGCCCCAAGCTTTCCGTTGCGAACTCGCATGCAGCGGCCATGTCGTCCCAGCCGAGCGCCACGCCGGCACGAAAGAGCAGGATGTCGGCCAGGACGTACTGCCCTTCAGGCGAGCCAGCACCGACAGCCCGACGCGCCCAAGCTTCGGCACCGGCCAGCATCGCGTCATCTAGGTCGGGACTGGACTGAGCCGCCGCGTATAGGTGCTGCGCGTGCCGAACCATCGCGCTCCGATCCCCGGCCCCGGCTTCCAGAGCAGCACTCAGCCGGTCACCAATCGTTGGCTCGGCGGCAGTCGTGACACGGCGCAGGGCAGGGGGCACGCAGCAAGAAGCGAGCAGCGCACCCACCGTGGCGGAGAAGTCGCGCCCGGCCATCAGCCTTGCCCTCGCGCGTTACGCTGCTGGAGCCGCCGCAACCGGCCCTGCAGCCCGGCCAGGAGCTGATTGGCAAGTGCCTGGTCCAACGCATCGAGCTTGGAGCGCTGGGGCTGATCGAGGGGCGGGACGGCCACAGTTAGGCGGCTTCGCGGACTTCGCGACGGGCTGCGCGCCGCATCACTTCCGAGAAGGTGACACCCTCGCTTTCAGCCTTCGCCTTCAGCTTGGCGATGACGCCGGGATTGTCGTGAAAGACGATCCGATCAGGGTACATGGACGGCCCATAATCCTCTCCGAAACAATGGCTTATTCTTACCATGTTGGCGGATTCTCGGCCTAGCCGTAGGATTGTGCCGAGACATTCCGCATCGTTCCGGCTTGCAGGGCCACAGGCGTGTTCTGTATTCGTTCTGGCATGGGTGAGCGAATCAAGGTCGATGAACAAAAGCTCGCGGCGGCTATCGCGGGCTGGCTCCGGCACATCCCGAAGAGGGTCTGGGAGCAGTTCATCGAGCACAAGATTCTGCAGCACTACAAGCGATCGAGCTTACAGGCTGAAGCACTCGAAGGGCAGATCGCCAAGCACGTCGCTTCCGAGATGGCCCGACTTGATTGGGAAGTTACGCACCCTGAAGGGAGGCATCCCGGCTCACCCCCAGCTTGGCGCGCGGAGGACTGAATGCCGCCGCTTTGGTCGAAAGTGGGAGCATAACGCCCATACCATAGGACCGACTTAGCTGGGCTAAGAAGGAAAGCTCGCGATTGAAGGAGGCTTACATGGAAGACGCTACTCAACTTGCTCTGCGGGCCATCGTCGGTGGCCTGTATCATTCCCGAGTGATCGGCGAGGATCAGGTGCTCGCCATAATGCATGAGTTGCATCGCGCTGCCGAAGATCGGGGGCAGGCGGGGCATCCGGTTGATCAACAGCAACTCATGGCGCTTTCAAGCGCGATCGGTAAGGATGCTCGCGTGGGGGACTAAGGGAGCTGCGCTAGAGTCTGAGGCCGAAGAACTGACCATGCTTCAACCACATCGGACACGCTTGAACCTGTGGATCAAATGGCGCACATACAGCTTTATCAACCACTCGGTTGTAAACCTGCGCTGGGTCAGGAGGTCCAATGGGCGTCTCGCGCGTGAAGCCATCGATGCTAAAGATAACCGTGCGTTTTCAAGAGCGTGAGGACGGCGGGTTGCGCGCGTGGAGTGACGACGTTCCGGGTTTTGTGCTGTCGCACCCGGATGCGGAAGCGGTCTTAGAGGACGTTGAGCCTGCTTTGGAGACCATGCTTTCGGCTATGTATGGCGTGCGGGTGATGGTGGCTCCGCTACTGGAGCGGAATGCATATGAGCAGCAACCTTGCCTGCCAATCGTCCCCAATGTTCCGCCCGCTCATCGAGAATATGCATCGCAGCTCTGCGCTGCCTAAGTGCCGCTGCAACGCTACCCACGTGAGCGATGGGAAGCGGAACTACGATCCTACCATTGCAAGCCGCTAGAGGGCCTAACATCTCTGAACACTGCCGAATGGTGGCGGTGGCCGTGGGGCGGGATACCCTTCACAGTTCCGGTTGACCCAGACGGCTACATCGACGTGTGGGCGTTTCAGCGACTGCTGTCAGACATGGCACAACTAGCTCCTTCCGATTGGAAGTTTCCTGGCCCCGAATAGCCCTTAGGCGCAGGGCCGCTCGCTGAAGTCTATCTCGCACAGCCAATGCGCCAGCTTCTCCGCGACGGCATCGCGCGGCCCGAGGTTCACCACAACCGCGTCCGCTCCCTTGCCGGAGACGAGCCACACGCAACTGTCATCGTCCGGGCCTTCAATCTCGAAGAGCGCGCCTTGATCGGGTTCGTTGTCCATGCCGTTCCCTATCGAGACGCAACCAGCACGTCACCCGCGCAAAAGCCACCGGCTACCCTTGCGAGGCCAGCAGACGCCCGAAAGAGTATAGGTCTGAACGGAGTGTGCGGGTCCGACCTATCTCCCTCCACATTCGATCTACGTTCCAGATATTCTCGCCCACCCTCGTCGGCTTCCTCATCTGCATTTCGCCCAGAGTCACAGACTTCGGGCCAACCATCGTGTTCGTCGCCTCGTCCACCTGGAACGAGATTGTCCCGCCAAACATGGTGGACTTCCCGTGAGCCACTTCGTTTCGAGCGTCCGCAGCTCGACCTAGCCGCTTCGACAACGACTTCCAGATTGCAGCATTGTTGGCGTTGCCCGATACGGCGATCAGGTCGGCTATCACCGAGAGTTTAGCACCGAGGCCGCGCACCGCCCCGAACGCAATTCGCGCCCTTACCTCATCCGCTTCGAGCAGCAGCGCAAAGATGACCTGAAGATGGTCTTCCGCGAACTGGTAGTTGGTGACGAGTATGCCGACGGCGGCGTAGAAGTCCTTTTGCTGCTTCTCGAACGCGTCTTCGTCCGCCTCTGTCTGAGACCCACTCCCCATCAGCAGCGCCGACCCAGCCAGTACCGGCCCCACCGAAGCGCATAGCCGCCCCTGATCATCGCACAACTCAGATCACCGCTCTTAGGTGACCGGCACCACGCGCCAGCCCGCCCTTGAACGAAAGGTGCCAGCATTATGCTTGCCCCTTCAGCCGAACGCCCGGCCCGCCATGCTCATCAGCAGCAATAAGCACGACACCCGCCGCCTCTAGCTCCCGCTGGATCGCAGCAAGGTTGTTCGGCACCGGCACCGACCGGCCAGCCTCATAATTGCGGACAGTCGATTGGCCGACGCTCGCGCGCGCGGCCAAATCGGATTGAGAAAAATCGACCAGACCGCGAGCAGCCCGGCATGTCGCAGGGGTTAGCATCAGCTTCACATAGCGGAATAACGAAAAGCGTTCAAGCAAACAAAAAGAGGCTTGCGACCACACGACTCCTCTGGCATAACGATTTTCGTTAGCTGATCGGCTAGCGGCTCAGCCGAGGGACTGGAACTCCCAAGGCCGAGCCTGACCAAACCGAAAACAGGAGTATTCGGAAATGGCTTCTCGCATCTTATCTCGCATCAGCGCCCGCGTCGATTGGCCCACGCTGATCCCCACCCTTTCGCCGTTCGCCGCCTATGCGGTGATCGTGCTCCTCGTCCTCGCACTCGGGGAGTGAACGCGATGACGAACAGCATCAACCGCCGCACCGCCATGCTCGCAATCGCCAGCACCGGAGCAATCGCCACCACGTCAGCCGCAGCCATGGTGGACGTGAACGCCGCCGAAGCCGCTGCATGGGAGGCTGCCCTCGCAGAGCATGACGCAGCCCTCGCAGCCAAGAACGCATTCGAGCCGACCTATGACCGGATCGAAGCCGCCGACGAGGCTGGCCGGCCGAGCATGGACGTGATCCCCTGGAATGAGTTCACCTTCGAGGATCGCCACCACGTCGCCCGCATCATGGACATCGAGAAGCGGTGGAGCCTCTTCCTTGAGGGTGAGGGAAAATGGTGGTGGGCACCGGGCCGGGAAGATGCGCGCAAGGCCCAATTCCGCGCCGCCCTCGACACCATCCGCGACTTCCGCCGTCAGGAGGCCGAGCACCACGAACGCAGTGGCATGAATGCCGCTTCGACCAGCTACGATGCCCTTTGGGATCGTCTCGGGGCCGCCGAGAACGCGTTGCTGGACCTACCAGCCCCACACGGCCCAGCGCTCCTATGGAAGCTGGAGCATCTGTTCGCGGATGACCGGGGGGACGGCTTCTGCGCGTCGTATTCCGCCGAGCTGATGGACAAGGTGTTGGCCGACGCGCGCCGCCTTCTCTCGCACGGGAGGGCATGACAGTGGCAAAACAGCTCAAGCAGGGGGGCGCTACGGCGCTCCCCATCGACACCGTTGCCGCAACATGCCGAGCAGTATGCATGCAACTCCGGCTCGACATCACCGGCCTCAGATCGAGGGCGTTCCACAGCGCCACCTTCTCGTTCGCGCGGATTGATCTCGACCTAAGCGGCGACGTGCCCGTCAACCTCGACGCCATGGACTTCCCCGCCCGTGGCGCGATCGTGGCGGACATCGCCGCGACCGGGCCGCGCTCGCTTTCCATTCTAGCGGTGGAGGGCTGCTGACATGACGACGAACATCAACCCCATCCGGCCAAAGCTCAAGGTTCCCAAGCACAACCCGGCACGAGATGACCTCGCCATCTTGTTCGCCAGGCTAGCCGCCGACTGCAAGGTCAAAGCCGAAGAACTGGCCCATACCGAGGATGGCAGCGCAAGACATCAGGCGGCGCTTGCGCTGGCCGGTATCGACCGGAAGCTACCGCGCAACAATCTCCGGCTGCTCCTGTCCACGCTCGACGAGGAACGCGACTTCCTCCTGAGATGCTCAGAGCTAGAGGTGCTAAAGGCAGAACATGCGCTGGAGAGTAAGCGCATCGGCCGGCTTAGCATCCTGGAGGGCGGTTCTGCTTGGTGGGACTCTCCGACGATCAAACCGCTTGTGCACGACAACAACGACAAGTGGGAACTGTATCGAGCGAGGCTTCTGGAACTAGCCCACACTCCCGCTCGAACACGGCAGCACCTTGATCGGAAGAGAAGCCTGATCGGCAAAGGTTGGCTGAACGCAGCCGGGCCTTGGTACGACCAGCTCCGAGCCGGCGTGACAGCGGATGAGGCTTGGCTTGCTGCTAACGTTCCCACCCGCCAGCGCAGGAGGGCCTAGAGATGGCGACCAGAGCCATAGAGCCCGCCGCGCTGGACTTGATGCTCAGCGCAATTCCCTCACTCCCACGGCCCGTTCTGGCGAGGCTCACCGCCCGTTTGATCGACCATATGGACGAGATGGAGCCAGACCCGGACGTTGAGGCGAACGGAGATGAGCTAGACGGAACCCCAACCGCCGATGATCCAATCTTCCCGGCTTCGGGCGAGCGCGGCTTTGACTTCTTGGGAGCGGCCGGCGACCCGGACGACGCCGAGGATGACGACCCCGACAGCAGCGTTGAGGACGATCCGCGAGGCTTCGACCCCGAGCAAGACTTCGGAGCCGATGATGTGGGGGAGGACTGCCAAGGCGGTGACGTGTGTGACGACACCCGACCTATTGCAGACGTGCAGGCCTATCGCGAGCATCGAGCCCGGCTTCAGCGAGAACGCTGCTACAAGCTTCGGAGGGTGGCGGTTGGCCCGGATGGGTACATTGCGCGCCGCCTCTGGATTGAGCCGAACGTGCCGAGCAAGCGCAACATTTTGCGCCGGAAGCGCGGAATGCCGAGGAGCCCGCGAGCCTAAACCGCACGCGAGCGTGACACTAGAGCGCCCTGGCTTAGCGGCTGGGGCGCTTCTCGCTTGATTGAACAGCCTGCATCCTCACCGATGAACTAACCGCATCGGCCGGTTGTTCGCCTCAGGTGGACGAAGCTGGACGACTTAGAGCGATCGCACAGACCTGCCGGCGTGAAGCCATGGACAGCGCTTCCGTTGGAACGAGAGTCGCGCTTCGGGAGATAGCTGACGACTTCGAGAAGCTGGCCGACGAAGTTGAAGCAAGTGCCTCGGCGGACAGCGATAGTGCCAACCGCTCCTAGCTCAACTTGATAGAGCGCCGGTTAACCGCCTTGGCCGCAGGAGCCTTGGTTGCGGGAGCATGGGGCGGTCTTCGGGCGTTGGTCTGATCGGGAGGCGCAATCGCCTGGAGCAGCCTGATGGATGACCTCTATGTCTCGTGGGTGCAGCCCATCAAGCGGGCACGGATACATCGGGGGAACTGTCGCCACTGTAACCACGGCGCAGGACAGACCGCGCAACAGACGACGGGCTCCGGCAATACGAGCTGGCTGGGACCAATGGGGTTAGCCGAAGCGGAGGAGGAGATTCGAAGCCTCCGCAAGCAAGGCTACCGCGACCTTGCTAAATGCGGGCTCTGTCTGCGGCCGGGTTTGTAAGGCACATAATCACCTCTTCACCGGCTGCACATACCCCGCCCGCGTCTTTGCCCATCTGAGCAAACCCCGTGTGATCCTTATCCGGCCGCTAAAATGCTTGCGCTCCCGCTTTGTCGTTGCCGCATCCCGCAGCCGGATCAGCTCGGGCAAGGTGACCTCTGCCACCAGCGCCAGCTTGTTCGGACCGGACACGGCGCTTGCCTCTATTTCCGCCATCCGCGCCGCGTGCGCTTCGCCCAGTTCGCCCACAGGGCGCGCAACACCGTCGATCATCGTTGCCTCGACCTTCTCATCCGCGCTCATTCTACAGCCCTCCCGCTATCCCGTACCACCCGCAGCAACCGGCCAGCCGCGCGCCGCAACGCCACCGCGTCATTGCTCCACCCTCCATGCTTGAAGGCACCGTTGCGCTCACCCTTCTGACCGCCCGAGCCGTTTGCCCCGCCATGTATGCGGCAACGCTTCTTGCCCCTGTTGGCGGGGCATTGGCACAACGACCCCCGGCGCGTCCGGGCCAGGCAGCGCGGGGCAGCCCTCATCAGGGCCAGCTTGTTTGTTTCCACTGTTGCGGCTGTCGCAAGGCTCAAGTGCCCGCCCTCCATTTTCTGGACCTCCCCCCTCGAAGTGCACGTGCTGATGTTCGTGTCGCTCATATTTCACCGTGATTTTTTGCCGCGTGGTCTTCTTGCCCTGGAGCTTCGCCATCGTGTCCATCTGAAGCGCGAACGTCTTGGCCAGCTTGCCCGTGATCGCGGTCGTGCGAGGATCGAGGAAGCTGTAGCCTTCGAGCGCTACGCCGGCCGCCTTCATCGTCAGCATGTGAATTGCGCACATCTGCGCGGCGAGCGCGGCTTGCATCTCGTTGCGCGGCTTCACTCCGGCCACGAAGTTCAGGATCATGTTCAGCTCGGTTTCGTCCGGGCACCATTCGCCGCCGCCATCTGGCTCGGGATGCCAGTTCTGAGAGCAGAGCTTCGTAAGCTGATGCGCGAAGACCTTGGCCGTAGCCTCCGAGCGCGTGCCGAGCGCCTCGCAGAGCATCGCCAGCCAGCTATCGTGATCCCGGTGAGGGGAGGCGATAACGTATGCGTCGGTCGAAAGCTTCTCGACTTCGATCACGACACCCGGGTTGGCGTGCCGCTTGCGGTGGCGCGCCTTTGCCTTCGCGGCGATCGGCTCAAGAGCGGCGGGCATGGCGGGCTTATCGGCCCCCTTGCGCCGCCGCTTCACCGCAGGAACGGCTTTGCCTTTCACGCGGCCAAGCCTTTGTCAGTGACCCGCCAAAGAGCATGTCGCCGGCCTTGTCCGATGCAGACCCGGTTGCCGCTATCCTCGACCAGTCCTTTGCCAACGAGTTCGGAGCGCCGGGTGCGATAGGTGGACGAGGTGGTTGCAAAGTGCCGGTTGAGATCCAAGTCGGTGAAACCGTCCCGGCCACAATCACGGGCGAATTCCAGAACCCGGGCCTGGAGTTCGCGGATGTGTGGAGTGACTTCCTCCGCTGCAGCGTGCGAGGTGTCGAGATCGTCACGGCGAGCGTGAGCCTGGGGGGAGGGGACGAAGCCGAACAGGTCCGCACCAGTGTTGATGGTCATCGTGCTATCCTTTCGTTTCTAAGGGCCGCCACTTCCGTTCTCGGGAATGCGCACGTCAGTTTGATCCGAGCAGACTCGCTCAGGGGGCCGTCTCTGTGGATGAAGCGGGAGAGCGTCCCGCCTGGGATGCCGGACTGTCTTGCAAGCCTGCCCTGTGTTCCCCGACCAAGCTTGCCAATTAGAGCCAGCGTCCGCTCGCGCAGTTCATCAGGGTCGGGAGCCGCGGAGATGACCTCACCACTTTTCGCAAAATGGCCGCTCGCATTTTTACCGGACCCAGACCGATCGGAGCGAGCATCCCTTAGATGGTTACCTATATGCATTGCGGTGGTCGCAACGGTGGACCCCACAAGAACTGGCTGTTTTGCGTCGTTTCGCTTTTCGTCTGTTGCGGTGGTCGCAATAGAAAGTTTCGCCTCTATTGCGGTGGTCGCAACAGAAACGGATGTTTCTATTGCGGTGGTCGCAACTCGTTTTTTTCCTCTTGTTCCAGCATCGCCCACGCGCCACCCGAGGTAATCGTGCGTAGTCGCCGCCGTTTCGGTCGGAATGAACGTGAGGCGGAATTCACGAGCCAGCCTTACCCCGCGAGCGTGCTTGCTGGTCTGTTCGAGTATTCCGCGAGCGCACAGCTCAGCCAGCGCGGCCGAGTTCGCGTGATGGTTCTGGCAATCCATCCCTTCTGCCAGGGCTGTCGCGGGCACAGCGATCTTGCCATTGTTGAAGCCGGTGTGCCTGCCTGCCACCACGAACAGCGCCTTCACCGCGCGGTTCGAAGCAGTTCTCCAAGCTTCGCTTTTGAGGAGGCAGGAGGGGAGCAGGAAGTAAGTCCCGCCCCGAGCATCTGCCTTCTGTGGCTTGCCCCGGCTCATCCACCACCGCCTTCCGCAAGCGGCGGCAGCCCTGCCCGATCGAGCAGGGTAGCAAGCCAGTCTCGCTGAGCGGGTGACATCGGAGTAGGATCGACGACGAGCTGACCGAGGAATGATCCGGCCTTCCGTGTGAGCCGACCGCGCGCGTTCAGCACGGCTAAGGCCGCGTCATCTTGCCTGTTGAAGGGGGCATCATTCGCCATGACGATCTCCCCACACCAAAGGTGAGAGGAGCCCCGCCAACCTGTTCGGGACACCGTGCCGGCCACTCAGGATTTGTTGCCTGAGGGCGCTGCTGCTGCTATCAGGTCCGGGTTCAACCGCCAGAAGAACACCGGGGCCAGCCTTAGCGCTGGCCTCGCTCGTTTGAGGGGCCATCTCTCAAGCAGCCGCGCCCGCGAACTGGCGCAGGTCCTCGATGTTATAAAAGCGGCGGCCACCCACCATCCGACTGCGCGGGCCTTTCCCGAGCCGATGCCAGTCAGCCAACGTAGCCGGCGAGTAGCCGAGGAACTTGGCTGCGTTCTTTCGATCCAACCTCCCGTCCGGGAGAACCATCACCGTTCCCCGTTCAAGTTGCATCTGCTCCATGGTCCTGAACTCCTCTGTGGGTACCAATAATGTCACCCTTGGCACGGCTCAGCGCCGAGTTCAAGCAAGAAGGTGACAAAAATGGTATCCGTTCGTTGACTTCCTGTAGGGACCGTTCCAAGACGTGCGGGTTGGTTGGGAGGAATGCGGTGGCGGAGCGCAGTGGCGGCGAACTTGTGTCGATAACCAAAGTGAGGGTCAGGGAGCCGGTGAAAGCCGAGCTGGAGAGGGCCGCACGTCAGAACGAATGGCCGCTGAACCGCGAAATTCAGAACCGGTTGGAGATGTCGCTCGAACTGGAACGCGACCTTGGTGGGCGACTACCGCTGTTCCGGCTGATGGCCTGGGCCATTGGCACAATCGAAGGACAGCACGGCGGTAAACTCGAAAACGATTACTGGGCATTTCATCGGGCTCGCGGGGCGATCGAAGGAGCGTTGAACACGATCCGGCCGCCGCTGCCGGCGGAGATCGCCGACAGCCTCGCAGCAGCCAAGCGAGACTACGAGTCGGGCATGGATCAATGGAGGCAGACGGCGCAGCCCTTAATTGAGCGCTGCCCTCACCAAGCGCCCGCGAACGCCTTCCTGCCCGGATCAGGATGGATCACGGTAGTAGACCCTCGCTTCGAGCAACTCATGACTGACGAGGAGCTGAGCGATGCCGTGTCGGATCTGGAGCCCGAGGTAGCGGCACTGGTCCGAGAGCATCAGGAGAGCATTCGGCGCGTGACTATGGCGCGCGTGAAACAAACAACCTTGGAGAGCCGGATCGCCGATCTCGCTTCCGCCGCCGCATCAGAGGCAAGAAGCAAGACCGAAGAGTACGACAGGAACATGAAGGCGCACATCGCAAGGGAAGAGGGAGTGAGCTAGTGGCCCTCAAATTCTCCCGCCTGACCCGACCCGCCATCCGCGCCCTACAGCCAGGGGCGCGCCTGGCCGAACACGGCATCACGGCCGAGCGCCAAACCAGCGGAGACGTGCGCTACAGCATCAACATCATGGTCGAAGGGCAGCGCATCCACCGCGTTGTTGGGCGCGAAAGCGAAGGCGTGACCCGTGAGCAGGCTGAGCGCCTGATCGAGACGCTGCGAACTCGGGCGAGGGAAGGGCGGCTCGACTTGCCAAAGGGCCGCAAGCTGCACCGCTCATTCAGCGAGGCCGCAGAGGAATATCTGACCCGGCTTGAGGAGAGTGGCGGGAAGAACATCGGCCCCAAGCGGATGCACTTGCGCCGACACCTGATCCCCTACTTCGGCAGCCAGCGCGTGGACCAGCTCAAGGACTTCGGGCTGAAGACTTATCGCAAGAAGCGCACCGATGCAGGCGCGTCTGACGCCACCGTCAATCGCGAGATGGCGACCTTGAGCCACATGCTGCGCTCAGCCGTGAAGTGGGAATGGTTTGCAGCCGATCGCATCCCGGCAATCGAGAAGGAGCAGGAGTCGCGCCAACCGATTGTCGTGCTGAGCGAGCAGCAGGCCAGCGCCTTGATGAAGGGTGCCATGCAAGATCAGGACGGCCGACTATGGCTGTTCGTCATGTTCGGCCTGGGCGCGGCGATGCGGCACCGGGAAATTCTCAGGGTGCGCTACGATCAGATCGACTTCGACACCCGACGCATCTTCATTCCAGAGGCCAAGGCGGGCGAGCGGGAGCAGCCGATTACCCCCGCGTTGGCCGATGCTCTCAGAATGCAGCGCTCAATGGAGGAGGATCAAAAGGGCTGGGTTTTCCCGACCGTGATCCCCGGCCAATCCAAAGCGGGGCACCGCACGAACATGGCTCGGCCCTTTGCCAGAGCCGTAGTCAGGGCGAAGCTCGATCCGGATAAGGTGACGCCGCACACCATGCGGCACACGGCTATAACGAGGCTGGTCAAGGCGGGGGTCGACCTGCCGACCATTCAGAAGATCAGCGGCCACAAGACGCTGGCGATGGTGCTGCGCTACGTCCACGTCCACGGCGAGCATATCGACGCCGCGATCGGCGCGCTCAACGATGCTTTTTCTGACGCGATTACACCGGAACTACACACGCCCGCCGTGCCGGATCAGCCGGACGAAGGCAGGGTGATTGCCATTTCCGCCGCAAAGTCAGCAGCTTAGCGAGTGGAGGCCCGAGCCGGAATCGAACCGGCGTGCAAGGATTTGCAGTCCTCTGCGTAACCACTCCGCCATCGGGCCACGCGGGGCAAATCAGCCAATTCTCGCGCGGGGTCAATGCGGAAGTTGCCGGATGGCGCTTGAGATCCTCCTGGAAACCAGCCGCCACAGCAAGAGGCGGGCTCTTTCCTCCTGTGCGCCAGGCCTACGCTGCGCCGCGGCCCTGCCGCAGATGACCTCTTTGCACGGTCCGGGAAGTGGAGACTGACACCACCATCCCCGACAGCCACACCATCGCTACTGATCCAAGAAGCTCCGCATCTTCCGGCTCCGGCTCGGATGCTTCAGCTTCCGCAGCGCCTTCGCCTCGATCTGCCGGATGCGCTCGCGGGTAACCGAGAATTGCTGCCCCACTTCCTCCAGCGTGTGATCGGTGTTCATGCCGATGCCGAAGCGCATGCGCAGCACGCGCTCCTCACGCGGGGTCAGGGAGGCGAGGACGCGGGTCACCGTTTCCTTGAGGTTGGCCTGGATCGCGGCGTCGACCGGAATCACCGCATTCTTGTCCTCGATGAAGTCGCCGAGGTGGCTGTCTTCCTCGTCGCCGATCGGCGTCTCAAGGCTGATCGGCTCCTTGGCGATCTTCATCACCTTGCGGACCTTCTCCAGGGGCATGGAGAGGCGCTCGGCGAGCTCTTCCGGGGTGGGTTCGCGGCCGATCTCGTGGAGGATCTGGCGGCTGGTGCGGACCAGCTTGTTGATCGTCTCGATCATGTGGACCGGAATGCGGATGGTGCGCGCCTGGTCGGCGATACTGCGCGTGATCGCCTGGCGGATCCACCAGGTTGCGTAGGTGCTGAACTTGTAGCCGCGGCGATATTCGAACTTATCGACCGCCTTCATGAGGCCGATATTGCCTTCCTGAATGAGATCAAGGAATTGCAGGCCGCGGTTCGTATATTTTTTTGCGATCGAGATGACGAGACGCAGGTTCGCCTCGACCATCTCCTTCTTGGCGATACGCGCCTCGCGCTCGGCCTTTTGGACCTGGTTCACGATCCGCCGGAACTCGGCCAGGCTCATGCCGGTCGCCTGGGCGATCTCGGCGATCTCGGTGCGGATGCGCTCGATCGCGTCCTGCTCGTTGGTGCAGAAGGCGTTCCACTTCTTGTCGAGCTTGCAGACGCGGTCGGACCAATGCTCGTCCAGCTCATGGCCCATGTAGCTGTCGAGGAAGGCCTTGCGCGGCACCTTGTGGCGCTCGGCGAGGCGCAGCATTTGACCGCCCAAGGCGGTCAACCGCCGATTGTACGAGTAGAGCTGGTCGACGAGATATTCGATCTTGGCGCCGTGGAACTGGACGCTCTCCACTTCCGCGGTGAGCTGATCGCGCAGATCCTGATACTTCTTCTCGTCATTCTTGCCGAACGTCTGCCCTGCGCCCATCGCATCCATGCGCGAGGACTGGAGCTTGGAGAATTTCTTGAACAGGGCGGTGATGTTGGCGAACTTCTCGAGCGCCTGCGGCTTGAGCGTTTCCTCCATCTGGGCGAGGCTGAGGGTGTTGTCCTCCTCCTCTTCCTCAGCCGGCCGGGGCGCGCGGCGCTCGGTCAGACCTTCCTCGTCCTCGTCCACTTCGGGCGGAGCGTCCGGAACCTCCTCTTCTTCCTTGTAGGAGGGGCCCGCCGTCTTCTCGGAGATGTCGTCGCCGGCTTCCTCGGCGCCCTCCACCTGCTCAGGGGTCGGGCCTTTGGAGAGCATCGCATCGAGATCCAGGATCTCGCGCAGCTGCATGTTGCCGGCGTTGAGCGCGTCCGACCATTCGATGATCGCGTTGAACGTGATCGGGCTTTCGCAAAGCCCCCAGATCATCGTGTCGCGGCCGGCCTCGATGCGTTTGGCGATCGCGATTTCGCCCTCTCGGGAGAGCAGTTCGACCGCGCCCATTTCGCGCAGGTACATGCGGACCGGATCGTCGGTGCGATCGACGGTTTCCTTCTTCTTCTCGATGACGAAGGTGCCGCCCTCGCCGTCGGCATTGTCGTCGAGGCCCGCATCGGTGTCCGCCTCGGGCGCCGGCTCGTCCTCGTCAGCCTCGTCATTCTCGACGACGTTGATCCCCATCTCGTTCAGCGACGACATGACGTCCTCGATCTGATCGGTGGACATCTCGCCGACGACGCCGTTCAGCTCGTCGACGGTAATGACGCCGCGCTTCTTGGCGCGCGCGATCAGCTTCTTGAGGGAGGCCTCGTTCTGATCGATGACCGGGGCATCGCCGCCGTCCGCCTTGTCATTCGTCTCCGCCGTATTCGTCTTCGCCATTCCAACGCCTTATTGACTTAGATTGCCTGTTCCAGGTCCAGATCCCACTCCGCGCTACGCTGGAGGAGGCTGGCCCTGGCCGAACGGACTTGCTGAAGGTCCGCCGCGATGCGCTCATAATCGTCCCCGGCTGCATCAGCGAGTGCAGCCTCGTCGAGTTCCATGCCTTGCGTTCCCAGGCCCTGCTCCTCGCCCAGATGCCTGACCAGCGCGCGAAGTTGGGCAACCGACCGTTCCACGGGTTCCGAGCCTCGCATGAAGCCGAACCGCAGATCGGACTGGACATCCCACTGTAGAGTTTCGGGAAGCAAGTTGATCTGTAATATGGCCGCTAAGCCGTCTTCATCAAGGTCGGGATTGGTGAGCGCCGCTTCGATCAGCGTCTCGCGCCAGCGGGCGAGGTCCGGATGATCGATCCTGAGCGCCCCGAGCGCGTGCAGATTCTCCGCGACAAGTTGGGGAAAGCGCGTGAGCCCATGGAGGGCTGATCGCAGCGGTGAGCGGGCAAGGTCCGGCGCGATCCGCGGCGAGGTTCGGATTGCGGCGCTGAGAATCGCCTTGCGATGCTCGGGCCGCCAAGCGAACTCGTCGTTGAACATACGCCGGAACGAGCGCGCGAATTCGTCCGCCACCAGCCGGTCGCCGCAGCTTTGGGCCAGCTCCTCCAGACGCTTCCTGAGGCCCGCCCTCTGCTCGGGGCGGACCGGATCGATCTTGGCCCGCTCGGACGCATAGGCGAATTCAGCAAGCGGCAGTGCAGCCGCGAGGAGTTGCTCGAAGGCGTCGCGACCTCGGGTGCGGATGAAGTCGTCGGGATCCTGCTTTTCGGGCAGGAGGGCGAACCTGAGTTGCTTGCCGGGGCTCAGCAACGGCAGCGCTCGCTCGGCCGCCCGCGCCGCCGCTCGCTTGCCGGCGCTGTCGCCATCAAAGCAGAGGATCGGCTCGTCGACCTGGCGCCAGAGCAGCTCGAGCTGGTGCTCGGTGAGTGCGGTGCCCATCGGCGCGACCGCCTCGCGAATGCCGGCCTGGTCGAGCGCGAGCACGTCCATATAGCCTTCGACAACGAGCAGACGCCCGGTCTGGCGGCTGGCGGGCGCGGCGCGGTCGAGGTTGAACAGCACCCGACCCTTGTCGAACAGCGGGGTGTCGGGCGAGTTGAGATATTTGGGCTCGCCTGGACCCAGAATACGGCCGCCGAACGCGATCACCCGGCCGCGCGGATCGCGGATCGGGATCATCACCCGGCCGCGGAACCGGTCGTAGGGCGCCTTGTCCTCGACCTGGATCAGCAGTCCGGCTTCCACCAGCCGCTCGGTCCCGGCCTCCGCCAGCGCCTTGCCGACCCCATTCCGCTCGTCGGGTGCGAAACCAACGCGAAATGCGGTACGGGTCTCCGCGCTGATGCCGCGCTGGTCGAGATAGGAGCGGGCCGCCCCGCCCGCCGCGCCCGCCAGGCTCTGCTCGAAATGGCGCGCTGCAGCTTCGGTGACGTCGACCAGCCCTGCGCTCCGTTGCTGCCGGGCGATCTCGGCCGGTTCCGGTGTCGGCAGGCCCATGCCGGCCGACTCCGCGAGCTGCTTCACCGCGTCCATGAAGGAGAGACCGCTCGTCTCCGTCAAAAATCGAATTGCATCGCCATGGGCGCCGCAACCGAAGCAATGGTAGAAAGCCTTCTGGTCATTGACCCAGAAGCTTGGCGTCTTCTCCTGGTGGAAAGGGCAGCAGGCCTTGTATTCGTTCCCCGCCTTGGTAAGCCTGACCGATCGTCCGACCACCGCCGAGAGCGCGATCCGCGCGCGCAGTTCATCCAGGAAAGCCGGGCTGAGCAGCGCGAAATTCCGCCGTGCCCCTGAGGGCGTAGCGCCCCGATTCGGACTGGCCGACGCAATCGATCCCATCGGCGCGATGCTAGGCCGCGACGGGCGCGAACGGAAGCGTTGTTAGCCGAACAATCTGCCTGCCGTCTCGCTAACAGCAGGTCATGGAGGCGGGCGCCCGCGGGCCCTCAACATCGCTCAGCGGCCGAGCAGGGCGATGGCGCGGCTCATCAGAAGCTCGAAGCGGGCGGCGGCCAGCGGCGCCGCGGGGTCGTTCCAGGCGCCCGCGACCGCATGCCAGCCCCCTTTGCGATCCCGGACAAGGAAGGTCATGGCGAGGACGCCCGTTTCCGATCCGCCCTTGTAACCCAGATAGGCGAATGGCGCGGCGGCCGGCCGGCCCAGGCCCGGGTTGATGGCGAGGATGTCGAGAGCCTGCTCGCCACCTTCCCGACGCAGCCAGTCCATCGTCCCGATGAGTTCCTGCGCGGAGGCGAACCACTCGACCTGGTCGATGTGATTGGGCTTGGAGGCGAGGCGAGCGATGTCGATCCGGGCGGGATCGGCCCTGCCGAGTTCTGCCAGCAGCCGGCGCTTTCCGTCTTCATCCGCCGCCAGCCAGCGCGTCGTCAACGCGGTGTCGCCGCCCTTGAGCGCGAACGCCTCAAGGGTCGAAAGGAAAGGCCTGTTGCGAGGATCGTTTCCCAAACCCAACCGGGGCAGAAGCGCCTCCACCCGCTCGCGGCCGGCCAAGTGCAGCAAGGTGTCGCTGGCGCTGTTGTCGCTTTGCGAGATCATCAGCGCGGCCAGGCTGTGGAGCGTCATCGGAGAGGCTCGGGGCCAGTCCTGGAGGAAGCCGGACGGAAGCGACTTGTGGCTCAGCGGGACGACATCGCTCCAGCCGCGCTCGCCGGTGCTGATCTGGCGCGACAGTTCGGCCAGGATGAACAGCTTGAACGCGGAGCCGATCGCCAGACGCAGCGCGGGCTGATGGGAGACGAGGATTTCGGGTGATGCGGTTCCAAGCCGAGCGGCGGCGAAGCTCGCCTGGCCGGGCAGCGCCCCAAACTCGGCCGCGATTGCAGCGAGGCTGTCGTCCATGCGTTGAGTGCCGCTGACCAGAAGTCCGCGCAGCAGGTGGGGGGTCGTTGGATCCAGCGCGATCCGCAACTGCGCCGACCCGCGCTCGAAGCGCAATGTCAGCGCGGCGCCGAGCGGGTCGTGCGGCCCCACGATCTCTGCCGCGATCGCGGCGCCCAGCTGATCGCGAACGGTTCGGGTGATGTCCTTCAGCTGCGCCGCCGGCACCCGCGCGAGAAACTCTGGGGTGAAAAGCTGATCGGGCTCGACCTTCTGATTGAACAGCAGGACGAGCTGTCGTCCTGCGGACTCGATCCGCGCGACCTGCGCCTGGACCGACGCGGGAATCACCATCAGCGAGCAGAAGACCAGCGCGAGCGCGGCAAGCCAGCGGCGGCGCCTGACCCACCGTGACACTTCAGCGATCCCGGAACCAGCCGGTGATGGCGTAGCGCCCGACGGGGCTGAACGGCGGCACATAGGAGACGTTGTGGCGCTGAGGCACCGTGAAAAGGTTCAGCGCGTTGAACCTGGGGCGAAACCCGGCAACGATGTCGCCATCGTCGTCGAAGAAGAGCAGGTAACCCCCCCAGTCCTGCCGCCATTTCCCGAGCGTCATGTTGAGCACATAAGCGACACGCCGGCCTTCCTCACCGCCGTGATCGTCATGTTCGGCGAGGAACTGGCCGGGCGCATAGAGGGTCGCCTGCGCGTCGGCTTTCAGAAGCTCGGGGATCCCGGTCACCTGCCGGATGAAGTCGAGAAACTCCGGCGCGTTCAGATATTCGAGCAACAGATCGTGCGGGCCGCCCGGATTCCAGCGCGCTAGATAGGCGTCCAGCATCGGATAGCTGGAATAGCTGAACGCATAGTCGTCGCCTTGGATCGCCGCCCTGATCTTCTGGCCGATCGCCTCGTTCTCGGCGCCGGTAAGCCGTTGCAGCTGCTCGCGGCGGATAACATGGGGGCCGTCCCGCCCTGCCTGCCATGCCACTGCCCAGGGCGTGTGCTGCGCCAGGACTCTTTGGACCTCGGTTGCCGTGCCGGGCGTCAGCACGTCTCGTATCTGGATGCGCTGATCGGCGGCGAACCGCTCGGCCAGCGCTCGCCGGTCGAGCGCGGGGCTGAGTTGGAACAGCGCGGCGGGGCGGCTCACCGGCCTGCCTCAGGCATCGATCGCTTCCTCGTCCAGCTCAGCCGCGTGGTTCTGGATGAACTGGAAGCGGTGCTCGGGATTCTTGCCCATCAGCCGGTCGACCAGGTCCTTGATCACCTGCCGTTCTTCATACTCAGCGGGAAGAGTGACGCGGATGAGGCTGCGGGACTTTGGGTCCATGGTGGTCTCGCGCAGCTGGTTCGGGTTCATCTCGCCCAGCCCCTTGAAGCGGGAGACCTCAACTTTCTTGTTCTTGAAGATGGTCCGCTCCAGCTCCGCCCGGTGCCGGTCGTCGCGGGCGTAGGCGATGGTGCCGCCCGACGAGAGGCGGTAGAGCGGCGGCTGCGCCAGGTAGAGCGCGCCCTTGCGGACCAGCTCCGGCATTTCCTGGAAGAAGAAGGTCATCAGCAAGGTCGCGATATGGGCGCCGTCGACATCGGCGTCGGTCATGATCACGATCCGCTCGTAGCGGAGCTGGTCGATATGGCAGCGCTCGCGCGTGCCGCAGCCCATCGCCTGGATGAGGTCGGCGATCTCGCTATTGGCGCGGATCTTGTCGGCGGTGGCGGAGGCGACGTTCAGGATCTTGCCGCGGATCGGCAGGATCGCCTGCGTCTTGCGGTCGCGCGCCTGCTTGGCCGATCCGCCGGCGCTGTCGCCCTCGACGATGAACAGCTCAGTCCCCGCCGGGTCGTCGTTCGCGCAATCGGTGAGCTTGCCGGGCAGGCGCAGCTTGCGTGCGCTGGTCGCGGTCTTGCGCTTCACCTCGCGCTCGGCGCGGCGCTTGAGCCGCTCGTCCATACGGTCGAGGATGAAGCCGAGCAGCGCGCGGCCGCGCTCCATGTGATCGGCTAGGAAGTGGTCGAAATGGTCGCGGATCGCGATCTCGACGAGGCGGGCGGCATCCGGGCTGGTCAGCCGGTCCTTGGTCTGGCTCTGGAACTGAGGATCGCGGATGAAGACGGAGAGCATGATCTCCGCCCCGCCGACGGCGTCCTCCGCCTGGATTTCCTTGGCCTTCTTCTGTCCGGCCAGTTCGCCGAAGGCGCGCAGCCCGCGCGTAAGGGCGGAGCGGATGCCTTGCTCATGCGTGCCGCCGTCCGGGGTCGGGATGGTGTTGCAATAGTAGGATGAGCCGCCTTCGCTCCACAGCGGCCAGGCGACCGCCCACTCGACGGAGCCCTGGCCGTTGGCAAAATCCTGGCGGCCGCGGAAAAACTCGGCCGTCGCGCATTCCCTCGCGCCGACCTGCTCCTTGAGGTGATCCGACAGTCCGCCCGGAAACTGGAAGACGGCTTCGTGCGGCGTCTCGTCGGCGATCAGGGACGGATCGCAGTGCCAGCGTATCTCCACGCCCGCGAACAAATAGGCCTTGGAGCGGGCGAGGCGGTACAGGCGGGCCGGCTTGAACTTGGCATCCTCGCCGAAAATGGAAGGGTCGGGCACGAAACTGATCGTGGTTCCGCGCCGGTTCTGAATGGAGCCCAGCCGGACCAGATCCGACGTCGGGGCGCCTTGCGCGAATGTTTGCCGGAACAGCTCCTTGTTCCGCGCCACCTCGACGATCGTCTCGGTCGAGAGCGCGTTGACCACGCTGACGCCGACGCCGTGGAGGCCGCCGCTGGTCGCATAGGCCTTGTCGGAGAACTTGCCGCCGGAATGCAGCGTGGTGAGAATCACTTCCAGCGCTGACTTGCCGGGAAACTTGGGGTGCTGGTCGACCGGAATGCCGCGGCCATTGTCGCTGATGGTGAGCCGGTTGCCGGGCTCGAGCGTCACCTCGATCCGGCTGGCATAGCCGGCCACCGCCTCGTCCATGCTGTTGTCGAGCACTTCGGCGGCGAGATGGTGGAACGCCCGCTCGTCCGTGCCGCCGATATACATTCCGGGACGACGCCGGACCGGCTCCAGCCCTTCCAGCACCTCGATCGCCGACGCGTCATAGTCTTCGGCGGGCCGGGCATTGGACGCGAACAAGTCTGCCATTGGCCAGCTATAGATTGCGCGGAGTCGGGGGCCAAGCGGCGGCAGTCAAATGATCCACAGCTTCGCGTCGGAGAAGCGCGGATGTTGGCGAAGTTGCCCCACAAACGAACCTCTGATCCTTATTCTGCAAGCTTCGGGTGAGTGCGAGCTCGACTGACGATGCAAGGAGCGGGGCCGCGAAGGTGACCGGACTGGGTACTGTAGGACAGCTCCTGCCGATGCGCCGAGCCATTGCTGCGCCGAAACGGCTCAGGCTTGCGCCAGCGCGCGGACAGGGGACTCGGCGACCGGCCGCGCGCGTGTCAATCTCCGCCGCTTGGAACGAGACGGCAGGCGGATTCGCCAACGTCTCGGAATGTTGTCCCTGTGTCGCGTTTTCACCCTTTCGATGAGGAAGCGATGCTCACTTACTCCCTCAGGCTTGCGACCAATTATGACGGCATGGTGATCGCCACCATTCCGGACGTGCCGGAGGCGCGGGCGCTCGGGCGCGACGACCAGGAAGCGGTCGAGCAGGCGCTGTGCGCGCTGGAGGCGACGCTGGAGCGCTATCAGGAGGAAGGGCGCGACTTCCCGCTACCGCGGTCGAGCGGCACCCTGCGCGTGACCACCGAGAAATTCGGGATGCTTGCCAGCGCCTGACGCACAATTCGTTAACACCGATCCGCTAAAGCTACGGCCCTGTACCTTCTGGCCGAGGCTGAACATGTTCGGAGGTTTGATCCGCAGGAAATATGGGGCGCGCTGCAGCGACGAGGAGTTCGCTGCGGAATCGACCCTGTTCTCCCTGTCTCTCGCCGTCCCCCGGCCGACCGAACGGCGGACCGAGGAACGGCTCGCGGCCATTCTCCCGATCGCGAAGCTGATCACGCCGCAGGGGCAGCTGCTGTGCCGGGTGAAGAACCTTTCGGCAGGCGGGCTCGCGGCCGAATTGTCGAACCCGCTCGCGGCAGACACCGCGCTGGAGGTGGAGTTCGGCCACGATCAGCGCATCCCGGGCGTCGTCGCATGGACCCGCAAGAGCTGCGTCGGCATCCGCTTCGACGTCAAGGTCGATCTTCGCCAGCTGCTCAGCAACCGCAAGCCGCGCGAAGGCTTCCGGCCGCGGCCGCCGCGGATGGAGGTGAATTGCGGAGCGACTGTGCGGATCGGCAAGCTCTACCATCGCGTGGAGATGCACGACATCTCGCTGGGCGGCCTCAAGGTCGAGATCAACGACTGGGACTGCGTCGGCAAGCCTGTGATCGTCACCGTGGA
>NZ_DASVTH010000030.1:0-32628 GCF_036387615.1 Allosphingosinicella sp.
TCCAGCGCATAGCCCGCCGAGCGGACGGTCCGGATGATGTCGCTCTTGCCACCCTCGTTGATGGCCTTGCGAAGGCGGCGGATGTGCACGTCGACGGTACGCGGCTCGATGTCGCTGTCGTGGCCCCAGACGCTGTCGAGCAGCCGCTCGCGCGAAAAGACGCGGCCGGGATGTTCGAGGAAATGCTTCAAGAGCCGGAACTCGGTGGGTCCGAGCGAGATCGTCTCACCGCCGCGTTTCACCTTGTGGCTGACGATATCCATCTCGATGTCGGCATAGGTGAGTTGCTCGCCGGCAAGCGCCGGGCGGACGCGGCGAAGCACCGCGCCGACGCGGGCGACGAGCTCGCGCGGAGAGAAGGGCTTGGTGACGTAATCGTCAGCCCCGGTCTCGAGCCCACGCACCCGGTCCGCTTCCTCGCCGCGGGCGGTCAGCATGATGATCGGCACGTTGGCCGTGTCGGGCAAGCGGCGCAGGCGCCGGCAGACCTCGATACCCGACAGGCCCTCGATCATCCAGTCGAGCAGGACCAGGTCCGGCGGGCTCTCCTGCGCGAGCAGCATCGCCTCGTCCCCGTCGCCGGTCTGCTGGACGTCGAAGTCCTCGCGCGTGAAATGATAGATGAGCAGTTCGGCGAGCGCCGCATCATCCTCGACGAGAAGGATGCGGCCCTTACTCACCGGCCCGATCGGCGGCCATATAGGCCGTATCGTCGCCGCGCTGACGCTCGGCGATGTGGTGCCCTGTGGCTGCGAAGTAGACCATCTCTGCGACGTTTGTGGCGTGATCACCGATCCGCTCCAGGTTCTTGGCGACGAACAGGAGGTGCGTCGCCGGGGTGATGTTGTGGGTATTCTCCATCATGTGGGTGAGGAGCGTACGGAAGATCGAGTTGTAGAAATCGTCCACGGCCCGGTCCCGCTCGCAGACCTGAACGGCCTTGTAAGCGTCGCGCGCGGCAAAGGCGTCGAGCACGTTGTGGACCATCTCGCCGGCGATCCGGCCCATTTCGGGGAGCAGCGAGAGCGGCTCGATGGTGGGCGATTCCTCGATGACATGGACGCGCTTGGCGATGTTCTTGGCGTAGTCCCCGATCCGCTCCACGACGCTGGCGATCTTGAGCGCGGCGATCACCTCGCGAAGATCGTCGGCCATCGGCGCACGCAGCGCAATCAGCTGGACTGCGGCGCGCTCCACTTCCGCCTCGATCGCGTCGATCCTGGCGTCCTCCTGGACGACGCGGATTGCGGTCTCGCTGTCGCGCTGGACCAGCGCGCGCATGGAATCGGTGATTGCGGTCTCGGCCAGGCCGCCCATCTCCGCGATGAGGGCGCGCAGCTGATCGAGTTCGTCGTCAAAAGCTTTAACGGTGTGGGCGGCGCTCATCTCTCGTCCTGATCAGCCGTAGCGGCCGGTGATGTAATCCTTGGTGCGGGTCTCGCGCGGATTGGTGAAGATCTCGGACGTGTCGCCATATTCGACGAGATGACCGAGGTGGAAAAAGGCGGTGCGCTGCGACACGCGCGCCGCCTGCTGCATATTGTGGGTGACGATCACGATCGCATAACGGCCGCGCAATTCGTGGATCAGTTCCTCGATTTTGGCGGTGGCGATCGGATCGAGCGCGGAGGCCGGCTCATCCATCAGGATGACCTCGGGATCGACCGCGATGGCGCGGGCGATGCACAGCCGCTGCTGCTGGCCGCCAGAGAGCGCGGTGCCGCTTTCCGTCAGCCGATCCTTGACCTCTTCCCACAAGCCGGCGCGGCGGAGCGATTTTTCGACGACCTGGTCCATATCGGCCTTGCCGGAGGCGAGCCCATGGATGCGTGGGCCATAGGCGACATTTTCGTAGATCGACTTGGGGAAGGGGTTCGGCTTCTGGAACACCATGCCGACTCGGGCGCGAAGCTGCACGACGTCCATGTCGGGCGAGTAGATATTCTCCCCGTCGAGTTCGATCGTGCCGTCGACCCGCGCGCTCGGGATCGTATCGTTCATCCGGTTGATGGTGCGCAGGAAGGTCGATTTGCCGCAGCCGGACGGGCCGATGAAAGCGGTGACATTCTCCTGGTTCACCTCGATCGAAACATTGTCGATCGCCTTTTTCGCTCCGTAATAGACGTTGACGTTGCGCGCGACGATCTTGGGCGCGGCGTCGCGGCGGTGATCCGCCTGCTGGCGCGCGGCGAGCCCGTTCAGGGATTGGTCGGTCATTGTGAGGGTCACCAGCGGCGTTCGAATTTGTTGCGGAGGTAGATGGCGACGCCGTTCATGGCGAGCAGGAAGACGAGCAGCACGATGATCGCGGCCGAGGTCTTCTCGACGAAGCCGCGGCTGACCTCGTCCGACCACAGGAAGATCTGAACGGGAAGGACGGTCGCCGGATCCGAAACGCCACCCGGCGGCGAGGCGATGAAGGCGCGCATGCCGATCATCAGCAAGGGCGCGGTCTCGCCGAGCGCGCGGGCCATGCCGATGATGGTGCCGGTCAGGATGCCGGGAAGCGCCAGCGGCAGGACGTGGTGGAAGACGACCTGGATCCGGCTCGCTCCGATGCCGAGCGCGGCGTCGCGGATCGAGGGCGGCACCGATTTGATCGCGTTGCGGCCGGCGATGACGGTCACCGGCATGGTCATCAGCGCAAGCGTCAGCCCGCCGACGATCGGCGCCGATCGCGGCAGGTGCATGAAGTTCAAGAAGACGGCGAGCCCGAGCAGGCCGAAAATGATCGATGGCACCGCCGCGAGGTTGTTGATCGACACCTCGATAATGTCGGTCCAGCGGTTCCGCGGCGCATATTCTTCCAGGTAAACGGCTGAGAGCACGCCGATCGGGAAGGCGAGGGCGAGCGTCACCAGCATGGTCAGCAGCGAGCCCTTGAACGCGCCCCAGATGCCCGCGACAGTCGGATCTGTCGCGTCCGCACCGGACAGGAAGCGGGCGTTGAACCCAGTCTGGACCGCACCGGCCTGCGCCAGCCGCCCGTAATCCGCTTCGTCGTTCGCCTCCGCATCGTGCTTCGCGGCGGTATCGAGATCGCTGGAGGCAGGCAGCCAGAGCGTCTCAGTGCGGCGCAGGATGGCCGGGTCGTCCTTGATCCGTTCACGTACGCGAAGCCATGCGCCTTCCGACAGATAGGCTGGACCTTCGCGGCCGTATTGCGCCTCCGCGGCCCTGCGCACCGCGCCGTCGATGTCGGCGGCCGCCAGGGCATCGTCTGCGCGATCTCCGGACAGCGAAGCCGGGTCGATCACCAGCCCGCTGCGGGCGAAATCCACCGTCAGCCGAATCTCGGTCTGCGTGAAGCCGCGAATGCCGTTCGCGAACATGTTGAACAACAAAAAGGCCAGGAACGACGCGGCGAGCAGGATCGCGAACAGCCCAAGCAGGCGGAAGCGACGCTCGGCCGCGTAGCGCCGGCGGATCCGGCGCTGCATCGCCTGCGCCTTCCAGTCGGTCGGGACGCGGGCGGTGAGCCCGGCCGCTGCGGCGGGGGCGGAAGCGCTACTCATAAGCCTCCCGGTACCTTTTCACCACGCGAAGGGCGACGATGTTGAGCAGCAAGGTCACGATGAACAGCACCAGGCCCAGCGCGAAGGCGGCGAGCGTTTTGGCGCTGTCGAACTCCTGGTCTCCGGTCAGCAGCTGGACGATCTGGGTTGTGACGGTCGTCACGCTGGCAAACGGGTTGGCGGTGAGATTTGCGGCGAGACCCGCGGCCATCACGACGATCATGGTCTCCCCAATCGCGCGGCTGACAGCGAGCAGCACGCCTCCGACGACGCCGGGCAGAGCGGCGGGAACGAGCACCCTCTTGATCGTTTCCGATGTGGTGGCGCCCATCGCGAGCGAGCCGTCGCGCATGGCCTGCGGCACGGCCGCGATCGAATCGTCCGCCATGGAGGACACGAACGGAATGATCATAATTCCCATGACGAGACCCGCGGCGAGCGCGGATTCGGAGGACGCTCCCGGGATGCCGAGTGTCTGCCCGAAGCTGCGGATCGCGGGCGCCACGGTGAGCGCCGCGAAATAGCCGTAGACCACCGTCGGCACGCCGGCGAGGATCTCGAGCAGCGGCTTCATCCAGCTGCGCGTGCGCGCACTCGCATATTGGGTGAGGTAGATGGCGCTGAGCAGGCCGAGCGGGATCGCAACCAGCATCGCAATGATCGCGCCGATGAAGATCGTGCCCCAGAAGAGGGGGATTGCGCCGAACGAGCCGGACGATCCCGCCTGGTCTGCGCGGATCGCGGTCTGCGGGCTCCAGGTCGTCCCGAACAGAAACTCGATCGGGCTGACCAGGGCGAAGAAGCGCAGCGATTCGAACAGGAGAGACAGGACGATGCCGAGCGTGGTCAGGATCGCGATCAGCGACGCGATCAGCAGCGTCGCCATCACGACCCGCTCGACCTTGGTCCGCGCGCGGAAATGTGGGGAAAGCCGCGTGAAGCCGAACGCGCCGCCCGCGAAGGCGAGCAGCAGCGCGGCGATGCCGCCGATCATGCCGATCCTGCCCTGGGCGCGCTCGAACTCCGGCGCGATCTGGGTCGCCTCGGCGTTGAAGGCGGCCTGCTGGGCGCCGTCGGCAAGCGCGCGCGCTTCCTGGAGGATGGCTTCGCGTTGCAATGGCTCGGCCGGCAGGATCGACGCGGCGGGACTCTCCAGGACCGATTGACGGACGAGTCCTGGCGAGACGGCGCTCCAGACGCCGATGAACGCCAGGGCGGGCAGCACCGCCCACAGCGCGACATACCAGCCGTGGTAGCCGGGCAGCGAATGGGGCCGGTTCCCGCCCGGAGCAGCGACGGCGAAAGCGGTCGCCTTGGCGCGCGCCGCGAGCCAGGCGAGCAGGCCGAAGCCAAGAACGAGGAGCGCGATCGCAGCGGTCGACACTAGACCCTCGAAGCGAACTGAAAGAGCGTCACTTGAGCGTGCCGGGATCGAGCGGAACAAGCTGAGTCGCAGCCTGGACGGCCTGCATGCGGACCTCGGGCGGGGAGGGGATCAGGCCCCGAAGGGCCAGGTAACGGCCCGGCTCCCAGCCCCGCGCATATTCGGCGAGGAATTCCTTCATGCCGGGCACCACGCCGACATGCTCACCCTTGGCGTAGATGTAGATTTGCCGCGCGCCCGGATAACTGAGGTTGCTGATCGTCTCGACCGAGGGAGCGACGCCGTTCAGCGAAACCGCTTTCACCCGGTCGAGATTTTCTTCGAGAAAGCTGAACCCGAGCACGCCCAGCGCACCCGGATTGCCGGACACTTTCTGGACGAGCAGGTTGTCGTTCTCGCCCGCTTCGATGAACGGCCCGTCCTCGCGGATCTTGGTGCAGATATTCTTGTGAGCATCGAAGTCCCGCGCCTTCAGCGCCTTCATGGCGGGATCGGTGTCGCAGCCTTTTTCCAGGATCAGTTCGGCAAAGCTGTCGCGGGTGCCGGATGTCGGCGGAGGTCCGTAGACCTGGATCGGGATTGCCGGGAGCGTCGGATTGACGTCGGCCCAAGTGCGCGCGGTTTGCGGCTTTCCGAACGGGCGGTCGGCAAGCGCCTTGTAGACGTCCGCCACGGCCAGGTTCAGCGGCCGCGAGTTCCTGCTTTCAATCAGCGCCAGGCCGTCGATCCCGACCGCCACCTCGATGATGCGCTGAACGCCATTCTTCTGGCAATTCTCGACCTCGCTCTTCTTGATTCGCCGCGAGGCGTTGGTCATGTCGGGGAAGAGATTGCCGACACCGTCGCAAAACAGTTTCAGCCCAGCGCCCGTGCCCGTCGACTCCACGATCGGCGATTCGTAGCGGGGGTGCATTTGGGTGAAGCGCTCGGCCACCGCCGTGGTGAATGGATACACGGTAGAGGAGCCGACGATCTGGATCTGCGTGCTCGGGCCGGCATTGCCGCATCCGGCAACGAGCAGCGCGCCGAAAGCGGCCGTCAGCATTGCCTTGATCACGCGAACCTCCATGCCGCGGACCGCGGCCGAGTCCTTCCCTTAGGACCTTCGGACGCGCCTTGTGTGACGCTTTCGTGAACCTTTTGTGACAATCTGGTCCGTTCGGTGGCAGCCGCTCAGCCGCTCAGCCGGTCGAGACTTCCTCCGCCTTGTTCTGCGATCTGGGCAGGTAAACGTGAACGGACGTGCCCTCCCCAGGCGTCGAGCGGATATCAAGGCGACCGCGATGGCGTCCCACGATGTGCTTGACGATCGCGAGGCCCAGCCCCGTGCCGCCGACCAGTCGGCTGCGGCTGGGATCGACCCTGTAGAAGCGCTCCGTCAGGCGGGGCAGGTGCTCGGCCGCGATGCCCTCCCCATGATCGATCACGCTGAGGCGTAGCATCTCGGGCCCTGAATCCTGAAAGGCGACAGTGACCTCGCTTCCCGGTCGGCCATATCGCAGCGAATTGGTGAGCAGGTTTTGAAGAAGCTGGGACAGCTGGTTGCGATCGCCGAGCACGATCGGGTCGGTCTCTCCGCGCTTCACCTGGATGGAGGCGCCCTTATCCTCAAGCAACGCGGCGAGGCCCGCCCTCACTTCCTCCACCAACGGCAGTAGCTCGACCGACTCGCGCGGCAAGGTGAAGCGCTCGGCCTCGATCCGGGACAGCGAGATGAGGTCATCGACCAGCCGGTGCATGCGCCGCGCCTCGTCCCACATGATGCGAAGGAAGCGCGAGCGGGTCGGCGCGTCCGCCGCGACGCTTTCGTCCGAGAGGGTTTCCAGGAAGCCGAGCAGGGTGGCCAGCGGAGTGCGAAGCTCGTGGCTGGAATTGGCGACGAAGTCGGTGCGCATCTGCTCGGAGGCGTGGGCCTCGCTGCGGTCGATCAGGCGAACAAGGCGGCTGCCGTCGCGAAGCCGGGTCACCGTCATTTCCCAGCGCCGCTCGCGCTCGCCGAGGCCGACCAACTCGGTGCGGGTGACGCGTTCGCCCGGCTCCGAACCGTCGCGGTCGATCAGGCGCTCGGCCGCCGCCGGGTGGCGGATGGCAAGGCGTACGTCGACTCCCTCGATATGCTCGCCCAGTACCGAGCGCGCCGCAGGATTGGCGAAGAGCACGCGACGATTGCGCACGATCAGCAGCGGATCGCCGACGGCTTGGAGCAAGTCCAAGGTTTCGGGAAGGGGCGGCAGTCCGGCGGTTTCGATCGGCTGATCGGGCGGGCGCTGGCCGGCGGCGGCGGGCCAGGCGAGTGCGGCGGCAGTGATCCCCGCAAACAAGGCGAGCAGGGCGGCGGCGAGCGGGGCCCCGGCCAGCAGAGCCAGCGCCACGCCCACGGCGGCCGCCCCGACGCCCGCCAGCGCCCGCAAGAACCACCCCCTGCTCATCCGGCATGTCTCTTAGCGGGATGGGGCGGCCTTCGCCATGCTCGCAATTCGGGCGCTTTACCGTTACGAAACTCGGCACGTGTATCCGGAGCCCTTATGAGCGACGCGTCCAATCCGCAGGCCGATCCCGCGACCAAGCCCACCCGGCGCACGGTGCTGGCGATCGGCGCCGTGGCGGCGTCCACCGTGATCACCGTCCGCCCTGCGCTGGCGCAAACGGCGGGATCGGTGCTGAACTGCGAGATCCCGGTACCGGCGCCGCAAGCCGCCGGCAGTTATATCGCGCAGGACGGCAGCCTGGTCCCGGCCGGAACCGCGGGAGCCTTCCCGCCACCGCCGCGGCCGATCACCGGCGAGGAGGCCAAGGCGCTGCTGCGCGGCGGCCCAACCCCGGCCGGCATCGACAGCCAGTCCGCCCAGGCTTACGCCAACTACATACGCCGTTTGCAGGCGGGGATGAGCGGCTTCACCTGCTACGCCTCGCTGCAGATGCCGCGCTGAGCGGCACGGAAGAACCGTGCCGGGCCACGAGCCCCGCTTTCGCGCTGACCCGGCGGATGCGGTGCGGAGTGCCCAACTCGAAGCGCTGACCATCCTTTTTCACCGTCCGTCCGGCATGACGCATGTGCTTGCCCCGCCGGGGCCGCAGATCCTGGAAATCTTGCGTGCGGGCGAGGCCACGCTGAACGAGCTCAGAGATCGGATGTCGGAGCGGTTCGAGCTGACCGGGGGTGACGATGCGCTGGCGGTTCGGCTGGAAGAGCTGGTGACCGCCGGCCTGGTCGAACGGCTGTGAGACACCAGTTCCGCCTCGAGGTCGGGCCGGTCCGGTTCAGGGTCGGGTCCGATTGGGCCGCCCCGATCCGGGCGCTCGGCGCGCTCTACGCCGGCTATCCCCAGTGGGACGGACCTTGCGACTTCACCGTCCGGTTGGAGGCTGAGCGGCCGTGGCGCAGATGGCTACGGCCTTCGGTCGCAATTCGCGGCGACTTCACGCTGCCCGACGCCGTGCCGATGGCGCTGGAGCATGGCCTGCTCGCGGCCGAGATGGGCATGAACCTGCAAATGGCGCTGGGCTGCCGTCGACACCTGCTGCTTCACGCCGCCAGCGTCGAGCGGGCCGGCCGCGCGCTGATCATCACCGGCCTGTCCGGCTCCGGCAAGTCGACGCTCTCCGCCCTGCTGGGCGAGCGCGGCTGGCGCTTCATGGGGGACGAGTTCGCGCTGCTCGACATGACAGACGGAAGGCTGCACCCATTCCCGCGCGCGGTCAGCCTCAAGAACGAGTCAGTCGAGGCGCTTCAAACGATCGTCCAGGCGGAGCGGTTCGGCCCATGGCTGCGGGGCACCCCCAAGGGCGCGATCCGGCACTTGCGGCCAAACAACGAGGCGGTGGCGCGGATGGGGGAGCCTGCCGCACCCTTTGCGATCCTGTTTCCCCGCTTCGGTCGCGATCTGGAGCGCGCGGTCCGGCCGGTCGGCGCGGCGGAAGTGTTCGTGCGGCTCACCCAGGCTTCGACCAATTATGTTGCGCTGGGGGAGCGGGCGTTCGACGCGCTGACGCGGCTGGTCGCGAGCGTACCCGCTTACGCGATCGATTATCCGAGCACCGAGGCGGGCTTGGCGCTCGTCGACGAGCTGACGCAATGAAGGATGTCCGGCTGCTGGTCGCTGCACTGCGCGATCCGGCCTCGGTGACCGGCCTTTCCGGCGAGGGGTGGACCGCGCTTGTCGCGATCGCCAGGGCCGAGAGCCTGCTCGGCAGCCTCGCATTCCGATTGCGCGATCAAGCGGCGCCCGAGCGGGTTTCGGTCATCCTCGCGGAGGCGCGCGACCATGCGGAGCTGGCTCGCCGACAGGCGCTGTGGGAAGCGGAGATGGCTCGGCGGGCCTTGGCGCCGCTCGGCGTGCCGGTGATCCTGCTCAAGGGCACCGCGTACGCCGCCGCCGGGCTTCGGGCGAGCGAAGGGCGCTCGATCGGCGATCTCGACATCCTGGTGCCGCGCGAAAGCCTGCCCGTCGTCGAGACTGCGCTGCTCGGGGCCGGATGGGAATGGGTCAAGGAAGACGCCTATGACGATCTTTACTACCGCCAATGGATGCATGAGCTGCCGCCGCTCATCCATCGCGAGCGGGACCGGATGATCGACGTCCACCACACGATCCTGCCACTCACCGCGCGACCAAAGCCGTTGCCGCGGGAAATGATCGAAAAAAGCCGGCCATTGTCGAACGGCTTACGCGTCCTTTCCCCGGAACACATGATCCTCCACGCAGCCGCACACCTGATCGCCGACGGCGACTTGTCTGGAGGTCTCCGCAACCTTTGGGACATCGACTGCCTGTTTCGACAGTTCTCTGGCAGCGACGGCGACTTCCATCTCCGCGTATTCGAGGAGGCCTCCGCCCACGGCCTCGAACCCCAGGTCGCGCGATCGTTTAGGCTCGCGCAACAGATATTCGGCACGCCGCTGCCGGCTTACAGCACGACCCTTCGATCCATTCTTTCGGAGCGCCGAAGCGATGCTCATTTCCGCGCTCGTCTCCTTGCCCGCAATGGCTGGGGGAAGGAAACGCGTAAGGGCCTGCGTCTCGCCTTCTACATCCGCTCGCACTGGCTGCGCATGCCGCCGCTGATGCTGGCGCGGCATCTCTGGACAAAGGCGCGCCGCTGAATCGCGCGGTCCGCCAGGTCAGCTGTGGTCGGGATCGTTCGTCGCCGATGCGACCGACGGGCCACGAGCGTCGGCCCCGTTCTGCGCTTCGAGGCGGTCGGCCTTGAGGTCCAGTTCAGTCGCGAGTTCGCTCAACGAGGCACCGACATCCGACGCATATTCGCGAGCAAACACCCGGCAGCGCTCGGCCCGGGCGCGCAGCCCTTCGGGTTGAGCTTCCGGGTCGGAACTCATGCGGCCCGCTCGTCCCGCAGCCGTTCGTCCCGCCGACGCTGACGTGAAACTTCGCTCCTGCGATAGCCGCGACGCTCCTTGCGCCACTCGCGAGAGACCCAGAGCCAGGTGCCAAGACAGCATAGAGCCAGGGCGGCCATCAGCCCATAGGCGAGGAGAAGACGCGGCTCCATCAGGGAAGCACAGGTCCGGCGGAGACGCCATCAAAGCCAAACTGGCGTTCGGCTTTCCCGTCGGCGATCAGCCCGGTGTAGAGCTCCGCCAAGCGCTCGTGCGCGGCCTTGGCCGGCGGGCTGGCGGCGGCATCGGCGCGCATCAAGGAGACTTGCTGCCGATGATAAAGATAGTTGAAGTCCATAACGCGCACCATTTCTGTACAAGCGGGAGCGCGACGGTCTCTCAGGCGCGCAGATGCTACCAAAGAGCTGCACGATGCCGGCCGCCTAGCACGGGCCGGCCGCTTCCCCCAGTGAATTCGGGCCGGCCGCCTCGCCACGAGGTCCTGCGCGCGCTCGCAAGCCTGGCGTCCAGCTCCTTCGCGGCGCCATGAAGGGAGCATGCGGTGCGCCCGTGTGCTCGACATTTTGTGGAAAAAACAACCTTCTCGTGCAAATGCGGCGCCGATGAGAGCCGCCCGCCCGTTCGCCGCCGTGATCCTTGCCGCCGGCAAGGGTACCCGCATGAAGTCCGACCTGCACAAGGTGCTGCATCCGATCGCCGGGCGCGCCATGCTCGATCATCTGCTCGGCGTGGTCGACCGGCTCCAGCCCGCGCACAAGATCGTCGTGGTCGGAAGCGGGCGCGAGCAGGTGGAACATCTGGTCAGCGCGCGCGGCGGCAAGGTGGTGGTGCAGGATCGGCAGCTCGGGACGGCCCACGCGGTGCGGCAGGCGCAATCGGCACTGGGCGGCTTCGAGGGCGACGTGCTGGTGCTCTACGGCGACACTCCGCTGGTCGAGGCGGAGACCATGTCGCACATGCTGGAGCGGCTGAACGCGCCCGATGCGCCGGCCGTAGTGGTGGTCGGCTTCCGCCCGGAGGACGCCGGCGCTTACGGCCGCATCATCGCAGGGCCGGACGGCACGATCGAGAAGATGGTCGAATTCAAGGATGCGAGCCCCGAGGAGCGCGCGATCGACCTGTGCAACAGCGGGCTGCTCGCCGCGAAAAGTGAGCAACTGTTCGGGCTTCTCGCCCGCGTCGGCAACAACAATGCGGCCGGCGAATATTACCTGCCCGACATCGTCATGCTGGCGCGCGAGAGCGACCGCGCTTCGGTGGTGATCGAGGCCCAGCCCTGGGAGATGGCCGGCGTCAACAGCCGCGCCGAGCTCGCCTTGGTGGAAGCCGAGTGGCAGCGGCGGCGTCGGCTGAAAGCCATGGCCGACGGGGTGACCTTGGTCGCGCCCGAGACGGTCTGGTTCGCGCACGACACCGAGATCGGCCGCGACAGCGTCGTCGAGCCCCATGTCGTGTTCGGCCCCGGCGTCCGGATCGGCGAATGCGTGACTATCCGCGCGTTCAGCCACATCGAAGGCGCGACGGTGGAGCGGAACGCCGAAATCGGTCCCTATGCGCGGCTGCGCGCCGGGGCGGAGATCGGGGAGAACGCCAAGGTCGGCAATTTTGTCGAAGTCAAAAAGGCAAAGCTCGGCGCAGGGGCCAAGGCCAACCACCTTTCCTATATCGGCGACGCAGAGATCGGCGCGAGGGCCAACATCGGCGCCGGCACCATCACCTGCAATTATGACGGCTTCGGCAAGTACAAGACGGTGATCGGGGAGGGAGCGTTCATCGGCTCGAACAGCGCGCTGGTGGCCCCCGTCACCATCGGCGCGGGCGCGATCGTCGGGGCGGGAGCCGTGGTCACCAAGGACGTCGGCGATGATGCACTTGCCCTCGTTCGACCTCCGCAGCGCGAGCTGCAAGGCTGGGCCGCCAAGTTCCGGGAACAGAAGAGCGCGGCTAAGAAGCCTTGATCCGATATCATGATATGATATCTAGATTGCATGCGTATCCTGACTGACATCCCTGACGAGGATGTTGCCAAGCTCGATGCGCTCGCGGCGCAGTCGAAGAGTTCGCGGGCGGCCACGATCCGCGAGGCGGTTAAATTGTACCTTGTCCAGGCCGACAACAGCAAGGACTGGATCGAGCGATGGGCCGGCCTTTGGGAGGACCGCGACGATATCCCCGATGGAGTGGAATATCAGAGGGCGATGCGCGAAGACCGCCGACCCTACGAAGACATCTGATCGGTGTCCCTCCCTTTCTTCGACACCAACATCGTCATCGATTGGCTGAAGCGGCGCCCGGAGGCGACCGCGGAGTTGTCGCGCTACAATGGCCATCGCATCAACCGGATCGTCTGGACCGAAGTCATGGCGGGGGAGGCTTTGGAGCGCCGGGACCTTGTCCGGCAGGCGCTCTCACATTTCGAGGTCGTTGAGCTTGACGAGCGGATTTCGATGGCGGCTGCCGACATTCGCTTCCGATCGCGGATGAAGCTTATGGACGCCTACATACTCGCCACGGCACAGGTGAACGGGGCAATTCTGATCACACGCAATATCAAGGATTTCCCGGTCAACATGCCGGGAATTCGGGTCCCTTACACGCTCTAGGAAAGTAAGCATCCCATGTGCGGAATCATTGGAATTGTTGGCGCCGAGCCGGTCGCGGATCGGCTGCTCGACGGTCTGAAGCGCCTCGAATATCGCGGCTATGACTCGGCGGGTATCGCGACCATCGTGGACGGCGCGATCGAGCGGCGGCGCGCGCCCGGCAAGCTCAAGAACCTGGCGGCCCGGCTGCGCGAGGCGCCGCTCGATGGCGAGACCGGCATCGCCCACACGCGCTGGGCGACGCATGGCGCGCCGACCGAGGACAACGCCCATCCACACACCGTCGGCGACGTCAGCCTGGTCCACAACGGCATCATCGAGAATTTCAAGCCGCTCCGGGACGAGCTGATCGCGTCCGGAGCGCAGTTCGCCAGCCAGACCGACAGCGAGGTCGTCGCCCACCTGATCGCGCGCGAGGTGGACGGGGGCAGCAGCCCGCAGGACGCCGTCGCCGCCGTGCTGCCGCGCCTGCACGGCGCCTTCGCGATCGCCGTCATGTTCCGCTCGCAGCCCGACCTCCTGATCGGCGCCCGGCTCGGCGCTCCGCTCACCGTCGGCTACGGCGATGGCGAGAATTATCTCGGCTCCGACGCTCTGGCGCTGGCGCCGCTGACGCAGCGCATCGCCTATCTGGAAGAGGGCGACTGGGCAGTCGTTCGCCACTCGAAGGTTGAGATCTTCGACAGCGCCAACCAGCCGGTGAAACGCCGTATCGTGAACTCGGGCGCATCCGGCCAGATGATCGACAAGGGCAATCACCGCCACTTCATGCAGAAGGAAATCTACGAGCAGCCGATCGTCGTCGCGCAGACGCTGCAATCCTATCTGCGCCCGCTCGAACAGCAGGTCGCGCTGCCGGACATGGAGTTTGACCTCGCCACCGTTGAGCGTGTCGCGATCGTCGCCTGCGGCACTGCCTCCTATGTCGGCATGATCGGCAAATACTGGATCGAGCAGTTCGCCCGGCTGCCGGTCGAAGTCGATGTCGCCTCCGAATTCCGCTACCGCGATCCGGTCCTGCTCCCCAACACGCTCGGCATCGTCGTTTCCCAGTCCGGCGAGACCGCCGACACGCTCGCGGCGCTTCGGCACATGAAGGCGAACGCGGTCACGACCGCCGGTATCATCAATGTGCCGACCAGCTCGATGGCGCGCGAGGTCGACCTGCTGCTGTCGACTCATGCCGGGCCGGAAATCGGTGTGGCGTCGACCAAGGCCTTCACTTGCCAGCTCGCCGTCATGGCCGCGCTCGCGGCCAACCTCGCCCGCGCCAAGGGGAAGCTCTCCCCAGACGCGGAACGCGACATCGTCGCCCAGCTTTCCGAAGCGCCCGCGGCGATGAATGCGGCGCTCGGCCACGACCGCGAGATCGAGCGCATGGCCCATGTCATCGCCGCGGCCCGCGACGTCCTCTATCTTGGGCGGGGCACCGATTATCCGATGGCCCTCGAAGGCGCTCTCAAGCTCAAGGAAATCAGCTACATCCACGCTGAAGGCTATGCTTCCGGCGAGATGAAGCATGGTCCGATCGCGCTGATTGACGAAGCGGTTCCGCTGATCGTGCTGGCGCCGTCCGGGCCGCTGTTCGACAAGACCGTATCCAACATGCAGGAGGCGCAAGCCCGCGGCGCCAAGGTGGTGCTGATCTCGGACGCGGACGGCATCGCCCAGGCCGGCGGCGGCGCAATGGCCACGATAGAGATGCCCAAGGTCCATCCGCTAATCGCGCCGCTCGTTTACGCCATTCCGGTCCAGCTCCTCGCCTACCATGTCGCGGTCGCCAAAGGCACGGACGTCGACCAGCCGCGCAACCTGGCGAAATCGGTGACGGTGGAATAAAAACGTTTTCACGCGGCGTGTCGGGCCGGTGCATCTTCGCAATGCGCCGGGGGCGCAGCTCGGAATGCGCGGAGGCGGCGATCTGGGCGCTGACCGAGCTCATGCTGCCGCGGCTGGGCGAGCCGAGCATCAGGATGTTGGGAGGCGGCTTCAGGGCCGCGGGGGGGCGGGATTGACGAGGAAGACGATCGTGCCGCGGTAGTTGCGGTTGCTGGTGAGGCCGGGCGGCGGGGTCCAGTCGCCGCCCTGAAGGATGCCGATGCGGAAGGGGAGGGGCAGGCGATCGAGGGTGGCCAGGTAGCGCTCGTAGCCGGGAATGACGCGGCGGCCCTGGTAGATTTGCAGCGCCGCCTCGTCGACCACACCGGCCAGCGCGGCAAGGCCGGCGGGATCGCCGTTCGCGCTCCAATCGAGCAGGCCCGTGATACCGAGCCGGCAATCGGCCGGGAGGCGGGCGCGCAGATAGGCGAGGAACGCGGCATAGTCGGCGAGGTGGCGGGTGCGGGCGTCGAAGTCGATCTGGACCCCGACGATCCGGCCGCCGGCCGCGCGCCAGCGGGCGAGGGTGGCGAGCAGCTGATCGTAAACGGGCCGTGGCCAACGCAAGGTCTCGACCCGGACCGCCAGCCAGATTTCGGGGCCGCGGATCCGCGGCGCGGCGGCGCGCTGGCCAATGAGGCGGACCGGCCCGCCGCGCGCGGTGACCTCGCCGGCGAGGATGTATAGACTGTGGGCCTGGCGCAGGACGGGCTGGGGCTCGACGCCGGCCCAGAGCCAGAAATGGTCGTGGTCGCGCGCGTCGACCGGGGCAGCCGCGGCGGGCGCGGCGAAGAGCGCGAGCGCGAGGGCGGGCGCAGCGATCCTCACCAGTAGAAGCGCAGCGCCTTCGCCCAGCGCGAGGCGGGATGGTCCTTCTTGAGCTGCAGGAACCAGGCGCGGCGCTGATCGACCGGCACGTCCTCGCCGCCGCAACCGTTCATGCGCGCCGGGGCATAGCAGCGGACGGCGCGGTACAACGCATAGGCCTGGTCGGGCGCGGCGGCCTTCGGATCGGCGATGATCGACTTGTAGAGTTCGAGCCGGGAAAAAGGCTGGCCGGGGAAAAGAGAAGCGGTGCCGCCGAGTTCATCGGCCGGCGGGCGGATGGCCTCGATGCCGTCGAAGCCGTTGACGCGGAGGAACTCGGCCACGCATAGCCGCGCGGTGGGGTCTGCTGCATTGCCGACGAGCCGGGCCACGCTGGCCTTGAGCGTGGGGCAGCCATGATCGCCGGTGCCGCCGCGGACGAACACGGCGGCGGGGATATCTTGGTTGAGGCCGAGTTCGCCGGACGCCGGCTCCACCGAGGCGGAGGCGGGCACCAGCGCGACATCGGCGAGGAATTCGCGGTAGCGGCCGCGGCTCAGCTCCTTGAACAGAAGGGTGAAGAGGGCGAGCTCGCGTTCCCGGCGGGGGGCGGCGGCGTCCTGGGCCTGCTGGCGCAGCAGGTCCGCGCCGGCGACATTGGCGAGCAGCACCTGGCGGATCGCGGAGGTGCGGACCGGGGAGCCGGCCGCGAACAGGCGGGAGAGGCCGCCGTTGCGCTCCTCGTGCAGGGCAAGCGCGAGTTCGACCGTCGCGCGCTGGTTGGGGGCGGTCGCTCCGGGCAGCAGCTCCAGCCAGAAGCCGCGCGCGTTGCGGTCGCGGGTCGCGTCGAGAGCCATGCCGCGCAGCATCTGCCGGCTGAACTGGAGCGCGGTGAAGGAGCGCTGCCGCGCAGCGTCCGGGATGAGGCTGAGCACTTCGGCGGGAGTCCGCGCGACGAAGAAGGCGTGGGTCGCGAGCAGATGATCGAACAGCGGCTGGTGACCCGAGAAGTGGCGTCGCTGCGCTTCCAGTTCCGACCGGGTCAGAATCTCCGGGATGACCGCGCTGTCCTCGCCGGCTTTCACCCGCATCCGCTGGAGATCGAGGGTGGCGAGCAGCAACGGGTCGCTGGTCTGGTAGGGGGCGAGCTGGGGAAGGAGCTTGTGGTCAATCTCCTCGGCGAGCGCGGCCGGGCCGAGCCCGCGCTCGTCGTCGCTTTGCGCGAACGCGGCGGCATAAGCGGGGGCGAGCTTGCCGAGGTCGCCAGCCAGCCAGTGGACGCGGCGAAGCAGGCCACGCGCGGAGCGGGCGTAGCGGCCGGCACGATGATCGCGAAGATAGTGTCGGAGCTCGCTTTCGGCGGCGGCGAGCGCCTTGGAGTCGAGCTCGCCTGGCTTTCTAGGCGTCCCATATTCGTCGAAGGCGTCGAGCTGGGCGCGGTTCACCTCGACGCGGGCGAGCATGTAGCGCGCGGCTTCCCGCAGCCACGCGTCGTCGGCCTTGGCGAGGGCGGCGAAGGCGGTCGCCGCCTCGTCGAAGCTGCCGTCGTAGAAGGCGCGGGCGCCCTCCAGGTAGCGGGCGAAATCCCGGGCGGTCCGCGAGTTGATCCCGGCCAGCCTGGTGGCTGCACCAGGGCTCGGGCCGGCGCAGTTCGGCTTCAGATCGCGGCGGGCGGCGATCAGCGCGGCGCGCTCGCCGTCCGGCAGGTCGCGGGCGGCGGCGACCGCCGCCTCGAAACTCGCTGCGCCGGTTGCGTTGCTGCGGCAGCGCGAGCCCTCGCCATCGGCGAAGCTGCTGTTGGGCGCCGGCTCGGCAGCGGTCTTGAAGCGGGCTCGAAAGCCGGACCAGTCGAACAAAGGCTCCGGGAGGTAAGGATCGTAGCCGCCCGGTTCGGCCTGCGCGGGCGGAGCCTGTCTGCCGGCCTTGTCGAGCAGCAGCAGGGTAAGGTTCACGCGCGTATCGTTGCCGGGGGCGAGGAAGATGAGGTTGTCGCAGCCCGCCGCCTGGTCGAGCTTCCAGCTCGGCCCGCACCCGTAATCGCCGCTGGCGCGCGCAGGCGCATGCCAGGTTGCCAGACCGAGCAGCCCAATGAACGGCACGCAGAGCCGAAGCATGACCCTCTCCACCAACCCGGACGGAGGATGCGCCGCGAGGGCGAAACGGTCAATCGCCGCAGCGGGTTTCGCCGATGTTGACAGCGGCTGCGCATCGCGGCTGTTGGCTGCATGAGCAAGACTGAGGATGCGGCCGCTCCGATCAGCTTCGATCAGTTCCTCGCGGTGGACATCCGCGTAGGGATGATCGTCGATGTCCAACCCTTTCCGGAGGCGCGCAAGCCGGCGTTGAAGCTCGTCATCGACTTCGGCGCGGAGCTGGGCAGGCGTAAATCATCGGCCCAGATCACCGAGCTTTACACAATCGAGCAGTTGATCGGGCGGCAGGTGATCGCGGTCGTCAACTTCCCGCCGCGCCAGATCGGCCCGTTCCGCTCGGAAGTGCTGACGCTGGGGCTGCCGGGGGAGGAGGGCGCGGTGGTGCTGGTCGAACCGGAGCGGCCGGTGCCCAACGGAGCGCGGCTGTTCTGAGCGGCTACAAATATCGGATCGCGGCCAAGGCGGCGACTGCGAGCGCGATGACCGCGAGCAGGAAGCCATAATCGAATGCCCTCGCCTTGCGCTTGAGGTGCATGCGGGTGGTGTAGTCGATGCGTCGTCGGAGAAAGTTTAGAATGAGCGGGTCCTTGCCTGCGCTTTAGCTCGGAACCGCGCCGGGCGAAACCCTCCGCCGCTGAAGTTCGAGTGGGCTGATCGCCGAACTCGCGCCGGCTTGCCGATCCCCTGCGCTCCCGCCTAAGGCTTGGAAAGCAAGGGAGCGGAAGGGGATGGCGACGGCGGCAGCCGAGGAATATGTGGTGGACGCAAAGCGCGATCGGCTGGTGATCACCGCCTCTGCGCTCGGCACGGTGTTCGAATGGTATGATTTCTTCCTCTACGGCATCCTGGCGGCCTTGCTCGGAAAGCTGTTCTTTCCCGCCGACAACCCAACTGCGGCGACGCTCGCCAGCCTGGCGGCGTTCGGGGCGGGGTTCGGCGTGCGCCCGCTCGGCGCATTGCTGTTCGGCTGGTTCGGCGACCGGATCGGACGCAAATACACCTTCCTGATCACCATCACCCTGATGGGCGGGGCGACCGCGGCGATCGGGCTGTTGCCGACCTACCAAGAGGCGGGATTGTGGGCGCCGGCCTTGCTCGTTCTCTTGCGACTGCTCCAGGGTCTTGCCCTGGGAGGCGAATATGGCGGCGCGGCCATCTACGTGGCCGAGCATGCGCCGCGGGATAAGCGCGGGCAATATACGAGCTGGATCCAGGTGTCGGTGGTCGGCGGCTTCCTGCTCTGCCTCGTCATGGTGCTGTCCTGCCGAGCCGCGCTGACGCCCGAGCAGTTCGACGCCTGGGGTTGGCGCGTGCCGTTCCTCGCCTCGATCCTGATGCTCGCAGTCTCGCTCTACATCCGCCTCAAGCTCAAGGAGAGCCCGGTCTTCCAGGCGATGAAGGCGGCGGGGACGACCTCGCGCAATCCGTTCAAGGACAGCCTGACCTATCCGGGGAACATGGGCCGGGTGCTCGTCGCCCTGTTCGGCGTCGCGGCGGGGCTGACCGTCATCTATTATACCTCGCAGTTCGGGACGCTGTACTTCCTGCAAGGGACTGCTCGCGTCGGCGAGACGGAGGCTCTGATGTACATGGCGGTCGGCGCCGCACTCGCCGCGCCGCTCTATGTCGGCTTCGGCGCGCTGTCGGACCGGATCGGCCGCAAGAAGATCCTGCTCACCGGCTATGCGCTGTCGCTGGTGCTGATCTTTCCCTTGTTCCACATGATGGCGGACGGGGCGAACCCGGCGCTGGCGCGCGCGACAGCGGCCTCGCCGGTGCGGCTTGAGCTGCCCGCCGATTGCGATTTCAGCGTCTTCGCCAAGCCCGAGACCGATTGCGCCAAAGCGCTCGGCTATCTCAGCAAACGCGGCGTGTCGTACGACAAGGCGGTTTCGGGCGGAGTGGCGCTGAATGTCGGCGCACAGCGGGTCACGGGCTTCGACGAGACGGCTTACAAGGCGGCTCTGGTCGCTGCCGGCTATCCGGACAAGGCCGACCCAGCGGAAAAGCAGCAGTGGAAGATCATCCTCGCGATCGCGATCATGGTGGCGCTGTCGGCCATGACCTACGGCCAGGTCGCGGCCATTTTGGTCGAGATGTTCCCGGCCCGAATCCGCTATACCTCGATGTCGGTGCCCTACCATATCGGATCGGGCTATTTCGGCGGATTCCTGCCGCTCATCTCGCAATATATCGTGGTCAGGACGGGCGATGCCTATGCCGGCCTGTGGTACACGGTCGCGGTGGTGGCAATGGCTCTGGTGGTGAGCGCGATCTGGCTGCCCGAGACCGCGGGCAAGGAGCTTGACTGAGGTCCTTGCCTTGCAGCGGCGAGCGTCCTTCCATACCGCGCCCACCATGTCCTCGGCTCACCTTCCACTGCGTTTGAAGCTCGACGGCCGGGCGCTCGTCGCTAATTGGCGCTGGCTGGCCCGGATGAGCGGGCGGGCTGCATGTGGAGCAGCGGTCAAGGCGAACGGCTACGGGCTCGGGGCTGCGGAGGTGGTACGGCGTCTTGCCGACGCCGGCTGCCGGGACTTCTTCGTCGCCACCTGGGGGGAGGCTGAAGGCGTGCTGCCATGGATAGGCGAGGCTTCGGTTTCGGTGCTGCACGGCCTGGCTCCCGAGGATGTTGCGCGGGCGCACAGCTCGCGGGCCCGTCCGGTGCTGAATACGCCGTTGCAGGTCGCGCGCTGGCGGGAGAGCGGGGGAGGGCGCCCTTGCGATGTGATGATCGACACCGGGATGAACCGGCTCGGCCTCAGCCTGCGCGATGTTTCGGACGGGCTGCTCGACGGCCTCGCGATCGAGACCCTGCACAGCCACCTCGCCTGCGCCGACGAGGACGTACCTGCCAATCACCGGCAGCGACGGGCGCTCGCGGCGCTTGCCGACAAGGTTCCCGCGCGCCGGCTGAGCCTCGCCAACAGCGCGGGCATCTGCCTGGGACCCGATTACCATTTCGATCTGACCCGGCCCGGGCTGGCCTTGTACGGCGGGGTGCCCAGGCCGGAGGCGGAGGGGCATATCGCGCCCGTGGTCCGGCTGGAGACGCAAATCGTGCAGCGGCGGCGGATCGGGCCGGGCGACGCGGTCGGCTATAATGCGACCTTCACCGCCGATCGCGAGATGGAGCTGGCGATCGTCAATCTCGGCTACGCGGACGGCTATCTGCGCGGCTTCTCAGGCAGCGGTCGGGCGCGGGTCGGCGGGGACCTGGCGCCGGTCGTTGGGAGGGTGTCGATGGACCTGACCGCGATCTGCGTGGACGCCGCGCCGGAACTGGCTGAGGGCGACTGGATCGAGATGGACTTCGACCTGCAGCGCGCTTCCGCCCAGTCGGGCCTGTCGCAATATGAACTGCTGACCACGCTCGGCGGGCGGCACCAGCGCGTATGGAGCTAGCGCTCCGCCCCTTCGCCGCGCTCGGCGCCGCCGCGATCGGCCTGCTTGCCGCGGTCGGGCGTGTCTCGCTGTTCGCGATCCGAGCGCTTCGCCGGGGTCTAACCCCGCCTTATTACCCGTTGCGCCTGCTCGACGGACTCATTCAGATCGGCTGGCTGTCGCTGCCGGTGGTCGGCCTCACCGCCATCTTCACCGGCGCGGCGCTTGCCCAGCAAATCTATGTCGGCGGGTCGCGGCTCAACGCGCAGTCGGCGGTGCCCGCAATCGTGGTGATCGGGATCGTGCGCGAGCTTGGGCCGGTGCTGCTCGGGCTGATGGTGGCAGGGCGGGTCTCGTCCGCCATGGCCGCCGAGCTCGGCACGATGCGGGTCACGGAGCAGCTCGACGCGATGGCGACGCTGCGCACGGACCCGTACCGCTACTTGATCGCGCCGCGGATCATTGCCGCGGTGATCGCGATGCCGCTGCTGGTCCTGGTCGCCAATGCGATCGGCGTGCTCGGCGGTTATCTGCTCTCCGTCCACAAGCTCGGCTTCAACGCCACCCGCTATCTAGAAACGACCAGGCGCGTCCTCGAGGCGGACGACATCCTGATGTCGCTGATCAAGGCGGCAGTGTTCGGCTTCTTCATCGCACTCATGGGCTGCTACCATGGTTTTCAATCAGGCGGAGGCGCGGCCGGAGTGGGGAGGGCGACAACGGCGGCCGTTGTTTCGGCCTTCATCCTCATCCTCCTGTCCAACCTGCTCATCACCGTGACGGCGTTCGGATGACGCCCAAAATCGCCATTCGCGGGCTTACCAAGAGCTTCGGCGAGAAGCGTGTCCTGTCCGGCCTCGATCTGGACGTCGCGCCCGGCGAGTCGGTTGCGGTGATCGGCCAGTCAGGCACCGGCAAGTCGGTCATGCTGAAATGCATCCTCGGCCTGCTCGCGCCCGACGGAGGATCGATCCGCGTCGATGGCGAGGAGGTGGTCGGGCTGGGTCCTCGCGATCTCCAGCGCGTTCGTGCCACGTTCGGTATGCTGTTCCAGGGCAGCGCTCTGTTTGATTCGCTACCGGTCTGGCGCAACGTGACGTTCGGCCTCACCCAGGGGAGGCTCCGCGAAGCCGCCGCGATGCGCGCGCGCGCGGCGCAGCTGCTCGAGAAGGTGGGGCTCGGCGCCCAGGTGCTTGACCTCAAGCCTGCCGAACTGTCCGGCGGCATGCAGAAGCGAGTCGCGCTCGCCCGCGCAATCGCGCCCGGGCCGGACATCTTGTTCTTCGACGAGCCCACCACCGGTCTCGATCCGATCCGCGCTCACGTGATCGATAATCTGATCACCAGCCTAGTCCAGGATCTCGGCACCACCGCGCTCACCATCACCCACGATCTGGCGAGCGCCAGGCGGATCGCGCATCGCGTGGCGATGCTCCACGATGGCCAGATCGTCTGGCAGGGCCCGCGCGAGGCGCTCGACTGCTCGGGACATCCGGTCGTGGAGCAGTTCGTGGAAGGGCGGGCCGAGGGCCCGATCCGCTAAAAAGAAGGGGCGGCGAAACCGGTGGTTTCGCCGCCCCGAAGTCGAACCGGGTCTGTTCCTTAGAAGCGCAGATTTGCTTGAACGCTGAAGCGGCGTCCAATGTCGTCAGGCGTGCCGGTCGCCAGCGCGATCGACTGCGCGAACGGTGCCGCAAAGCGCTTGTCGAAAATGTTCCGAACCGTGAACTGGAACCCGAACCGCTTTTCCTCACCGAACGAGAAGCCGACAGTCGCGTCGTGCAACGCGAACGCGTCGAAGCCGAGGATATCCTGGACCTCGTTCTGCTCCGGCGTGCCCGGGATGGGAGCGCCGCCGCTGAAGATCCTGGTCGAGTCCTGATAGTTCATCGTCCACTGGCCGAAGAAGCCGCTCGGCGCCTCGTAACGGGCCCGGAGCTGCAATTCCCATTCCGGACGGAACAAGGTTCCCGCCGACTCCTGGGCATTGGAGAAATCCCCCGTGGGCGCGTTCAGGTAATTGATGAGGTGGTAGGCGTTTGCAAACAATTCCAACCTGCCGGCGTCGGTGCCGAAGAACCTGTCCAGATTGAAGTTATATTGGGCGTTCATGTTGACGGCTTTGACCCGCAACGATCCCAGGTTGATGAAGCCTGAGGTGAAGCCGTTCGCGATCTCGAACGGCCGCGCATCGCTCGCACCCTGGCGGCTGAAGAAGCTGCAGACATTCACGCCAACTTCGGTCGCCGTATCGGGAAAGTTCGGGCTGTCAAAGCAGGTCTGGAGGGCGGTGGTCAGGTTGGTCGGAATGATCTGATCGAGGAGATCAACCGTGATATAGTCGGCCGCGATCTGGAACCCCGGAAGGAAAGACGGGGCGAAGGTCGCGCCAACCGTGTAGCTTTCGCCACGCTCCGGCTGCAGCCCGGGGGAGCCCGCGAAGGAGCCGGTCACGGAACTGCCCGACGGAACGAACCCGGCCAGGAAGTCCTCCGCCGATTGCCCCGCAGCAAGAACCCCCGCCGCCTGAACGGCAGCGATGCAGTTGGCGCGGCGCACGGTCGGGTTGGTGCCGAGGCCGATATTCCCGGTCGAGCATGGCTCCGTGAACGCATTGATGAAGGACGGCTGGCCGCCGAGGAAGAGCTCCACGATCGAGGGCTGGCGAAGCGACCGGGTCACGTTGCCGCGCACTGTGATGTCCCGGACTGGCCGCCATGAACCGGCGAGCGAGTAGATCTCGTTCCACTTACCCTTTGCTTGCTGAGTCAGCACGGTTCCGTTGAGGAGCTGCACGTCCGGAGCATCGCCGGACTGCCTTACGAAGCGGATGCCGGGCGTGAAGTCCAGATTCCGGAACAGCGGGATGTTGAAGTCCTCGCCGAAGATCGGAATGCGAGCTTCCACGCCGATTTCGTAATTCTGGATGAAGCCCGAAGTGGCTGCAATCGCAGCGAAGCGCGTTTCGCCGAACTGCGCGCCGCGATCGGGGCGGAAATCGATCGTGTCCTTACGATAGTCACCAGCAATCGCGTAACGGATCGGCCCGGCGGGAAGGTCGAACAGCGCGCCGGAGAGCGATGCCTGTCCGAAATACTGCTCACCGATATTATCGAACTGGATGTCACCGATCACATAGTCGCGAGATGCCTGGCTCTGCTGGCGGAAACCGAACGGATTGAGCGGCTGACAGCCAGCGATCTGCTCAGGAGTGACGGTGCGGACTGACAGACGCTCGACCTGAACGCCCTGGGCGTTCGGTTCGCGCACGATCTCGATGGCGTTGATGCCGCGGGGCAGGCCGCGGGCTGCCGGATCGATCTGGGCGCGGCAGACAATATTGCCGGTGGCCGGATCGCGAACGGCATCCAACGCGAGCGCATACTCGATATCACGAATATTCCGTTGCCTCGAAACCGTCTCCGACCGTCCATAGGTGAATGACGCATCAAAAGTTTGGCTGCGACCCAGCACGTTGAAGTCGGCTTTAGCGCCGATTGCCGTGCGGTAGGTGTCTGAGTTGTTCGAGAACGGATTGCGGCCGGGCGCCAGATCCTGGTTGGTACGCGACAGGATGAAGTTGCCATTCGTGGCCGTCGTGCCGATGCCGACGGCCCGCAGAGCTGTGCGATCTTGCTCGTCCAAGAACGGGTTGTTGATGTTGAGAACAAGCGCCGCATTTTCAGTGGTGTTGCCGGTGATCGCGTTGCCGCTCAGCCCGTTCTGGAGTGCGGTGCTCTCGACGCGCGCATACAGGTTCTCGGTGTAGATCCGGATGTCGTCCGTGACGTCGTAATGCGCGAACAGATTGACGATGTGACGGCGCTGCTCCGCACGCAGAACCGTGTTGAAGGCGGGATTGAAGAAGCCAGTTCCGCCAGCCGCGCCGCCGGTCGTGCTCGGGGTTGTGGCTGCGTCAATTGTGGCCGGCAGGATTTGGACGATGTTGCCGTTGGCGTCGAACTGCAGTGCGCGAGCGACGCGTGGGAACAGGGCTGCCGTGGCTGGATCGGTGTTTGCAACCGTGGGGAAGTTCTGAACGCCGACGCCGTTGGGGGACGCGGTCGCGAACGTGCCAACGAACAGATTGACGTCGGTGTTCGGATTTGCCGCAAGGAATTCGCGCGGCGTTGGTCGGTTCGCCGCCAGGAGCTGGAGAGCCAGATTGTCGCGCTGCGTTCCGCTCCCTTGGCCGGCCAAGCTCGGCGAGAAGCGGCTAATAACCGCATTAGAAAAAGCGTCGCGTTGCGCGATAGCTGCCGCCTCGGCCGGAGTGGGCGCCCGTGTGGGAGGAACCACCGGTCGGGATCCGGGCAAGGTGCTCGGCGCGAAGTTACAGAAATTCGTGAGGTTTGTGATATTGCATCCGGCCGGGCCGGCGGCAACGGGAGTGCCTGGCACGAGGTTCACGTTGCCGGCCTGAACGCCATAATTCACCGCCGGGCGGGAATTCGCGACTGTCAGGTTCGCGGGAACCGCGTTGGTCCCGAGTCCCTGGAAGGGTTGAGTTGCAGAACCGCCGTTGGCGATGAAGATCGAGCCTGTATTAGACGTCAGGATCGATCCGCCGAAGAAGCCGCTTCCCGCGACGTTATTCGGAACCAGGTCGGAGCCTTGAGGAAGGAACGCGCCGGTGCCGGCCGCGGCATTGACGGTAAGGCTCGGGGTGAAGGCCTGATTGCGAACGCCGCCATTGCCGAAGAAAGTCGGCGCGATCGGGTTGAGAAGATACTCGCGGCGCTGATTGGCCTGGACACCTTGGTCGAAATTGGTTTCAGCCGAGAGGGTGACGTTGCCGCGGTCACCAGCGAAGTTGGTTCCCGCGGTGCCGGCGATCCGATAAACGAAAGCGTCGCCCTGAGCGGAGATTCCGCTGAGCGCATTGAACGAGAAACCCTCGAAGTCGTCGCGCAGGATCAGGTTGACCACGCCCGCAATCGCGTCCGACCCGTAGGCCACCGCGCCGCCCACCGTCAGCACATCGGCACGGCTGATCAAGGCCGTCGGGATCACGTTCAGGTCGACCTGGCTGCCCGTCACGTTACCGGCGACGAACAAGGTGCCCGAGTTGCCGCTCACGAAGCGCCGGCCATTCACCAAGGTCAGAGTACGCGCGGTGCCAAGGTCAAGAAGGTCGACGAAGGACACGCCGAGGCTCGACGGCTGACCGCCATTGGTGCCGAACGGGCTTGCGCCCGGACCGACCAGCGGAATGTCATTCAGCACGTCAAGCGCGTTTGTGAAGCCGCGGGCTTCGATCTGCTCGGCGGTGACCTGAGCGCCGGGAATGGTGCCTTCGAACTGCGGACGCGGGATGCGCGAACCGGTGACGACCAGGGTCTCCGACTCGGGAGCATTCGGGTCGAGCTCTTCCTGAGTAGGCTCTTCGTCCGAGGGGGTGGTCGCCGGATTGGTGCCGGGTGCGGTCGCTCCGGGGGTGCCTTCGGCCGGCTGGACGCAGTTGCCGGTGGCGGGGTCGCGATCCGGATTGCCGGGATCGCATTGTTGTTGAGACTGAGGCGTTTGTGCCGGCTGAGCGGCCTGCGCATGAGCCGGCGTGGCAACCGCGAAAGTGGCACCAACAACAATAGCCGAGCGCAGCGCGCTCGAACCGAGCAATCCGAATTTCGTCATCCCAGTCATCCCTTCTGAGCAGCCGTTTGTCCCCGGCGTGGCTGTCCGACTGACTTAGTTAGGCAATGGGCACAAGAACCTAGCTTTGCGCATTCATCGATTGTTCACCCGTGTAACAGTTCTGCAACACCGACCGAGCGGTCTGGCATTTCGCGGATCAGCCGAGCCGCTGCTTGGCGCAACTGTTGCGTGGTGGACACGCCACCGCAAGAAAACTGCAACAAGCTCCGAAACGGGCTGACAAGCTGCTGATCTTGATGGAGGAAGTCGCCCTTCTAATCAGGGGATGAAGCTCATGAAGAAGTTCGCGCTGCTCGCAGTTACGTTCGCCGCTGCCCTGAGCAGCCCGGCCTTGGCCCAGGAGGCGGCCGCAGACACTGTCGGCGGCTTTCGTCTGGAGGCGATGATCGGATATGACATCTTGCGCGCCGAGTTCCTCGAGGCCGAGGGCCGTGACGACAAAGGCGGCGTCTTCGGCGGGGCGGCGGTGGGATTCGATTTCCCGCTCGGAGCGGCCCTGTCAGTGGGGGCGGACGCTGAACTCACTTTTGCGACGACCGATATCGTTATTCCGGACGATCCCGCCGAAGCGGGCCCTGAGCCGGAAGGCAGGATCGAAACCAAGCGCGATATCTACGTCGGCGGTCGTCTCACGGCCCATCTGAGCGATTCGGTCGCCCTGTACGGCAAAGCAGGTTACACCAATCTGCGGGTGGGGCTCGATCTTACGGATGATGAAGATTTGGACTTCGACGTCGCCGGCAATCTGGACGGCGTTCGGGGCGGCGTTGGCGTTCAGGTCCGTGGTGACGACCGGGCATATTACGGTTTTGAGTATCGTTACTCGAATTACGAAGCCGATGTGGATCGTCATCAAGCAATGCTCGTCGTCGGCTATCGTTTCTGATCGGGTCGCGGGCGTGAGCGTCGCGCCTTTGTAATCTTTGGCGGCCCCGCTCCCACTGAGCGGGGCCGTTTTCGTATTAGCGCTCCACGCAGATCGACACGCCCATGCCGCCGCCGATGCAAAGGGTCGCGAGGCCCTTCTTGGCGTCACGGCGGCGCATTTCATACAGCAAGGTCGTCAGCACACGGGCGCCGGACGCGCCGATCGGATGCCCGATCGAGATGGCGCCGCCATTGACGTTGACCTTGTCGGCGTCCCAGCCGAGCTCCTTGCCGACCGCCAGCGCCTGGGCGGCGAAGGCTTCGTTGGCCTCGATGAGATCGAGATCCTTGATCGTCCAGCCGGCTTTCTCGAGCGCGCGTTGGGTGGCGGGGACGGGGCCGATGCCCATGATCGATGGGTCGACGCCGGCGGAGGCGAAGCTGGCGATGCGGGCGAGCACGGGGGCGCCGCGGCGCTCGGCTTCCTCGCGGCTCATGATGACGAGCGCGGCGGCGCCGTCGTTGAGGCCGGAGGCGTTGCCGGCGGTGACCGTGCCGCCTTCCTTTTTGAAGGCAGGCTTCAGACCCGCAAGGCTGGCCACCTGGACGCCTTCGCGGATGAATTCGTCGCGGTCGACCACCGTGTCTCCCTTGCGCCCCTTGATGGTGACGGGCGCGATCTCGTCGTCGAAGCGGCCCTCGCGACGCGCGGCTTCGGCCTTGTTCTGGGACGCGCAGGCGAAGGCGTCCTGGCTCTCGCGGGTGATCTGGTAGCGCTCCGCCAGATTCTCGGCGGTGATGCCCATGTGATAGCCGTTGAACGCGTCCATCAGGCCGTCATTAACCATCGTGTCAACCAGCTGGAGGTTGCCCATCTTGGTGCCGCCGCGGACATTTTGCGCGTGCGCCGACATGCTCATGCTTTCCTGGCCGCCGGCGACCACCACCTTGGCGTCACCCGCCATGATCGACTGGGCGGCGACTCCGACGGCGCGAAGGCCCGAGCCGCAGACCTGGTTCAGGCCCCAGGCCGGCACCTCCTTCGGCACGCCGGCGGCCATGCTCGCCTGGCGTGCGGGATTTTGCCCCTGACCGGCGGTCAGCACCTGGCCGAGGATCACTTCCGAAACCTCACCGGCCTCGACGCCGGCCTGAGCGAGTGCGGCTTCGATCGCGATGCGGCCCAGCTCATGGGCGGGGGTGGCGGCATAGGCACCGAGGAAAGCGCCGACGGGCGTGCGCTTGGCGGCGGTAATCACGATCTCGGTCATGCGAGGTCTCCAATGGTTCGGTTCGCGCCGCCCCTATCAGGTGGGGCGTGGGCGGGAAAGCCAGGCATCCAGTGGGTCCCACAGCGCCGCGCCTGCGCGCCGGCCGACGACCATCCCGACATGACCCAGCGCCAGCTCCAGGCGCTCGGCTCCGGGAGGCGCGGAAGCGGCGGGCACGATCCGGTCGGTGGTGGAGATGATGTGGAAGGCGGGGCAGGGAAGGGCGGCGGGGTCGATGGGCTCGGTCGCCACCTTCCACTCGCCAGACCCGGGCAGGTCATGCGCGAAGAAGTTCTCGAACATTTCGCGAGCGGCGGCTTGCCCGAGGGGCGGGCCGTCATTGGCCCAGTCTTCGAGGGTGACGAATGCGCGGGCCTCCGCGCTGCCGGGCGGCATGCCCGCGAAGGACTCGAACTTCGTGACCGTGCGGCGCGGATCGAGGCTCCAGAAGGCGCTTTGCAGCACTTCCATAGGCAGCACGCCCAGAGCCTGGGCGGCGGGCGCGGATCGAACCCAAAGATCGCTCAGCTGCCCGCGTGCTTGATCCGAAAACCCGGAAAATCGCCACGGGGCCGCGATGGTCGCCAGCTTTGGCACTGGCGCAAGCGCGGCTGCGGCGATCGCCATGGTGCCGCCGAGGCAATAGCCGACAAGCGCCGGCGGCTCATCGAGCTGGCTCATCAGCGGGATCAGGATCTCGGACACGTGCTCGGCTACCGAGAAGGCCCGGCGTTCGGCCAGGTCGGAGCCCCAGTCGAGCAGCAGCACGCGGTGCCCGCGCCCCGCCAGCCAGCGCAGGAGGGAACGCTCGCCCAGGTCGAGGACGGTGGGCGGGTTGATCAGCGACGGCACGAACAGCACTGGTGGGCCGCTTCCGCCATAATCGCGCAGCGTCGCGCCATGCAGCTGGGCGATACCGGGCATCGCCTCCGGCGCCGGATCGCGCGGCGCTTCCTGGTAGGCGCGAAGGCCGGCGAGCGCGCGCGCCGTTCGCGCGGGGTCGCCCGCGGTCTCCCGGGCCAGCATGTCCAGGAACAGGATCAGTGGGCGGGGCTTGTGTTGCGGTGCGGCAAGCTCCGGTGCTAAGGCTGAGCCCGCCTTTTTGTCAGGATTCGCCATGGCCTCCGCGTCCGGCGACGATGTCGTCACCATCAAGAAATACGCCAACCGGCGGCTCTATAACACCGAAAGCTCGACCTACATCACGCTCGAGCATCTCGCCGAGATGGTGCGGCAGAAGCGCGAGTTCCGGGTGGTCGACGCCAAGACCGGCGAGGACATCACTCACAACATCCTGACCCAGATCATCATGGAAGAGGAGGCGCGCGGCACCACGATGCTGCCGGTCAATTTCCTGCGCCAGCTGATCGGGATGTACGGCGATTCGATGCAATCGATGGTGCCGCAATATCTCGAAGCTTCGCTTGAGTCTTTCCAGCGCAATCAATCCCAGTTCCGCGATGCAGTGGCCGGTGCTCTATCCGGGGGCCCTTTCGTGGATATCGCCAAGCGCAACATGGAGCTGTTCACGGCCGCGGCGGGCGCGCCCATGCCCGCCAAGGCTGAGCCGGAGCAGGCAACCGCCAGCCGCGAGGACGAGATTGCCGCGCTCAAGAGCCAGCTCGCAGCCCTCCAGGCCCAGGTCGAAAAGCTCGCCAAGTAAGCTCCGTTGCATTCCCCCGCCCGCGCAATAGGCTATGCGTAAACCAAGGGGATGAGGAATGCGAATATCGATCTTGCTGGCTGGGGCGGCCGCTTTGCTGCCTGTCGCTGCCGCGGCGCAAACCCCGACCGGCCCTGTCACGGTAATCCATGCCGGACGCCTGCTCGAGAGGCCGGGACGCCCGCCGCGCGGCCCCTCGACACTGATCATCCAGGGCGGAAGGATCGCCGAGGTGCGCGACGGCCATGTCGCGGGGCCGGCCGGCGCGACCTTGATCGACCTGTCCGACCGGTTTGTGCTCCCCGGGCTGATCGACAGCCACGTTCACCTCGATTCCGACCGCGCGGGCAATGAAGGCCTGCTCGCCGGATTTACCGAAAGCCCGCAGCTCGGCGCGTACGAGACGCTATGGAATGCGAAGAAGACGCTGCAGGCGGGCTTTACTACGGTCCGCAACCTCGGCGACCCCGGCGGGACCTTGGCGCTGCGCGACGCGATCGCGCGCGGCTGGGCCGAAGGCCCCCGCATCGTCGATGCCGGCCGCTCGATTTCGACAACCGCAGGTCACATGGACGCGAGGCTGGGCGTTGCCGAGGACATGCACGAGGCGATCGGCGCCGAAAATCTGTGCGACGGGCCGGACGAGTGCCGCAAGGCGGTGCGCCTGCAGGTCGGGCGCGGCGCGGACGTGATCAAGATCGCGACCACGGGCGGTGTCAACAGCCGGATCGGCGCGGGGTTGGGCAAGCAGATGTTCGACGACGAGGCCAAGGCGATCGTCGAGACCGCGCACCTGCTCGGCAAGAAGGTCGCGGTCCATGCCCACGGGGCCGACGGCATCAAGGTCGCGCTGCGGGCGGGTGCGGACTCGATCGAGCACGGCACACTGATGGACGAGGAAAGCATTCGATTGTTCAAGCAGACGGGGGCCTATTACGTGCCGACGCTGTCCACCGTGAACGGCTATCTGGAGCGGATTGCCAAGGACCCGAACGCTTATCCTCCCGAAGTCCGCGCCAAGATCGATTATCGCATCTCGATCACGGGCAAGGCTCTGGAGAAGGCGGTCCCCGCGGGGGTGAAAATCGCCTTCGGGACCGATGCGGGCGTCTCCAAGCACGGCCGCAACGCCGATGAGTTCGAGTTCATGGTCAAACACGGCATGACGCCGGCCCAGGCGATCCAGGCGGCGACGGTCAACGCCGCCGACCTGCTTGGCCTTGCCAACGAGATCGGCACGCTCGAGCCGGGCAAGGAGGCCGACCTGATCGCGGTCGCCGGCGATCCGCTGCGGGATGTGACGGTGTTGAAGCGCGTCGGCTTCGTCATGGCGGACGGCAAGGTTCACAAGAACCAGCGCTAAGCCTCTGCCGAATCGGACACTCGACACGTCCGGTCTGCCACGCCACAACGGGCCGTTCGGGGGAGGGGGCTCCAAGATGGTCGCGCATGTCGCCACGGTGGCGTTTCTGGGACTGGAGGCGCGCGCGGTCGAGGTCCAGGTTCAGATTGCGAGCGGGCTGCCCAAATTCCTGGTGGTCGGCCTGCCCGACAAGGCGGTGGGCGAGAGCCGGGAGCGGGTCCACGCCGCGCTGGCGGCGATCGGCCTGTCGCTTCCGCCCAAGCGCATCACCGTCAATCTTTCCCCCGCCGACCTGCCCAAGGAGGGATCGCATTACGATCTGCCGATCGCGCTCGGCCTTCTGGCGGCGATGGGAGCTATCGATGCCGAGACGCTGGCCGGCTATGTGGTGGTCGGCGAGCTCGGGCTCGATGCGCGGGTTGCGCCGTCGCCCGGCGTTCTGCTCGCAGCCATGCACGCGTCCGCGCGCGATCTCGGGTTGATCTGCCCGGCCGCGCAGGGATCGGAAGCGGCCTGGGCGGGCGACATCGAAGTCCTGCCCGCGCCCGATATCCTCGCCCTGCTCGCTCACTTCCGCGGCAACTCCGCTCTTTCGCCGCCCACTCCCGGAGAAGCCGAGCGGGCGCCGCCCGGGCCGGACCTGTCCCAGGTCAAGGGCCAGGAGACGGCCAAGCGCGCCCTGGAGATTGCGGCGGCGGGCGGTCACAATCTGCTCCCGTTGGGAGC
>NZ_DASVTH010000031.1:0-97025 GCF_036387615.1 Allosphingosinicella sp.
AGGGATCGCGACGCAAATGTGTCCGACCCGACGCCGCTGATCTGGAAATACAGGCCCGAATAGGGCTCGATGAAGCGCTGGTCGGCGGGTGGGCGGTTGAAGCGCACTTCGCCATCCGGCCCGATCTCCGACGCAGCGATCATGGAGTTCAGAACAAACACCAGTTGCTTGTCGAAATTGTCCACGATCGACCGCGACAGGACGCGATCGAGGGCGAAACCGCCGAGCAGCAGCAAGGCCGCGATCCACGCCGCAGCGACGACGATCATGCGCCGGGTGAGCGAACGCGGCCGTTGCACCCGCGACGCGCGCCCGGCGGTCGGCTGAACGTCAGCCGCCGCCGTCACCGGGGCGGCGTGCTCGTTCAACGGCCGGGATCCTCCAGGCTGTAGCCGAGGCCGCGAATGGTGGTGATGACGTCGGCGCCAAGCTTCTTGCGGATGCGGGTCACGAACACTTCGATGGTATTCGAGTCACGATCGAAATCCTGATCGTAGATGTGCTCGATAAGCTCGGTCCGGCTGACCACCTTGCCCTTGTGGTGCATCAGGTAGGACAGCAGCTTATATTCCTGCGCCGTGAGCTTCACCGGCTCGCCGTTCAGAGTGACCTTGCCCGAACGCGTGTCGAGCCGGACGTCGCCGGCATTCATCTCCGTCGAAGCATTGCCGGAGGCGCGGCGGATCAGCGCGCGGAGGCGCGCGATCAGCTCCTCAGTCTGGAACGGCTTGGCCAGGTAATCGTCCGCGCCGGCGTCCAACCCGGCCACCTTGTCGGACCAGCTGTCGCGCGCCGTCAGCACCAACACGGGCACCTTCATGCCCTCCTTACGCCAGCGGTCGAGCACGGTCAGGCCGTCCACCTCGGGCAGGCCGAGATCGAGGATGATCGAGTCGTAGCTTTCGGTCGAGCCGAGATAATGGCCGTCCTCGCCGTCGGTCGCGAGGTCGACCGCATAGCCGGCGCCTTCCAGGGTGGCGCGCAACTGGCGCCCGAGATTGGGCTCGTCCTCTACGATCAAGACCCGCATATCACCTCTTCTCCCGGCAGGCTGAGCACATGAATGGCCCAACCAGCGCCGCCTGTGATGGTTTCATTGCGGGCGCGCAAGGAGGCAAGGGCCCGTCAGCGGGACTGCCCGAGAACCGCGCCGGTGCGTGCGTCGACGTCCACCCAGATCACCTCGCCGGCGCGCATGAACTTGAGCCGGTAGCGCCCGGAACCGGCGTCGAGCTCTGGTCCCAGATAGTCGGCTCCGCGCATCCGTGGCACGATCAGCCCTTCGATCGTGCGAAGCGAAAGGAAGCGACCTTCCTGCGTTCCTTTCCACGCGCTCATCTGCTCGCGCTCACGCGGGCGTGCGTCGCCCGGGGAGGCGAGCAGGGCGGGGCCGAACGCGGCGAGGAAGAGGAGGATACGCATGGGAATTACGTCTTTCTTGCAACTTGCCCCGGTTCGTAGCCAAGCGGCTTTGAATAGGCCATGAATGTGGCAGGAGGTCCCGCTTCCGGGCGGAGCGGTTGAGCCAAGGCACGGAAAAGGAACGGGGGATGCCAGGAGTCAAGAGCGCAGCACTGGGGATTGCGATTGCCGGCGCCGTGTTGGCCGCCGCTCTCCCCGTTCGCGCCGCCGATCCGCCGCGGGGAATGGAGCCGGTGCCCGCCCGCCGCGCGGACGAAGGCGGCGGGCCTTACCCCAAGCTGGTGATCAGAGGCGCGACCCTGATCGACGGCAGTGGCGCGCCGCCGCGCGGACCCGTCGACATCGTGGTGGAAGGCAATCGCATCGCCGAGATTCGGGGCGCGGGAACCCCTGGGCTGCCGCTCCGGCCCGACCGCGAACCGCGCGGCGCCGCTCGCGAAATCGATGCGACCGGCATGTATGTGCTACCCGGCTTCATCGACACGCACGGCCACAATGGCGATCCGGCCAAGGCGTCCCAGCCGAGCTACGGCTACAAGCTATGGCTCGCGCATGGCGTGACCAGCGTTCGCGGCGTCTCGCTCTATTTCGGCCCGAACAATCCCGCTCTGTCGGACAAGCGGCGAAGCGCCGACAACAGCATCGTCGCCCCGCGCCTGTTCGCTTATTCGGTGCTGGGGGATGCCTGGAGTGGCGGCGATGTCGATACGCCGGAACAGGCCAGGGCGTGGGTCCGCTGGGCCGCCAAGGCCGGCTATGACGGCGTAAAGTTCTTCAACGACAAGCCGCGCGACGTCACCGCCGCGGCGATCGACGAGGCCCGAAAGCAGAAGCTCGGCACGGTGGCCCATCTCGGGCAGAGCGGGGTCGCCGAAGTCAACGCCCGCATCGCAGGCGAGCTCGGCCTCGGCACCGTGACGCACTTTTATGGCCATTTCGAAAGCCTGCTGAAGGACAGCCGCCTGCCCAATTACCCGGCCGGCTACAACATGACCGACGAGCAGGACCGGTTCGCCGAAATCGCCAACTTCACGGGCCAGATCGTGGAGCCGGGCGGTCCGGAATGGCGCGCCTATTTGGAAGGCCAGCTCGCCCGCGGCGTGATCTTCGATCCCACCTTCAACATCTATTCCGCCTCGCGCGATCTGATGCGCGCGCGCAACGCCGACTGGCACGATCGCTATACCCTGCCGTCGCTGTACGACTTCTATCGGCCGAGCCGGGTTAATCACGGCTCCTACTGGTATGATTGGACGACCGCCAAGGAGATCGCATGGCGGCGCTTCTACGGGCCGTACATGCGGCTGATGAACGATTACAAGAATATGGGCGGGCGCGTCACGACCGGCTCGGACCCCGGCTATATCTACCAGACCTGGGGCTTCGCTTATGTTCAGGAACTGGAGATGCTGCAGGAAGCGGGCTTCACACCGCTGGAGGTGGTGCAGGCGGCGACCACCAATGGCGCTCACGCAATCTACGAGCCCAAGGGCGTCGAGCCGCCGATCGGCATCGTTCGCAAGGGCATGCTCGCCGACCTGGTGATCGTCCCGGAGAACCCGCTGCACAACTTCAAGACCCTGTTCGGGACCGGCTTCGAGCGGCTCGGCAGGGACGGCAAGGTCGAGCGTGTGGGCGGCGTGCGTTACACGATCAAGGACGGCATCGTTTATGATCCCAAGGCGCTGCTGGCGGACGCAGCCGCGATGGTGGAGGCGCAGAAGCGGGAGCGGGGACCGGCTCAGCCCTGAGTGAACAGCGCGTCCGACATGAAATGCCGCCGGCACACTGCTACGTAGCGTTCGTTGCCGCCGATCTCGGTCTGCTCGCCTTGCCGCACCGGCTTGCCAGCCGCGTCCAGCCGCATGTTCATTGTGGCCTTGCGGCCGCAGGCGCAGATCGCCTTGATCTCGGACAGGATGTCGGCGAGCGCGAGCAGCCATTTGCTGCCTTCGAACAGATTGGCCTGGAAATCGGTACGCAAGCCGTAGGCGAGCACCGGCACGCCGATCCCGTCGCAGATGGCGGCAAGCTGGAACACCTGATCGCGGCTGAGGAACTGGGCTTCGTCGATCAGCACGCAGGCGAGGCGGCCGCGTTCGTGCTCGCCTTCCACTTGCGCGCGCAAGTCGGTGTCCGGCCCGTACAGGTGGGCCTCGGCTTCCAGCCCGATGCGCGACGCCACCCGGCCCTCGCCGTATCGGTCGTCGATCGCGGCCGTCCACAGCATCGTGCGCATGCCGCGCTCGCGATAATTGAAGTCCGCCTGGAGCAGCAGGGTCGATTTACCGGCGTTCATCGAGGCGTAGTAGAAATAGAGCTTGGCCATCTCGGCTCCCTCCCACGGCGAGCGCGCCGCTTCAATGACCTGTCCGTCGCGCCCGATGCAGGGCTGGTCGATGGTGTGCCCCGCCCGTCGACGCACGTTCCGCGTCGGTCGAGACCCGCTGGCGCCGACCCTGACCGGCAGGCAGTGCCGGAGCGTTGAGTTCGCCTTCAGGAATATGCGTCCGATGTCACCACCAGTTCCCACCGACTCCGACGATCCGCGTCACGTCGCCCACGTGTTCGGGGACAGCTTCGCGAGGACCATCCCTGATCCTGATGCCGCCGTTCTCGAACTGCTTTGTGAACAGCTGGACTCCACTACGGTCGAGGACTGGCAGATGCTGTTCGCCCGCACCTACGCCGCGCCCCGCGGAGCGGCTTAGCGAAGCGTTCGCTCGCTATCCTCTTGCGGCCAGGGCAGCACGTGCCGGCCGTCCGGAGCAGCCGTGAAGCTGGTCTGGGTGGGGTAGGCGAGGCGCAGGCCGGCCTCTCCGATGGTGTCGAGCAACTCGGCAATGATCGCCGCGCGCGTGCGGAAGAACAGGTCGTAATCGGGGCTGGTGAAGCGGAGCTCCGCTTCGAAGTCGAGGCTGGAAGGGGCGATCCCGATCAGGCCCGCGCGGACGAAGCCGACATGCTCGTGGCGTTCCGCGGTCGTGCGGACCAGATCGGGCAGCCGAGCGATCACTCCGAGATCGGTCTGATAGACGAATGCAAGCTTCAGCAGGATGCGGCGCTGCGCGATCGCGCTCTGGTTGAGCAGGATCTTGTCGAGCAAGATGGCATTGGAGACCACGATCTCCTCGCCCTCTACCGAGCGGATGCGCGTGCTCTTGAGCCCGATCTGCTCGACATTTCCTGAAAAGGCGTCGAACTTGATCGCCTCGCCGCGGCGAAACGGCTTGTCGAGGATGATGGCGAGCGCGGCGAACAGGTCCTTGAACACGCCCTGCGCGGCAAGGCCGATCGCGACGCCGCCAATGCCCAGGCCTGCGACCAGGCCGGTGACGTTGACGCCGAGATTGTCGAGGATCAGCACCAACGCGATCAGGAACAGGGCGACGCTGACCAGCCCGCGGATAAGGCCGAAAGCGGTTCCGAACGTGCTGGCCTGTTCGGCCTCGCCGATCCGGTGCTGGAGCAGACCGAGGATCAGCGCGCGCGCCCAAACGGCGCCTTGCAGCACGGCCGCGATCGTGAACAGGATGTCGATCGCCCGGTCGATGGTGCGGGGCAGCGTGGTGAGTTCGGCGACCACTTCGATCGCGCACAGGATGATGAACGTAATGCCGGTCTTGGCGAGCACGCGCCCGACCAGGTTGCGCCACTTGAGGTTCTCGCTGCGGCCCCGGACGAGCCGGTGCCCGAACGTGCGCAGACCAAGGAGGAGCCCGGCGACGATTGCGCCGGCCAGCAGCGCATAGAACAGGTCGGCCCCGTTCGCCGCGAACCAGCCCGCGCTCTCGCCCAGCATGCGATCGGTCTTCTGACTGACGTTCATGACCGCGTGATTGTCAGGTGAGGCGGCGCGGTTCAAGCCGCTCCGACGCTCGCCTCCAGCTGCGCTCTCACATCCTCGGCGACCTGCGCGTCCGTCTTGCCTTCCGCCTCGGCCCTGGCCTCCAGCTTCTCCTCTTCCTTCGGCAGCGCCTCCAGAAACTCGATCAGCCCGCGCTCATAGGCGCTGAGATACTTGCCGGCCCGCGGCAGCTTGCGCCCGCCGATCGCGCCGGCGTCCTTGGCCGCCTCGATGATCGCCGGATGGACGTAGCTTTTGCGGCTGATCGCGGGCGTATTGCCGAGCGCTTCGGCGACCGGCTCCATCACCGCCTTGAGCTTGATGCGCGGGTTCTCGGCGGCGCGCTTGGCCATCTGCTCGAACGCGATCACGCTGGCGCCCCAGGTGCGGAAATCCTTGGCAGTGAAGTCGTCGCCCATCGCGTCCTTGATGTACGCGTTGACGTCACCCGACGTGACCGGCTTGATCTCGCCGTCCGGCGTTACGAACTCGAACAGATGCTGGCCGGGAAGGTCCTGGGTACGTTTCGCGATGCGGGCGAGGTTGCGGTCGGTGACGGTCACGACGTGCTTGACGCCGTGCTTGCCCTTGTAGCTGAGCTTCAATTTGCCGCCCTCGACCTTGGCGTGGCGATTGCGAAGGGTGGTCGCCCCGAAGCTCTTGCCGGACTTTACATATTCTTCGCTGCCGACCCGCATGTGCGTCTCGTCGATCAACTTGACGACGGCCGCGAGCACCGTGTCGGCCGCAAGCTTCCGGCCGGTGATGTCTTCCTCGATCTTCTTGCGAAGCTTGGGCAGCGCGTGACCGAATTTGGCCAGCCGCTCATATTTGGCGAGTTCCCGAGTGGCGCGGAAATCGGGATGGTAGCGATATTGCTTGCGTCCCTTGGCATCGAACCCAACGCCTTGAAGATGGCCGTTCGGATCGGCGCAGAACCAGCAGCGCTCGTAAGCCGGCGGCATGCCGAGCTTGTTCAGCCGCTCGATCTCGGCACGGTCGGTGATGCGTTTCCCGTCGGGGCCGTAATAGCCCCAGCCCAGCTTCATCTTCTTGCGGGTGATGCCGGGTGCTGAATCATCGACATAGTTGAGCATGGAGCGCTAATCGCGCGCGCCGCCGCTTCGTTCCGGTCAGGTTTTGGTGAGAGGCCCCGCGCGCCCTGCAAGGCTGTGGCGAGACCCGTAGAGCAGGTAAATGACGAGCCCGACACCCTGCGCCACGAGGAAGTAGAGCTGCGTGGTCTGTGGCAAGCTGTAGAAGAGGTAGGCGCAGCCGAGGATCGCGACCAGCCCCACCACCCAGGGCAGCGGCGTGCGGAATGTGCGGGGCGCGTCGGGCGCGCGGCGGCGCATGATGAGCATGCAGAGGGCGACGGCGATGAAGGCGGTGAGGGTGCCGGCATTGGCGAGCGCGGCGAGTTCGTCGAGCGGGATCAGCCCGGCGAGGATCGCGACCAGCACGGCCGTGAACAGCGTGATGCGCACCGGCGAGCCGCGGTCCGACACTTTGGCAAGGCTGCGCGGCAGCAGCCCGTCGCGCGCCATTACGAAGAAGATGCGGCTCTGCCCATAGAAGAAGGCGAGGATCACCGTTGGCAGCGCGATCACGGCGGAGGCGGCGAGGTAGGTCGCGGCGCCGGGCTGGTCCAGCTGGCGCAGGATGAGCGCAAGCGGCTCGGGGCTGTTGGCGAAGCGCTGGTAGCTGACTGCCCCGATCGCGGCGGCCGCGACCGCCATGTAGATCAGCACACAGGCGAGCATGGAGCCGACGATCCCGATCGAAAGATCGCGGGCCGGGTTCTTCGCCTCCTCGGCGGCGGTGGCGATCGCGTCGAAGCCGTAAAAGGCGAAAAAGATGATCGCCGCCGCGGCCATCACTCCGACCTCTGCGCCGGGCGCGCCTGAGGCAGGGAAGCCGAACGGCATGAACGGCTGGAAGTTGGCGGGATTGAAGTACTGGAAGGCGATGAACACGAACACGACCAGCGCCGCAATCTTCACCAGCACCAGCACCGCGTTCAGAGTGGCGCTCTCCTTCGTGCCGAAGATCAGCAGGCCGGCGACCACGGCGATGATGAAGATGGCCGGCAGGTTGACGATTCCGCCCAGCGCAGGACCCTGCATCAGCTCCAGCGGCACACCGAGCGAAGCCTGCAGCAAAGGTGCCGCATAGCCCGACCATCCGACCGCGACCGCGCTTACCACCAGGCTGTATTCCAGGATCAGGCTCCAGCCGACGATCCAGGCGAGCAGTTCGCCGATCACGACATAAGTGTAGGTGTAGGCGCTTCCCGACGCCGGGATCATTGTCGCCATCTCGGCATAAGCGAGCGCGGCTGCCGCGCAGATGATGCCGGCAATGGCGAAAGAGAGGATTACCGACGGCCCGGCCTTGGCGGCGCCGACGCCGATCAGCGTCAGGATGCCGGTGCCGACGATCGCTCCCACCCCGAGCGCGACGAGGTGCGGCCAGGACAGGGTCTTCCGCAGCCGGTGCTCAGCCGGCATGTCCTCGTGCGCAACAACCGTCTTGCGTGCATTCCAATGTTTCACGTCGGCGCCGCTCCCATCGTTTTTCCGCATCATGGCGCGGGGCCATGGGCGCGTCGAGACAATCCTTGCGGCCGCAGCGGCGCGGGCGCATGCTGGCGCCCATGTCTGCCGAGCGGATCGCGAAATGCGCGTGCGGGGCGGTGCAGGTCGCCTGCAAGGGCGAGCCGGCCCGCGTGTCGGTCTGCCATTGCCTCGATTGCCAGCGCCGGACCGGGAGCGCCTTTTCCTACAATGCGACGTTCGCGGCCGAACAGGTCCGGATGGCGGGAAAAGTGAACAGTTTCACGCAGCTGGGCGACGAGGGGCGCTGGGGCCGCCACTCATTCTGCCCAAGCTGCGGGCGCACGGCCTATTACGAGATCGAGGTGCGGCCGGGCATGGTGACCGTGCCGGTGGGCAATTTCGCCGATCCCGATTTCCCGCCTCCAACCGTATCCGTCTATGGCGAGCGGCGGCACCGCTGGGTCGGCATCAACACCGATCAGCCGATCGAGGAGGCTTGAGCGACGCGCAAGGGCGGCTCCGGCGAGGAGTCACCCCTTTGGGCGCAGCGTCGCTCAGCGCCCGAGCGCGATTGTCGTCGGGGCCGGTTGCCGAGCCGAAGCCGTGGCCCGCTCGACCTGCGCCTGGGCAAGGCCGCGTGCCTCGACGCTACAGCGCCGGATTGCGTTGGCGCCGGCCAGGTCGACCGTCGACGCATCTCCGCATGCCGTGTTCACGGCTTGCCGGATGCGCCCGTCGAGCTTCGCCCGGTCGGACGCGCGGCTGAGATCGAGATCGGCGATCTGCACGCGTTCTTTCGCCTGCTCGGCGGGGCCCGCGGCGAGAGCCGGAGTGACAAACAGAAGCGAGCCGACAAGCCCGAAAGTTGAGGACGTCTTCATCTCGGATACTCCTTGAAGATGGGACGTCAGCGCTGGCGTGCCCTTCAGATACACCGGCAGATCAGTTTCAACTAACAACGATATTGCGCACCTATTCTGCAGAAGTGCAGAATGCGGCGTGGCTCGGGGGAGGGTAGAAGCGGCGCCTATGTTCGACTGGAACGACCTTCGCGCATTTCTCGCGGTTGCGGAAACCGGAAGCACGCTCGCCGCCGGCCGCGCTCTGCGGGTCAGCCAGACCACGGTAGCGCGCCGGATCGCAGCGCTCGAGCAAGCGCTCGGCCTGGTGCTGTTCGAGCGCAGGCAGGCCGGATATCTTCTGACGCCCGGGGGCGAGGCGCTGCTGCCCCGCGCAGAGGCGGTCAAGGCAGCGGCGGGCGTGTTCGCCGATGCAGTGTCGGGCCAGGCCCGCGAGAGTGGCGGAACGGTGCGCCTGACCACCCACGATATCTACACGCTCACAATCCTGCCGCCGATCCTTCGCGGTCTGCACGAGGCGCATCCCGGCATTCGCATCGAACTCGACAGCAGCGAGCAGATCCGGGATCTGGCCTCTGGTTTCGCCGATGTGGCGCTCCGCAGTACCCTCCAGGCCAAGGGGGCGGCCTGGTGGGGCGCCGCGTCGCACCCGATCCATGGACGGTCTTTTGCAGCCGCGACTATGCCGCCCGCCGCGGGGTTCCCCGGTGCCGCTCCGACCTACGCGCGCACGACCTGATCGGCGGCGGCGGTCCCGGAGTTGGCCCGCTTTATCAGGCCTGGCTGCGCAAGAATGACCTGGAGAACGCGGTGATTCTCGAGCAAGGCTCGGTCACCGGGCTCTTGGCGAGCGTGCGCTCGGGTCTAGGCATCGCCGTGCTGCCGAGCTTCGTCGCGCGCCAGGAGCCGGACCTCGTCCAGTGCTTGCCTCACGACGAAGAGGATGGAGTCGAACTCTGGCTGCTCACGCACGAACGGATGCGCCACACGCCCCGCGTCCGCATCGTCCTCGACTTCCTGTATGAGCGCCTGCGGTCGCTCGCCGCCAAAGCCCCGCCGCTGAACGGCACAAGGGCCGGCGGACGGTCCCAGACCGCTTAGCCTTCCTGCAGGCGGATCAGCCCCGCTTGCGTCGCGCGAAAGCCGCATCGGCGGTAAAGCGGCTCGAGATGCGGCTCGTAATCGACATGGAGCCAGGTCAGCCCGCGCGCTTTCGTCTGCGCAACAGCCGCTTCGATGAGGCGGGTGGCGATGCCCTGGCGCCGGTGGTCCGGGTGAACGCTGGTATCGAGCAGAAAACCGTGCTCGCCGCCGTCCCACGCGACGTTCAGGAACCCGATCAGCCGATCTTCAAAGTAGGCGCAGACATGAAGAAGGCTCCGCGCCAGCACCGCGTCGAAGTTGAAGCCGGGCGGTTGGCCCCATGTCGCGATCCAGAGTTGCTCCAGCTCCGCATCGGCCGGGAACGGGCTCAGCCGTATCCGCTCCACTAATAATCCTTCGACACGCGCACGTTGACGCCCTGCCGGCCCGCCGTGCTGATGCTCGACAGCAAAGAAAGCCAGCGCGTGATCTGATATTCGATGCGGGTGGCGGAATAGCCGCGGCCGTCGGTGATCACCTCGACATAGACCTGACGGCCGAGATATTTCCCGGCCGCGATCGAGGTGCCCTGGCCGGTGGCGATGTCGGCGGGGAGGACGCGCAAGCGATCGAGCCCGACCGCGCTGCGCACGCGGTTGATCGGGTCCAGATACCCGCCCGTGTCGTTGAGCGAGGCGACGGCGGCGGCGAGCTGCAGCGCCTCGGGTGCGGACAGGTTGGTGATCGAGGTGCCGAACAGGAGACGGCTGAGCAGCTCGTCCTGGGGAAGGGCAGGCGTGCTGGTGAACGCGATCTCGGGCTTCTGCCCGCGCCCGGTGACGCGGATCTGCGCGTTGAGGCCCTGGATGCCGCCCTCAGCGACGATGTCCAGGATCGGATTGGGCGGGCTCTCCCCCGCGAAGCGGATCGTCCCGCGTTCGAGGTCGAAACGGCGGCCGGCAAAGTCGTAGCTGCCGCGGACGAGCTCGGCACGGCCGGTGATCGAGGGCGCGGTCACCAGGCCGCCGATGCGCAGGTCCGTGCCCCATTCGCTGGTGATGCCGAGGCCCGTCACCGAGAGACGCGCGCTAGACTGTAACCCCAGGTCTAGGCGCCAAGGCTCGGCCCGGCGCGGCGCGGGCGCGTCGTCCTCGCGCCGATTAAGCTCGCGGACGGGCAGCCGCAGCACCTGCGCCGCCGCCGTCGCGCTGCCGAGCTTGAAGCTGCCGCTGTCGAGCCGGAGATTGCCGGATATGACCCCGCTGCCTCCGCCTGCGCGGATGCGCAGCGGACCGCTCACCTGCGCCTTGAGGTCGTCGCGGTCGATCAGCTGCGCGGCGCGGGTGTCGATGATCAGGTCCATGCCGAGGCCGCGCGCGGCGGAGAGGTCGAATGCGCCGCGCCCCGAGACGGCCCCGCCGCGCTTGGTCGCACCCACAAAGCGATCGATAACCAGCTGTGAGCCGCCGAACCGCCCCTGCGCGGCGAGGTTCTCGACGACGGTGCCGGTCACCGGGCTTTCCAACCTTGCGCGCTCCGTCCTTAGCGACCCCCGTATCTGGGGGTCGTTGAGCGTGCCGCGCGCGTCGGCGCCGACCGCGACCGGGCCGCTGAAGTCGATCAGCTCGAGGCCGGTCAGCCGCCACAGGGTGTCCGCCGGGCCATTGTAGCGAAGTTGAGCGAAGAGCGGCGCTCTCGCGAGCCGGTCGGCCAGGCTGCCGCTGACGCCGATCGGCGCAAGGCGCGCCTGTGCGCGGCCGATCGTGCGGCCTTCGCTGACCGCGATCGCCCGCATCGCGGCGTTGCCGCCGATCATGCGGGCATTGACCCCGATATCCACGGGACGGGAGGAGAGAACGAGGCCGGAGCGGCTGAGCCCGCGCACCCGGACGTTGGCCTCGCCGGCCGGCTGCGCCCCGTCAGCCTGGCGATAGCTAAGCGTGCCCGAAGCCACGCCTCCGAGCGCCAGCCGCGGATAGAAGATGTCGAGCACCGACAGCGGCATCGCGGCGAGGCGGCTGTCGAACTCGGTGCGGTTCGGGGCGAACAGTCCGCCGACCGTGGCACTGCCGCCGGCGAAGGCGAGCGAAGCGGGGGCGAGCCGCCAGCCCGCGCCCTCGCGGGTGAGGAGGGCAGGGGCGGTGAGCCGGATCGGGCGGCGGTCGACGGTGCCGGAGCCGCTCAGGCGCACGCGGTCCGGCGTTACCTCGGCCACCGTCCGGAAGGCGAAGTCGCGGACGCGATTGCCGGCGAGATTGGCGCGGACCTGGCCCACGCCGCCGCGCATGCTGGCCTGCGCGTCGATCCGGGCGAGGGTAAGGCCGGCGGTGCTGAGGTCCCGGGCCGAAAGCGTGCCCTCGATCGAAGTCGCGCCTGGATTGAGCAGCATTACGCCGTCGAGCTTGCCGCTCCGGATCGCGATCGCGGGCGGGCCGGTCAGACGGGCGTTATCGGCAACAAGGTGCGCCTCGATCCGCTGGATCGTGCCGACGGGCGAGAAGAGAAGAGGTCCACTGAAGCCCGATCCGGCCAGATCGAGCCGGCCCGTGAATCCGCCCGAATCCGATCGCAGCGTGCCCGTCGCGTTCACGCCGGAGACGTTGAGGTTGGCGACCTGGATCAGGGCGGCCGCGCCGCGCGGGAGCAGGATCGCGCCGCGGGTGGTGAACGGCCCCAGCTTCGATCCGCCCGCCGCGCGATAAGCGAAACCGCCCGCCGTCGGATCGAGCTCGAGCAGTACGTTCGCGAGGCCGATCGCCGGGTTCGGCCTTTGCAGCCGGATCGCCATGCGCGGCCGTTCGATGCGCCCGTCGAGCCGCATCGCGAACGGGCCGTACTGGCCCTGTCTTCCGGATCCTTCGAAGAAGAAGGTGCCGTCCACCCGGCGGAAACCCGTTCCGGCGATGCGGATATTGGGCGCGACAAGGCGCAGGTTGGAGAAGCGAACGACCTTGTCGTTGCCGCGCACGAGGTCGGTCTCGATCTGCGGCAGACCGCCTGCCAGCCCGGCGAGGAAGCGGTTGTCGAACCTGCGCACCCAAGCCCGCCCGCGCCCGGTCACCAAGGTGCCGCGTCCGCTCGGATGGCGCACGACCTTGAGCTCCGTCAGGACATCGACCAGGCCAAGGCCTGGGATGAGGTAGCGGGTCAGCCCGCCCGACAGGATCACGTCGAAACGGCCATCAACGAGATCGACGAACAGGCTCGCCTTCCCGTTGAGCTTGTCGGAGGTGACGACGAGGCCGTCCCCCGTCAGCTGCCTGGGGGTGAGCTTGAGCGATCCCTGCACGCGCAAATTGGCGAGGATGCCGCCGGCGACATCGCCGACGCCGGTGACGCGCTGGGCCGTAAGCAGCAGCGGGACGGTGACGGGGGCCTTCGACCAGCGTCCGCGCCCTTCGGCGCGCACGCCTTCGAAGCCGGTGCGCTCGAACGCGACCCGTTGCGAGGTCAGGCGATAAGCGAAGCCGAACCGGTCGAAGCCGCCGTCGAGCAGCATCGTCAGCCGCACCTTCTCGCCCGTCATGTCCGGGAACAAGGCCGGCGGGCGGAGCAGGTCGAGCCCGATCGCGATCTTCCGGAACAGGCTGCGGCCAAGATCGACCGCGCCGCGCGCCTCGGCCTTGAGCGAGGGGGAGCGCAGCGACAGGCGGCCGTGGAGCACGCGATCGGCGAAGGTCGCTTCCGAGCGCACCTGCACGATCGGCGCGGTCAGCCGGGCTTTCTTGCCGGTCCAGAACTGGGCCGGAGCGATAGCGCCGGACAGGGTGTAGCGCCCATCGCTCGCGCGCAGCTGGAGGTTGGCGGTGCGTTTCCCCGAAAGGTTGAGGGCGCCGGTGCCGGCCCAAGCACGCCAGCTGCCTTCCCCTTGCACCTGCAGCGCCACGGCGCGGCGGCTGCCGAACAGGGCGGGCACGACACCGCCTTCCGGGCTGGCGAGCCTCAGGTCGATGTCGAAGCGGTTCCGGTCTGGCTCGGCATCAAGCAGCAGGGCCAGGCGATCGCCGCCACCCGTGACCGCCGCGTTCAGTCTCACCAGCGCACGGCCCGAGCGAATGTCCGCCTCGCCTTGCACCCGCGCGATGCGCCGTTGCCCGATCAGGCCCGGCTCCAGCCGGAGCTGTGCGATCTCGAGCCGGCCGATGCGAATGTCGAAGTCCGGGAGGATCGGCCGCGGCTCCCTGCTCGGCCGCAGCTTCGGCGCGCGGTGCAGCACGACGAGTTCGGACGAGAACCGGTCGATGACGAGTTTCTTGTTCAGCCACGCGCGCGGCTGCCAGTCGAGATCTATCGTCGGGCTGTGCGCAAACAGCCCCTGCGGGTCCGAAAGGCGCACGTCGCGCAGCCGCGTCCCGCCCCAGATCGATCCCTCGATCCGGCCGATCCGGATGCGAAGCCCGGAGGAAGGCGCCTGGTTGGCGATCCGCTCGGCGATGAAGCGGTGTCCCGCGTCGGTATCCAGATAAGCGACGAACCCCGCCGCCGCGATCAGCGCCAGCAGCAAGAGACCAAGCAGCGCCTTGAAAACACGCCCCGGCCAGCGCCTGCGCCGGATCGGCCCCGCCGCTTCCGTTTCGCTTTCGAAGCGGCCGGGCGTTTCGTCGTTCAAAGCCCTCTCCCCTGCGGGGAGAGGGTTGGGTGAGGGGGCTCGGCGATAGTGAGTGTTCTCGGATTCAGAACCCACTCGCCCCAGCCCTCTCCCCCCAGGGGAGAGGGAGCAAAGGAGCGCCGCTCCGACATTTCAGAAGGCCTGCCCCAGCGAAACATAGACCGCCACGCGCGGATCGCCGCTGCGCCGGCTCAAGGGCGTGCCGACATCCACTCGGATCGGGCCGAAGTTGCTGTGATAGCGAACGCCGATACCGGCCCCGAAGCGCAGTTCGTCGAGGCGGGGCAGGGGGGATGTGTAGATGTTGCCCGCATCGATGAAGGGCACCACTCCGAACGGCCCGCCGATCCGGACCCGCGCCTCCAAGGCAAACTCCGCCAGGCTGCGCCCGCCGATCGGATCGTCGAACACCGGATCGCGGGGGCCAAGCCGCTGGAAGCCGTAGCCGCGCACCGATCCGCCACCACCTGCATAGAAGCGCCGGGATGGTGCGATCCGGTCCCGGTCCGCGCCGAAGATGGTGCCAAGCCGGGCGCGGGCGGCGATCGTCACGGTGTCGCTGACGGGCTGATAGAAGCTGCCGTCGATCTGCGCCCTTGTATAGCCGAAGGTGCCGCTCTGCAGCGACAATTCGGGCGAGACGCGGCCCGCCAGCCGGTAGCCGCGGGTCGGATCGAGCAGGTCGTTGGAGCCGTCATAGCTGAGCGTCGCCGGCACCGCCGCGATGAAGAAGGTGCGCCGCCGTGTCATTGCGAGGTCGATGTTCACGTCCCGCTCGTCGGACGCGAGGAGATCCGCGCCGAGGCTCCAGGTCCATCTTTTCTGCCAGATGATGTTGGTCTGCCGCTCGATCCCGACGCCGACCAGGAAGGTGCGGGCATCGAAAGCGTCGCGATCGATGTTGCTGGCCGCGACATTGGCGGTCAGCACCTGGTCGCGCTTGCGGAAGTTGTTCCGCCGCAGGGAGACTCCGAGCAGTTGCTCCTCGGTGCCCAGTACACCGCGGACGCGGACCGCGCCCTCCGGGGGGAGCAGGTTGCGATGCTCCCAGCTGAGCTCGACTCGCGCTCCCTCGCCAGTGCCGTAGCCTGCCTCTCCGGCGACGGTGCGCATCGGCGCGGGCTCGAGTCCGACCGCGATGTCGACCACTTCGCTGCCCGGCCGTGCGACCGGCCGCAGGTTGACCACCGACACGAGCCCGGTTGCGACCAGCGCGCGGCGCAGATCCTCCAGCCGCGGGGTTTGGAAGCGCTCGCCGGGATCGAAGCGAGCGATGGTCTGGATGTGCTCGGCGCTGAACAGCGGGCGGCCTTCGACGATGATCCGGCCGAACTGGCGGGCGCCGTTCGGCTGCACGGGCAGGACCAGGCGCGCCGTCCGCGCCTGGTGATCGACGACGATGTCGAGCGCGCCGACATCGGCGAAGGCGAAGCCGCGCTGGCCAAGCTGGGCCCTCAGCGCCGCTTCGCCCGCAGTGACGGCGGCGGCGTTGACCGGCGCGCCCGCTTCGATGCCGAAGCTGCGGCGCAGGATCGTCGCTTCGGACCCTGCGCCATCGAGGCCCGGCAGGCTGACTTCCGCGAAACGGTAGAGCGGCCCGGGTTGCGCCTGGAGCTGGACCTGGACGGCGTTGCCCCCGGCTGTGCCCGAGACCTCCGTCGTCACCTGCGCGTCATAATAGCCGTAGGCGCGGAGCAGTTCGGCGAGCAGGTCGGCGTCCTGGCGGGCGCGCCGGTCGATCTGGGCGGCATTGGCGGGATCGTCGCGATTGGCCTGCAAGGTGGAGAGCGTGTTGAACTGGGCGAGAAGGTCGCCGCTCCCGACCGATTCGAGCCCGGTCAGCGCAACCGTGTAGCTGCGTTCCGCGCCGGCATCGGCGATCGTGGTCGTGGGCGTGTCGGCGATCGCCTCGCCTTCCTGCTGCTCCATGTCGGGCCAGGCCACGCCAAGGTCGGGCAGCGGATCGAGCGGCGCCGATGGGTCGAGTTCCGGCAGCGGCGGCAGCGGTCGCGAGGGATCGAGCGGCTCGTCAACCTGGTCGAGCTCCGCCTCTTGCGCGCGCGCGTCCTCCGGCCAGAGAAAAAAGGCAGCGGCAGCCAACGCGGCGACCATAGGGGCACTCCGCAAAGTCGTACTTTGCGGAGTGGGCCCACGAGGTTCCCGCAATGTGATAATTTGCGGGGGGCACCGAGGCCGCCCGCCCGCGACTTGCAACATCCTGCCAAGTTACCCGCCCGACATTTACCACGCCAGAACAGATTGGCGGCAGGTTCGATCGAACAGCAGGTTAGTGCACTGATCCACTCGGCTCGTCGGACCTCAGCATCTCGATCGTCCGCTCGATCTGCCGCCAGCGGCAGAAATGGATGACGTTCCCCACCGAGCGGCTGTGGCTGGCGCGTGAGGCCGCCTCGATCAGCGCATGTTCGCCGAAGCGGGACATCAACTCGGTTGCCTCTTCCAGGCCCGCCCGATCGACATGGACATGATTGTGCAAGAACACGACTCCCTTCCCCTTGGCCGCGCGTCTTAGGCCCGGGCCGGTTGTCGATTTGCCCCAAGCTTAATCTGAATCGCGCATTCACCAGAGCGGTGGCGAGAGCGGCGCGAAGCTGGCATGGCGCCGGTCATGAAGGCGCCCGCACCCAAAGCCCGCCAGGCGGGAGGCATCCTGCTCGCTCTCGGCCTAATGCTGGGAGCGGTGACCGGGGTTGTCCTGGGTCAGCCCAGCGCCGGCCTTCTGATCGGCGGAGGTATCGGCGCCGCGCTCGCGTTCCTGCTCTGGTGGCGAGATCGCTGAACCACTCTCGATTGCCATCGCGTCAGATGCTCGGGCGCAAGAACCTCGAATCACGCAATCCGCTTGCCCGCCCATAGCACCCGGCCGACGATGTCGATCGAGGCGGGATCGCAGTCGGGCCAGCTTGGATAAGCGGGATTGTCGCTCGTGATCGACAGCCGCGCCGAACCGGGGTGTCGGCAGAGGCGCTTGACGAGGAGAGCGCCGTCGCGCCGCAGCACGTAGACGCCGTCGCGCAGTCGTCCGGCGCCGTCGGCATGGTCAACCAAAATCTCGTCGCCATTGCCGAGCAACGGCGCCATCGAATCGCCCCGCACCTCAATCAAAGACAGCTCGCCGCTCCCGCCGATCCGGCGGAGCCAGCGCGGATCGAAGGCGACATGGCCGCGCGACCGTTCGCCGGATTCGAGCGCACCCGGGCCGGCCGAGGCCTCGACATCCAGCCGGGGTACCGGGATTGTGTCGCCTGCCGCAGCCGCAGCCGGGCCGCCCAGCAGCGCCTCGTCGATCCCGAAATAGCGGGCGAGCACGCGCCGGTCCGCCTCCGCGAGTCGCTTGGGCGTTCCGCGCTTCACGAATTGCTGAACATAAGCCGCGTTACGCCCGATCAGGCGGGAGAGACCCGCATAATCCTCCCGTCGCTCACGGATCAGCCCCTCGAGGACGGCGCGCGGATCGGCTTCGGCCATGAGTGCTCCTACCGATAGGAAAAATCCTAGACAAGTAGGAAATCTCCGGCAACTCGGAACATAGCACGAACAATCGAGTCGAACAGGAGACCTGACATGCAGTTGCTTCGCCGCATCGAGCGGTATCTGAAAGCGAGCGGCACGGCCGCGACGCGCTTCGGCCGGGAAGCCGTGCGCGATCCGCGCCTGGTGCACGATCTGCGCCGCGGTCGCGAGCCCGCGGCGATCTGCGCGCGAGTCGCGGCCTATATCGACGGGCGGCAGCAAGCCGATCGGGTGCAGCCGTGAACGCGCCCGGACGCGATGCCACCAAGGCTCTGCTGCGCGCGCTGCGCTCAGCGTTCGACCCAGTGAACTTCATGAACGTCGAACGCGTCCAGAGCCGGGAATGGGCCAGCATTACCTTCACCGGCGCGCGTCACGAGGTCACGATCCGCTTGGACGGAAACGGCGCGGAAGCCGCCGCCGATCGATTTGCCGAAGGGCTCGAAATGGCCGAGTTCCGTCTGCGAGGCCACATCCTCGCCGACATCGTCCTGACCGCACGGGAGAAGACAGAGGCAGGGGTACGCCTCCACCTTGAGGCGCTAACAGTAGAAGATGGATGATAGGCGACCGCGCGGCTAAGGCGGTGTCGACCCGCCATGAACATCCCACGCTCCCTTTCGCTGCTCGCCGTCGCTTCCCTGCTCGCAAGTTGCGGCGGGCCCGCTCAGCCAGGCGACTACCAGCCCGAGATCCAGGCCGAGGAACGCGAGCTCGGCGCAGAGCAGCATCCGCAGCTGCTGGCACAGTTCGGCGGAGCCTATTCCGCGTCGGAGGCGCGCTATGTCGCCACACTCGGCGAGCGGCTGGCCGTTGCGGCCGGGCTCGAAGGCCAGTGCACCTTCACTCTGGTCAACAGCGATGTGGTCAACGCTTTCGCGGTTCCCGGCTGCTACATCTATGTCACGCGAGGCCTGATGGGCATCGTCAACAGCGAGGCGGAACTGGCCTCCGTGCTCGGCCATGAGCTCGGCCACATCGTCGGCGATCACAGCGAGCGCCAGCAGAAGCGCGGTATTTGGCGGGAACTGGGCGTGCTCGCCGTGGGGCTGGTCACCGGTTCTGAGCGGCTGACGGAAGTGGCCGCCCGCGCCGCGGGGCTGTTCAGCCTGCGCTACTCCCGCCGGCAGGAATATGAAGCCGACGATCTCGGCATCCGTTACCTGCGCGCAATCGGCTACGATCCTTTCGCCGCGGCCGACATGCTGGGCGCGCTCGGTCGCCACGAGCGGTTCATGACAACGACCAGCGGCCGCGATGAAGCCAGGGGCGTTCCCGAATGGGCGCGCACGCACCCGCTGACGGAGAACAGGGTCGAGCGGCTCCGCGGCGCCGCGGCCGCCACCGGCCTCCGCGAGGATGCGCTGCCAGAGAACGAGGTCGGCTACCTTCGCGAGGTCGACGGGCTGCTTTACGGCGACGACCCGCAGCAGGGCTTCGTGCTCGGCCGCCGCTTCGCCCATCCCGTGATGCGGATCGGATTCGAGGCCCCGCCCGGTTTCACGCTCACCAACAGCCCACAGGCGATCCTGATCGATGGCCCCGACGGTGTGCGTGGTCAGTTCGGCGGCGGCGCGCTCGGCCCCGACGGGCTGGACGGCTATGCGGCCCGGGTCATCCAACAATTGCTGGGCAACGCGCCCGCCGAGGTCGGCACGGCCGAGCGAGTGAATGTGAACGGCGTTCCTGCGATCGTCGTGCCGGCGCGCGTTGCCGGGCGGCAGGGCTCGGTCGACTTGTCGCTCGCCGCCTATGCGGGTCCGGGTGGCGGCGCTTACCACTTCATCATGGTGTCAGGGCCGGGCTCCGCCGGCGCGGAGGCGTTGGGCGCGCTGTTCAACTCGTTTCGCCTGCTCTCGCCCGAGCAGGTGGCCGGCCTTCGGCCAAGGGTGATCCGCGTCGTGCCGGTCCGCCTCGGCGACACGCCGGAGGTCTTCGCCCGCCGGATGGCGAGCGATCACCAGCTCGAGCAGTTCCTGGAGCTGAACGGCCTCGCCGCCGGCCAGGCGCTCCGGCCCGGCTCGGCGGTCAAGATCATCTCGTACCTGTAGCTTAGCTGCGCTTGGACATCCGGGTGAGATCGTCCAGCGCCGTGCGCAGCCGGTCGTCCGCGCCGCGATTGCCGCGGGGTCTCGCGGAGCGCCCGTCGCGCTTGCGGCGGATCAGCCCGCCTTCCAGCCGCGTGGACAGCTGGTCGAGGCTCGGCTCCGGTGAGTTCGCCACGTCCTCGACCCTCTCGGCTTCCGCTTGCTGCGCCCAGAAAGGCAGGATGGCGTGGGCGTCCGGAGCGGGGCTTGCATCGATGTCCTCGATCTGCTCGCTCTCGGGATATTCTTCGGCTTGCGCCGCAACGCCTTCGGGCAACCAGAAAGGCACGTCCGTCGACTCGGCCTCGATCACCGACTCATGTGCCTCGGCCGTTTCCGGCTCGCTTTCCTCCGCCTCGTCGAGGAGCAGCTCCTCCTCTTCGGCTTCGACAACTTCGCTCGGCGCCTGCAGGAAGCTTGGGGCAGGGCGCTCCCACTCCGCTTCGAAGTCGACATTCTCGACGACCGACACGTCGATCGGTTCGCCGCGTTCGTCGCTGGGCACGGAGTCGAGCGGGATGCCGAAGTCGGTCGCTGCCCGGAGCGGGTGGCGCGCTGGAGCATCCGGGTGCGCGTCGGCCCGACGCAGCCGGGGCGGCTCGTTCGAGAATTCTTCTGCAAGCGGTTTGCGCGCTGCCGGCGCCTTCCCGAGCGCGCGGAGCAGCAACCAGACGAGGCCGAACGCGGCAAGCGCGGCGACCGCTACGAAGCCGAGCCGCGCGGTCTCCCCAAGCGGCGGCTGAGCGGCCGGAACCAGGCTCGGCAGTCCGGTTGCGCCGACCAGCCGTTCGAACAGGTTCGCAGGCATCGCGAAGGCAAAGAAGCCTACGGACCCCCCCGCCAGCGCCGCCATCGGCACATCGAGTGCGCTGCCGCGAGTCTTGGCAGGAGGTGTTTTCGTGTTTTCAGCCATGGATCAGCGCCTTGCCGGTCATTTTTTGGTAAGCCGGGGCGTAACGGGAAATGTTTGACGACCAGTTACGTTCGCGCTCGACGAACCGCCGCGCCACGTCGCGGCGAGCCTCCCAGCCCGCCCGATCGGCGAAGAGGCGGTCGAGCGCGTCGGCCAGCGCGGCCGGATCGCTTGGCGGGAACAGAGTGCCGGTTACGCCGTCCTCGATCAGCTCGCGGTGGCCGCCGACGTCCGACGCGGCCACGAGCTTGCGCTGTGCCATGGCTTCGAGCGGTTTCAACGGGGTCACCAGCTCGGTCAGCCGTATCGCTTTGCGCGGATAAGCGAGTACGTCCATCAGGCTGTAGTAGCGTTCGACCTCCTGGTGCGGCACCCGCCCGATGAAGTGAATGCGCGAAGCCGCCGGTGAACCCGCCGCCTGGAGCTTGAGCTTCTCTTCCATCGGCCCTCCGCCGACCAGGAGCAGGTGAGCAGCCGGTCGCCGCTCAAGGAACAGCGGCATCGCGGCGATCAGGTCGTCCAGCCCCTCATAATCGTAAAAGGAGCCGATGAAGCCGACAACGTCCGCACCGGCCAGGCCAAGTCTCTCGGCGAACGCCAAATCGGGTGCCGGCGGACTTCCGAAAAGGCCGAGATCGACGCCGTTGGGGGAAACGATGATCTTCTCCGCTGGGATCCCGCGCTGAACCAGGTCGTGCCGAAGTCCCTCGCAGATGACCGCGACGGCGTCGGCCCGGCGCGCCGCATAGGTCTCCAGAGCGCGGGTGAGGTGGTAGCGGGGCGAGCCTTCGCTCCCAGTGCCGTTCCCCACCGCCGCATCCTCCCAGAATGCACGAATCTCGTAGAGCAGAGGGAGCCGGTGGCGGCTTGCCACAGGCAACGCCGCGAGCGCATTCAGCACCGGCGAGTGGGCGTGCAGCTGATCCGGCCGCCATTCCCGCACGAGCTGGTCGAGTCGTTTCTCCAGCGCCTTGATTTCCCGCCATTCGCGGAGCGGCGAGGGCCCGCCAGCCGGCTTTGGGGTGCGGAAGAAGCGGATGCCGTCCACATCTTCCGGGTTGAGCCCATCGTGGCTGTGGCGGACGCCGGTGAGGCAGGCCACCTCCCACCCGCGGGCGAGTTGGGCCTTGACGATGGCGCGGGTGCGGAAGGTGTAGCCGCTGTGCATCGGCAGGCTGTGATCGAGAATGTGTAGGATGCGCATGCGGCATGCTCTGCCACGGCAGCCTTAACGCCCCGTCAACCGGCCCGCTGTACAAGCGCCTCTGCGTGACCAGTAACGTCATTGCGAGCGTAGCGAAGCAATCCGGTGAGGTGACTGGCTCCGGATTGCTTCGTTCCCGCAGTTGCGCCTGGGAAGCGCCGGCTGCGCATCGTCGTCGGCTGCTCGGGCGCGCGGGAGCTTCGGACGCATGATCGACAATTTTGCGCTTGGGCTGACTCACGGGCTGCTGCTCCTCACCGCTTGGCGGCTGCTGTCCCGCCCCGATCTCGACGACTCCTCTGCGGCGGAACCAGCTCCAGCGCCCAAGCCGGAGCGCGGTTTCGGCCTGAAACAGGCGAAGCCGGACTAGATGCGCGACCTCGCGTTCATCGGTTTCCTGCTTGCGCTGATCGGGCTCGGGCTGAAGCGCCCGTTCCTGCTCGTGCTGGCTTACGCCTATGTCGACATCGTCGCGCCGCAGCGGCTCAGCTACTATCTGCTGAACGCGGTCCCGGTCTCGATGATCATGGCGGGGCTGGCGATCGTCGGCTGGCTCCTCGCCGACCACAAAAAGGGGCTGAAGTTCACCTTCCGCCAGGGGCTGATGATCCTGCTTCTGCTCCACGCCGGCGCCACCACCTGGTATGCCGACTTCCACCTCGATGCGATGGGGAAGTGGGACTGGGTGTGGAAGGCGATGGTCTGGGCGATCTTCCTTCCGCTCACCCTCCGGACGAAGCTGCGGATCGAGGCTTATCTGCTGTTCATCACGCTTTCGGCCGCGGCGATCATCATTGTCGGCGGGATCAAGACGGCCGTCTCCGGCGGCGGTTACGGCGCGCTCAACCTGATGGTCGACAACAATAGCGGGCTGTATGAAGGCAGCATCATCTCCACGGTATCGATTGCGCTGATTCCTGTGATCCTGTGGCTGGCGCGGTTCGGCACGATCTTCCCGCGCGACTGGCGCGTCCGCCTGTTCGCCTACAATCTGGTCTTCGCCTGCCTCCTGATACCGGTCGGCACATCGGCGCGGACCGGGCTGATCTGCATCGCCGCACTCGGCATCCTGATGCTTCGGGATGCTAAGAACCGGTTCGGCTACATGGCAGTGGTTGCGATCGGGCTGGCGATCGCCGTGCCGATGTTGCCCGAGCGCTTCACCGACCGGATGAACACGATCCAGACCTACAAGGCGGATAGCTCAGCTTCTACACGCATCGCCGTGTGGAAGTGGACCTGGGACTATGCCCAGGGAAGGCCGCTCGGGGGCGGCTTTGAAGCCTACAAGCAGAACAAGCTGCGGATGGACCTGGTCTCGACGCAGACCACCGGCTCCGTCGAGGTAGTCCGGACGGACGTAGTCGAGGACAAGGCTCGCGCCTACCATTCGAGCTATTTCGAGATGCTCGGCGAACAGGGCTTCCCCGGGCTCATCCTGTTCCTGCTGATCCACGTGATCGGCCTGACCCGCATGGAAGTGCTCCGCCGGCGGTTCCGCCACGCGGAAGGCGAGGAGGCGTGGATATCCCCGCTCGCCACCGCGCTCCAGCACGCGCAGCTCGTCTACCTGGTCGGGGCGGTGTTCGTCGGCATCGCCTGGCAGCCTGTCATCTACATGCTGCTTGGCGTGCAGATCGGGTTCGACGTGCTTGTCGGTCGCCGCGAGCGGGTGAGAGCGCCATGGGGGCGCAAGCCGGCTGCGCCGCAACCGGCTTGAGCTGAAGTCCGCTTACTCAGGAGCTGTAGTACATATCGTATTCGACCGGGCTGGGCGTCGTCTCCCAGCGCATCTGCTCTTCCCACTTGAGCTCGATATAGGCGTCGATCTGGTCGTCGGAGAACACGTCACCCCTTGTGAGAAAGGCGCGATCGTTCTGTAGCGCGATCAGCGCCTCGCGCAGTGAGCCCGCCACCGTCGGTACGTTGACCAGCTCGGCGGGCGGCAGGTCGTAGAGGTTCTTGTCCATCGCCTCGCCGGGATGGATGCGGTTCTGGATGCCGTCCAACCCCGCCATCACCAGCGCCGAATAGGCCAGGTACGGATTGGCGAGCGCGTCGGGGAAGCGGCACTCGACCCGCTTGGCCTTCTCGCCCGCGCCATATGGGATGCGGCAGGAAGCGGAGCGGTTGCGGCTGGAATAAGCGAGCAGCACCGGCGCTTCGAAGCCCGGCACGAGGCGCTTGTAGCTGTTGGTGGTGGGGTTGGTGAAGGCGTTCACCGCCTTGGCATGGTGGATGATGCCGCCGATGAAGAACAGGGCGGTCTCGCTGAGGCCCGCATAGCCGTTGCCTGCGAAAAGCGGCTTGCCGCCGTTCCAGATCGACAGGTGGGTGTGCATGCCCGATCCGTTGTCGGACTTGATCGGCTTGGGCATGAAGGTCGCCGTCTTGCCGTAGGCGTGGGCGACCATGTGCACGACGTACTTGTAGATCTGCATCCGGTCGGCGGTCTGGGTCAGCGTCCCGTAGGTGAGGCCGAGCTCGTGCTGGCCGGCGGCGACCTCGTGATGGTGCTTGTCCATCGGCAGACCCATCTCGATCATGGTCGAGACCATCTCGCCGCGTATGTCGACTGCGCTGTCGACCGGCGCGACTGGAAAGTAGCCGCCCTTGGCGCGCGGCCGGTGGCCGAGATTGCCGTTTTCGTACTGCCGGCCGGTGTTGGTCGGCAGCTCGATATCGTCGATGCGGAAATAAGAGGTGTTGTAGCCGTCCTCGAAGCGCACGTCGTCGAACATGAAGAACTCGGCTTCGGGGCCGACATAGATGGTGTCGCCGATGCCGGTGTTCTTGACATAAGCCTCGGCCCGCTTCGCGGTGGAGCGCGGATCACGGGCGTAGAGTTCGCCGGAGGCCGGATCGACAATGTCGCAGAACAGGATCAGCATCGGCGTCGCGCTGAACGGATCGACATAAACCGCGTCGAGATCGGGCCGCAGGATCATGTCCGATTCGTTGATCGCCTTCCAGCCTTCGATGGACGAGCCATCGAACATGAAGCCGTCGGTCAGCTGGTCCTCGTCGATCAGGCCGGCCACCATCGACAGATGCTGCCACTTGCCCTTGGGATCGGTAAATCGAAGGTCGACCCACTCGATCTCCTGTTCCTTGATCATGTCGAGGATGGTGTTCGCGTCGTTCGCCACTGTTCGAATCCTTTGATCAGGTGTTGGACAGCGTCATCGGCGGCTTAGGCGCAGGCCGTCCAGAGCCCGCGCGCCGTGGGTGAACATTTCACGTGGGCTGATTTTCAGAATGCGCGGCGCTGGGCCGAAATCAGCATGCGCAGCAGCATCGCAACCGGCCGCGGCACGCCCACCTTGCCTTCCAGCCACAAGCTCACGGCCGACCGGCTCACCCCGATCGCGAAGGCAAGGTCGTTCTGGGTTCGGTAGCCAAGCGTACGCATCGCCGCTCGCAGTTCATCCGGGGACATCGAGGCTTTCAGATCGTCCACCAACCTGCCTTAACCAGAAGTCGGCGGGCGATGCCAATGTCCGCTATTCGCCCCTGCCGGGAGCAACCGACGGTTCGCCGCGTTGGGAGCAATCGAACTTTGGAGATGAAGCAATGAGCGGATCGAGGCGCGACAGTTCGGACGGAACGCGAGGCGGACCGGTGCATGGCCGCGGCGGCAAGTCGGTCGACGACAACAAGAAGAGCGGAGGCGGCCACGGCAAAGGTAGCGGCGGCAACGACAGCAACGCCCATCCGCCCGGCGGCGGCCCAAGCTAATCGGCGCGATCGGCGGGCTTACAGCGCGTCCGAGCCCTGTTCGCCAGTGCGGATGCGGATCGCATCCTCGACAGGGTAGACGAAGATTTTGCCGTCACCGATGCGGCCGGTGCGGGCGGCGTTGGCGATCGCCTCGACCGCACGAGGGGCCAGGCTGTCTTCAACAACCAACTCCAGCTTCACCTTGGGGAGGAAATCGACGACATATTCGGCGCCGCGATAAAGCTCGGTATGCCCCTTCTGGCGGCCAAAGCCCTTGACCTCGGTAACCGTCATTCCAGACACCCCGATGTCATGCAGCGCTTCCTTGACCTCATCCAGCTTGAACGGCTTGATCACGGCTTCGATCTTTTTCACCCGGAACCTCCGTTGAGAAGCTCAAACATAAGGAGCAGGTCGGAGCAGGCAAGCGCGGCAACGTTTCGGCGTCCTCACGCTTCTGCTAAGAAATGCCCTGAAGGAGACGAACATGCGCAAGCTGTTGCTCGGGATCGCGCTATGCGGGCTTGGTGGATGCGCGATGCTGCCGCGTGGCGGCGGTCCGGCTCCGGGCACGGAGCTGATCGGCCGCAGCGCCCGACTTGTCACCAACAACGGCCAGGCGTCCACCTTGCGCTTCGAACCGCGTGGCCGCGTCCGAGCGCTGTTCGGAAAGAACGAAGTGGCGGGCCGCTGGTGGACCGCGAACGAGCGGCTTTGCTTCGAATGGGGTGGTCAGGCGCGCACCCGCGAATGCTGGCCGTATCGAACGCCTTTCCGGCGCGGCCAAGCCCGTGGCGTCACCAGCGATCGCGGTAATCGGGTGCAGGTGACCTTGCTTTAGGCTGCCGGCAGATAGGGCGGCTTGTGCCAGCCTTTTGGACTAAGCGTGAAGATCTCGCACCCGGTGTCCGTGATGCCGATCGAATGCTCGAATTGAGCTGAGAGCGAGCGGTCGCGGGTGACGGCGGTCCAGCCGTCCTCCAGCACCTTGCAGGTAGCCTTGCCGATGTTGATCATCGGCTCCACCGTGAAGAACATTCCGGGCCGAAGCTCGGGTCCGGTGCCGGGCTTGCCGGCGTGTACCACCTCGGGCGCATCGTGGAACAGCTGACCCAGGCCATGGCCGCAGAAGTCGCGAACGACGCTATAACGATTCCGTTCGGCGTGGCTCTGGATCGCGTGGCTGATGTCGCCGAGCATATTGCCCGGCTTGGCCTGCTCGAGGCCCAGCATCAGGCATTCATAGGTGACGTCGACCAGTCGCCGCGCCTTCACAGGGACATCGCCGACCAGATACATGCGGCTCGTGTCGCCGTGCCAGCCATTCAGCACCGGAGTTACGTCGATGTTGACGATATCGCCATCCTTGAGCGGCTTGGGGCCGGGTATTCCGTGGCAGACGACATGATTGATAGAAGTGCAGCTGCTCTTCATGTAGCCGCGATAGCCGAGCGTCGCCGGGTGCGCCCCGGCATCGCTCATCAGCTTGAAGACGAGGTCGTCCAACTCCTGGGTCGTCACCCCGGGCACGACATGAGGCACGAGCGCATCCATGATCTCGGCCGCCAGTCGCCCCGCTGCGCGCATGCCGGCAAAGCCCGCCGGCCCGTGCAGCTTGATCGAGCCGCTTCGATGAGCGGGCGCGGTCGCATCATAGCGGGAAATCGTCTGATACTCGGTCATGGCTGGGCGATATAGCGAGGTCGATCCACGCCAACAACGCCGCGGTACTCAGGCTTCTTCACAACCCGTCGCCGGACCTGACGCAGAAGCTGACTGAAGTTCAGAATGACGCGCCGAAGGAGACTGGGTAGAGCCGCGATCATGACTGACGAACGGATCTGGACGGCCGAACGGATCTGGACGGCTGGCCTGCTGGTGATCGGCGACGAGATCCTGTCCGGGCGCATCCAGGACCGCAATGTCGCGCCGATCGCCACCTGGCTCAACATCCAGGGCATCCGCCTTGCCGAAGTTCGGGTCGTCGCAGACGTGCACGAGCGCATCGTCGCCGCGGTGAACGCGCTTCGTTCCGAGAACGATTATCTGTTCACCACCGGTGGCATCGGGCCGACCCATGACGACATCACCGTCGACGCGATTGCGGCCGCCACCAACGTTGACGTGGAGGTGCACCCGAGGGCGCGGGCGGCGCTGGAGCGCTATTATGAAACGCGCGGCGGGATCACCGAGGCGCGCCTCCGCATGGCCCGTGTGCCGGCGGGGGCAAGCCTGATCGAGAACAAGATGTCTGGGGCGCCCGGGATCCGGCACGGCAACATCTTCATCCTCGCCGGGGTGCCTCACATCGCGGCGCTCATGCTGGACGCGCTTTCCGGCACGATCGAGGGCGGCAAGCCGCTGGTCTCGCGGACAGTAGGCGGCTGGGTGCCGGAAAGCGAGGTCGCCGAATTGCTTCGCGACGCGGAGCGGGCGCATGAGGGCGTCCAGATCGGCAGCTATCCGTTCTTCCGGGAAGGGCGGGTCGGCGCCAATTTCGTCGTTCGCAGCACGGATCAGCCCGTGCTCGATGCCTGCGTCGACGATCTGGTCGCTCGTCTGGAGGCGCAGGGGCTCGATGTGATCCAGGGCGGCGTCTAGGCCATCGGCGGTCGGCGCGCGGGCGAGCATCGGCAGCGCTAGGGTCCGAGGACACGAATACGTCCACAAGCCCGAGAAAGTGCGCCTCTATTTGTCACAAAACGGCCGCGAGCGGTGCCTACTCGGTGATGTGGCGTATGAAGATGGTTGCCTATTATGGCATCGGCGTATCCGCAAAAGCGTAGTCACCTAGCGCATTCTAACTTCTGAGTGCGAAAGCGAGCACCGCCAAAGGAAAACCGGTCTTACGGCCAAGCGAGCGTAGGCCGATCAGTGGGCGGACCCGCATGGTAACAGGAGAGCGGGTGAAGGGAATCGAACCCTCGTCGTAAGCTTGGGAAGCTTCTGCTCTGCCATTGAGCTACACCCGCGCCCTTCCTTGCGCTTGCCACAAGCGAGCCGGGCCGGTCAATCGGGCTTGCTCCCGCCATCGCTTCTCAGCAAAGACGAAGGGCAGAAGTGGAGAAGCGAATGGCGCGGGTATTGCCGGCGGAGGGAGCGTGGGCAGGGCGGCTTGCTTGGCTGGCACTGGCGCTCAGCGTCGGCGCGGTTCTTGCAGCTCTGATCGGCGCTGTCGGAAGCGCGCAGGAGGCGTGGCATTTCCGGGTCGGCTTCGCGGTCCTGCGCTATTCCTTCTTCATCGCCATCGCCGGGGGCGTGCTTGCGGTCGCGGCGATCCTGCTGATGCGCGATCGGCCGCGTCCGCGGCGGCGTTGGGCGATTGTGCTCGCACTGCTCTTCGGGTTCGGCTTCGCCGGCTATGTGGGCAAGCAATATGTCACGGCGCGGACCCTGCCTGCGATCCACGACATCAGCACCGATCTGGAGGATCTGCCCGAATTTCGTGCGCTTCCCGTCAGGGCCGACAATCTCGAGAATGTTCCGGTCGAAGGGAGGCCCGCGCTGGCAGCGATGGAGCCGGAGGAGCGCTGGAAGGCGCTGCACCGCGAGGCCTATGGCGACTTGGAGCCGATCAGCGTACCCTGGAGCGTGCGCGAGACGATCGGGCGCGCCCAGACGGTGGCCGAGAAGAATGGCTGGGAGATCGTCCATTTCGATCCGGCGCGGGGAACGCTGGAGGCGACCGATACGACACTCTTCTTCCGCTTCAAGGATGATGTGGTGATCCGCGCCCGGCCCGATCCGGAGAGGAAGGGGCGAACGCTGGTCGACATGCGCTCGATCTCCCGAATCGGCGGCAGCGATGTCGGGACCAACGCGCGCAGGATTCGCGAATATCTGAAGGATCTGCGGCAGAGCTGATACGCGCGCCGAACCAAGTGCCGCGCCGATTGTTGAACGGTCCCATGACCCGACTTTTCCATGTCTCCGATCTGCATTTCGGCCGCGAGGACCGCCAAGCGGTGCAGTGGTTCGCGGACACCGTGCGCGCCGAGATGCCCGATGCGGTAATCTGCACCGGCGATCTCACCATGCGCGCGCGCAGCCAGGAATTCGAAGCAGCCGCGGCTTATCTAGAAGCGATGCCGGTGCCCGTGACGGTGGAGCCCGGAAACCATGACCTGCCTTACTACAATCCGGTCGACCGCTTCTTTCGTCCTTACCGGCGGTTCGGCCGGGTCGAACGCCTGATCGAACGTCCGCTGGACCTGGAGCACGTCACCATCGTGCCGCTCAAAACCACCGCCCGATTTCAATGGCGGCACAATTGGTCGTGGGGCGTGGTCAGCCGCGGCAGCCTCAGGCGCGCGCTGCAAAGCTTGAGCGAAGCGCCGACGGACAAGCTCAAGATCATCGCATGCCACCACCCGCTGGTCGACAAGGAAGGATTGGAGTCGCAGGGCCGGACCTTGCGGGGCGACGACGCGCTGCAGGCGCTGGCCGAGGCGGGCGCCCATGCGACCTTGTCCGGGCACGTCCACGATCCATTCGATCTCGAGCATCTGATCGCCGGACGGACGATCCGCACCATTGGCGCGGGCACCTTGTCGGAGCGGGTCCGCGCCACGCCGCCGTCCTTCAACGAGCTCAGGATCGATGCGGACCTGACGCTGCATGTCGAGCACCGGATGATGGGAAAGCCCCGTCAGGAGCCCGCCCACCCTGGACCGCGCGCAGGGAAGGCCAGCGCCGCCTGAAGTGCGAAGGGGCAAGCAGGCGTGATATTCGAAGGTACGACCTGTACGCGTGCACGGCGCCGCTCAGCGGGAACTCCGATGACACGTTGTACGCTCGGTGCTCGGATCGAGAACTCGCGCTGCCCATTAGGCTGATCTCGCGAGCCGAAACGGCGTGATCTGAGATCGCGCACGGCCCTCTTTGCTCTCCCGGCGAGCCTCCGGGCCTAGCGGTGCGGGGGGCACAAAGAAAAGGCCCCGGATCTCTCCGGGGCCTCTCGTTCCGTGATCCAGCCGAAAGTACCACTTTCGGCTGATCTCTTTAGCGCTTGGAGAATTGGAAGCTGCGGCGGGCCTTGGCGCGGCCATACTTCTTGCGCTCGACCACGCGCGGGTCGCGGGTCAGGAAGCCCTCGCGCTTTACGGCGGTGCGCAGCGCCGGCTCGTAACGGGCGAGCGCCTGGCTGATGCCGTGGCGGACCGCGCCCGCCTGGCCGCTGAGGCCGCCACCGCTGACCGTCGCAACCACGTCATATTGACCGCGGCGTTCGGCCACGTCGAACACTTGGTTGATGATCAGGCGCAGCGTCGGCCGGGCGAAATAGACTTCCTGGTCGCGCCCATTGACCGTGATCTTGCCGGTGCCGGGCTTCAGCCAGACACGGGCGACCGCGTCCTTGCGGCGGCCGGTGGCATAGGCGCGGCCCTGCTTGTCGAGCTGCTGCTCGCGCAGCACCGCCTGCATCTGGGGACCTTGGGTCGACCGGCCGTCATCCTCGGAGCCGGGGATAGGCCCGGCCGCAGCGGGCGCCGGTGCATCGGAATCCGGCGCATCGGAAGCCGGCGTGGGTGCCGCCGCCGGAGCCTGAGTCAGCGCGGCGAGATCGGAAAGGGACTGGCGATTGTCGGACATTACGCGCCCACCTTGTTCTTGCGGTTCATGGCCGCGACGTCGAGAAGTTCGGGACTCTGGCCGCCATGCGGATGCTCGGCGCCAGCATAAAGGTGCAGCGCGCGCATCTGGTCGCGGCCGAGCGGACCGCGGGGGATCATGCGCTCCACCGCCTTTTCGAGAACGCGCTCGGGGAAGCGGCCGGCCAGCACCTTGTCGGCGGTGACTTCCTTGAGGCCGCCCGCATAGCCGGTGTGCTTGTAATAGGTCTGCTGCTGCAGCTTCTTACCGGTGAAGCGGATCTTCTCGGCGTTGATCACCACGACATGGTCGCCGCAGTCGACATGCGGGGTGAAGCTCGGCTTGTGCTTGCCGCGCAGGATGTTGGCGATGATGGTGGCGACGCGCCCGACCACCAGTCCGTCGGCATCGATCAGATGCCATTTCTTCTCCACCTCGTGCGGCTTGGCCGACTTGGTGGTCTTCATCAGCGCCTTCATGGGGCTCTCGACCTCTTGTGAAATGAACTGCGCCGCCCGATGACGGGGCGGCGCTGCTGACGGGCAAATGACATTCGCTTCCGGGAAAGTCAAGATTTCGGCTGGTTTAACGAGCGGTACTATATTACCTCACGTGGGTTGTTCTCCGTCTCGGTCTTCACCCACTGTTCGAAAGCCGGAAACGTCCGCTCGATCGGCCAAGCGACGGCGGCAGGCACGTCATAGCTGTGAAGTTCGCTCAAACGCTCGATCAGCCGCTCCGCTTGGGCCGTCGACGTCTTGAACAAGGCCGCCACCTCGGTCGCCTGCTCGATCGCTCCTTCCCAATGGTAGATCGAGCGGCAGGGCCCGAGGATGTTGACGCAGGCTGCGAGGCGCCCTTCGACCAGTATGCGGCCGATCCGCTCCGCTTCCTCCATGTCGGGAAAGGTGGCGTAAACGCTGGCGATCCCGCTCATGCGGGGCGCTTGGCGCCGAGGGGATGAGCGGTTGCGATCACCGTCGCGATAAGCAGAGCCGCCATTCCCTGGTGAGCGACGGCGACCGCGAGTTCAACGCCGGTCAGCAGGGTGGCTATGCCAAGCACGATTTGCACGATCACGGCGCCGATCATCAGCAGGGCCGGGGCGCGCACGCCGCCTCCCCATGCGATCCGGGCCAGCACGAAACAGGCCGCGGCAACCAGCAAGGCAAGCCAGCGATGGATGAACTGCACCACGATCGGGTTGTCGGCAAGGTTCACCAGCAATGGCTGGAGCATCGGGGTTGCCGAGGGAAACCATTCCTCGCCCATCTTGGGCCAGCTGTTGAAGGCATAGCCGGCGTCAAGACCGGCGACATAGGCGCCGAACATGATTTGGAGGCCGAGCAGCGAGAGCAGCCATGCCGCGGCGACCGGCAGCTTGACCGGACGCGCATCGGCGTTGCGCTCCAGCCTCAGCAAGTCGAGCGCGGTCCAGATCAGAAGAGCGAAGATCAACAGCGCCAACATCAGATGCACGGCCAAGCGGATGTGGCTAACCTCCGGGCGATCGACGAGCCCGGAGGCGACCATCCACCATCCGATTGCTCCCTGAAGGCCGCCGAGCAGCAGCAGGACGCTGAGCCGCCAGCCATAGCCGGCCGGGATGGCGCGTTTCAGAGCGAACCAGGCGAGCGGGATGGCAAAGGCGAGGCCGATGCCGCGGCCCAGCAGCCGGTGGAGATATTCCCAGAAGAAGATCTCCTTGAACTGGGCGAGCGACATGCCCGCATTGACTTGTCTGTATTCGGGGCTCGCCCGATAAGCCTCGAACTCAGCCTGCCAGTCCTGCTCGTTGAGCGGGGGGATGGCGCCGGAAATGGGCTCCCATCGAACCATCGACAGGCCGGATTCCGTGAGTCGGGTGATCCCGCCCACCACGACCATCAGGAACACCAGCGCCGCCATGAGCAGCAGCCAGTTCGCGATCGCGGCCGGTCGGGGCAGCAGCGCGGAAGGCGCCGCGGGAGTGCGTTGTGCCTGAGAAGCCATCACGGCGGCGATATGGAACCAGGACGCCAGAAATCCAATCGCAACTTTTTGGGCTATGTGATGTTGTAACTTCCCGGATCGCTTCATATAGGGGGTCTATGTTCGCGGGCGCAGTCAGGGTGGGTACGATCGACCGGGTGGGCATTGCCCTTTCCGGCCTGTGCGTCGTGCATTGCCTGACCAGCGCGATCATGCTGGCGGTGCTCGCGTCCGCGGGCGGCATTCTGGTCGATCACCGCATCCATGCGATCGGGCTGGTGCTTGCGATCGTGCTCGGCATGGTGGCGCTCGGACGCGGGATTGTTGAACATGGGTTCATGATGCCGGCTGCGATCGGCGGGCTGGGTCTGGGCGTGATGGCCGGCGCACTGACTTTGCCGCACGACAGCGGCGAGGTTGTTTACACGATTGTTGGCGTTGCGATCCTAGCGCTCGGCCACGATCTCAATCGGCGCGCGGTGGTCTAAGGCGCCGCCGCGCCCGACTGCCTTGTTAACATGCCGTTCAGCGCCTAATTTGGTGGCCATGGGCCATGTTCATCACAATCACGAGGGCGAGGCGCTGACCGTTGCCGCCAAGGCGGGCATGGAAAAAGCAGGCGAGCAGTGGACGACGATGCGCGCCGCCGTGTTCGATGCGCTGGCAAGCTTCAGCCAGCCTGCTTCGGCATATGACATCGCCGAGAAGGTCTCGCAGGCGCAGGGGCGCCGCGTTGCCGCGAACAGCGTCTACCGGATTCTGGACCTGTTCGTCGGGGCGAACCTCGCCCGCCGGGTCGAGAGCGCCAACGCTTATGTCGCTAACGACCATCCCGATTGCCTCCACGACTGCATCTTCCTGATCTGCGATCAGTGCGGGCAGACCACCCATCTCGACGACGACACCCTGGCGGGCGGGGTCAGGGCCGCGGCGCGACAGGCCGGCTTCGCGCCCGATCGTCCGGTGATCGAAGTGCGCGGCCGCTGCGGCGAGTGCGAAGCCGCGTAGGGCCTCGTTCAAGGCGGATTAGATTATATCCGATTTGGACTGAACGATTGGCCCTTTTGGCGGCGGCATTCGGGCCACAACGCACATCCCACGCGGGACGGATCAGCACCTGCCGCGCCGAGCAGTCCCTGGAAAACCACGTCCGTAAGAAAATTGTAACAATCTCCGGCTCTTGCCGGGGAAGGGCGTCGTCAGAGAATTGTCCGTTCTGGACTATTTCGCCCAGCGCTCACGCCGTTAGGGCGGCAAGCTTTCCGCGGGAGCAATCGGGGCGGGCGATCGGCTTGGTATGAGGGGCAATCTGGCGCATGATGAGCTGGCTATGGTCGACTATGCCCGCGCCGCGCGTTTATTGCTTCTGGCCGACAGCCCCCAAACCCGAAACTCAGTGGAGGCCGCTGCCGAACTGGCTTCATGTCGGGTTGTTCCGCTTCCACTGAGCGGCTGGACCGATGGCTCGGACGAGCTTCCGGGCTTCGATGCCGTCTTCCTGAGCATCGACGCTGCCGATGAGGGCGGCGCGGAGCTGCTCTTGGACCGCATCGTCCGTCAGACCGGCGCGCGCACCCGGTGCGTGATCGAGGCTCCTCTGGAACTGATCGACCTGGCTGCGAGCCGGGCATGGGGGCCGGCGGTGCTGCACGTGTCGAACCCGAGCGACGGCGAGCGCGCCGAAGCTGTCGCATGGGCGATCAAGCGCGAGCCGGAGCGGCTGCACGACAGCGGCAGGGGTGCGTCAAGGCTTCAGCAGCTTAGCGAGGAGGCGAGCCGGATCGCGAGCGCGCTGGCTTCGCTCTCGGAGTCCGAGGCGCAGCGCGAGATCGGCCAGGAGCGGCCGATTGACGCCGCTCGCGTACGGGCGATCATCCGGGCGCGGCGATTGCGTGACCAGTTCCTCGGTGCGGACTTGTTCGCCGATCCCGCCTGGGACATGCTGCTGGACCTGATGGCGGCGCGGCTGGAAGGGCAACGCGTTCCCGTGTCGAGCCTGTGCATGGCGGCGGCGGTGCCGCCCACGACGGCGCTTCGCTGGATCAAGGTATTGTCCGAGCAGGGGATATTCGTCCGAACCGCGGACCCGCAGGACGGGCGTCGCATCTACATCGAGTTGGCCGACGAGATCGCGGCCGCTCTGGACGCCTATCTACGGGCCGCACAACGGATTTCGCCGATCATCTTCTGAGCTTGCTCGGCGAGGGCGCAGGTGGCAAGCGGGCCGGGACTCATCGGGCGCTTAGCTCAGTTGGTAGAGCATCTCGTTTACACCGAGAGGGTCGGCGGTTCGAGCCCGTCAGCGCCCACCAATCCCTCAGAGCCATCCGAGCAGGAATAGGATGAGGAGCGTGATTGCCGCGGATAGCGCGATCGAGCCGACGCAGCCCAGGCGGTTGGAAAAGAAGAAGAACAAGCCTGGCCTCCGAACGGTTGTGGCGCCAGATGCAACGGAGGAGGCGGCAGTTGGTGCCCGGAACGGGCGAGCCGGACGGGGGATAGCACTACGATGACAACCGAACTGACGGTGCTCGCCTGGGGCTGCATCCTGGCGATCGTTCACATCTTCGCCGCTGTTCGGGTCAAGACGCGCCAATATGGCACTCGGTGGAACATGGGTGCGCGGGACGAGGAGCTGCCGCCGCCCGAGCCGATCGTCGGGCGCCTTGCCCGCGCGCAGGTCAACTTCTTCGAGACGTTCCCGATCGCAGCGGCCGCCATCCTGCTTGTGTCCATCACGGGGCGCACCGATGGCTGGACGGCGGCCGGGGCGATCCTCTGGCTCGCGATGAGGATTCTTTATTTGCCGGTGTACGCGCTGGGCGTCCCCAAGGTGCGAACCTTGATCTTTCTTCTGAGCGTCGCCGGGATCGGGTTGATCCTGCTGCCCGTGCTGCTGCCCTAGAGGCTGCGGATCAATCGGACTGCCACGGCCGCCCACGCAGGGTCCGCTACGACGAGCTGGCGCTGCCCGCTGCCGAGCGGGAGGACGTGCAGCTTGCCCTCCTCGCGTCCGATCAGCCGGCCGAACAGGAAGCGCCCGGCCGGGCGTGGGAGCAGCACGTCGCGGTTCATCGCGCGTCCGAACTGGTCCGGTCCGAGCCGGGTGAGCCAGATCTCGTCGCCGCTGCGATAATCGCCGATGCCGGAAGCGACATTGATCGCGACCAGTCCCGGCTCCGGCTTGGGCGTAACGACCACGCCGGGCCGGCGCGGGGCATGAGCGCCGTCATGGTCGAGGATGGCCGCGATCGGCACGTCTTCGCGATCGGGCAACTGGACGAGATCGGCCGCCTCCACCCCGAGCGCCCTGGCGATGCGATTGAGCCAGCCCACCGATACGGTGCGCGTGCCGGTCTCAAGCCGTCCGATCGTCTGCGGCGTGGTGGGCGGATCGCAGCGGTCCGCGACGTCCTGCAGGGTCAGCTTCTTGGCGCGGCGCACCTCGCGAATACGCGTGATCATCCGAGTCTCCCTGAACCTGATCGGTTATTTCCTTTCCTACAGCCTGCCCTGAATGGCAAGTGCAAAGCGAATCGAGCGGGGGAGAGATGACGCGCAAGGAACCCAACAGACTGCTGGTCGAGCGGCCGCTGCCGCGCGACGGACAGATGCGCTCAGGGCTGGCAAAGGGCGCGCGGACGCCCCGCTCAGTCACCGTCAACATGGTTGAGTCGCCGTTGGGCTGGCTCAAGTCGCGCGGCCTTGTCACCCAGCGGCAGTTCGATGCCGGCGACCGTTTGCGGGAGGATTGGGAACGCGCGCAACTCAGCCCATCGGTTACGATGCGGTGGGACGCTTCGCCGCTCGGCAGCTCCCGGCAGGCGACCCCGCGTCTGCTCGACCCGACGCAGAGCCAACTCGCTGCAAAGGACCGCTTCGAGAACGCGGTCGCGGCAGTCGGGCCGGGGATGAGCGACATCCTCTGGCGGGTCGTCTGCGCAGGCGAAGGGATGCGCGAAGCCGAGCAAGCGCTCGGCTGGCCGGCGCGGGCCGGTAAGCTCGTGCTCGGCCTTGCGCTCGATCGGCTCGCCGACTTCTACCGGATCGGCTGAGCTACGCCGTTTAATGCGATCTTACGCCGCGAAGGCGTAGGCGGCTTTGCGGTTTCGGCTGTGACTGCCTCCGCCGCTGATCGCGTCCACGAGCGGAAGCGCCGTGGAGCAGAAGCCGCATTCGGCAAGCTGCCGGCCGACATACCAATGCGTGCGGCCGCAGCCGGGGCAATGATTGACCTGGTTGGGCCGATACACGGCATGGTAGCCACGGGAGGCGACTTCGTGCGGGAAGAGAGTGCTGCTGGCGGACGCGGATGACGTGAACATCGACCTTACTCCCTGTTGTGTTCTGGCCGTAACGATCCGTGACTCGGTTTTCTCCACCACGGGAGTCGAGATTTGGCGACTGTGATTCGCAAGCCACAGATCGGCCGCGCAATGGCCTTTTCCGATTGCTGGGCGCGGGTGCGCGGCCTAGGCGTTCGGCCATGGTCGCGGGATCGATCCATGTCGGCGTCGGCGGCTGGGACTATGAGCCCTGGCGCGGAACCTTCTACCCGCCTGGCCTGCCCAAGGCCCGCCAGCTCGAGCATGCCGGGCAAGTTCTGACCGCCACCGAGATCAACGCGACGCACTACAAGCTGCAGAAGCCGGAGACTTTCGAGCGCTGGGCCAAGTCCGTCCCGGACGGCTTCAAATTCGCCGTCAAGGCCTCGCGTTTCTGCACGAACCGCAGGGTGCTGTGTGAAGGCGAAGAAGGGATTGCCCGCTTCTGCGCGCAGGGGCTGACCGCGCTGGGCGACAAGCTCGGCCCGATCCTGTGGCAATTCATGGGAACCAAGAAGTTCGAGCCCGACGACTTCCGGGGCTTTCTCGAGCTCCTGCCGCGGGCCCAGGACGGCGTACCGCTCCGGCACGTGGTCGAGCCGCGCCACGACAGTTTTAAGACGCCGGAGTTCGTCGAAATGGCGCGCGGCGCCGACGTCGGCATCGTGTTCGCCGACAGCGCCGACTACCCGCTGATCGCGGACGGGAGCGGGGGCATCGTTTATGCCCGGCTCCAGCGCTCACGGGCCGAGCTGCCCAACGGCTACTCTGACGAGGAACTCGATCGCTGGGCGGAAACGGCCAAGATCTGGGCAAGGGGCGAGAGCCCACCCGACTTGCCGTACCTCGCCGATCGCGCGCCAGGTGGTCCGCGCGAAGCATACATCTTCTTCATCTCGGGCGCGAAGGAACGCAATCCGCTCGCGGCTCGCACCTTGATCGAGCGGCTATGAACCCGCTCTTCGCCACGCTGCCGACGTCGATCTTCGCGCACACGTCGCAGCTTGCGGCGGAGCATGACGCCGTCAATCTAGGGCAGGGCTTTCCGGATTTCGGCTGGCCTGAGGACGTGGTTGAACGTGCGGCGGCGCTGCTGCGCGAGGGTCCGAACCAATATCCGCCGATGCGGGGGCTGCCGGTGTTGAGAGAAGCCCTGGCGGAACACTATCGCCAGCACCAAGGCGTGGCCTGCGCCGTCGATGACATCACCATCACGTCCGGCGCGACAGAGGCGCTCGCGGCGGCGATCCTTGCGCTGGTCTCTCCGGGTGAGGAGGTCGTGCTCTTTCAGCCGCTCTACGACGCCTACCTGCCGATGGTGCGCCGGGCGGGCGGGATGCCCCGGCTGGTCACCCTGACGCCGCCGGACTGGCGCATCACGGCCGAGGCGCTCGATCGTGCGATCGGGCCGAAGACGCGGCTCCTGATCTTCAACAATCCCCACAATCCAACCGCGCGCATGTTCGACGATGCCGAACTCGCGCTGGTGGCGCAGGCGTGCGTGCGCCACGACCTGATTGCCCTTAGCGACGAGGTTTGGGAGCATGTCGTGTTCGGGGGCCGCGCGCATCGCCCCTTGTCCACGCTGCCCGGCATGGCCGAGCGCACGGTCAAGGTCGGGTCAGCCGGCAAGATTTTCTCGCTGACCGGCTGGAAGGTGGGCTGGATCCTGGCGCCCGCGCAGCTCGCCTCGCCCATCGCCAAGGCGCACCAATATGTCACGTTCGCGACCCCGCCCAATCTTCAGGGGGCCGTCGCCTATGGGCTCGGCAAGGCCAGCGATTACTACCTGGCGATGCGAAGCGCGTTCGAGCATGCCCGGGACGCGATGGTAGGCGCCCTACGCGCCGGCGGCTGGGCGACGCTTGCCGCCGAGGGCACTTATTTCGTCTGCCTGGACCTCGCCGCATCGGGGATAGAAGCCCAGGACGTGACCTTCTGCGAACGAGCCGTCCGTGAGGCGGGCGTCGCCGCGATTCCGGTCTCGGCCTTTTACGACACGGAGGCGTCGTCGAACGTCGTTCGCCTCTGCTTCGCCAAGCAGCCCGGGACCATCGCCGAGGGTGTGGAGCGACTCAGCGCCGCGCGCGACCTCTTCTGATCCCGGGGATCGTGCCGAAGACCCGCTTTCGCGGGGCTCAGGAGTGAACCATAGGGGCGCCATGAATCAGAACTTCAGTTCCCCCGCCGAAGCCGCTGCCCTGCTGGATCGGCTCGGCGTGGCCGCCCCGCAAGGCGATCTCGTCAGCCACTCCCCCGTTGACGGCCGGGCGATCGGGGCGGTGCGTTCCGCCTCCCGCGACGAGGTAGCGGCCGCCGCCGAGCGAGCGCAGCAAGCATTTCTCGCCTGGCGGATCGTGCCGCCGCCCCGCCGCGGCGAGCTGGTCCGGCTTTTCGGCGAGGTTCTGCGCGAAAACAAGCAGGCGCTCGGCGCGCTGGTGAGCCTCGAGGCCGGCAAGATACTCCAGGAGGGGCTCGGCGAGGTCCAGGAGATGATCGACATTTGCGACTTCGCGGTGGGGCTGTCGCGCCAGCTTTACGGCCTGACGATCGCCACCGAGCGGCCAGGCCATCGCATGATGGAGACCTGGCACCCGCTGGGCGTGGTCGGCATCATCTCCGCGTTCAACTTCCCGGTCGCGGTGTGGGCCTGGAATGCGTGTCTCGCCTTCGTCTGCGGCGATGCGGTGGTGTGGAAGCCGTCCGAGAAGACGCCGCTGACGGCGCTCGCCGTGCAGACGCTGTTCGAGCGCGCGGCAGAGCGCTTCGGCGATGCGCCGGCGGATTTGTCGAGTGTCGTCCAGGGCGGCCGCGAGGTCGGCGAGGCGTTGGTCGACCATCGGCTCGTCCTCCTCGTCTCCGCGACCGGCTCGACGCGCATGGGCCGCGAGGTTGCCCCCCGCGTATCCGCGCGGTTCGGCCGGACGTTGCTGGAGCTGGGGGGCAATAACGGCATGATCGTCGCGCCGACGGCCGACCTCGAGCTTGCGGAACGCGCGATCACCTTCGCGGCCGTCGGGACGGCCGGGCAACGCTGCACGACCTTGCGCCGTTTGTTCGTGCATCGCGACCTCTACCACCGGCTGGTGCCGCGCCTCCAGGCGACTTTTTCCGCGGTCACCGTCGGCAATCCGCTCGATGCTGGAACCCTGGTCGGGCCGTTGATCGACGAAGGCGCCTTCGACGCGATGCAGGCGGCGCTGGCTCAGGCACAGGCGGAAGGTGGCCAGGGGAGTGGAGGCGAGCGCCTGCACGCGGAAGCCTTCCCGGACGCCTTTTACGCGCGCCCCGCAATCGTCGAGATGCCGGCGCAGAGCCCCATCACCATGCGGGAGACCTTCGCGCCGATCTTGTACGTGATTACCTATGACGATTTTGGAGCCGTGATTGCCGAGCACAATGCGGCGCCGCAGGGCCTGTCCTCCTCCATCTTCACCAACGATCTGCGGGAGGCCGAGCTGTTCATGGGTCCGGCCGGCTCCGACTGCGGCATCGTCAACGTCAATATCGGGCCGTCGGGCGCCGAGATCGGCGGCGCGTTCGGCGGCGAGAAGGAGACGGGCGGCGGCCGGGAAAGCGGCTCGGACGCGTGGCGGGCCTATATGCGGCGCGCAACCAACACGGTGAACTACAGCCGCGACCTGCCGCTCGCCCAAGGCATCGACTTCAAGATCCGGGGCTGATCACCGGCAGGCCCGCCAACCCCATTCGCCGCGGTCGGCCTGGTCGAAATGGAAGTGGTCGCGGTGCGCAGCGTTGTAGTCGGGGGAAAGCACAGTCGCGAAGAGCGGACAGGCGCCGTCGCGTATCTCGCGGAGGAACGCGGCCTTGTGATCCTGATCCTTCCAGTCGCCCAGCACACTGATCCGGCGCCCGTCCTCCAGCCGAAAGGCTGCGATGTCCAGAGCGTTGGCGGTAGCGTGTTCGCTCCACGGAGCGTCCGAACGGCCCCGCATGCGTCGGCACTCGTAGCTTCCCCAATGCTCGATTCTCTCGACCTTAGTGCCGAGATGGCGGATCGCGGCCGGCTGGACGACGTGCCACTCCCACAAAGCGAGCGCCGCCGCGACCGGGCAGCTGGTGCCGAGATCCGCCGGCGCATATGCCACGTCGAGGGCGCCGCCGGCCCGCAGGCGCACGGCGTTCCGATAGCCGCATTGAGCCCCGTCCGCACGCGCCGGCAGGGCGACGAACCTCACGCCGGCCCGGCGCAGCAAGGCCCGGCACTGCGGCCCTTCGCCGTTCAGCGCAGCGAGCTTGCGCCCGGTAAAGGCGCCGATCGGCTGGGCGAGATCGAGCCTGGTCCAGGGCATGTCCTCCGGATGCTGGCGCGCATATCCGTAGAGCAGCAGGCCCCCAAAGGCGATCAGGCCGAGCAGCAGCAGAATCTTGAACGCGCGAAGCATCTTTTCGCCTGACGTTTGACCGGTTGTTAGGGTTGCCTGCCTAGAGGTCGTTTCCGGTGCCGATCAGCCGGAAAGACCTATGAACACCATTCGCCTCAATGCACGCAGGATCGAGAAGCCGTGGGGGCGGCGCGACATTCCCGCCATCTTCGGTTCCGCGACGCCCGATGGGGAACCGGTCGGCGAGGTCTGGTTCGAGGATCCGCGCGGAGGCCGGCCCGAACTCCTCGTCAAATATCTGTTCACCTCGCAGCCGCTCTCCATCCAGGTTCATCCGGACGCCGCCGCGGCCGACCCGCTGGGTTACCCGAGCGGCAAGGACGAAGCCTGGCTGGTGCTGGATGCGGAACCCGAGGCGAAGATCGGGATCGGCCTGCGCGATGAGACGGACGCGCAAAGTCTCAGGGAAGCGGCGACGGACGGCTCGATCGAGCGGCTGGTCGATTGGCACCCGGTCGCTGCCGGTGACAGCTTCTATTCTCCTGCCGGAACGGTCCACTCGATCGGCGCGGGGCTGAGCCTGATCGAGGTCCAGCAGAATGTGGACGTGACCTTCCGGCTCTACGATTTCGGCCGCGCGCGCGCGCTGCAGCTCGACGCCGCCCTGGCGGTGGCGCAGCCCGGCCCCTACACTCAGCCGCTCCAGCCCTATGTGCTGACGCCGGGGCGGGAAATCCTGGCCGATGGACCCGCTTTCGTGCTCGAGCGCTGGCGCGGCCCCGGCGCGGGGATGCTGCAGGTCCGTCCGGGCAAGCCGCTCTGGCTGGTCGGCGTCGGCCGCGGCGGACGGCTTGACGGCAAGAAGATCGAAGCCGGTTCAGCCTGGCTGGTCGAAGGCAGTGTCGAACTGGTGGCGGAGCCGCGCTCCGACCTGCTGATCGCCTATCCCGGACGAGGTTTGCGCAGCTTCGCCGCCTTCGCCTGGGAGACGCCCTCAGTCCTAGATTTCCGGCGTCGGCGCTTCAGGGACTCGCCGAAGGGCCTCAAGAAAGCGGGGTAGCCGTTGGTGCACTCTAGCGGGATCAGAAGCGCCTGGCCGTTTCCAGCGGCTCGGCGGTAATTGGATAACCGAGGTCCTCCGGGATGCACAACCAGCGGCTTCCCTCGCGTTCCTCAATCCAGGGCACCACCTTGCGCACGGGATGACGAATGGCATCCGCGCTCGCCTCATCCAGCGAACCGAAGCGGGCGAGCCGTTCGAGGTTGCGCCGGGTGGGGAAGATCGCGCGGGCCCTGCCTGCGGATATCTCGTCCAGCACGTCCGCAGCGCCCGCCCAGAGCGTGCGAACGGCCTCCGCCGGGGCGGCGCTCGCCTCCTGACAGTCAGTCGGTGCTTCAGCGAGGAAGAAGAAGGTGTCGAAGCGGCGCGCTTCCTTGAAGTTCGGGCACCAGCGCGCGAAGGGGGTCAGCACATTCAGATCGAATTGCAGCCGGTAGGCTTCGATCAATGCGGAAAAGGGCACCCCCTCGTCCAACTCCTGGCGAACCTGGCTGACAAGCTCGGGCGTGATGGGGCCGGACAGGGCAGGGCACAACCCGGTTTCCTCGATCGTCTCCCGAATGGCTGCCACTCGGGCGGGTGCGTGGTCCAAGCCGTTCCCGATCTTCTCGGCGACAAGCCAATCGTCGGCATCGATCCGGCCCCCCGGAAACACCAGGGCGCCGGCCGCGAACGCCATGTTCGCCGTGCGCTCGATCATCAGCAGCTCGGGCGGGCCCGCGGCGGCGGGGCGCATCAGGACCAGAGTTGCGGCCGGGATTGGCGGATCATCAATCAATCCGCGTCACCTTAGGCTGGCTTGCCAGCCGAAGCCCCGTCAGGGGCGAAGGCTGGTGGAGCTGAGGGGAATCGAACCCCTGACCTCTGCAGTGCGATTGCAGCGCTCTCCCATCTGAGCTACAGCCCCGCGCCTCTTTGGGCGAGGCGCTCAATAGCCGCGCACAGCCGCTTAGGCAATCGCGCTTTTGCCTCTCAGGGCTGGCCGCTCGTGTGCGCGGATCGCGCGACGAAAGGGGGTTCGGCCCCGGAACGAGCGGCTCCGTTTCTTCGTTTCCTTTCCGGATCGCGCGCGCGGGAATTCCGCGCGTCTTCTTGCAGCGAGCCGGTGTGAAAAGGAGAATTTTCATGGGCTACGAACGTGACCGCGACGACCGCTTCCGTGGGCGAGGCGAAGACGAGAACCGATGGCAGGGCAACCGCTACGAACGGGAAGGCGGCAGCTTTGGCAATTGGGGCAGCAACCGGAGCCGCGGCGACTGGGAAGATCGCGACCGCAACAATGCAGGCCGTGGACCGGGCAGCGATGACCGCGGCTTCTTCGAGCGTGCCGGCGAGGGGGTCCGCTCCTGGCTCGGTGGCGACGACGATCGGGGCGGCTCCGGGCGCGATCGCGGACATGATGAGGGCCGCGGCAACTGGAATCACGATCGTGGGCAGGACCGCTCGCGCTTCGAAGGCGCTGGCGGCCAGGGCGGCGGTGGCGGCTATGCGGGCGATCGCCAGGCTTCGGCCGGCGGTGGCGGCGGCGGTGCCGCCGACACGTGGGGCGGCTCGGGCTTTGGCGGGCTCGATGACAATGGCCGGCGTTTCGATCGGATCGATGCAGGCAGCACCGGCACGCAGGGTGCGCATCCCATGTCTTCGCCAGTCGACGCCGGCTACGGCACGGGCGGCGGCATCGGCGCATCCGGCGGGATGGGCGGTGGCAGCTCGGCGCGTTCGGCGGCGATCATCCGCCAGGCCGAGCAACAGCAAGGTGGCCAGTCCGACTATCACGGCCAGCAATATGGCCAGCAGCGCAGCCAGCAATCCGGCTCCGGTCAGCAGTTCGGTTCGGGGGGCGCGCAGCACCATCATGATCACCATTATTCCGAATGGCGTCAGCGGCAGATCGACGAGCTCGACCGCGATTATCACGAGTACCGGCAGGAGCATCAGTCGAAGTTCGAGCAGGAGTTCGGAGGCTGGCGGCAGAAGCGGCAGTCTCAGCGCCAGCTGGTTGGCCGGGTGACCGAGCAGATGGAAGTGCTGGGCTCGGATGGTCAGCGTGTCGGCACGGTGGACAAGGTGGCGGGCGACCGTATCATCCTCACCAAGAATGACGAGAATGCAGGCGGCATGCACCACAGCATTCCCTGCTCCTGGATCGACACGGTCGAGGACCGGGTGACGCTCAGCAAGTCGGCCCAGGAGGCAATGAACGCCTGGACCAACGAGGACCAGAACCGCGCCTTGTTCGAGCGGCCGGACCAGGGCAGCGATGGCCCGCACGTGCTGAACCGCAGCTTCTCCGGCACGTACGAGGAGAAGAAGGACTGAGCTGTTCGGCAGCTTGGAGCGGGAAGGCCCGGCGGGAGACCGCCGGGCCTTTTCTTCATATCGCCAGCTTCCATTTCCTTGTCGTTGCCGCAAAAGGCGGGAGCCCAGTCCGGCTCCGCGCCTTCGAGCTGTCTGGTTCCCGCCTTTCGCGGGGATGACGAGGAGAGATCATGAACAAGACCCGCGCCTGGCATCTCAAGTCCCGCCCGACCGGCATGCCCCACATCGGCAATTTCGAGCTGATGGAGTCGGATCTGCCGCCCCTCGAAGACGGCATGGTGCGCGTTCGCAACGCCTGGCTCTCTGTCGACCCCTATATGCGCGGGCGCATGAACGACGTGAAAAGCTATGTGCCGCCCTTCCAAGTCGGCGCGCCGCTGCAGGGTGGGGCGGTCGGCAAAGTGGTCGAGAGCCGTGCGCCCGATCTGCAGCCCGGCGACACGGTCTTTCACATGCTCGGCTGGCGCGAGGAGGCTGTCGCGCCCGCGGGGGCCTTCAACAAGGTGCCGGCGATGGGAGTGGGCGACGAGCAATGGCTCGGCAATCTGGGCCTCACCGGCGCGACCGCTTATTTCGGTCTACTCCGCACCGCCGACGCGAAGGGGGGCGACGTCGTGTTCGTGTCGGCAGCAGCTGGCGCGGTCGGTTCGGCCGTGGTGCAGATCGCCAAGGTCAAGGGCATGACGGTGATCGGCTCGGCAGGCGGGCCGGAAAAGTGCGCCTGGGTGAAGGAACTCGGCGCCGATGCGGCGGTCGACTACAAGGCCGGGCCGCTCGTAAAGGCGCTTCAGGCGGCCGCTCCGAAAGGCATCGACGTCTACTTCGACAATGTCGGCGGAGACCATCTCGACGCCGCGTTCGCCACCGCGCGCAACAACGCCCGCTTCGCCATCTGCGGCATGATCGACAGCTATAACGGTGGAGAGCCGGCCTCCTTCCGCTACATCATGCGGGTGATCTCGGCGCGGATCAGCATCAAGGGCTTCATCTACACTGACTATATGTCCGAGATGAGCCAGTTCTACGCCGAAATGGGCGGCTGGATCGCGGCCGGTCAGGTGAAAAGCCGTGAGACGGTGAGGGCAGGCTTGGAGGCCACGCCCCAGGCGTTTCTCGACCTGTTCACCGGCGGCAATACGGGCAAGATGCTGGTCAAGTTGTGAGCGCGACCGTGCGCCTGAACGACGGGCGCGAGATGCCGCTGCTCGGGCTCGGCACCTGGCAGCTGCCGGACGAGGACGCGTCCGCTCTGGTCCGCACCGCGATCGAGGCCGGCTATCGGCTGATCGACACCGCGGCCCTGTATCGCAACGAGCGCGGGGTTGGGGAAGGCGTGCTTGGCGCCGAGGGCGTCTGGATCACAACAAAGGTTTGGAATAGCGATCATGGTGCCGACCAGACCCGGCGCGCAGTCCGGGAAAGCCTGGATCGGCTCGGTGTGGGCTCGATCGATCTTTACCTCATCCATTGGCCGGCGCCGCGCGCCAACCGCTTCGTCGAAACCTGGGCGACGCTGCTCGAGATGCGAGACGAGGGCCTGCTCCGCTCGATCGGAGTGTCGAATTTCAACATCGATCATCTCGAGCGGATCGAGCGGGAGACCGGCGTGATCCCCGCGGTAAACCAGATCGAGCTCCATCCCGGTTTCCAGCAGCGCGCGCTCGCCGAATATCACCGCGCCAAGGGCATCGTCACACAAAGCTGGAGTCCGCTCGGGCAGGGCAACCTGCTGCGGGAGCCGCGCATTCTCCATCTGGCGGAGAAGCACCGCGCCGGCGCCGCGCAAGTGATCATCGCCTGGCACATCGCCCAGGGGTTCAGCGCCATCCCGAAATCCGCCAGCCCCGAACGCCTCCGGGCGAACCTCGGCGCGCTGGGGTTGCGGCTGGATGATGAGGACATGGCCGTGCTCGCCGCTATGGATGATCCTCAAGGCCGGGTCGGCCCGGACCCGCTTCACTTCGAATAACTCAGGCGAGCGCCTTTGCGCGCTCGCCGATCGCCCGCAGGTCCTCCACGAAGCGGGCATATTCCTCTTCCTGCCGGTCTTGAACCCTAAGCAGGAAGCTCGGGTGGACGGTGACCCAGGTCTCACCTCCGTCCGCGGCGCGATGCGGCTTGCCCCGCATCGCGCCGATGGTCACCGTCTTGCCGAACAGCGAGCGCGCGGCGGTGGCGCCGAGCGCGACGGTGACGGGCGGCTTGATCAGCACGCGCTCCTGATCGATCCACCAGCGGCAGGCGTCGATCTCCGGCCCGCCCGGCTTGGAATGGATACGCCGCTTGCCGCGCGGCTCGAACTTGAAATGCTTGACCGCGTTGGTGACGTAGGTGGTGGAGCGGTCCACGCCCGCTTCGCCGAGCGCACGGTTGAACAGCTGGCCGGCGGGGCCGATGAAGGGGCGGCCGGCAAGGTCCTCCTGATCGCCCGGCTGCTCGCCGACGAACATGATGTGTGCGTCGAGCGGGCCCTCGCCGAACACGGTCTGGGTGGCTGGGCCGTAGAGCGAGCAGCGCGTGCAGGCCTTGGCGTCGGCGAGCAGCGCTTCCCAAGCGCCGAGCATGTTGCCGCCGGGCTGGAGCGCGCGTTCAGCCTGACGGGCCTCCGCCTCGCCCGCGAGCGCCAGTTCGAGGTCGCGACCGCTTTCCGGGATCGCCTTGCTCCGTGAGCGCTCCACCATCTCCAGCTCCCTGCCTCTCGCACCTGCGATCAACTCCCCAACCAACGCGGTTTCGGGCATGTTTTTCCAGTATTTCTTGGGCATCTCCTTGGTCATGGCCTTGATCTTCAGCCGCGCCGGATTGAAAATGGACGCATAATAAGTCTTCCAGGTCTCCTCGATGGGATCGCCGTCCGGCGCATCGGCGCGGGTCGCGCCCGGGCTCTCGGTCAACCTCTCGCAGTCCCAGTGAATGCAAAGCTCAGGCGTCAGGATCGACCAGCGCATCACGGCGAAGCGACGGACGAAGAAGCCGGCCTCGCGCCGCACGATGTGATTGTCCGGCTCGAACCAGGCGACCATGCGGACGCCGCCGTCGTCTTCGACCTCCCGGAACCGAACAAAGGCATGCATCTTGTGCGCGTCGCGGCGCACCTCCTTCGCCATGCGCTCGAGCCGCTGCACGAGCGGATCGGCGCGGTCCTCCATCGCCTGGCGGTTGTCGCGGATGCGGCAAAGGAGGGCGTAGAGCAGGCCGAAACGTTCCGGCTCGCGGTGGCAGACGACGAGTGCAGCCAAGTCGAGGAAGGGTTTCGGGACGGAGAAGGTGGGCCGCGTTGGCGGCGGCAGCTGTTGCGCGCCTCCGAACAGGCTGCGGATTGCGCCGACCGCCCAGTCCACCTGCGACGGCGGGACATCGGCCAGCGCCAACGCACGCGCCGCCTCGCGCCAGCCGTCCAGATCGTCCTCCGCTTCGAGCCGAACCACGAGCATCAGGCGGCGAACAGCTCCATCTGTTCCACCTTCGGCTTGAGCTGCTGAGCCAGATCGGCGCGGTCTGTCAGCAGGGTCGGGCGCCAGCCGTCGGCGACGATGAACGGACGCACCTTGACGACGGAGACCGTCAGCCGCGCGACATCGTCCAGGCTCAGCCTCCGCCAGCGACGGGAGGTCAGGATGCGGTCCACCGCCTTCACGCCAAGGCCGGGAATGCGGAGCATCAGCTCGCGCGGTGCGCGATTGATGTCGACGGGGAACTGGCCCCGGTGCTTCAGCGCCCAAGCGAGCTTCGGGTCGATGTCGAGCGGGAGCATGCCGCTCTTGTCCGTCGCTTCCGCGACTTCGGCCGGCTTGAAGCCGTAAAATCGCATCAGCCAGTCGGACTGGTAGAGCCGGTGCTCGCGCATCAGCGGCGGCCGCTGGAGCGGCAGAACAGCACTGGCGTCCGGAATGGGAGAGAATGCCGAGTAATAGACGCGGCGGAGCGAGAAGCGGTCGTAGAGCAGGCTCGCCTTGGCGACGATCGCGCTGTCGTTGGCGTCGTCTGCTCCGACGATCATCTGCGTGGATTGGCCCGCGGGCGCGTAGGTCGGGGCGGACTTGAAGCGCTTCTTGGCGTCCTTGCCGTCCTCGATCGCAGCCTTGAGCCCGCCCATCGCGCCTTCGATCTGCTTGCCGTCCTTCTCGGGGGCGAGCCGCTTCAAGCCGGCGTCGGTCGGCAATTCCACATTGATCGAGACGCGATCGGCGTAAAGGCCGGCCTTGTGGACCAGCTCGGGATCGGCATCGGGAATGGTCTTGAGGTGGATATAGCCGCGGAACTCGTGGCCATCGCGCAAGGAGCGCGCCACCTCGACGATCTGCTCCATCGTGTAATTGGACGAGCGAATAATGCCGGAGGAGAGGAACAGGCCTTCAATGTAATTTCGCTTGTAAAAGGCGAGGGTGAGCTCAACCACCTCCTCGGCCGTGAAGCGGGCGCGGCGCACGTTCGAGCTTTTGCGATTTATGCAATAGTGGCAGTCAAAAATGCAGCTGTTTGTCAGCAATATCTTCAATAGCGAGATGCAGCGACCGTCCGGAGCGTAGGCGTGGCAAATGCCCATGCCTTCGGTCGAGCCGATCCCCTTCGCATCCGTGCTGTCGCGCTTGACAGTGCCGGAGGAGGCGCAGGACGCGTCATATTTGGCCGCGTCCGCCAGGATGGCAAGCTTCTGGCGTGTGTCGAGCTGAGCCATCGGTTCTACTTATGTTCGCAGGCGCCGAAAGTCCAGTCAGCGGGCGGAAAGTCCTTGTATCCAAGGCATATGCGCATGAGGTCCGCCCCGGGGAACGGGCTACGCAGTGCGTCCAAGCTTGGCCAGGTTAGGCGCAAAGCTGCAGGACAGCCTTTCCTGTTGGGCGCGGCTTCGGTAGCGGTGAAGCTGAACAGCTACGCCAGGAGAGCCGATGCCCAGCCAAACCGATCGCCCGGCCTCTAACCCCGGACCGAGCCCGTCCGGGCGCGATGGTTTCGAGCGGCGGGTGTTCCGCGCAACCGTGATCGTCCTGGCGACGCTCGCCGCGGCTTACCTGATGTGGACCTTGGTCGATCTGCTGTTGCTGCTCTTCGCCTGCGCGCTGGTGGCGATGATCCTGCTCACGATCACCAACTGGCTTCGTATCCGGACGAGGCTTCCGTTCGCGGTGTCGCTCGGCCTCACGGTCCTTCTGTTGCTGGCGCTGATCGGGGGCGCCTTCGCGTTCTTTGGCACGACCATGCAGACCGAGTTCACCGAACTCGCCACGCGTCTGCCCGCCGCCTGGGCTAATGTGCAGGCGCGGCTCGCGGAATCCCGCATCGGCGCCGCGATCCTGGAGCGGGCGCAAGGGCTTGCGCCGAGTGGCCAAACAATCGTCAACGCCGTCACGACCGCGCTCGCAACCGTGGGCGGGGCGCTGTCCGGACTCGTGCTGGTGCTGATCGGCGGCCTCTACCTTGCAGCCCAGCCGACCCTCTACGCCGGCGGCGTCATGCGCATGATTCCGACCGCGGCGCGCGAGCGGACGGCCGAAACGCTGGATGCGATCAGCGTGTCGCTCAAAAACTGGCTGAAGGGTCAAGCGCTCGGCATGCTGTTTGTGGGCGTCGGAACCGGGCTCGGGCTCTGGCTGGTGGGCGTGCCGGCGGCCTGGGCTATCGGGCTGGTCGCCGGGCTGGCCGAGTTCGTGCCTTATCTTGGCGTGCTGCTGGCCGGAATACCGGCCGTGATCCTCGGCTTCGGGCAGGGTACGGACACCGGTCTGTGGACGATCGGCGTGCTGATCGCGGTGCAGCAGCTCCAGGGCAACCTCGTCATGCCCTTGCTGCAGAACAAGATGGTCGATCTGCCGCCCGCCGTCACCATTTTCGGCATCATCGCGGCAGGCATCCTGTTCGGCGTTCCCGGCGTGCTGCTGGCGACGCCGCTCACCATCGTCGTGTTGGTGCTGATCCGCCGGCTGTATCTCCATGAGGACAAGCACGAAATGCTGGCGAGCGCAGAAACGGCCGCGCCGCCGCCGACGATCGTCGATCCGGATCGGGCAGCAAGCTAAGCCGCGGCTCAGGCCGGCAGCGGCTCGGCGTCCGATTGATCGAAGCGGCGGCCGATGAAGAAGCGGAAGAGCATGAAGGCGACCAGGCCGACGGCGGCGCTTGCGACGTGGAGCAGCCAGAAGGTCGGGGTGTCGAGGCTCGAATAAAGCTGGCCGACTTCCCCGACGATCTTGTTCGCGGCAAAAAAGCCGAGATAGTAGAGGCCGATCACGGTGGCGTTGATCTGCCGCGGCGCGATCTTCGAGAACAGCGCGAGGCTCACCGGCAGGATGCAGGCGAAGCCGATGCTGTTGACCAGGTGGAACATCAGCGGCCAGAACAGGCCGATCTTGCCGTCCCCTTGGGTAAGCGCCGCGATGTAGAGGCACAGTCCTCCCGCGATCGTGAAGAAGCTGCCGATGATCATCTTGCCGAGCTCGTCGGGCTCGCGGCGCTTGGTCCCGTACCATTTGAAGAAGGCGGCGACCGCGACCAGCATCGCAAAGCTTAGAGTTGCATCAATGGTGACCATCCAGCTCGTCGGCAGCGTGGTGCCGAAGAAGGTGAGCTGGAAGTGCTGGTCGGCCCAGATCAGATAGGCGTTGAAGATCTGCTGGTTGGTGAGAAGCGCGATGGCCATGGCCGGGATCAGCAGGACCAGTGCCAGCACGCGCGTTTTCTCGTCGCGGGCGAGTCCCCGCGTGAGAAGGAAGTAGAGCGGCACCAGGGCTGCCAGAGCGACGAAGATGCCGGCGACGAACACCACCCCGATCACGGCGACCACCACGAGGCTGGTCACCGCGATCGTGCCAGCAGTCTTGGCGGGGCCGATCGCTTCGCTTTCGCCCGGTTCCACGGGAAGGTGAGGGCGGCCGGCAAGGAAGATCAGGACGCCGAGCACCATCACGATGCCGGCGGTGCCGAAGCCGTAATGCCAGCCGACCTTCTCGCCGAGCGTGCCGGCGACGAGCGGAGCGGCGATCACGCTGACGTTGATCGCGATGTAGAAGATCTGAAACGCCATCGCGCGGCGCAGATCGTTGCTCCCATAGAGCGCCCCGACCTGGCTCGCAATATTGCCCTTGAACAGGCCGACGCCGATGATCAGCGCCAGCAGGGCGAACAGGAAGGCGCCTTCGAACGCCATCAGGAAATGCCCGATCGACATGACCACCCCGCCGGCGAACAGAGCGATGCGCCGGCCGGCGAAGCGGTCGGCGATGACGCCGCCGAGGATCGGGGTCAGGTAGACGAGCGAGCTGTAGTCGCCGAAAATGGCGGAGGAGAGCGGCTGGCCGCTGAGCCCCTCATAATGCCAGCTGCGCAGCCAATTGAGCCCGACGACCCCGTCCATCCGCTCAGGCACGAGCAGGTACTTGACCATGTAGAGGGTCAGCAGCGTCTGCATCGAATAGTAGGAGAAGCGCTCGCAGGCTTCGATGAAGCTGAGGTAGCCGAGGCCTTTCGGGTGGCCGAGGAAGGCGCGGTCGTTGCCGTCGGCGGCGATGTCGAGTTCAGGCGTGGCTTCTGCGACGGTCATGCGGTTCTCCGGCTGGAGCGGGCAGGTTAGCGGGAAAGTGCCCGCATGCCAGCCCTGCTGTCGGCGGGTCTCAGAAGCCGATTTGTCCGAACGCTGCGGGCTTGGCGCGGACTTCCGCTTCAAGCAGGCGGAGGATCATGGACGGCTCAGCGGCGGAGGTGAAACGCAGCTGGCGAGCGACGACGGCGAAGTCGCCGGGCGTGAGGCCAGCGATTTGGGCAAGCACGGGCGGCGGATCGGGCGCGAAGAAACGAGTCCAGGCGAGCGCCGAACGTTCGGGCCCGAGCGCATCAAGGCTGAGCTTGAACACGAAGCGCCGCATCGCCGCCGGGTCGAGCCGGTGGGGGTGGTTGGTGGCGGCGATGAAGGGGAGGGGATGCTCGTCCATCCAGGTAAGCAGCTCGTTGACCTGCGTCCGCTCCCAGCTGTGCCGCGCGTCGGCGCGGTCGAGGAGCAGCGAGTCGGCTTCGTCGAACAGCAGGACCGCGCCGTCGGCCCGTGCCTCGGCGAACGCGGCGGCGATGTTCGCCTCGGTACCGCCGACCCACTTAGAAAGCAGGTCCGACGTGCGCTTGACGAGCAACGGCCGGTCGAGCCGGTCGGCGAGATGCGCTGCAAGCGCGGTCTTGCCGGTGCCGGGCGGACCCGCCAGCAGCAGCGACATATCGGTTGGAGCGCCCGGGGCGGCGATCCGCGCGACAAGGTCGGGAATGGCGGGATCGCTTTCGAACAGATCAAGGTCGAGCGGCGCGGCCGACCGCATCGCAGGCAGATCGCCGCCGCCGCGCAGCCCGGCGAGCAGCGAACGGGCGACGACCGGCACGTCTTCGGCCTCACCGCCGGCCAATATCGCGGAGCGGATGGCGGCGCGGGCGATGCTGCCGCTCGCCGCTTCCCCAGCGACCAGGGGCTGCAGTTCGACGGCTGCATAAGGCATGGCCGCCTCGGCTGCGATGCGGGCGACGATACGCGCGCGGCTGCGGGCCGAGGGGTGCTTCATCGCGAGCACGTAGCTCATCCGGCGCATATGCGCGGGGTCGACTTCGTCGAGGCTGTTGCTGGTCCAGATCGTCGGGACCGGATTGGCTTCGAGCAGGCGGTTGACAAACAGCTTGGAGCCGGCGCGGTTCTGGCTCGCGCCGGTGCTGGGCGGCGCCAGCAAATCCTCCATCTCATCGAACAGCAGCACCGAGTCGGTGCGGCGGGCGAGCAGGCGGTGGGCGCGCTTCAGCGCATGCAGCCGGTCGAACCGGGTCGGCTCCTCGCCATCCTCGTCGGCCTCACCGACCGCATAGAGCCGGGCTCCGGCGGTTCCCGCGAGTGTGCGGGCGAACTCGGTCTTGCCGGTTCCGGGCGGTCCGTGGATGAGGATGTTGACGCCCTCAGCCTTGTCCGCGAGCGCTCCGGTGAGAAGGCGGCGCAGGAAGCCGAATGGCTCGCGCTGATCGGCGAAGGCCTCGGGCGGGAGGCTCGGCTCCTGCCGGATACCGGCCAACGCCTCGGTGAGTTGGTCCTCGTCGGTGACGCCGCGGTCGAGCAGGCGGTCGAAGCGCCAACTCAGGTCGAGGTCGATCTGGCCGGAGCGGCTGACCTCAATTTCGAGGAGGCCGAGCAAGACGGGCGAACTGCGGCGCACCCGGCCGGCCGCCGCCGATGGCTCCTCTCCAGCAAGGATGCCCGCGAGGAGGAGCAGGTCAGCGTCGGCTTGAACCAGGCGCAGGCGCAGCGCGGCGATGCGCGGTAGCCTTTGGAGCGCGACCGCAGCGCGGAGTAGGGCCGCGTCGAACGGATCGAGCGCGAGCAGCCGCGCCACCGCCTGCGCCGTCGCGAGCAGGCTCGGCTCACCGCCGTCATCGCCAAGTTCGCCCGAAAGGGCTGGCAGTGCGTCCCAGCCTTTCTTCCAGAACTTCTTCGTTTGCGGCAGGTGCGGCCAGAGGTGGCCGCGATGCTCCTCGATCCAGGCGAGCACGCTTTTGGCGGCGCCGCTGGATCCAGGACACAAGCTATGCAGCAGCGGCAGCAATTGCCGCAGCATGGTTTTCTCGCCCATGAGTCACCCGTCTCAGACCGAAGCGCACGCGCGACGGCCAGCATCATCGTCATTGGTGGGATGTCGCGCCGCCGGGTCCGGCCCGGCGGCAAGCGCGACTAACGCTTGGGCGAGGTCCGGACGGAGGCGGGCTCGAGCCCCGATCTGCGTTCGATGTTGAACACGGAAAGTCTCCGTCTCATGGGGCGGAATTGCCGCTGAGGAGCGCGCCTCTATGCGCGCCGGCGGTGCATGTCAAGATCATTGCCGTCCCGACATGAAAAGCCGGCCGGGAAGGCTCCTTCCCGGCCGGATATCGCCGCGGGGGATTGCCAGCCCCGCGGCGACGGGGACGGCTTCTCGATGACGTGGGCGCCGCATCGCCGCCATCGCAAGTCGGCGCAGGCATCGGCTGGTGCGGCGAAGGTGACGGGCGTCGACCAAAGGGACGTCAGGCGCGACGAAGGCGCGGGTCAGGCGCCTTCGTCGTCGAGCGTGAAGCCGATCTTCAGCGTGACCTGGTAGTGCGCGACACGCCCGTTCTCTATGTGGCCGCGCGTTTCCTTGACCTCGAACCAGCCCAAGTTGTGGACCGTCGCCGCCGCGCGTTCGACCGCCTTCTCGATCGCGTCGGAGATGCTGGTCGTGGAACTGCCGACGATTTCGATGATCTTGTAGACATTGTCACTCATGGGCGCGCTTCTCCTGGTCGAACGGAAGGGAGAACGGGGCCGAGCCCAATTCGTTTCAGCCGGGCTTGTGCGGCGCGGCCATGCAATGTCATCTCGCTCCTCAAGGAGAATGAGATGCGCCCGTTCCTGATTGCCCTGCTGCTCGCCTCGGCCGCGCCGGCCGCAGCGGCGCCCGCCGATGATCTCAGGCGGTTGCTAGACGAGCATTATTCCTGGCTGCTGCGCGAAAATCCGGTCGCCGCGACGCGGCTCGGTGTGCGCGATCATGATAGTCGCATCGAAGATATCAGCCCGGCGGCGAGGAACCGGCGGGCGGCGCAAGCCGCGGCCTTCCTGAAGCGGCTCGACGCTATCCCGGCGGCTCAGCTCAGCGCGGCGGACCGGACCAACCACGCCATATTGCGGCGCTCGCTCTCAGAGACGGTAGAGGCCAATCGATACGGCCAGCGCAGCATGCTGTTCACGACCTATTATGGGTGGCACCAGGGCTTTGTCGGGATGGCGACCGGACTGCCGTTCCGCACCGGTGCGGATTACCGCTCCTACCTTCGACGGATCGCACAATATCCGCAGCTCAACGACCAGGCGCTCGCCATCACCAGCGAGGCGGTGCGGGGCGGCTATGTGCTGCCCTGCTCGGTGCTCGGCAATTACGAGAAGAGCATCTCCGGTGTCATCGTGGAGGACGCGGCCAAATCGCGCTTTTACGAACCGTTCACGCGCGCCCGCCCCGCCGATTTGGACGAGCGCGAATGGGCGGCGATGCAGGCCGAGGCGCGCACGACGATCGGCCGGGTGATTAATCCAGCCTACGCCAAGCATGCCGGCTTCTACCGTGCCAACTACCTACCGAAATGCGCCAAGTCCGACAGCATCTCCGCCCAGCAGGGCGGGGCGGACTATTACGCCTTCCGGGTGCGCGAGGAGACCACAACCGATCTGTCGCCGAACCAGATCCACGAGATCGGCATGCGCGAGGCGCGGCGGATCAGGGCGGAAATGGACCGGGTGTCACGCCAGGCGGGGTTCGCCAGCCGCGAGGCGTTCATCCAGGATTTGCGCACCAATCCTGTCCACTATGCCAAGACGCGCGAGGAGCTGCTGGAGGCGACGGCGATCGTCACCAAGACAATTGACGGCAAAATGCCCAGCCTGTTCGGAATGCTGCCGCGGCTGCCCTACGGCCTCCGCGCGATCCCCGCCGAAACAGCGGAAGGAACGACGACCGCTTATTACAGCTCAGGCTCGCCCGAAAGCGGGCTTGCGGGGACTTATTACGTTAATACCTCCAAGCTGAATCAGCGGCCGCTCTGGGAGATACCGGCGCTCAGCCTGCACGAAGCGGTGCCGGGCCACCATCATCAGATCGCGCTTCAGCAGGAGCTCGACTTGCCGCCCTTCCGGCGCAATTTCTCGAGCTTCACGGCCTTCACTGAGGGCTGGGGGCTCTACTCGGAGAGTCTGGGGCAGGAGATGGGCCTGTACGATACGCCGGCCAAGAAGATGGGCCAGCTTTCCTACCAGATGTGGCGGGCGGCGCGGCTGGTGGTGGACACGGGCATTCATTCGAAGGGCTGGGACAAGGCTCGCGCGGTCGCCTTCATGCGCGAATGGACGGCTCTCAGCGAGGCCAACATCGACGCCGAGGTGAACCGCTACATCAGCTGGCCGGGCCAGGCCTTGGGCTACATGATCGGCAACATCCGCATCCGCGAACTGCGCTCGGAGGCGGAGCGGGCGCTCGGGGCGAAATTCGACCTGCGGCGCTTTCACGACGCGGTGCTGCTGCAGGGCTCCGTGCCGCTCGACGTCCTCGAGCAGCAGGTGCGGGAGTGGATCGCGGCGGAGCGGCGGCGGGCGTAGAGGGTATTCGAAATCAAGCTGAACATGTTCCGTCGGCCCGGACTTGATCCGGGCCAGGGCTGTCTGCTGACGGTGGTGCTCGAGGAGGTTAGCCCTGCCCCGGATCAAGTCCCCGGGGCGACGATGACTTGCTAAAGTAATCTGGACCCTAGTTGTTCGGCGTCGTCGCCCCTTGCTGCTTGCCGTCCATGCCGACGCGGCTGCGGTTGATCTGCTGTTGGAGGCAGCCGCTGGCGCCGCCCGGGCCGCTCGGTGAGCAGCTGCCGATGCCGGTTGCGGCGGCTTCGCGGGCCTCCTGATCGCGGCCGAGATTGCTGCGCACGGCGGGCGCTTCGGGATTGCGCGTGGTCTGGGGAATGCGATAGCGCTCGCTCTCGGGTCGGCGGGCGCAGACGACGATCTCGCCTGTCCCTCGCGGGCACGGATCGTTGCCGTAGACGATCACTCGGCGGACTTCCTGGCGCTGGCGATCGGCGCGCGACTGAGCCTCGACCGTGGCCGGGGCAAGCGCCGCCAGCAGGACGAGCGCGGCAGAAATGGTGGAACGCATGTTGCTACTCCGGAACTGTTTCCGGGAAAGCGGACGACGGCGCCGAACGGTTCCGGGCCTATTCCTCGCCTTTGGCGCGGCGCTCGTCTTCCTCGGCCTGTTCGTCGATCTTGCCGAGGCGCTCCTGACGGGCGGCTTCGATCAGACGGTTCCAGCTGACCGCATCACGGCCGCCGCGCTCGGCGCGATAGGCGTTGGCGAGCTCTGCGAAGCAGCCGCTGGCTCCGCCGGGGCCTGAGGGCGAGCAGCTCTGAATGCCGGTGCGGCCGACATAGGACAGTTCGATCGCCTGATTGGCCCAGCTGTTGTTGGCGGGCCGGCCGGTGTCCCGAAGGTTTTCCGGAATGCGATACCGGTCGTCGTCGGGGCGACGGGCGCAGACGGTGATCACCTCGTCCGTGCTGGCCGGGCACGGATCGTCACCATAGACGATCAGCTGGTTGATCTTCGGATCGTTCGGGCCGGCGGCGGTCTGAGCCGAGGCGGGAGCAGCGACAGCGAGCAAGACGACTCCGGCGGCGAAAGCGAGCTTCATGGGTCAGATCCTCTTGGAAAGGGCAATTGCGGCGCGGCAGCCGGCGCGAATGACGGCGGACAGGACAGGATAGCCGAACGTGCTCTCCGCGCCATGTTGGAGCGCGGTGTCGCGATGTTCGAGCTCTTCGGCCTGGAACTCGGCGATGGTGGCGCCGAGGTCAGGCTCGTCGTCGCCGAGCGCGCGGCGCTGCTCGGAATAATGCTTGTCGATCTCGGTCTCGACGGCGGCGGTGCAGGCCATTGCGGCGGCGGGGCCGATCAGGGCGGTCGCCGCGCCGAGCCAGTAGCCGGCGACGTCCCAGAGCGGATGGAGCGCCGTGGGGCGAATGCAGCGCTCGACCATCATCTGGTCGAACGTATCGAGATGCCGTTTCTCCTGCAGCGCCATATGCTCGATCAGGCGGGAGGTGGGGTGACGGGGCCCGAGCACGGCGAGTTGGCCGGCGTAGATGCGGGTGGCGCCATATTCGCCGGCCTGGTCGACGCGGATCATCGAAGGCAGGTCGGCACGGCCGTCGCCGGGCCGCCAACGTGGGGGCGCGGCGCTCATGCCGTCTCCGCTTTGGGTCGCTTCAGGCTCAACCATAGGATCCCCAACGCAGCAGAGATGGAAAGGATCGCGTTCCAGCCGGCCATGGATATGCCGAGGAAGGTGAATTGCACCTGATCGCAGCGGATCAGCGGCGCCGCCATGATGTCGGCGAGCACGTCCGCGCTTGACCCTCCGCCACCCGTCGACGAGCATTGCGTCAGGCCCTCGAAGATGCCGAGTTCGACCCCGGCGTGATAGACGCCGATGAGGCCACTGGTGAGGATCGCGAACGCGGCCAACCACACCATCGAGCGGCCACGATCGGGCGCTCGTCTCATCGCAAGAGCGATTAGCGCGAGTGCAACCGCGACGTAATGCGGCCAGCGCTGCCAGTGACACATCTCGCACGGGTGCAGCCCACCCAGATATTCCGACCCGAGCGCACCGGCGAGCAAAGCTGCGGGCACGAACAGCGCGAGCAGCCTTGCTTTGTCCAAACCCGTCACCCTGGCACCTCCGCCTGCCGCTACTAGCCTATCGGCCGGTGAAGCTGCAAACAGGCTGAACGTGATTCAAGGAGACCCAGGTGGCGCGAGGCCGGGATTGGAAAGCGCTCGGCTGCGCCGGTCTGGTTGGTGCTCTGATCGCGTTTCCGGTAGGGGTGACGGTCTCCCGAAGCGGTTCCGTCCGGGTCCCGAACGCCAGAAGGCGGTCGCTGGGCAGCGCGCACCCGTGTCACGTGACATGTACTCGCCGGCTGTGCTGAACGACCCTTATGTGGTCGATCAGCAGGTCAAGGTCGTGGAGGCGCTGGAGCGAAGCTGCCGCGAGCTGCGCGAGCATTGTGAAGAGGCTCGGGCCGCTCGGCAGCGGATCGAGGAAGTCAGCGACTAACTGCTACCGTAGACGCCCCGGCCGAAGCCGGAGCGTATAACTCAGCGCGAACCCGTCTTGGGCGCACCGCCTGCGGCCGCCTGCTGAACCTTCCCGAGCCGGCCGATCGTCTGCAGCGCGTAGTGGAGCTGGTAGTCGGTGATGCCCTGCTTCTTGAGCTGATCGGCCGTCATCGCGAAGCGCGGATCGGGCTTGCCGTCATCCTGGACGACCGCATCGTCGACCTTGACCTCATTGATCAGGTGACGGCGCAGATCGGCCTCGCGGAACTTGGGTCGCTCCTTGTAGTCGGGGTCGGACAGCTGCGGCACGGCGATGTCCGGGGTGATCCCGCCTTCCTGCACCGACTTGCCGGACGGCGTGAAGTAGCGCGCGGTGGTGAGGCGAAGCGCGGTCTGGTTGGTGAGCGGCAGCAGTGTCTGGACGGAGCCCTTGCCGAAAGTGCGCTCGCCCATCACGATTGCGCGGTGATGCTCCTGGAGCGCACCGGCGACGATTTCGGCGGCCGAAGCGGAGCCCGAGTCGACCAGCACGATCACCGGGAGGCCATGGGCCGCATCGCCCGGACGGGCATAGTAACGCTCGATGTCGCCCTTCTTACGGCCGCGCTGGGAGACAACCTCGCCACGCTCCAGGAACACGTCGGACAGTCCGACAGCCTGGTCGAGCAGCCCGCCGGGATTGGACCGCAGGTCGAGGATATAGCCGAGCGGGCGGCCGCCGAGCGACTTCTCGATCGCCGCCATGGCGGCGATGGTGTTGTCGGTCACACCCTTGTCGAAGCCGTTGACGTTGATGATGCCGATCCGGTCCTTGATCTCCCACTTCACCGTCTTGAGCTCGATGATCGCGCGGGTGAGGGAAACGTCGAACGGCTTGTCTCGGCCGGGGCGGACAACGGTGACCTTGATCGAGGTGCCGGGGCGGCCACGCATTTGCTCGACCGCTTCGTCGAGAGTGCCGCCGTAGAGAAGCTTGCCTTCCAGGTGCGTGAGGTAATCGCCGGCCTTGATACCGGCGCGGTGGGCGGGGGTGTCCTCGGTCGCGGTGATCACCTTGACGGTGCCGTCCTCCATCGTGACCGACAGGCCGAGGCCGCCATACTCGCCTTCGGTGGTCGTCATCAGGCTCTTGAAGCCCTTCTCATCGAGATAGCTGGAATGCGGGTCGAGCGCGTTCAGCATGCCGTCGATCGCGCCGCGCAGCAGGGTCTTGTCGTCGACCTGCTCGACATATTCTGAGCGGACCCGCTCGAACACGGTCATGAACTGTTCCAGCTCGCGATAGGTGCCGACATCGACGGCGGCGAAACCGGCGGTGGCGGCAGGAACGATCGCCACCGCGGTGACCAGGCCGAGCGAGCGGAAGAAATTGGAAGGCATGCGCGAGGGTCCTGTGAAGGAGGGCTGTGCGACGGACACTTATCTTGTTTCTAGCAGCGCGAAAAGCAACCGCGCGTGAATAGACAGACCTTACAACTCTTTCCGGAACGGTCCCATCTGGTCGAGCGCGGCGATGTCCTCGAAGACGGCGCGGCGCTCGGCCTCGAGATAGTGAGCCACCGCGCGGCGAAGCGCGGGATCGGCGAGGTAATGGGCCGAGTAAGTCGGGACGGGGCGGTAGCCGCGGCTGAGCTTGTGGGCGCCCTGCGCGCCGGCTTCCACGCGCTGGAGGCCGTGTGCGATCGCGAAGTCGATCGCCTGGTAGTAGCAGATCTCGAAATGAAGGTTGGGCACTTCGGCGACGGAGCCCCAATAGCGGCCGTAGAGCGCATCGGCACCGATCAGGTTGAGCGCGCCTGCGATCGGCTCGCCATCATGGAGCGCAAACACGAGCAGCAGGCGGTCCGCCATGCGCTCCCCGAGAAGGCTGAAGAAGGCACGGGTGAGATAGGGGCGGCCCCATTTGCGGGCGCCGGTGTCCTGATAGAAGACCCAGAAGGCGTCCCAGTGCCGCTCGCTGATGTCGGCACCCGTGACACGCTCGACCGTCAGGCCGTCGAGCGCGGTCGCCCGCTCCTTGCGGATCGCCTTGCGCTTGCGTGACGAAAGAGTGGCGAGGAATTCGTCGAAGCTCCCGAAGCCCTGATTGTGCCAGTGGAACTGGCTATCGATCCGGATCAGCCACCCCGCCTGCTCGAACAGCGGCACCTCATCTTCGGCGATGAAGGTGGCGTGGGCGGAGGAGAGGCGATTGTTGGCGACCACCTGTTCGGCGGCGGCAATGAGGGCAGGGGATAGGCTCGGGTCGCGGCAGAGCAGGCGGCGGCCGGGCACCGGCGTGAACGGCACCGCGATCTGGAGCTTGGGATAGTAACGCCCACCCGCACGGCCATATGCGTCGGCCCAGGCGTGATCGAACACATATTCACCCTGGCTGTGGCTCTTGACGTAAGCCGGCGCGAGCGCGGCCGGGCGTCCCTTGGGGCCATCGATCAGGATCGGCGCCGGCTGCCAGCCGGTCCGGGCGGTGGCGCTGCCGGATTTCTCGAGCGCGGACAGGAAGGCGTGGGATAGGAACGGGTTGTCCGTTCCCGCGCAGGCATCCCAGGCCGCAGAGTCGATTCGGGACACACCTGCGGCGACGCGCGCCACGACCTCGCGATCACTCACGATGTGAAGATCCCGGACGTGTCATTTACTCCGCTCATCCTGAGGAGCCGCTGAGCGAAGTCGAAGCGGCGTCTCGAAGGACGAACGACAGCGATCCTTCGAGACGGGCCTTCGCCGAGCTCAGTCCCTCCTCAGGATGAGCGAGGTGGAGCTCGTGGATGATCTGGTCGGCATGAAGTCGCGCCTTGGCCTGGTCCGCGGCGCTGCGGCAGGTCCAGGTGAACACCGGCAGGCCCCGCGCGCGTGCGCGGCTGGCGAACGGGGAGGGCAGATCGCGAATGTCGTAGGCGAGGAAGTCGGGCCGGGCGCGCCAGAGCGCAAGGCGGCGGCGCAGTCCCCCGCGGCGCCGCTTGCCGGCTTCGGTGACGACCAGCCCGCTCGTGATGCGGGGGGCGTGGCGGGCGAACCAGCGGCCGACCTCCGGATTGAAGGACATCACGCCAACCGGCCCTAGGTAGCCGTCGAGGGCGCGGAAAGCCGAGAGGCACAGCGCACCGACCTGCGGGTCAGGCGCCTTGACCTCGATCAGCAGCGGCACGCGGCCACGGATCAGGGAGAGGGCGGTGGGGAGATCCGGGATGGTCTCGCCGTCCCCGTCGCGGAGTGGGATGGAGGTGAGTTCGGCCGCAGTGCGGACTGCAATCGGGCCGCGCTCTCCGGTCAGCCGGTCGAGTTCGGCGTCATGGAAGACGATCGCATGTCCGTCGCGGCTGGCGCGAACGTCCAGTTCGACGCCGTGCCCCGCCTCGATCGCCGCCCGGAAGGCGGCGAGGCTGTTCTCCGGCCGGCCGGGCCCGTGCAGGCCGCGATGCGCGAACGGGAGCGGCTTCAGGCCTTCAACCCGCCTCGGGCGTGGAGCCGGGGCGAGCGCCTCGTCAATCCGGCTTGATAGCGACAACCGCATCGATCTCGACCGCGGCGCCGAGCGGAAGCACGGGTACGCCGACCGCGCTGCGGGCGTGGCGGCCGGGTTCGCCGAATACGTCCTGCATCAGCTCGGATGCACCGTTTGCGACCTTGGGCTGATCGGTGAACTGAGGCGCGCTGTTGACGAACACGCCGAGCTTCACGATCCGTTCGACCTTGTCGAGGCTGCCGAGTGCGGCCTTGATCTGGGCCAAGAGCATGATGCCACAGGCACGCGCGGCGGTGACGCCATAGGCAAGATCGCGATCCTCTCCGAGCCGGCCGGTCATCACCGCGCCGGCATCGAACGGCAGCTGGCCGGAGATGTGGAGGAGATTCCCGGCGCGCACCGCGGGCACGTAGGCGGCGACTGGGACGGCGGGTTCAGGAAGGGTGATGCCAATCTCGGCAAGGCGCTCGGTGATGCTCATGGGCGCTGGCGTAAGCACCGCGCGAGAGCTGGGGTCAAGCCTGTGGCGGACCCTGAACGAAGCGGGCGAGGATCCAGTCGGTGGCTGAATCCCAATCGTCGATGCGGACGTGGGCGTGCGGTGCTGGCGGCGTGTGAGCAGCTACGCGCGGCTCTGCGACCATGTGCAGGCGCCACACGTCAGGCGCGTGCTTGGCCACGGATTCGTGATGGACGGGAAGGTCGTCGACGAAGACGGTGGCGCTGGGGCGGAGCTCTTCGATCAACTCGAGCACCGGCCGGCCCTTGCCGCCGCGGTTGCAGAGTACGCGGTGGCGGATGTCGAAGGCTTCGAGCTGCTCGACCCGGCCGGCTTGATATTCGTCGCCGATATTGGTGAGCACGACGATGTCGGCTACCTCGCCTATGCGGGCGAGCGCCTCGGCCGCGCCGGGCACGACATTCTGGCGGTGCATCTCAGTGTCGAAGAAGCCGTCGAGCAGGGGCCAGACCCGCTCGACCCCGACGCGTGCACCGGTCCCCTTGTCCGTCAGCGCATCAGCGAAGCCCGGCGCGGACAGATCGAAACGAATCGCATGCGCTTCGTCGAGCCATTCCGCGAAGTGGCTCACCATGTGCAGCAGCACTTCGTCGCAATCCGAGATGAGGAGAGGACGGCTCATCCTTCGAGCACCCGTCGCGCATCGACCAGCTTCGTTGGGGTGACATCCAGCGCGTCGGCGCAGGCGACGAGGTCCGGCTCGTGCGCTTCGAGGAAGCCCAGTACGGCCGCGAGGAGGGTGGGGTCGTCGAGCCGGGTGCGCAAATCGTCCGGCGTGAGGCCGGTCAGCGCGAGCAGGCGGGCGGCCCGGTCGCCCTCCTGAAGCGTCCAGCCGAGTGCGGAGAGGCCGAGCGCGGCGGCCCGGTCGATTGTTTCGGGATCAGTCATCGCCTAAGGCGGCCCGGTGGGACAAAAAATCCTCGTTGTCGAGGACAACGAACTCAACCTGAAACTCTTTTGCGAGCTGCTCCGCGCCCACGGCTACCAGGCCGAGCCGGTCCGCGACGGCCGCGAGGCAATGGTCCGCGCGCGCGAGTTCAGGCCGGACCTCATAGTGATGGACATCCAGATGCCGCATATCAGCGGGCTGGAGTTGATCGAGCAGATGAAGGGCGATGGGGAGCTGAACCCGGTCCCGATCATGGCGGTCACGGCTTATGCGGCCAAAGGCGACGAGGAGCGGATCCGGGACGCCGGGGCGGAAGGCTATGTGTCGAAGCCGATTTCTGTGATGCGGTTCGTGGAGGCGGTTGCGGCATTGCTCGCGGCGGCGGAAACTCGCCATCTCACTCGCGTGACCCTGGACGAGATCCAGCGTCCATCCTCGACCGAAGGTGAAGGGGAGGTGGACCCCAGATCAAGTCCGGGATGACGGTCCAAATCCTAGCGGCTTCGGCGCGTCACTTGATCTTGGCTTCCTTGAAGTCGACGTGCTTGCGGACGACAGGGTCGTATTTGCGGAAGGTCATCTTCTCGGTGATGTTCCGCGGATTCTTCTTAGTGACGTAGAAGAAGCCCGTGTCGGCGGTCGAGACGAGCTTGATCTTGACGGTAGTCGGCTTGGCCATGTCAGCCTCTGTTCGAACTGGATTGAAACGAGAAAAGCGGCGCCGAACGCCGCTCTTGGGCGCCTCCTGCCGCGCCGAGCGTCCGCTGTCAAGGCGGGCGCGCGTTAACCGGGATGTAACCATCTTGTCCCATGCTGCGGACGGGCGAGAGCGGAGTTTCGGTGATGCGCGCGGAACAGGATGCGATGATGCTGGTGCGGGCCGATCTTTGCGAACGGCTCGAGACGCTGCGAATATTGTCCGGGCGCCAGCTCGGGCGCGACTTCGACGTTGCCGTGGCGGGGGTTCGCCAGCTTGCGGCCGCCTACGGCTTGACGCCGGTGGTGAGGCTTGCCGAAGCGCTGGAGCGGGCCGGCCGCCCCGGCGGGCCGGGCGCATGCCCGCGCGCGCTCTACCTTGATCGCCTGCAGGACGCGATCGGCTGCACCCGACTGGACGAAGCGGCCGGCCAGGCGATGATTGCGTCCGTTTCCGTCCGCTTCGCCTGACGCCCGGCCTGGAGTGGATGCCCTCCTCACCAGCTTCCTGCTCGCTGCACTCGGCGAGTGGGGCGACAAGACGCAGCTGCTCGTGCTGCTGTTCGTCGCTCGTTACGGCAAGCCGCTTCCGGTTCTAGCCGGGGTTGCGGTCGGCGCGCTCGCCAATGCGCTGCTCGCATCGGCGGGAGGCCTGCTCGTCCACGACTTCATCACCTTGCGTGCGATCTCACTGCTTGTCGCGGTGGCTCTGTTTTACGCCGGGGTAGCCGGGCTGATGGGCCGGTCGCGACCCGATGACGCGCCCCAATGGCGCACCGGGCTGTTCCTCACCACCGCGATCTGCTTCTTCCTGACCGAGTTCGGCGACAAGACGCAGTTCCTGACGTTCGCGATCAGCGCCCAATATGGCGTGCTGGTGCTTCCTGCGCTCGGCGCCACACTGGGCGTGCTCGCCGCGTCGGCTCCGGCCGCATTGATGGGCGCGAAGTTCGAGGCGGCACTGCCGGTGAAGGGGATCCGGATCGGCGCCGCGATCCTGTTACTGCTCGCCGCCTTCGTGGTCGCAATCAACGCGCTGCGGCTGGTCTAGCGGGGCCGAGGGTCAGCAGCCACATCTCCGGCTCCGTTCCGAAGCGCAGCGGAATGCCGCTCGTGCCGAGGCCCGCACCGACGACCAATGTCTTTCCGTCCTCCCGGATCAGCCCGCAGGCGTATCGCGTGCCGTACTTCGACATCGTTTTGGGCGGCCCTATCAGCGGCAGCGAGATTTGGCCGCAATGCGTATGCCCGGCCAGCATGAGCGACATGCTAGTCGGCACGTCCGGGAACGGATCGGGGCTGTGGCTGAGGAGCAGCTTGGCGCCGCCCAAGCGCCGTAGCCGGGCCAGGGTCCGCGGCAGGTCGGCGCGACCGGTGAAATCGTCGTCAAGGCCTCCTACCGCGACGGGGCCGATCCGCACGGCGTCGTTGGCGAGGACGGTTACTCCTGCGGTCCGGAGTGCGGCCACAGCGCCGGGCGCGTCGTACCAATGATCGTGATTGCCGAGTACGGCGATGGACCCGAGCCGAGGACGCAATCCGCCCAGCGGCTTCAGCGCCACTGCCATTGTATACGGTCGCTGCCCCAGGCGTTTCTCGCTGATCAGATCGCCCGCGATCAGCACCAGATCGGGTTTCAAGCGATTGATCTGCGCGACGATGCGCTCCAGCCGCTCCGGCGGCATGTCCGGTCCTTGGACGTGAATGTCTGAAATCAGCACGAGCCGGACGGGCGGAATGGCGGCAGGCCAATCGGGCATCGCGATGTCGGCGCGGCGTACGGCAGGGTCGGCGGTCGCAACCGAGTAGCACCAGGCCAGCAACCCGAGCACGAGCAGGAACGCGGCGACAAGGGTTCGGCGGAGCATCGAGGTCCTATTGACCATTCCGCGCCCCGGCGCACGTGGCGCTTCGGTCAAGTCGGCATGCAGAATCGTTGCAGCCGTGGATACCGGAGCCGGTCGGGTCGTTACGGCTGCGATGCGCGACTTCTCGCAATTGCTCGATGCGCTCGTCTACACACGTTCGCGCAACGCGAAGCTCAAGCTGATCGGCGATTATCTGAAGCGGACGCCCGATCCGGACCGCGGCTACGCACTCGCTGCACTGACCGGCGGGCTTGACCTAGCGGCGGTCAAGCCCGCGCAGATTCGGGCGATCACGGAGGAGCGGGTCGATCCGACGCTCTTCTACATGAGCCGCGATTTCGTCGGCGACTTGGCCGAAACCGTCTCGCTGCTCTGGCCCAAGCGGATCGACGAACCGGCGGAGATCGACGACGGCACCTTGCGGATCGGCGCTGTGGTCGAGCGACTGCGCTCGCTCGGCCGCTCGGAAGCCCCGCAGGTGCTCGCTCATATGCTGGATCACCTGGACGCAAGCGGCCGCTATGCTTTGCTGAAGCTCGCGACTGGGGAGCTTCGGATCGGCGTCAGCGCGCGGCTCGCCAAGCTTGCGCTCGCCCAAGCGTTCGAGCTCGACGTCGATGCGGTGGAGGAGGTGTGGCACGGGATCGGGCCGCCCTACCTGTCACTGTTCGCCTGGGCGGAAGGGAGGGGCGAGCAGCCGACTGCAAGCAACGTGCCGGTGTTCCGGCCCTTCATGCTCGCGCACGGCCTGGAGGAGACCCGCGTTTCGCTGGGGGATTATGCGGCGGAATGGAAGTGGGACGGCATTCGCGTCCAGATTGTCGGCATCGGCGGGCAGACGCGCCTCTACAGCCGGGCAGGGGACGATATCACGCGCAGCTTCCCGGAGGTCGCCGAAGCTTTCGGGGGCGAGGGCGTGCTCGACGGCGAACTGCTCGTCAAAGGCGAGTTCCAGGGCGCGGCTGACGCGCATGGCGGAGCGGCCGCCAGCTTCAACGCGCTCCAGCAGCGGCTCGGGCGCAAGGTCGTCAGCGCCAAGACGCTGAGCGACTATCCCGCGTTCGTGCGGCTCTACGATCTGCTGTTCGACGGCCGGGAGGATATCCGCCAGCTGCCCTGGTCCGAGCGGCGCGCCCGGCTCGAGGCGTTGCTGCCGCGGCTCGACCCCGACCGGTTCGACCTTTCGGCTCTGGTGGAGGCGGACAACTTCGAGCAGCTGGAGGAGATGAGGGCCGGCGCTCGCGATGCCTCGATCGAGGGCATGATGCTGAAGCGGCGCGACAGCCCCTATGTCGCCGGCCGCCGGGTCGGGCTCTGGTACAAGTGGAAGCGGGATCCGCTCACCGCCGATTGCGTGATGATGTATGCGCAGCGTGGCAGCGGCAAGCGCTCAAGCTTCTATTCCGACTACACGTTCGGCTGCTGGACGGAGGACGGCGAACTGCTGCCCGTCGGCAAGGCCTATATGGGCTTCACCGACGAAGAGTTGATGTGGCTCGATCGTTATGTGCGCAACCACACGGTGCAGCGCTTCGGGCCGGTGCGCGAGGTCGACAAGACGCTCGTCCTGGAAGTCGCGTTCGACTCGGTTCATGAGAGCAAGCGGCACAAGTCCGGACTGGCGATGCGCTTCCCGCGGATTTCCCGAATCCGCCGGGACAAACCCGCCCATGAGGCGGACCGGATCGAGACCCTGCGGCGAATGGCCTCCTGACCGGCGCCGGGCCGATCAGGAGGAAAAGCCTAGGCCTTGGCGCCAAGCTTGCGGCGGGCGACCAGGGCGGCCGCGGCGGCGCCAAACAGAAGCATCATCGGCGGAGCGGGAACCGGAGTTCCCGGAGGCGGAGGATTGCCGCTGGAGCCGCCGCTCGACGAGGAGGTGCTGCTGCTCGAACTGGTGCTGCTCGAGGTCGAGGTGCTGTTGCCGCCGAAGCTGCTGGAGCCGCTGCTGCCGCTCGATCCGGAGGAGGCGCTGCTCCCCGAACTTCCGCTGCTGCCGCTCCCGCCACTTCCGCCGGAAGACGAGCTGCTGCTCGAGGAGGAACTTGAAGACGAGCTGGAACTGGAGCTGGAGCTGGAGCTGGTCGAGACGTTTCCGCTGGAGCTGGACGTGGTGGACACGTTGCCGCTGGAGGTGGAGCCGCCGCTGGTGGACGTTGATCCGCCGCTGGTGCTGGAGGTAGTCGAAACGCCGCCAGTGGAGGTCGAGGTGCCGCCGCCGCCGGTCGACGTGCTGGTCGACGCGGTGAAGATCGCATTGCCGCCCGCGCCGCCGAAGAAGCCGCCGCTGAAGAAGCCGCCGCCGAAGCCGGGGCCGACGAAGCCGCCGCCGACCACCACCGGAACGCCTCCGCCGCCGCTCACGACGCCGCTGGGCGGCAATGGCGGCGGGGCATAGGCTAAGGGCGGCGCGGGCGGGGCCGGATAGGTGAGCGTCCGGGTGGTCGTGACCGTTTTGCCGGGCTTGACGATGCAGGAGGCTTGTTCGACGCGGGGAACGCGCTTGATCCGCTTCACGGAGACGCGCTTGCTGTCCATCGTGCGCGCCTTGGCCATCTTCACGATCGCGGGCCGGGCAGGCGGGTTTTCCGCCATGTGAATGGCGCCGCCCCCAATGATTGCGCCGCCGACGGTGCAAGCGCACAATTTCGCCAAAGCCATCTTGACCGACATACCGAGCACCCTGTTTTGCCGGAGGCTGGAAGAAGAGATGTTTCCGCCGCCAAGCTTCCTATGTGCTCGCAGCAAATCCTCAAGACGGCTCCGAGTTCAAGCGCGTTAACCATGATCTTAGGGTTAAGAGGCCGGGTTGAGGCCGGTTCGGGAACTTCTGTCCCACATAGGAACAACGCTTGAGCAGCTTTGAACTCAGCTGTCGGAATGCTTGACAGTCAAGGTCCGTGCCCGACCTCTTGCCGACCGTTACTGACCCGTACTGCCGGCCCGAGTCGCACCCGAGGCGACTCGGAACCAAGGGTCCACCCGCCGGGATAAAAATGTCACGTCCGGCTGGAAATCGGGAACCATTTTAAATCGGCTTTTGAATGGCTTGTTCACAGCCCTTGAGATGCGTATAGGCGCCGTGGGGCAAGCGCCGACAAATCCGTCTCCAGAACGGGCGGCGCGGGAAGGTAGCGGACCGGAACGCTTACCGCTGGTCCGCGGATAGGAGCGGAGGGGTTATGGCAACGGCATTAAGCGGAATATTCGAGTCGCATCATAGTTTGATGCGCGGCGGGCCGGTCGAGGCATTCTACCGGCCAAGCGCGAACGAAGAATTCATGAACCCGCTGCAGCTTTCTTATTTCAGGCAGAAGCTGCTCAACTGGAAAGAGGACATCATCCGCGAAGCGCGCGATACGATGGCCCAACTCAAGAGCGGCCCGATCCGTGAGGCGGACCTCACCGATCGCGCCAGCAGCGAGACCGACTGGGCGATCGAACTCAGGACCCGCGACCGCCAGCGCAAGCTCATCGCCAAGATCGACGCGGCGCTGCGCCGCATCGACGAAGGTGAATATGGCTTTTGCGAAGTGACCGGCGAGCCGATTTCGCTCGGGCGGCTCGAAGCGCGCCCGATCGCCACCATGACGGTGGAAGCCCAGGAGCGCCATGAGCGCCAGGAGCGCGTGTCTCGCGACGACTGAGGCGGATGGGAGGCGGCTGATCGGCTCGCCTCTCAGCCTTCCTGCTTCGGCGGCGTCCTGAGTGCGCGGTTCGTTGGCTCCGAGTGGCTGAAGCGACCGCGGCCGATGGCCAGAGATGGGCAAGGGCCGTGCTCGTGTGGCAGGAATGAGAGCCTGTTCCGGACCTGCCCCCGTGATCTGGTCTTTTTCATCTTCGGTTCAGGCCGAGATCGGGATATCTGAGCGATATGGCTGACCCATCCCGAACCCGCCGCCCCGGCCGCAACCTGCTGGCCCGGCTGGCGATGCTGTTGGCCTTGAGCTTCTCCGCGTTGATTCAGCCGGCCGCGGCCCAGTCGATCCTGCGCGATGCCGAGACCGAGGACCTGTTCCGGGACATGTCGCGCCCGCTCATCGAGGCGGCTGGCTTGCGGCCAGAAAATGTCGAGGTCGTGCTGGTCGGTGACAACAGCATCAACGCGTTCGTCGCTGGCGGCCAGATCGTCTACATCCATGCCGGGCTGCTCGCCGCCGCCGACAACGCCAACGAGGTGCAGGGCGTGATCGCCCACGAGCTCGGCCATATCACCGGGGGCCATGTGATCCGCTTCGGAGAGGGCGCAAAGGCCGCGACGGGGATCGTGCTCCTGTCGCTGCTTCTCGGAGCTGCGGCCATGGCGGCGGGGGGCGGCGAAGCGGGCGCCGGCATCATGGCCGCCGGCCAGCAAGCGGCGATGAACAAGTTCCTGGCCTTCAACCGGGTCCAGGAATCTTCGGCCGATCAGGCCGGCGCGAGCTTCCTCAACAAGGCGGGGGTCACCGGCAAAGGTTCGCTGTCCTTCTTCAAGAAACTGCAAAACCAGGAATTCCGCTACGCGATTCCACAGACCGACGATTACCCGCGCACCCACCCGTTGAGCGGCGATCGCATTCAGGCGCTAGAGGAGGTGTACCGCTCTGTTCCTTCCTGGGACAAGGCGCCCGATCCGAAGCTGGAAGAGAGATTCCAGCGGGTGAAGGCGAAGCTGGCAGGTTTCACCGACGATCCCAAGCGGACGCTGGTCAAATATCCCGAAACCGACAAGACCGTGCCGGCGCGCTACGCACGGGCTTATGCCTGGCACAAGAGCGCTTACCCGGATCGCGCGAACGCGGAGGCCGATGCGCTGCTGCAGTCCAGCCCGCGCGACCCTTACTTCCTCGAGCTCAAGGGCCAGATCCTGCTCGAATCCGGCAAGCCGCGCGAGGCGCTCGAATCGCTTCGCCAGGCGATCACGCTGGCCCCCGACCAGCCGCTCATTTCCGCCCTCTTCGGGCACGCCCTGATCTCGACCGAAGAGCAGGGCAATTTCGAAGAAGCCAAGAAGGTGCTCCGCTCCGCGATCGTTCGCGACAACACCAATCCCTTCGCTTGGTACCAACTCGGCATCGTCTATGACCGGGAGGGCGATATCGCGCGTGCATCGCTCGCCACGGCCGAGCGCTACAATCTCGAGAACAAGCCGCAGCTGGCGCTCGCCAATGCCGAGCAGGCGATGCTCGGAATTCCGATGGGCAGCCCCGATTGGGTGCGTGCGCAGGATATCGCGCTCGTTTCGCGCTCGGCGATGAACAAGGACAAGAAGCGCGGTGCGAACCGCTGATCCCGGCCTGAAGTTGGTCAGGTAGGTGGCGATCTCCGCTTCACGTGGCCTGCTGGCTGTTGCCGGCGCGACCGGCATCCTGCTCGGGGCCGCCGGCATGGCTTTCTTGGCCGGGCCGTTCGGGGCCGAGCGCGACCAAGCCAAGGTCGAGGGGATCGTCCGCGATTACCTGCTGGCCAACCCTGAACTCGTGACGGAGGCCCAAGCGAGGCTGCAGGAGCGCGAGACGGCCAAGCTGATCGAGGCCAACCGCGCGCTGATCGAAACGCCGTTCGGAAGCGCCTGGGCAGGCGCGGCGGACGGGGACGTCGTGCTGGTCGAACTGTTCGACTATGCCTGCGGCTATTGCCGCCAGAGCAACGCCGATGTCGAACGGCTGCTCGCCGAGGACAAGAAGCTGAAGGTGGTCTGGCGCGAATGGCCGGTTCTGGGCCAGGACAGCCTTGCCGCCGCCGAAGCCAGCCTCGCCGCTGCCGAGCAGGGCCGCTTTCGCCCCTTCTTCGACCAGCTGTTCGGGCAGGGACGGCCGACCGCGCCCGCGCTTCAGGCGGCACGGAGCAAGACTGGGGTCGAGGCCGCCGGCGCCCAGCCTCGCTACCGGGCCGAGATCGAGAAGAATTACGAGCTTGCTCGGCTGATTGGAGCGACCGGCACACCCACCTTCATCGTTGGAGACAAGGTGCTGCAAGGAGCGGTCGGATATGAGGCCCTCAAGGAGGCGATCGCCCAAGCCCGTCGATCATAGGCTAAGCTGGTGCTTGGGGAGCGCCCTTGAAACCCTGCGCGACCACATACCATTCCGAGGAGCCCTTGCGGCTGGCCGGCGGCTTGGCGTGTTTCACGGTCGCGAAATTCTTCTTGAGCGCCGCGACAAGGTCGTTATCCGCCCCACCCGCCAGCACCTTGGCGAGATAAGCCCCGCCCGGTCGCAATATCTCGGTGGCGAACAGGAGACCGGCCTCGACGAGGGCCATCGTCCGCAGGTGATCGGTCTGGGGGTGTCCGACGGTGTTGGCGGCCATGTCGGACAGGACGAGGTCCGCCGGCCCGCCGAGCGCTTCGCGGAGCCGTTCGGGGGCGGCTTCGTCCATGAAGTCCATCTGCAAGATGGTGACGCCGTCCAGCGGGTCGGTGGGCAGCAGATCGATCCCGACCACGGCTGCGCCGGGCGACGTTTTCCGCACCACCTGGCTCCACCCGCCGGGCGCGATGCCGAGATCGACGACGCGCTTGACGCCCTTCAGCAGCCCGAACCGCTCGTCCAGCTCCAGCAGCTTGTAGGCCGCGCGCGAGCGATAGCCTTCCGCCTTGGCGCGCTTCACGTACGGGTCGTTGAGCTGGCGCTCGAGCCACTTGGTCGAGCCCACCTTGCGGCCCCTGGCCGTCTTCACCCGGGTGCGAAGCCCGCCACCGCCGCGCCCGCTCTCCCCGCTCATATCTTGTGCCCGTCGCGCGCCATTAGCGAGCGAAGGATGCCTTCACGGATGCCGCGATCCGCGACGCCGAGCGTCTTGGCCGGCCAGATATCCATGATCGCATCGAGGATCGCGCACCCCGCCACCACCAGGTCCGCGCGTTCGAGCCCGATGCAGGGGAGGGCGGCGCGCTCCTCCAGCGACATGCCCGACATCATCCGGCTGATCTCGCGCATCGATTCGGCCGGTACCATCAGCCCGTCCACCGCGCGGCGATCGTAGCTCGGTAACGCGAGATGGACGCTGGCGAGCGTCGTCACCGTGCCGCTGGTGCCCATCAGCCGGATATTCTCCTTGTTGGCGGGAAGGAGTTCGGCGAAGCGGCGAAAGGCGTGGCGGACCCGCTCGCGCATGCGGCCGAACGCAGCGATCCGATCGGCCGTGTCCTTGAGGTCGCGGCTTTCGCTTTCCGTTAGCGAGACGACGCCCCACGGCGCGCTCCACCAGCTCTTGATGCGCGGCACCGCGGTTCCGTCCGTATCGACGAGCACGAGTTCGGTCGAGCCGCCGCCAATGTCGAAGATCAGCGCCGGCCCGTCGCCGGGCTCGAGCAGCCTGTGGCAGCCGAGCATCGCGAGACGCGCTTCTTCCTCCGGCGCGATGATGTCGAGCGCGATGCCGGTTTCGTTGTGGACTCGTTCGACGAAATCCCGGCCGTTGACCGCGCGGCGGCAGGCCTCGGTCGCGACCGAGCGGGCGAGCGACACCTTGCGCCGCCGCAACTTGTCCGCGCAGATTGCGAGCGCGCCGAGCGCCCGCTCGATGGCCGCATCGCTGATCCGCCCGCTCGCGGCCAGTCCTTCACCCAGCCGAACGACGCGCGAGAAAGCGTCAACGACCACGAAGCCGTCCTCCGCCGGCCGCGCGATCAGCAGGCGACAATTGTTGGTGCCAAGATCGAGCGCGCCATAAGTGTGCCGGGGAAACCGCCGGGCATCCGCCGGGCGGGGCGGGACCGCATGAGGCGGAGTCGAAGCCGGGACTTCCGGCGTTGTGACGGCGCTTTGCGCCATGCTCTTCACACTCTTATGTTCTCGTGCGGACGGCGGTCTTCGCCGGCCTTGACTTGCCCATAAAGTACACCGGGCGATTGTTTCGGGCAAGCGCGGTTCGGTTGACAGCCTTTGCCCCGCCGCCTATCTCGCCGGCCCGCGCTGCCCGATCGTCTAATGGTAAGACTACGGACTCTGACTCCGTCAATCGAGGTTCGAATCCTCGTCGGGCATCCAGGCTTTCTCGGCCTCCCAGCACGGATCCCATCCCGGCTCCGGCCCGAACCGTTCGGCGAGGAAATCTACGATCGCGCGGATGCGCGCTGTGCCCGCGCGGCCGGGCGGCATCACGGCGTGCAGGCCGACTTCCGGCAGGGGATAGCCGCGGAGGAGGACCTCTAGTTCGCCGGACCTGATCGCGGCTGAAGCGATGAAGTTTGGGAGCTGTACGACCCCGAGGCCCGCGATGGCCGCTTCCTTGAGCAGGTCGCCGCTATCGGCGCGCATCCTCACTGTGCCAGTCACCTGCTCGGTGCGGTCCCCGACCTTGAACCGGAATTGCTCGGACATCGCCAGGTTGGCGTAGTAGAGTAGATCGTGGCCGTTGAGGTCTTGCGGCTGCTCCGGCCGACCTTGCCGCTCCAGGTAAGCAGGGCTGGCGAGAACTGACGCGCGGACGGAGGTCAGCTTACGCGCCCTCAGGTTCGAATCCGGCAGTTTACCTATTCGGATCGCGAGGTCGAACCCACCAGCAATCAGGTCCACGCGCTTGTCGTCCAGCGAAACGTCGAGCTCGATCTTGGGATGTCGCTTTGCGAAGTCGACCAGGGCCGGGGCGAGGTGCCGCGTCCCGAAAGAGATCGGAGCGGTCATCCGGATCGGGCCGGCGACCTGCGTGACAGCGTCCGCCACCACCTCCTGCGCCGCTTCCAGCTCGGCCAGGATGTTGGCGGCGCGGGCGAAGTAGGTCTGGCCGATATCAGTCGGGCTCGCCCCTTGCGCGGTCCGCGTGAGCAGCCTTGCGCCAAGCTGCTCCTCGAGCCGCGCCACGCGTCGGCTGACAATCGACTTGGAGATGCCCATCCGCTCCGCCGCCCGCGCAAAAGCGCCGGTTTCCGCCACCCGCACGAAGGCGAGGACGTCCATGATGTCGACTGCAGAGCGTTCCATATCGTGCAACACCATGATGCGGGGCGTTGACCTACGCGCGACACCAATAACCGCCTATCTCCTGACGGACAAGGAGGACGCTCATGACCAAGGTTCTGATCATCGACAGCGCCGCGACCGGCGAGAAGTCGGTATCGCGCAAGCTCACGAACGAATTTGCCGAGCAGCTTCGCAGCCGCGAGCCCCGCGCCGAAATCATCCGCCGAGATGTCGGCCGCGCGCCCATTCCCCACCTCACAGAGGAGACGGTCGGCGCGATCCGCGGCGCGCCGGGCGATACCGAGGCCGCTGCCGCGGCGCTGGCGCTGTCCGACGCGCTGATCGCCGAACTCAAAGGAGCGGATCTGATCGTGATCGGCGCGCCGATGTACAATTTCGGCATGCCCTCGACGCTCAAGGCCTGGTTCGATCATGTCCTGCGAGCCGGCATCACCTTCCGGTATACGAGCGGCGGTCCCGAGGGGCTGGTCCGGGGCAAGCGCGCGATCGTGATCGAGGCGCGGGCGGGTCTGTATAGCGAGGGTCCGGCGGCGGGAATGGATCATCAGGAGCCGCACATCCGCACCCTGCTCGGCTTCATGGGCGTCACGGACGTGACTTATGTGCGCGCCGAGAAGCTGGCCTTTGGACCCGAAGCTGCCACCGCCGCGATTACCGAAGCGATCGAACAGCTGGACGGGATCGCTCAAACCGAGTTGGCGCTGGCCGCCTGAACATCGAGAAGCAAGCCGCTCCGCCCGCTGCCGGGGGGAGCGGGAAAGGAGGATAAGATGATCGACGTGAGACCCTTCCGCACGCTCGGCGCTGCCGACCATGGTTGGTTGAATGCGCGCCATCACTTCTCGTTCGCCAATTACTACGATCCGTCCCGCATGAGCTGGGGCGCGATCCGGGTGTGGAACGATGACGAGATCGCCGCCAAGTCCGGCTTTCCGCCTCACCCGCACGACAATATGGAGATCATCACCTACGTCCGTAAAGGCGCTATCACCCACCAGGACTCGATGGGTAATCAGGGCCGCACGGAAGCCGGAGACGTTCAGGTGATGAGCGCGGGCACGGGCGTTCGCCACGCCGAATATAATCAGGAGGACGAGCAGACCACGCTTTTCCAAATTTGGGTGATGACCGACAAGCGCAACGCGGAGCCGAGCTGGGGCGCCAAGAAGTTCCCGAAGGGCGCCCGCGCGGGCAGCTTCATCACACTCGCCAGCGGGTTCGAGGGCGACGCCGACGCACTCAAGATCAACGCCGCCGCGCGCGTGCTCGGCGCCACGCTAAGTCAGGGGGAGGCTGCCGAGCTCCAGCTCGAGCCCAGCCGCCACGTCTACCTGGTCGCGGTGGGCGGCGCGATCGAGGTGAACGGCAAACGCGCCGAGCCCCGCGACGGCGTCGCGATCACCGGCGAGCAGCGAGTCACGATCAAGGCCATCGCCGATGCCGAGATCGTGCTGGTCGACGCACGGTGAGTCACGATCCTCCCCGGGACGGGGAGGGGGACCCGCCGCAAGCTGGTGGAAGGGGCTTCGAGACCCGCAGTGCGCGTGAAGGGCCCCCTCCACCACGCCGCTTCGCGTCGCGGTCCCCCTCCCCTTACCGGGAGGATCTAAAACTCAGATCAGTTTGATCTCGCGAAGGCGCTGCATGAGGAAATCGTGGGAGCTGATCGGCTCTGGGTAACGGTTCGGGTTTTCGGCCGTGACGCAGTTCGGCAGCGTCTCGATCACATAATCCGGCGCAAAGTGCAGGAAGAAGGGGGTCGAGTAGCGGGAGAAGCCCCGCCGCTCGGCCGCGGGATTGACGACCCGGTGCGAGGTGGACGGCAGCACGTGGTTGGTGAGGCGCTGCAGCATGTCGCCGATATTGACCACCAGCGCGCCCGGCGGCGGGTTGATCGGCAACCAGCGCCCGTCGCGGTCGAGCACCTCCAGTCCCGCTTCCTCAGCGCCCAGCAGCAGGGTGATGGTGTTGATGTCCTCATGCGCGCCCGCCCGGACGCCCGGCGCGTCCGCCGGAACGGGAGGATAATGGAGCAGGCGCAGCACGCTGTTTCCGTCCTTCACCGTCGGCTCGAAGAAGCCGTCCTCCAACCCGAGGTCGCGGGCGATGGCGCGCAGCACCTTGCCGCCCATCGCGTCCAGCGCATCGTAAAGCGCCAGCAGCTTATCGCGAAAGTCGCCGATCTCGGCCGGCCAGACATTGTCCGCCATAACCGCTCGAAACGGATGCCCCTCCGGCAGTTCGCGGCCGACGTGCCAGAATTCCTTGAGGTCGACGTGGCTGCCGCCCTTTGCGGTCTCGATGCCGAATGGGGTGTATCCCCTAGCCCCGCCGCCGCCAGGCATGTGGTAGCGCCGCTTCACTTCGTCCGGCAGCGCGAAGAACGCCTTTGTGCGGTCGATCGCCTCTTCGATGACCGGTTCGTCGAGCCCGTGATCGGATAAGACGGCGAAGCCGTAGCGCCTGAAGGAGCCGCCCAGCGCTTCGGCGAAATCGGCAAAGTCCAGGTCGTAGCGCGACATGGAGACCGGCTCGATCCCCGGCAGAAGGGCGGCGGCGGAAGTCGACATAAGCGTTCCCTTCGAAGCAGCGGCAGGCGCCGTGCGGTCCGGCTGCCGGATACCCACTGGGTCCGGGCGGTGCAACTGGACCGCTCGATCACGTCTCCTCGGTTTGTGACACTTTTTTTACCTTTTGTTTCACTTCCCCTGTTCTGCGCAGTTGCGGCATGCTATGCGCAAAACCGCAGGTGTTCGAACTCGACTCAATGTTCGGATCGGGCCCGCTTTACTTTGAATTGACTTGGGCTGGCGCGTCGCGCGTCAGAGCACGGGAGTGTTGTAGTGATGCCAAGCGAAAATGGCAGCGGCGCCGCGATGCGGTCTCCAGGCCTCGGCAAGATCGCGCAGCCGTCCCTCGCCGGGCTTTTCGGGCAGAGCAAGAATGCGGCCGATCTGGATCTGAACGGCGAGGTCGCCCGCGGGCCAGATATCAGGGCGTCCTTCGGCGAACAGCAAGTAGATCTCGGCGGACCATCTTCCTATGCCTTTGACGGCCACAAGCTGAGCTATCGCGGCCTCGTCAGCTTCAGCTAAGTTCTCGAGATCCAGCCGGCCGGACAGCACCTCTTCGGCCAGGCTGCGCGCATAGCTTGCTTTCTGCCGGGACAAGCCTGCAGAGCGAAGCTGCTCGTCGGTTGCGGCCAGGATGCCGGCGGGCGAGGGCTCTCCGACAATCGCCAGCAGCTTGCTCCACAAGGCCGCGGCCGCCTTGACGCTGACTTGCTGGCCGACGATCGTGCGCAGCAGCGTCAGGAAACCTCGCTCTGCGCTCCGCGGCTCCGGATTGCCCGCTTGCCCGAGCGCCGCGGCAAAGGCCGGCTCGCGGCGGGCAAGCTCGTCCAGCGAGGCCTTGAGCTCACCGGCCGCTATTCCCATGCTCCGTCCACCCGCTTGAATCGAAGCGGGCCGCCTAGCATATCGCGCCCGGCTCGCACTCCCGTTTTCAATCCCGAAGGACCTACCCCGATGGCCAACCTGACCGTCGTCACGCGTGACGGCACCGAAAAGAGCGTTCGGGGCGAGGAGGGCCTGTCGGTCATGGAAGTGATCCGCGACAACGGCTTCGACGAGTTGCTTGCGCTGTGCGGCGGCTGCTGCTCGTGCGCCACCTGCCATGTTCATGTCGACGAGGAATGGCTCGGCGCGCTACCCCCGATGAGCGAGGACGAGGACGACCTGCTCGACAGTTCGGACGCGCGCCAGGCGAACAGCCGCTTGTCGTGCCAGCTTCGCTTCACGGCCGCCTTGGACGGCATGCGAGTCCAGATCGCGCCGGAAGATTGAGTTCGCCTTTCAAAGCCGGAGCCCGGCGCTAAGCAGAGGCGTCAAACAGGACAGAGAGGCAGCGCGATGGATTTACAGAAGCTTGTCGACGACGTTCTGAAAGACGTGGAAGTCTATCGCGGGCATGGCGAGGTCGCCTCGTACATCCCGGCGTTGAAAGCCGTTGATCCACGCAAGCTGGGCATTGCCGTCGCGGCGGAGGACGGATCGGTTTATTGCGCCGGAGACGCCGAAGAGCCTTTTTCGATCCAGAGCATTTCCAAGGTCTTCATGCTCAACCTCGCGCTCGACCACGTCGGTGCGACGCTGTGGAACCATGTCGGGCGGGAGCCGTCGGGCTCGCCCTTCAATTCGATCGTCCAGCTCGAGGCGGAGAAGGGCAAGCCGCGCAATCCGCTGATCAATGCCGGCGCGATCGTGGTTTGCGACAATGTCATGAACCACGGCACCGCCGATGAGGCAGTATCGGAGATCCTGGACTTCATGCGCGAGCGGGCCGGCGACGCCAGCGTCGCGATCGACGCGAATGTGGCGCAGTCGGAGAACCAGGCCGGGTTTCTCAATCGCAGCCTCGCTTACTTCGTCTCCGCGTTCGGCAATCTGCGCAATCCCGTCGAGGACGTGCTTTCCATCTACTTTCGCCAATGCGCCATCGCGATGAGCTGTCGGCAATTGGCCCGGGCGGCGCTTTACCTCGCCTTTGACGGCAACGATCCGGTCACCCGCGACGCCGTTACCATCTCCTCCCGCGCGCGGCGGATCAACGCGCTGATGCTGACCTGCGGCCACTATGACAATAGCGGCGACTTTGCCTACCGGATCGGGCTGCCCGGCAAGAGCGGCGTCGGCGGCGGCATCCTGACGGTGGTGCCCGGCTTCGGCACGGTCGTGGTCTGGTCGCCAGGGCTCAATTCGGCCGGCACCTCGCTTGCCGGCGCCGCTGCGCTGGAAAAGATGGTCGAGCGCACCGGCTGGTCGGTGTTCGTCTAACTTCCCGTCATTCCCGCGAAGGCGGGAATCCCGCTTCTTGTTGGTATGCAGGAGGAAGCGGGACCCCCGCCTTCGCGGGGGTGACGGGGTAGTAGCAGAGGGGTCAGTCCACAGCCGCTGGAGACGTTTCCGCAGGTGCTTGCTCCAGCATCGGGAATTTGATCCCGAGCTGATCGAGGTAGGTCGGGTAGCGGGCGGGATCGTAGTAAAATTTGCTGAGCTCGGGCTTGAAGCGGGCCATGATCTGCGCGTTCTTTTCGATTGGCGGTTTGTCCGCAGCCCCGATCATGGGGGCGTATTTCTGGTCTTTGGTCTGCACGTTGACGAAGTAATCCTTCGCCGCCTGCCTGAGCTTGGGCTGGGTGAGCAGGTCTAGCGTCGTCATCGCGACCACCTTGGCGCCCGCGACCACGCCCTTGTGCGCGATCGGCGTCGCCATCGCGATCGCGTTGGACCAGTTGTGGCCGGGCAGTTCGGGTATGTTGGACGGGTAACGGATGGTGATCGTCGGCACGACCCAGGAGACGTCGCCGATATCATCCGAGCCGCCGCTCTTGGGCTCGGCCGCCGGCGGCTCCAGCTTGCTGAGCTTGGTTGCGAGCCCCTCCTGCTTCTTGGAAGCGACGTTCTTCTGGACGAGTTTGGCGAAGGCCTGCTCGCCATCGGTCCAGCGCGGCAGGCCCACCGCCTGGATGTTGGCCTGGGCCGCCTCGGCCAGCGGCCGGTTGAAGTGGCGCGGCGCGGCGGTGCCGACGATGCGGCGCTTGACGGTCGTGCCGCTCATTCGCGCTGCGCCCTCGGCTATTTCGTTGCCGAGTTCGAAATTGCTGCGGATGCCGGCGAAATCCTGCTCGCGGAAGTAATACCAAACGGTCGCCAGCGACGGCACGACATTGGGCTGGTCGCCGCCGTCCGTAATGACATAGTGGGAGCGTTGCTCGGGCCGCAGATGCTCGCGGCGCATGTTCCAGCCGATGTTCATCAGCTCGACCGCGTCCAGCGCGGAGCGGCCGCGCCACGGCGCGCCGGCGGAATGCGCGCTTTCGCCGCTGAACGTATATTCGACCGAGACCAGGCCGGTGCCGTTCGATTGTCCCCAGGCGGTCTCGAGATTGTCGCCGACATGGGTGAACAGGACGGCGTCGACAATCTTGAACAGGCCGTCGCGCACGAAATAGGCCTTGGCGGCGACCAGCTCTTCGGCGACACCCGGCCAGAGCATCAGCGTGCCTGCGATCTTGTCGCGCTGCATGAGCTCCTTGACCGCGAGCGCGGCGACGATGTTGACCGCTTGGCCGCTATTGTGCCCCTCACCATGGCCCGGCGCTCCCTCCACGAGCGGCTCGCGCCACGGCACGCCGGGCTTTTGCGACGCCTTGGGAATGCCGTCGATGTCGCTGCCGAGCGCGATCACCGGCCCGCCGGCGCCCTGGCTCCATCGCGCGACCCAGGCGGTGGGAAGGCCGGAGGTGCCGCGTTCGATCGTGAAGCCGTTCTTCTCGAGCAGCTCGGTCAGGTAACGCGCGGTCTCCACCTCCTGGAAGCCAAGCTCGCTGAAGCTGAATAGCGAATCGTTGATCTCCTGGGCAAGCTTGGCTCGGCTCTCGACGCCCCGCGTCGCCTGCGCTTTCAGCCCGGACGGAGCCGCCGCCGCGGGAGCTGCGCTCATCAGCGCGACCATGGCGACCACAATTCCTGCTGTTTTCATCGTCTTGTTCTCCGATCCGGTGAGATCATGGGCGATCGACGCGCGGGACGCCAGCGGGAGCCGTCGCACCCCGTCCGTCTGGCGAATGCCGGCGATCTGGCGTAGCCTGCGCCAAACAAGCGGGGGTGAGCATGGCACGGCTTTCTGTTCATATCGCGGCTGCTTTGTTCGCGCTGTCGAGCACCACCGCGGTCGCGCAAACCGCGCCACCTGGCGAACTGTCGAACGATGCTCGTCCGCTCAGCTACCGGATCGATCTGACGGTCGATCCCTCCAAGGAGCGCTTCTCCGGCAAGTCGACGATCGAGATCCAGGTCACGCGCGCGACCGATACGCTGTTCCTGCACGGCAACGAGCTCAAGGTGACGCGGGTGCAGGCGGCGAGGGGACGGGCAGCGCCGATCTCGGCCGCCTACTCGCAGCCGCTGACCACCGGCGTCGCACAGCTCAAGTTCGCGCGGCCGCTGACGCCGGGGCGCTACACGCTCAGCTTCGATTACGACGCCCCCTTCCGGACGGGGGCCGAGGGCCTTTACCACGTGAAGGTCGGCGAGGACTGGTATGCCTGGACCCAGATGGAGCCGCTCGATGCGCGGCGCATGTTCCCGTCCTTCGACGAGCCGCGCCACAAGGTGCCGTTCACGACCAGCATTACCGCGCCGGCTGGGCAGAAAGCCTATGCCAACACGCCGCTGGTGCGCTCTACCCCCGCCGCGGGCGGGATGGTGCGCCACGAGTTTGCGCCGTCCAAGCCGCTGCCAACTTACCTGGTCGCGATCGCGGTCGGGCCGTTCGACGAAGCTACGGCGACCGTTCCGGCCAATGCGGTTCGCCGGACCCCGCTGACGCTGCGCCATATCGCAACCAAGGGCCAGGCGCCGCGCCTCGGCTACGCCCTGGCCGAGACACCGCGCATCCTGAGCATGCTCGAAGATTATTTCGGCATCGCCTATCCGTACGAGAAGCTCGATCAGATCGCCTCTCCAATCATGGGCGGAGCGATGGAGAATGCCGGGCTCATCACCTATGACGACACTCTGCTTCTCCTCGACAAGGATGCGCCGCCGAGCCAGCAGCGCGGCTTCGGCAACGTCGTCGCGCATGAGCTCGCCCACCAATGGTTCGGCAATCTCGTCACGCCACGCTGGTGGGACGATATCTGGCTGAACGAGAGCTTCGCCAGCTGGATGGGCGACAAGGTCGGATCGCAATGGCGTTCCGATCTCGGCATCGCGGGCAACCAGCTCCAAGGCGCACTTGGTGCGATGAACGGCGATTCGCGCGCGGTCGGCAGACCGATCCGCCAGCCGATCGCGCGCAACGAGGACGTCAACAGCGCTTTCGACGGCATCACCTACGCCAAGGGCGGGCAGGTGCTCGAGATGATGGAGGCCTATCTCGGCCCGGACGTGTTTCGCCGCGGCGTACAACGGCACCTCAAGCGCTTCCCATACGGCACCGCCACGGCCGAGGACTTCTTCCAGTCGATCGGCACGGAGGCCAAGGACCCGCGCGTCATCGCCGCCTTCCAAAGCTTCGTTACCCAAAAGGGCGTGCCGCTGATCAGCGTCCGCCCGGCGGCGGGAGGCGGAGTGACGCTCTCTCAACAGCGTTATCGCCCGATCGGAGTCGAGGCGCAGGCCGGGCAGCGCTGGCTGGTGCCGGTCTGCCTCCGAGGCGCGACTGGCCGGCAATGCACCTTGCTGACGGAGGCCTCTGGGACCGTGCGTACCCCCGGAGCCGGTTGGGTGATGCCGAATGCCGGAGCGGCGGGCTATTATCGCTTCGATCTCGACCAGGCCGGATGGGAGCGGCTGATCGCCGCCGCGCCGCAGCTCACCGGCGACGAAGCGATGGCGCTGGCGGACAGCGCCTATGCCTCGTTCGCCGCTGGCCGGACCAGCTTCGTCCAGGTGCTGGCGGCCGCGCGCGCACTGAGCAGCCATCCCGAGCGCCTTGCTGCCGTCTACATTCCCGGCCAGCTGACCGGCCTTGAAGAGACGGTGCTGAACGAGACTGACCGCAAGGCCTATCAAGCGCTGATGCGCGATCTCTTCGCGGCGCGACTTACCGGCCTCGGCCTGGATCTCAGGCGCGGAGCCTATGCAAAGGACGGGGCGGAACGACGGCAGCTTCGCCAGACGCTGCTCGGCTATGTCGCCGGCGAGGGCCGCGACCCGGCTTTGCGGGCGCAACTGATCGCAGCCGCCGAAGCCTCACTCGCCGGAGATGAGGGTGCGCTCGATCCCTCGTTTCGTGCCCTTGCCTTTGCGGTCGCCGTGGAAGACCGCGGCGAGCCCTTCATGAACCGGCTGCATGAGCAACTGATAGGATCGCAGGATCCGCTGTTCCGCCGCAATGCCGCTGCCGCGCTTGGCACGTCCAATCCGGCCCTGACGACGCGCGTACTGGCCCTCTCGCGCGATACGCGGTTGCAGAACCTGGAGCGGCTGACGATCCTGTTCGGATTGTTGCAGACTGCCGGAACGCGCGATGCCGCGTTCGCCCATGTAATCGGCAATTTCGAGGAGCATCAGAAGCTCACGACCGGCTTCGGAAACGCGCTGCTCGGAATCGGCTCGGGCTATTGCAGCGCGGCGAAGGCGGACGAGGTCGACGCGGCGCTCAGGCCACGCCTGGCCAGCGTCGGAGGCGGCGAGCTCGACCTCGACCGCTCGCTCGGAGCGATCCGGCAGTGCGCCGCTCTAAAGGCCGAGAAGGGGGCGGAGATCAGCGCCGCGCTCGCGGGGGGATGATTGCATTTTGTGCAAGCAGCTACCCATAAATTGTATCCGGAGTTGAGGCCCGAGTAAGCGCCTGAGTTCCTACATCAATCTTGCCATCGGGGAGCCCGGCAAGAATCATGACGGACGGCGACACCGCACTGCTGCTGGCGCGAATCCAGTTCGCGTTCACGATCAGCTTTCACTTCATTTTCCCGGCTTTCTCGATCGGGCTGGCGAGTTATCTCGCCGTGCTGGAAGCGCTCTGGCTGAAAACCGGCCGCGAGGTGTTCCTCAACCTCTTCAAATACTGGCTGAAGATTTTCGCCATCGCCTTTGCCATGGGCGTCGTCTCGGGATTGGTGATGACCTACCAGTTCGGCACCAACTGGTCGGTCTTCTCCGACCGCGCGGGACCGATCATCGGCCCGCTCATGGCCTATGAAGTGCTGACCGCCTTCTTCCTGGAAGCAGGCTTTCTAGGTGTCATGCTGTTCGGGCTCGATCGCGTCGGCAAGAAGCTCCACTTCCTGGCCACCTGCATGGTCGCGGTCGGCACCGCCATCTCCGCCTTCTGGATCCTGAGCGTCAACAGCTGGATGCACACGCCGGTCGGCTGGGCGCTGAACGCGCAGGGGCAGTTCGTGCCGGCCGCGCCGTGGATCGAAATCATCTTCAATCCCAGCTTCCCGTACCGGCTCGTTCACACCGTTATCGCCGCGTATCTGACCACCGCGCTGGTGGTTGGCGGGGTGGGGGCCTGGCACCTCCTGCGCGGGCAGAAGAACGAGGGCGTGCGCACCATGTTCTCAATGGCGATGTGGATGGCTGCGATCGTCGCGCCGATCCAGATCGTAGTCGGCGACTTCCATGGCCTCAACACGCTGGAGCACCAGCCCGCCAAGGTGATGGCGATGGAAGGCCATTACGAGAACCACCCGGATGGCGCGCCGCTCGCTTTATTCGGAATCCCCGACGATGACGAAGAGCGGCTGAAATATGCGCTGGAGATCCCGAAACTCTCGTCGCTGATCCTGAAGCACGAGCTCGATGCGCCGATGCAGGGCCTGAAAAGCATCCCCAAGGCCGAGCGGCCGCCCGCGGAGATCATTTTCTGGTCGTTCCGGGTGATGGTTGGCCTGGGCTTCCTGATGCTCGGGCTGGGCCTCTGGAGCCTGCTTGCACGGTTCCGCAAGCGGCTGTTTGACTGGACCTGGCTGCACCGCTTCGCGCTTGCGATGGGCCCGGCCGGGTTCGTCGCGGTCATCGCCGGCTGGATCACCACCGAAGTCGGCCGCCAGCCCTGGGTGATCTACGGTCTGATGCGCACGGCGGAGGCCCGCGCGCCGATCGCCGCGCCGGCGGTCGCGACGTCGCTTGCGGTCTTCGTCATCGTTTACTTCATCGTGTTCGGCATCGGCACGCTCTACATCCTGCGGCTGATGCACCATGCGCCGCACCATGGCGAGACGAGCCCGGCCCAGGCGCCGATCCGCACCGCGGGTATCACGCCTTCAACCTCGATGCGCCGCCCGCCCGGTGGCGCGGATGAGCGGCCGGACCTGACCGAGGAGGCGCAGTGATGGACCTGACGATCGTCTGGGCGCTGATCCTCGCCTTCATCGTCGCCATGTACGTCGTGATGGACGGGTTCGATCTTGGCATCGGCATCCTGTTCCCGCGCTTTGCCGTCGGCAAGGAGCGCGACATGGCGATGAACAGCGTGGCGCCGATTTGGGACGGGAACGAGACCTGGCTGATCCTCGGCGGCAACGGGCTCTTTGCCGCTTTCCCGATCGCTTATGCGATCATCCTGCCGGCGCTGTATGCGCCGCTGATCGCGATGCTGCTCGGCCTGATCTTTCGGGGAGTCGCGTTCGAGTTTCGTTGGCGCGATCCCGGTCATCGGCGGTGGTGGGACGCCGGCTTCTTTCTCGGCTCGCTGGTCGCGACCTTGGCGCAAGGCATCACGCTTGGAGCGCTCCTGCAAGGCATCACGATCGAAGGGCGTGCTTATGGCGGCGGCTGGTGGGATTGGCTGACGCCGTTCAGCCTGCTGGTCGGCGCAAGCATCGTGGTCGGCTACGCGCTGCTCGGCGCCTGCTGGCTGGTGTGGAAGACGGAAGGACCGCTTCACGATCAGGCACGGCGCTACGCCTTGTACCTGCTGCCCGCCCTGCTCGTCGCATTTGGCGCGGTCAGCCTCGCGACGCCGTTCCTCGAAGGAAAATATTACGAGCGCTGGTTCGAAACTCCTGGTTTGTACGTCGCAGTGCCGATGCCGCTGCTGGTGCTGGTGACGGCCTGGGGCGCGTGGCGCGCGCTGCGGCAGGGGCGAGATCATGCGCCATTCCTGTGGGTACTGGGTCTGTTCGGCTTGTCGCTGCTTGGGTTGGGCGTCTCGATCTGGCCGGATGTGATCCCCGGGCGGGTGTCGATCTGGCAGGCGGCCGCGCCCTATGACAGCCAGCTCTTCATGCTGGTCGGATCGGCGGTGCTGATCCCGCTCATCCTCGCCTACACCGCCTGGTCCTATTACGTGTTCCGCGGGAAGGTCGGTGATGAAGGTTATCATGAACATTGAAGCGCCCGGCCCGCTCTGGCGCAGGCTCGCCTGGTTTGTCGGGCTGTGGGCCGCGAGCGTCGCAGCGCTCGCGGTCGTTGCTTATCTGATCAGGAGCGTGATCGCCTAACGGGGGATCAAAGCCAGCCTTGCAAGCGGTACCATTCCGCGGTCGCCTTGAGCGCCGTGGGAGTTCGAACCTGCGGGGCCCACACATCGGGCGGGGGGCGCCGCTCCGGCCGGACCACCCAGTCGGGATGGCAGAAATAGCTAACCCGGTCCGCCGTCAGCTTGGCGCGGTCGCGGCGAACCAGCCGGTCGATCCCGGCCGCGCCCTTCAGCACCAGCTTCGGCAGCGCAACCGTCGTGGCGCGCTTGCCGTAAAGGCGCCCTAAGGTCCGCGCGAAGTGCCGGTTTCCCCAGCCGTCTTCGCGCCCGTCATCGGGCTCGTAGGTGGCACCGACGGTCTCGGGCGCGTCGATCACGGCCAGCATGAGGCCGCACAGATCCTCCACGTGAATGACGGAGAAGCGGCCCTTCGGCGGCAGTGCGACGAAGCCGCGCTTGGCCATCCGGAACAGCTCCAGCGTCTCGCGGTCGCCGGGGCCGAACACGGCCGGCGGGCGGATGATGGTCCAGTCGAGACCGGAGTCGGCGACGATCCGCTCCGCCTCGGCCTTGGACCAGCCATAGTCGGACAGGTCGGGCTCCCGCGCCGCGAGGGACGAGATGTGGATGAAGCGAGGCACCTCCGCGTTGCGCGCGGCATCGAGCAGAGTGGCCGTGCCCCGTGCGTTGACCGCCTCGAATGCCTGGCGGCTGCCGCTGATCAAGCCCGCGATATGGATGACTGCGTCGGCGCCTTCGACAAGCCGGGCCAGGCTGTCCGGTCGGTCGAGCGCGCCCTCGACCCAGCTGATCCCGGCCTCGTTCGCCCGCGGTGTCCGGGTCAGCGCCCGCACCTGATGCCCGGCGATCAGCGCCGCGCGGAGCAGATGCTCCCCAACGAACCCGGTTCCGCCCGTGATCGCGAGCACGGCCATCAGCGTTTCACAACGGCGACCATTCGGGCGCCTCTTCCGCTTGCACGGCCTTTGCCGGCCCAAGCTTCTCTAGAATCGCGTCCAGCACCTCGGTCGAGCCCTGTCCGGTCGCGCCGGAGAGGCGCAGGGGAGGGTGCCCGCACGCCTCCTCCAGCTCAGCGGCGAGCGCGTCCACAAGCTCCTCGTCCAGCGTGTCGATCTTGTTGAGGGCGACCACCTCCGCCTTCTCGGACAGGTCGGCTCCATAGGCGTCGAGCTCGCCGCGCACTGTCAGGTAATCGTTGGCGACATCCTCACCATTGGCGTCGACCAGGTGAAGCAGCACCCGGGTGCGCTCGACATGGCCGAGGAAACGGTCGCCGATGCCGGCGCCCTCGGCCGCGCCCTCGATCAGGCCGGGAATATCGGCCAACACGAACTCGCGCTGGCGATGCCGGACGACCCCGAGTTGCGGGTGCAAGGTCGTGAACGGATACGCGCCGACCTTTGCCTGCGCGTTGGTGACCTGGTTGAGAAAGGTCGACTTGCCTGCATTGGGCAACCCGACCAGCCCCGCATCGGCGAGCAGCTTGAGCCGGAGCCACACCCACATCTCTTCCGCAGGCCAGCCGGTGCCGTGCTGGCGCGGCGCGCGATTGGTCGAAGTCTTGTAGCTGGCGTTGCCCCGGCCGCCGTCGCCGCCGCGCAGGAATATCTGGCGCTGCCCGGGCTCGGTGAAGTCGGCGAGGACGTGCTCCTTGTCCTCGGACAGGATCTGGGTGCCGACCGGGACCTTGATGACCAGATCGTCGCCGCCGGCGCCTGTCTGGTTCTGCCCCGCGCCGCCCTTTCCGCGCGGCGCCTTGAAGTGTTGCGTGTAGCGAAAGTCAATGAGGGTGTTCAGGCCCGGCTCGGCGACGAAGACGATGTCACCACCCTTGCCGCCATTGCCGCCGTCGGGCCCGCCATATTCGATGAACTTCTCGCGCCGAAAGCTGACGGCGCCCGGGCCGCCTCCGCCGGACTTCAGGTAAATCTTCGCTTGGTCGAGGAAATGCATGGGCTGGACTTAGGAGGCTCAGTCCGGCTTCGCTACCCCGGCGGCACGGATCAGCTGCTCGCGGGCAAGCTCGCGCGCCTTCTCGCGCGGCAAACCGAGCGCGGTCGCCATTGGGCCCCCAAGCAGCGAGTCGCCCAATGCGGCGAGGACGAGCCACAGGGTGGTCTCGTGCACCGGGCGATCCTCGTGCCCCTCGCCAAGCTGGTCGACGAGGTCATGAATCGACTCCAGGATCGGGTTCAGCGCGTCGCGATTGCCGGAAATGATCATCCAGGCTGCAAGTGCACCCGCCCCTTCCTGATCGAACGCGTCGAAGGTGCGATGGACGATCTCGCGCGGGTCCGTCTCGCCCTTGCGCGCCCGCTCCACCGCTTCGGCGATACCAGCCGTCACCCGGTCGCCGATATGCCGGGCGAGCTCGGCCTGCAGCCCCGCCGCCGAGCCGAAATGATGAAGGAGGTTGGCGTGCGTCTTGCCGATTTCCGCGCTCACGGCCTTCAAAGTCACGGCCTGCGGGCCCGCCTCGATCAATAAGCGGCGAGCGGCTTCCAGCGCCTGCGACCGGCTTTGTTCAGGGCTTAGGCGGGCACGTACTATTGACATCGATGTCAGTATGTTCCAGTCGGGGAGGACCGGGAGATACAGCATGGCGCGCGAAACGACACCCTCCGACCTCACCATCACGCCCCGCGACCGCCGCTTCGGCCGGGGCGACCGCACCGAGCGCTGGTGGATGGGCGGGGATCCTGTGGCAACCGCACTTTACAACGCGCTTTCGGCGACCTTCCCGAAGGGCGAGGCCTTCTTCGTCGAGAGCGTGCGCAAGTTCCGCGACGGCGCCGATCCTAAGCTGGCGGGCGAGATCAAAGCCTTCGTGACGCAAGAGGTGATGCACAGCCGTGAGCACGTCGCCTTCAACAAGCGCGCGCATGAGGCGGGCTACGACCTGTCTCCGCTCGAGCACCGCGTCGACTGGCGCTTGGATTTCGTCCGGTCCAAGCCGCCGATCGCGAGCCTCGCCGCGACCATGGCGCTGGAGCACTTCACCGCCATCCTCGCGCACGAGCTGCTCCGCGATCCACGGCATCTTGCGCAGGCGGATGCGGAATCGGCCGCTTTGTGGCGCTGGCACGCGATCGAGGAGATCGAGCATAAGGGCGTCGCCTACGACACCTGGCTGCATGCAACGCGGGACTGGCCGCGGCGCAAGCGTTGGCAGGTCAAGGCCAAGGTGATGCTGCTCGTCACCCGCAATTTCCTGGTCGACCGCACGATCGGTGCGCTCGAGCTGCTTCGCCAGGACGGCCTTACCGGCCCCAAGGTCTGGGCGAAGCTGTTCTGGTTCGCGTTCGGCCGGCCGGGGATGATGCGCAAGGTGTTCGCCGCCTGGGCGAGCTTCTTCATGCCGCGCTTCCACCCCTGGAACCACGACGACCGCGCGTTGATTGCGAGTGCGGAGCGGAAGCTCGCACTGGCTTAGCCCCTCTCCCATTTCGGGAGAGGGAGGGGCCCGCTCGCGAAGCGAGTGGGAGGGTGAGGGTTCGGAGGTTTGCGGCGAACCTCAGCCGCTGTCACCCTCACCCAGCTCCGCCTAAGCTCGCGAAAGAGGCTCGCTAAGGCTGCGCAACCCTCTCCCCTAAAGGGAGAGGGGCATGAATCAGGCCGCCACCATCTCCGATGCGTTCTCGAAAGCGAGGTGGCTTGCCGCCTCCTCCTGCAGGCCGAAGTCGAGCTCGAACAGGCGACTGAGGGCCGGCTCACCCCGGCCGACGCTGAAGCGGGGTGCGATCACGCCAGTGGGTCGAAAGCCAAGCTTCTCCAGCACCCGTCCGGAGGCTGGATTGTCGAGGAAGTGCCCGGCGTGGAGGCGCGGTAGGCGGAGGCTGTCCCTGGCCAGCTTGATCACCGCGCGTCCCGCTTCGGTTGCATAGCCGCGACCCCAGAAAGGCCGCGCAATCCAGTAGCCGAACTCGCGGTTGCCATCCGGCGTCCGCCCGAAACCGATCGAGCCGACCAGCCGGGTCTCGCCCGGCATTCTCCGGAAAATCAGGAAATTTCCGTGATCCGGCTTTCGCTCGGTCGCGAGAAACGCCACCGCGTCCTCGAGGCGGTAGGGCCACGGCGCGCTGGCGAGATTGCGGATGACACGCTCGTCGGCGATCCCGTCGAACAGGGCAGGGGCGTCCTCCGCCCAGCCCGGCCTCAGCAGCAGTCTCTCGGTCCTCGCGAACACCGCACTTCCCCTTGGCTCTGCGTCGCCATGCCGTTCCTGTTTACGGGCCGGCGACAGTTTCGAGGGAGAAATGAAAAAGGGAGAGGGGGCGGCCCCCTCTCCCTCTTGATGGTTCTCTGCTGAGATCCCGAGGGGCCGTCCCTTTGCGGACGACCCTGATCGTCCGCTATTCCGCCGCTTCTGTGGTAGGCATGTCCACGCACACGAACTTGCGGCCGAGCTTGCCATCTCGGAACGCGACGCGGCCGTCGGTCAGCGCGAACAGGGTATGATCCTTGCCCATGCCAACGCCGGCGCCCGGATAATATTTCGTGCCGCGCTGACGCACGATGATGTTGCCGCCCACGACGCTCTCGCCGCCGAACTTCTTCACTCCCAGGCGACGGCCGGCCGAGTCACGACCGTTGCGCGATGAACCGCCTGCTTTCTTATGTGCCATCTCGAACTGCCTTCGTGTCTTCGATTACTTATTCGGAATCGTTCTTAGACGAAACCGGGCTGTCTGTCATCGGGCTCTCTGCACCGTCTACCTTCAGCGGCTCGGCGATATGCGCTTCGGTGTCGGCCGGCGCCGCGGGAGCCTTGGCGGCACGCCTCTTGGGAGCCTTGGCTTCGGGAGCGGTGTCGACCGGGGTCGCCGCAGCCTGCTGCTCAGGCGTAACCTGCTGCTCGGGCGCGGGCTGTGCCTCGGCAGCAGCCGGGGCACGCTCGATCTTGTGATCGCCGATCGCGGTAATGCGCAGGATCGTGTGCTGCTGACGATGACCGTTCTTGCGGCGGTAATTGTGCCGGCGCCGCTTCTTGAACACGATCACCTTCTCGGCCTTGGCCTGGGCGATGATCTCGGCAGAAACGGTCAGCCCATCGGTCGACTGCAGGTCCGAACCGCTGCCCGCAAGCAGCACGTCGCCCAGCGACACGGTCTCGCCCGCCTCGCCGGCGAGCTTTTCAACGACGATCTTGTCTCCGGGGGCAACGCGATACTGCTTGCCGCCCGTGCGCACGACTGCGAACATGGCTTAACCTATACCTTTATGCTGTCCACGCGTTCACGGCCACGGCCAACCCCGCGCGGGAAACCGGGCTGCTACATGGGGGCGGGAAGAGTGTCAACATTGCCGCCGGTCAATGGCGATGCTCGCGCCTCAGCTGATAACGGCCCCCGGTGAAATCGGTAAAGATGCCGGAGATCGCCGGGTGATCGATCGGCCCGCCTTCATCGTCCGCAAGCAGATTCTGCTGGCTGACATAAGCAACGTAGCTGCTTTCCGAGTTCTCTGCGAGCAGGTGATAGAAGGGCTGGTCCTTACGAGGCCGGATTTCCTCCGGGATCGCCTGGTACCATTCCTCGGAATTGGCGAAGACGGGGTCGACATCGAAGATCACACCGCGGAATTCGAACAAGCGGTGTCGAACCACATCGCCGATCGAGAAGTGCGCGTGCGCGATCGGCGGGGCGGAAACGGGGTCGGCCGCGAACGGCATGTCATGGCGTGGCATATCGCTCTCCAATTTAGGGCCAAACGCGCGGGGAGCAAGGAAGGGCGCTCCCGATGCACTTGCGCGATGCTCCGCCGGTGGTTTAGAGCGCCCGCCTCATCGACCCGCCCCGCTGCTCGCGGGGCTTCGGACCGATCTCGTGCGGAGAGGTGGCAGAGTGGTCGAATGCGGCGGTCTCGAAAACCGTTGTGCGGGCAACCGTACCGAGGGTTCGAATCCCTCCCTCTCCGCCATTACCTGTCCATCACCGTCCATTCCTGACCTTAGAAACCTATGTTTTCCGAAACCTGTGCCGATCAGCGAGCCGAGGCAGATGCCGTCGATCAATTTTCTCTTTGAAAAGAAAATGAGCAGGAGCGGACCCCAGGAAAAAACCTGAAGAAACGACGACAGGGTGGTTGTGAACGGAACCGACCCGCTGCGCACCGCTGCCTCACCAACACGATCGCATTCGCGACCACGACAAACTCTTGTTAGCCCAGGAAATGTTGATCCAGGTCACTCCAGCCGCTTTCTAGCACGGGAAACAGAACACCGGGTCTGACCCGTGGTCGACCTCCCGCAATCCGACCCATCCTACCGGCACGTCGTAAAAGGAAAGCGGATTGCGGCTCGGTAGCCGTCATTCGTGGGCCCAGCGACCAGCTTACCCCGGACGCCATAGCGATTTCGCAGGCGTTCCCGGGTGTTGTTGATCCCGATGCCGGTGCTGTGGCGTGACGGCAAGTGACCCGGGACCGCCGGGTCGCCGAAGCTGGCGCTGTTGGTCACCGTCAGCACCAACTCGCGATCCTCGCGCACGGCCGCCACGGTGACATGGGCAGGACCCTTCACTAGCGACACTCCGTGCTTGATCGCATTCTCCACAAAGGGCTGGAGGATAAAGCTGGGCACAGCGGCGTCGACCGTGTCAGGCGCGACGTCGATGTCGATCTCGAGCCGCTCCCCAAAGCGCGTCGCCTCGATGCTGAGATAGGCGTCGATCGCGTCAATCTCCTGGCACAGCGGGACGTCTGCCATCGGGTCTGCGTTCAGCGAGCCGCGAAGAAAGTCGCACAAGCGCCCCATCATCTCCTCCGCCTCGCTTTTGCGATCGAGCGCGACGAGACTAGAGATCGAATTCATCGTGTTGAAAAGGAAGTGCGGGTTGAGCTGAAGCCGCAGAGCCGCCGACTGCGCCCTAGCCGCCGCCGCTTCGGCCTCGGCCGCGCGCGCCGCATTGACTTCGGCCGACCGGCTGGCCCGCGCGGCCCACAGCAAGGTCAGGGCCAGACAGAAGGTCCACAGGTTGAGCACGCCGGCGGTTGAGATTCGCTGCGGAGTGATTTGGAGTGCCCACGTCTGCCAGGTCGGAAAGAACGCGAGCGCCACGTAGCGCGTCCAGTAAAGATCGAACAGCGCTTGAACTGCGGTTGCGCTCAAGGTCGCAAGCAGCAGCAGAGACGCGCGAACAGTCCAACGGAACCGCTCCATGCGCGCCCTTAGCATATCGATCGCTTCGGTCTGACAGACGCCCAGCACCAGCATTGGTATCGACGCCACCAGGCTCATTCCTGGCGCGGACCGGTTGACCAGAAACGCGACGATGTCGACCAGCACGTAGCCGAAGAACCAGATGACGATGGCGGGACCGACAGCTGTGCTCCACAGCTTGACCCGCACTCGTTCGAGGAGATCGGCGCTGTTCAACTGCGACGGCCGGGAATGCAGCGCAGCAGCCGCCCTTCGGCGTCGAATTCAGGCCAGCGCACGGCTGCTCCCATCTTCACCAGTTCGCAATTGACGTCGACGCCTGTGAGGTTGGTGCAGAAGGCGTCGACGCGGTCGCGGTAGCCGTCGCGCGACAAACAGTTCATGCGGGCGCCTGCAACGCGAGTGAGCACCGCCCTCGCTTCCTGCCAGTTCATCTCCGGACAGCCTTGCGCGATACGGCAATTCCCGTCCCCGTCGCGCGCTTCTATGCCGCGCAGCCGCACCTGAACCTGCCGGCCCGATTGATCTTGTTCCTCACAGATTACCGGGCCGTCTCCGTCCATCACCTTGACCACCGTGCACGGAAACCGGCGGCCGGTGGAGGTGTCGACCGTTTCTATTCCGGGTCTGCCCAACATGCTGGCCGCGATGAAGACAATGGCCGCGAGGATAACCGTCGTCACCATCAGGAGATGGATATCCAAACGGCGCAGCCATGTTTCGGTAAGTGTCTGAGCCACTCCTGCCCCCATCCGCCTGTGGTACCGAGCCCCCGCCGATCATCGTAAGCGTGAACGTCAAAGGGCTCAATATTCTCTTGCGCCCCCGATTTGTGAGGAAGCAAAGGGCCCGGCGTCGTGCGAACGGCGGTGTTTCTGGTCTTGCGACGCATGGGCGCCTTAGCCGCTAGCGCAACGCCGCTGAGGATGGCAGACTTCGGGGGCGAATGTCTTCCTTGGGTCGAAAGCGGACATTCGCGGGCGTTCCTGGCAGAGAAAAGCGCCCCAGCCGCTAAGCGACGGCGCTCCAATGTTCACCAATAGGGACGGTTGAACCGGTGCCTGGATGGCGCGACACGGCGGTGCGGCAACCCAGCCCCCGGTCACGTCAGCCGGTGAGGCGAGGCCGGTGATCGCCGCGACGCAGAAGAGAGCCTTCTTCATCGTTCCCTCGGTGGCGGAGCTTGGGTGAACGGGAGCTTGAATGCTCTCGTTGGATCGGGAGCATTACCTAACGTCAAACGGACGCACCACGAGCACGCGAAGGTCCTCGGTCGGCCGCCAATTGGCGTGTCGCACCTCGAACTGTGTTGGACTGATTCTCCGTACGCCCGTCCCGCAGAAGCTGACGATGTTGCGCGGGTCGCCCTTGTCCACAACGAGGCGGAACTTGCGAATGGGCGAGCGCCAGTTTGCTCCTGTTCGCAGTATGTAGCCGAACCGCAGCTCGCTCGGGCTGCCATTATCGCCGGCTTGGC